>NZ_JADDJF010000002.1 GCF_017811755.1 Pararhodobacter sp. SW119 | reverse complement strand
AGGCGGCGATGGCGGGCGCGTAGCCGGCAAGGCGGCGCACCACTTTGGTCGGCGAGGCGGTGCAGGCTGCAGCCCGGGAGGCGTTGCGCGGCCGTGCTGTGTGCTGTGCTGCGTGACGGTGCAAAAGAACCGGGACCGCAGGCGCGCAAAAGAAAAAGGGCAGGCTCGCGACCTGCCCTGAGTTTACCTGGCGAGACAAGGCACAGGACTTCAGGAACGCGGCCGCTGGAGGGCGGCGGCGGTGGGCGTAGGCGTGCTGCGCGCAAGATGGGTGGACGAACGGGGGCGCCTCGGCAGGGAGCGCAGGGCCTCCCCGGAGTATCGCTCGGG
Organism: Pararhodobacter sp. SW119; assembly: GCF_017811755.1. GTDB lineage: Bacteria > Pseudomonadota > Alphaproteobacteria > Rhodobacterales > Rhodobacteraceae > Pararhodobacter. The sequence continues at coordinate 239,348 of NZ_JADDJF010000002.1, read as the reverse complement.
CCGCGTCAGTCCTCGGTCAAGACGCCTTCGTCGCTGGTCATATGGAAGTCGAGCCCGTTGGCGGCGCGGATTTTGTCCTCGATCTCCACCGCGATTTGGGTGTTGGTCTTGAGGTAGGTCTTGGCGTTCTCGCGCCCCTGGCCGATCCGTTCGTCGGCGTAGGAATACCAGGCTCCCGATTTCTCGACCACGCCGGCCTTGACGCCGATGTCCAGCAATTCGCCGGTTTTCGAGATGCCCTCGCCGTACATGATGTCGAATTCGACCTGCTTGAAGGGCGGGGCGACCTTGTTCTTGACGACCTTGACGCGGGTGGCGTTGCCGACGACCTCGTCCCGGTCCTTGATTGAGCCGATGCGGCGGATGTCGAGGCGCACCGAGGCGTAAAATTTCAGCGCGTTGCCGCCCGTGGTGGTTTCGGGCGAGCCGAACATGACGCCGATCTTCATGCGGATCTGGTTGATGAAAATGACCATGCATTTCGAGCGGCTGATCGAGCCGGTGAGCTTGCGCATGGCCTGGCTCATCAGGCGGGCGTGGACGCCGACACTCGAATCGCCCATGTCGCCTTCCAGCTCCGACCGGGGGGTGAGGGCGGCGACCGAATCGACCACGACCATCGATACCGCGCCCGAGCGCACAAGCGTATCGACAATTTCCAGCGCCTGTTCGCCGGTGTCGGGCTGGCTGATCAGCAGATCGTCGAGGTTGACGCCCAACCGCTTAGCGTATTGCGGGTCGAGCGCGTGCTCGGCGTCGACGAAGGCGCAGATGCCGCCCTTCTTCTGTTCCTCCGCGATGGCGTGCAGGGTCAACGTGGTCTTGCCGGAGCTTTCGGGGCCATACACCTCGATGATGCGGCCCTTGGGCAGGCCGCCGATGCCAAGCGCGATGTCGAGGCCCAGCGAACCGGTCGAGGTCGCCTCGATCTCGGCCACCGGGTTGTCGGCGCCGAGGCGCATGATAGAGCCCTTGCCGAACTGCCGTTCGATCTGGGCCAGCGCCGAATCGAGCGCCTTCTGCTTGTCGTTCGCGCGCTTGTCGGTCATGTCGAAAAGTTTTGCCTCTGCCATATGATGGCTCCTTATTTCACAGCCCCGTGGGGGCGGCAAGGAATGCTGTGTTCGCCTCCTGTTCTCACCAGCCTGCGCACAAAACGGGAACAATGCAAGCGGTTTTCTTCAGGGCAGGCTCAGAAAGCGGCAATAACGGTTAACAAAGGGTTTCCGATGAGCCGCGTCTCGCGCGGGGTGCCGTCAGCGCATCCTGAGCGCGCCGTCGATGCGGATGGATTCGCCGTTCATGTAGGGCGATTCGATCAGGAAGCGGGCGAGGCGGGCGTATTCCTCGGGGCGGCCGAGGCGGCGCGGGAAGGGCACGTCGGCGGCCAGCGCCTCGCGCGCCTCCTCGGGCAGGCCCAGCAGCATGGGCGTCAGAAACAGTCCCGGCGCGATGGTGTTGACCCGGATGCCAAGCGAGGCGAGGTCGCGCGCGACGGGCAGCGCCATGCCGACGACACCGGCCTTGGAGGCGGCATAGGCGGCCTGCCCCTTCTGCCCGTCGAAAGCCGCGATCGAGGCGGTGTTGACGATTGCGCCGCGCTCGCCGTCGTCGTTGGGCGCGTTCGCGGCCATCGCTTCGGCGGCGAGGCGGAGGCAGTTGAACGTGCCTACCAGATTGACGTCAATGGTGCGGCGGAAAAGGTCGAACGGATGCGGGCCGTCGCGGCCCAGCGTCTTGACCGCGTGGGCGATGCCGGCGCAGTTGACCAGCGCGGTGATCCGGCCCATGCGGTCGCGCGCCTGGCCGATCCCTGCCTGGACCGAGGCTTCGTCGGTGACGTCGACATGGACGAAACCGGCGCCGAGTTCGTCGGCGAGCGCGCCGCCGCCGACATCGTCGCGGTCGAAGATGGTGACCTGGGCGCCGGCCTCGGCCAGATGCCGCACGGTGGCCGCGCCGAGGCCCGAGGCGGCGCCGGTGACGATGGCGGCGGTTTTGGTGATGTCCATGGTTTCCCCCCGGCGATGCATTGGCACCGGCATCTATGCGCAGCCCACGGTCGCTGTCCACCGGGTTGCTTGGTTCGCTTAGGACGAAACGCTGGAGCGGGCGGCGGGAATCGAACCCGCGTCATCAGCTTGGAAGGCTGAGGTCTTACCACTACACAACGCCCGCCGCTGCGCCCGGACATACAGCCGCGCGACCCCCTATGCAAGGCCGGAGCGCCACGCCGCGGGGCGAAATCAGGTCGAAATCAGGTCGAGGAAGCGGTCGACATGACCCTCGGTCGTCGACCAGGAGGCGACGAGCCGGGCGCTGACCGGGGCGTCGCCAGGGCCTTCGAGCGACTGGTCGAATGGCCAGAAGTAGTAGCGTGCGCCGGCGTCCTGTGCGGCGCGGTGACCGGCGCGGGGCCATTCGGCGAAGACCATGTTGCCGCCGCGTGGGTGCAGCAGGCGCGCGCCGGGAATGCGGGCGAGTCCGGCCTCCAGCCGTTCGGCCATGGCGTTGGCGTGGCGGGCCAGGTCGAGCCAGAGGTCGCCGTCGAGCCAGCCTTCCATCTGCGCGGACAGGAAGCGGTGCTTGGAAAAGAGGTGACCGCCGCGCTTTCGGCGCAGTTCGAATTCCCAGGCTTTCACAGGGTCGAAAATGACCACGGCTTCCACCCCCATCAGGCCGTTCTTTGTGCCGCCGAAGGAGACGACATCGACGCCGGCGCGCCAAGTCATTTCGGCGGGTGTGCAGCCCTCGGCCACGAGCGCGTTGGTGAAGCGGGCGCCGTCGAGGTGGACGGGCAGGTTATGCGCCTTCGCGATGTCGCAGAGCGCGCGAATGTCGGCCACGGAATAGCGGGCGCCGGCCTCGGTCAGGTTGGTCAGGCTGAGCATGCCCTTCTGCACGTTGTGCACGCCGACCGCCGCCGCGCGGTCAAGCTTGGCGGCCAGAACGGCGGGGTCCATTCGGCCGTCGGGACCGTCCATCAGCACCAGTTTCGACCCGCCTGTGTAGAATTCCGGCGCGCCGCATTCGTCCTCTTCGATATGGGCGATGCGGTGGCAATAGACGGCGCCCCAGGGCGTGCAGAAGGTGGCGAGTGCCAGCGCATTCGCCGCGGTGCCGGTGGCGACGAGGTAGATCGCGGCCTCGGGCGCCTCGAAGATCTCGCGGATGCGGGTTCGGACGCGGGTCATGACCTCGTCGGCGCCGTAGCCGAGGGCGAAGCCGTCGTTGGCGCGGGCAAGCGAAGCCAGGACCTGTTCGGGCACGCCCGAGGAATTGTCGGAAGCGAAGAACATCAGATCTCCTCGTCGATGATGTGGTCTTCCCAGTCGTCAAGCGGCACCGCGGCCTCGCTGACGGTCTGGTTCTGCACCGAGATGCCGGCGCGGTGGACGGTATCGGGATCGCCCGACACAAGCGGATGCCAGGGTGCTAGTCCGCGCCCCTCGTTCAGGCGGCGGTAGGCGCAGGATCGGGGCATCCAGGTGCTGATCTCGGGCAGGGTCTTCAGCGTCAGGACCACGCATTCGGGCACCAGGCGCTTGCGGTTGGCGTAGTCGTTGCAGCGGCAGGTCGCATCGTTGAAGAGCCGGCAGGCGACCCGGGTGAAAGCGATTTCGCCCGTATCCTCATCCTCGAGCTTGTTGAGACAGCACTTGCCGCAGCCGTCGCAGACGGCCTCCCATTCCTCGGGCGTCATTTGCGACAAAGGCACGGTTTCCCAGAAGCGGGGAGGCATCAGGCACCCGCCAGTACAGCGCGGGCGCGGGCGCTGTCGGCGTCCATCTGGGCGATCAGGGCATCGAGGGTGTCGAATTTTTCTTCGCCGCGCAGGAGTTCGACCATTGCGACGGAAAGTTGCGCGCCATAGAGGTCGCCGGAGAAGTCGAAGAGGTGAACTTCGAGATTGGGCGTATTCTTCCCGAACATCGGGCGCACGCCCAGCGAGGCGACGCCCTCATGGCAGCCCCGGTGAGGGCCGTCGATCACGTCGACCTTGACCGCGTAGACGCCGAAGCGGGGCAGGTGCAGCCCGGCAAGCGAAAGGTTGGCGGTGGGATAGCCGAGGGTCCGGCCGCGCTTCGCTCCGTGCTGCACCTCGCCGTCGACGCGGTGGCGGTGGCCCAGCATGTCGGCGGCGTCCTGCACGCGCCCGTCCGAGAGCGCCGCGCGGATCGCGGTCGATGAAATCGCGCCGGCCTCGCCGCCGATCAGCGGCACGACAGTGACCCCGAAGCCCAAGGCGCTGCCGAAGTCCGACAGCATGGCGGCGGTCCCTGCGCGGCCCTTGCCGAAGCAAAAGTCGGCGCCGACGACGACGTGGGCGATGCCCAGCCCGGCGGCCAACACGTCGCGCGCGAAGGCTTCGGGCGAGAGGCTGGCAAGGGGGGCACCGAAGGGCAGTTCGTACAGGCGCTCCACCCCGAGGCGGCGCAGGCGGTTACGCCGCGTCGGGGTGTTCATCAGCCGGAAGGGGGGCGCGTGGGGGGCGAAATATTCGCGCGGGTGCGGATCGAAGGTGACGATGCCCAGCGGCGCGTCGGCGCGGCGCGCGTGGTCGATCACTGCCTGATGGCCGCGATGCACGCCGTCGAAATTGCCCATGGCAACCGAGGCGCCGCGCAGGCCCGGATCAATGCCTTGCCAGTGGGTGATGATGTCCATTCGGTCCCTGCGCCGGGTGGGGCGCGGGGCCGGGCCCCCGCCTCAGTCGAACTTGCGGCTGGGCGCCAGTACCAGCGCCTCGCCCTTGAGGACGGTGGTATCGCCCACGGCACAGCGACAATCAAGGGTGACCCGGCGCTTGCCGTAATCGATCTCGCGCACGGTGACCTCGGCCAGGACGGTATCGCCGGGACGCACGGGGGCGAGAAACTTCAGCGACTGGCCCATGTAGATCGTGCCGTGGCCGGGCAGTTGCTCGCCGATCACGGCCGAGATGAGGCCGGCGGTCAGCATGCCGTGGGCGATGCGCCCCTCGAAGATCGTGTCCTGGGCGTAGGAATCATCCAGATGCACCGGGTTATGGTCGGTCGAAACCTCGGCAAAGAGCTGGATGTCGCGGTCGGTGATTTCCTTGCGCAGGTAGCGCCTCATCCCGATTTCGAGATCCTCGATGCAGATCGTGCCGCGGGGCAGGTTGTCTGCCGGGCGCGCAAGGGCGGAGTGCTGGTCGAGCATGGCGGGTCCGGTCGGCTTGGGCCCCATCGGGCGATTCCTGAACTTGTTGCAGCGCAGCATAGCGCGGCCAGCCCCTGCCGGCAAGGTGGGCAGGTAATAAAAGTTCCAGGAAGGTAACTCACCGGCAACTTTGTTGCTGGCGCGCCGCGAGCTACCGGAGGTATCGCATGGCGTAGCGGGGGTAGATTTGTTGTGCTTCCAGCCAGTCGGTCAGCGCCGCGGGATCGGGATCGGCGCCGAATCGCTCGGCTTCCAGCCCCCCGGTCAGGAACAGCGCGTCGACCCCTTCGGCCTGGGCGCCGGCGATGTCGGTGCTTATGCCGTCGCCCACGGCGAAGACATTGTCGTTGGAATAGGTGATGCCCATCGCGCCAAGGCGCCGGCGCGCAAGATCGTAGATCGGCGGATGCGGCTTGCCGAAGGACAGCACCTCGCCCCCCATCTCGGCGTAGAGTTGCGCCAGCGCGCCGGCGCAGTAGATGCGCCGGTCGCCCAGGTCGACGACCAGGTCGGGATTGGCGCTGAGCATGGTCAGCCCGCGCGTCTTGGCCGAGAGGAACCGACCGCGATAATCCTCGGGTGTTTCGGTCATTTCGTCGAAGGGGCCGGTGCAGATGATCCCTTCGGCCGTGTCGTAGTCCACGCGCTCGATCGTGGGCTGGTCGGCCAATTCCTCGGGGATGCGGGTGAAAAGGTCGTCGTCCTTCTCGGGGCCGAGGTGCCAGAGCTTGCGTCCGGCGGCGCCCATCAGCATCGCCTCCTGCGTGGCGTCGCCCGAAGCCACGATCACGTCCCAGGCGTCGCGCGGCAGCCCCATCTTTTCCAGCCGCCGTTCGACCGCGTGGTGCGTGCGCGGCGCGTTGGTCATCAGCACCACCGCCCCACCGCGGGCTCGGAATTCCTGCAGCGCGGCGACGGCGTCGGGGTAAAGCTTCAGCCCGTTGTGCAGGCAACCCCAGAGGTCGCAGTAGAGGATGTCGTATTGCCCACCGACTTCGGCCATCGTCTCAATGATGCGGGTCATGGGGTGCCTTGGCTCGGGGTCAGATCGAAAGCGCGGGGATGATCTGCTTCTTGCGCGACATGACGCCGGGCAGGACCACGGTGTCGCCGGCGACGCTCGCACCAAAGCTTTTCTCGGCGATCTGCTTCACGGTGTCGTTGGGCACCAGCAGCGTCGCTTCTTCGCGCAGGATGTCGATGACGAAAAGCAGCACCTGATCGGCGCCATCCTCTTGCGCGACGTCCTGCATCGCGCGCATCAGGCTGTCCTTGCGGTCCAGCACCACCCGGGGGGCAGTGGTTTCCAGCACCGAGACGCGGAGTTCCTTTCCGGCCAGCGTATATTCCTTGCTGTCCATGCGTAGCAGGTCGGCATCCGAAAAGGCCGAGATGTCGGACTTGGCCGCGAACAGTTCCTCTGCATAGGCGGGGATCGAAATGCCCATTTCCTCCGCCAGCCGGGTCGCCAGCGCGCGGTCATGGTCGGTCGTCGTGGGCGAGCGGAATTCGAGCGTGTCCGACAGGATGCAGGACAGCATCAGGCGCTTGATCCCGTCGGGCATGCGGCCGGCATCGTCGCCCATCAGGTCGTGCATGACCGTGGCGGTGCAGGCCAGCGGGCGGATGGTGACGTCGATCGGCGCCTTCGTCTCGATCCCGCCGGTGAGGCGGTGATGGTCGATGATGGCGCGGATGTCGGCCTTGCCCACCGAAGCGGGCAGTTCGGCAAGGTTGTTGGTGTCGACGATCACGACCGGCGCGTCCGGTTCGACATCCGCGACGATCTCAGGCGTCTCGAACCCGCAGCGGTCCAGCACGAAGGCGGCCTCGGTATTGGGCGGGCCCAGAAGGACGGCGCGCGCGGGCGTGCCTTTCACTTCGTTCAGATACCATGCCCATATCAGCGGCGATCCGGTGGAATCGGTGTCTGGCGATTTGTGGCCGAAAATCTGGATCATGGCGGACATCCCCTTGGCAAATTCGCGCGCCTTATAGGGGGCCTGTCCCGCCTTGTCACGGGTCAGAACAGCGCGCGACTTCGGGACGGAGGATCAGGGCGCAGGGCGTGCCGGGCGGCCGGCCTCGGCCCAGCGGCGCTGCGCCTCGGTCTCGACCGTTCCGGCGCGGGCGGCGCGCAAGCGGGTCAACGCGGCTTCCGGATCCTCGCCGGCCTCGATCATCAAGCGCAGGGCGGCGGCCCCGGTGCGTCCGCGCCCGGCCTTGCAATGGATCAGCACGCGGCCGCCGGCGTCGAGCACCGCGCGCGCTTCGTCGGCGATGACGCGCCAGGCTGGCTCGGCCGCGGGTTGGGGCGTGCCGAAGTCGGCGATCGGATAGTGCTGCCAGTCGATACCGAGAGCGGCCAGCCGGTCGGGCAGATCGGCGATGTCCTGCGCGGCCATCTCCTCGGCCAGGGTCAGGGTAATGACCAGACCGGGCGCGAAGTCCGCGATTCGCACCAGAGCGCCGGCGGGATCGCCGCCGCGTCCTGGCAACGGGCAGAGGCCCATAACGCCCGATCCAAGAGGCAGGTGGTCAATCCCGAAGGCATCTGTCATGAGCCGGAGTCTACGCGCCGGGCATGGCGGCCCGCAAGCGCGTCCGAACCGCCGACGAGGTGTTGACAAGTTCCGCCGACCTTCTTATCTGCGAGCCGTTAGCACTCGGATCGAGTGAGTGCTAAACGCAACAGAACCTGCAACCTAGGGAGCGTTCGCAGATGGCTTTCAAACCCCTCCATGACCGTGTACTGGTACGCCGTATCGAAGGCGACGAAAAAACCAAGGGCGGCCTGATCATTCCAGACTCCGCCAAGGAAAAACCCGCCGAGGGCGAGATCATCTCGGTCGGCGAAGGATCGCGCAAGGATTCGGGTGAACTGATCGCCCCGTCGGTCAAGGCCGGCGACCGGGTGCTGTTCGGCAAGTGGTCGGGCACCGAGGTGACGATCAATGGCGAAGAGCTGCTGATCATGAAGGAAGGCGACATCCTCGGCATCGTCGAGTGACCTCGCGAACCTGATCGAGACCAGAAGCAAGAGATTTAACAGGAGCATCCATCATGTCTGCCAAAGACGTCAAGTTCAACACCGATGCCCGTGACCGCATGCTCAGGGGCGTCAACGTCCTTGCCGACGCCGTCAAGGTCACGCTGGGTCCGAAGGGCCGCAACGTGGTCATCGAGAAGTCGTTCGGCTCGCCGCGCATCACCAAGGACGGCGTGACCGTCGCCAAGGAGATCGAGCTTACCGACAAGTTCGAAAACATGGGCGCGCAGATGGTCAAGGAAGTGGCCAACCGCACCAATGACGAGGCCGGCGACGGCACCACCACCGCCACCGTGCTGGCCCAGGCCATCATCCGCGAAGGCCTGAAGTCGGTCGCCGCCGGCATGAACCCGATGGACCTGAAGCGCGGCATCGACCTGGCCGTCTCCAAGGTGGTCGACGCCATCAAGACCGCCTCGCGCCCGGTGAAGGACAGCGACGAGGTCGCGCAGGTCGGCACCATCTCGTCCAACGGCGAGACGCAGATCGGCCGCTTCATCGCCGATGCGATGCAGAAGGTCGGCAACGAGGGTGTCATCACCGTCGAAGAGAACAAGGGCATGGAAACCGACGTTGAAGTCGTCGAGGGCATGCAGTTCGACCGGGGCTACCTGTCGCCCTACTTCATCACCAATCCCGACAAGATGGTGGCCGAACTCGAGGATTGCTATCTGCTGATCCACGAGAAGAAGCTGTCCTCTCTGCAGCCGATGGTTCCGCTGCTGGAATCGGTGATCCAGAGCCAGAAGCCGCTGCTGATCATCGCCGAGGACGTCGAGGGCGAGGCGCTGGCTACGCTGGTGGTCAACAAGCTGCGCGGCGGCCTGAAGGTCGCGGCCGTCAAGGCGCCGGGCTTCGGCGACCGCCGCAAGGCCATGCTGCAGGACATCGCCATCCTGACCGGCGGTCAGGTGATCAGCGAAGATCTGGGCATGAAGCTGGAGAATGTCACGCTCGACATGCTCGGCACGGCCAAGCGCGTCCTGATCAAGAAGGACGACACCACGATCATCGACGGCGCCGGCGAGAAGTCCGAGATCGAGGCCCGCGTCACGCAGATCCGTCAGCAGGTCGAGGAAACCACCTCGGACTACGACAAGGAGAAGCTGCAGGAGCGTCTGGCCAAGCTGGCTGGCGGCGTTGCGGTGATCCGCGTCGGCGGCATGACCGAGATCGAGGTGAAGGAGCGCAAGGACCGCGTCGATGACGCGCTGAACGCCACCCGCGCGGCCGTTCAGGAAGGCATCGTGGTCGGCGGCGGCGTGTCGCTGGTGCAGGCTGCCAAGGTGCTCGACGGGTTGACCGGCGTGAACAGCGACCAGAACGCCGGCATCACCATCGTGCGCCGCGCGCTGGAAGCACCGCTGCGCCAGATCGCCGAGAACGCCGGTGTCGATGGTTCGGTCGTGGCCGGCAAGGTCCGCGAGTCGAACGACACCAACTTCGGCTTCAACGCGCAGACCGAGGAATATGGCGACATGTTCAAGTTCGGCGTGATCGACCCGGCCAAGGTCGTGCGCACGGCGCTGGAAGACGCGGCTTCCGTCGCGGGCCTGCTGATCACCACCGAGGCGATGATCGCCGACAAGCCGGAGCCGAAGGGCTCGGGCGGCGGTGCGCCCGGCATGGGCGGCATGGGCGGCATGGACGGGATGATGTGATCCCGACCTGAACTCAGGTTATAAAAGGGGCGGCCAACGGGCCGCCCCTTTTTCGTTGGAGTGCCTTCCGTTCGCCCGGTGCGCGCATGCGCGCACTTTGATAAGACTATGAAACAAAACGGAAAATCAGCGCCGTTAACCGCAACGAAACTTTCGCGAACGCCGTGCCCGGGCGTTGCGGCGGGTGCCGGCACGCCTACCAGTGGGGTGGGCGCTGGTCGGCCAGCAGGACCGAGCCGCCGGTGCCTTCTTCACGCTCTGCCTCGCGGTCGAGGAGCAGGGCGAGCTGACGTTCCAGCCGGTCCAGGCGCGCGGTCAAGCCGCGCAGAAGTTCTGACAGATCGTCGGTCGTGCGGGTCAGATGGGCAATCTGTTCCTCGACACGGTCAAGGCGGCTGTCGGACATTGCGCGGCTCCTTTGGCCGCCATCATCACGCGCGGCCGACCCGGCGTCAACGGCGCCCTGCTTGCCCACCCGGTCCCGTTCGGCTAGACCTCGCGCCCGACAGAGCCACGCGCGGACCATCCGATGAGCAGGACCAAAGCCCCCCGCCGCCCCCGGGCCGAAACGCCGAAGGGCTTTCGCGACTATTTCGGCGCCGAGGTGACGGCGCGGCAGACGATGCTGGCGCGCATCGCCGAGGTTTACCATCGCTACGGGTTCGACCCGCTGGAGACCTCGGCCGTCGAGACGGTGGAGGCCTTGGGCAAGTTCCTGCCCGATGTCGAGCGCCCGAACGAGGGCGTCTTCGCCTGGCAGGAGGACAGCGACTGGCTGGCGCTGCGCTACGACCTGACGGCACCGCTGGCCCGCGTCGCCGCACAGTACCGCAACGACCTGCCCAGCCCCTACCGCCGCTACGCAATGGGCCCGGTCTGGCGCAACGAGAAGCCGGGGCCGGGTCGGTTCCGGCAGTTCTACCAATGCGATGCGGACACGGTTGGTGCGGCGTCGGTAGCCGCGGATGCCGAGATCTGCGCGATGCTGGCCGATGCGCTGGAGGCGGTGGGGATCGCGCGTGGCGACTACGTGGTGCGGGTGAACAACCGCAAGGTGCTGAACGGGGTGATGGAGGTGGCGGGCATCCTCGACCCGGCCGACCCCGAGAAGTTCGCCCACGAACGCGGCATCGTCATGCGCGCCATCGACAAGCTGGACCGGCTGGGCGAAGCCGGCGTCCGCGCGCTTTTGCGCGCGGGGCGCAAGGACGAAAGCGGCGACTTTACCAAAGGCGCGGACCTGTCGGAGGCTCAGTCTGAGATCGTGATGGGTTTTGTGGGGGCAAACCGCCTTATTCAGGGGGCGTTGGGCGAATATGTCACCGAGATTATCGGAGACGGAGTGCCCCACAGCCGTCTCACGCGCGCTCTCTCTTCATTCAGCGAAGATACCGGCCGTCCCCTTGGTACAGATGAGGAAGCGGCGGTTTACCGCAACTTGGTGACCCTCAAGCACCTCAGAGAGATCGTCGGAACGTCCATCATCGGCGCCGAAGGCGTCTCCGAATTAGAAGCGATCGCAGACCTCCTCGCCGCCCAGGGCTACGGCCCCGACCGCATCGTCATCGACCCCTCGGTCGTGCGCGGCCTTGGCTACTACACCGGCCCGGTCTACGAGGCGGAACTGACCTTCGAGATCATGGACGAGAAAGGGCGGCCGCGGCAGTTCGGCTCGGTCGCGGGTGGCGGGCGGTACGACGATCTGGTCAAGCGCTTTACCGGGCAGGCGGTGCCGGCGACGGGCGTGTCGATCGGCGTCGACCGGTTGCTAGCTGCGCTGGCGGCAAAGGGGCTGACGGGCGCGGAGGCGCAGGGTCCGGTCGTGGTGACCGTCATGGACCGCGAGCGGATGGGCGATTACCAGAAAATGGCCGCGGATCTGCGTCAGGCGGGCATCCGGGCCGAGGTCTACCTGGGCAATCCGAAGAACTTCGGCAACCAGCTCAAGTACGCCGACAGGCGGGGCGCTCCGGTGGCGATCATCCAGGGCGGGGACGAGGCGGCGCGCGACATGGTCCAGGTCAAGGACCTGATACTCGGTGCGAAGATATCGGCGGAAGCCTCTCTGGAAGAATGGAAATCCCAGCCGGCGCAGCAGGAGGTTCCGCGCGCCGACCTGGTCGCCGCCGTGCGCCGTATCCTGGCGCGGACGTGAACTCGGTGACGCCCGATCCCGCCGGCGTTCGGGCCGAGGGGCAGCGGCTGCTCGCGGCCTTCGTTGCGGCGGGCGCGCAGCCGGTGGAGGCCGACATCCTGCAACCGGCCGAGGTGCTGCTCGACCTCTATGGCGAGGATATCCGGGCGCGCGCCTATGTCACGCAGGATCCGCTGCGCGGCGAGATGATGCTGCGCCCCGACTTCACCGTGCCGGTGGTGCAGGCGCATATGCAGGGCGGCGCCGAGCCCGCGCGCTACGCCTATCTGGGAGAGGTCTTTCGCAAGCAGGAAAGCCGCAAGTCCGAGCGCGCCTCGGAATACCTGCAGGCGGGATTCGAGCTTTTCGACCGCGAGCGACCGGCGGAGGCCGACGCCGAGGTCTTTGCGTTGTTCGCCCGGCTGCTGGCGCCGCTGAGGCTGCGCGCGGCGACCGGCGATATCGGCATCTTGCGCGCCGCCGTGCAGGGCCTGCCGACCAGCGCGGCGCGCAAGGCCGCGTTGCTGCGCCACCTCTGGCGGCCGCATCGTTTCCGCGCCCTGCTGGAACGCTATGCCGGGCGCGTCCCGGTCTCGCCTGAGCGTGCGACCCTGCTGGAGTTGCTGGCGCGCGGCGAACGGCCGGTCAGCGATGCGCCGCATATCGGGCTGCGCAGCGTGGCGGAGATCGACGCGCGCCTGCAATTGCTGGCGGAGGATGCGGCGACCCCGCCGGTTGCGGCGGGGCTTGTCGATGACCTGGAGGCGCTGGTGTCCATCGCCGCCAAGGCGCCTGCGGCCTTGCAGGAACTTCGGGCGCATGCCCGCGTCCTGCCCTGGATTGTGGAATCGGTCACCGGATTCGCCCGCCGGCTGGAGGCGCTGGAGGCGCGCGGCATCGACGTTGCAGACCTGGATTTCGAGGCAAGCTACGGGCGCACCACGCTGGAATACTACGACGGTTTCGTCTTCGGCTTCGTGGCCGAGGCCCGGCCCGACCTGCCGCCGGTGGCGACCGGCGGGCGCTACGACGCGCTGACTGCGGTGCTGGGGCAGGGGCGGTCGATCCCGGCGGTGGGGGGCGTGATCCGGCCAGCGCTGGTGGCGGCGCTGAAGGGGGCGGGCTGATGCGGCTGAAGATCGGCGTGCCGTCCAAAGGGCGGCTGATGGAGCAGTGCTTCGACTGGTTCGCCAGCCGCGGTGTGCCGATGCGGCGCACCGGCGACACGCGGGAATATTCCGGCGAAATCAACGGTGTCGAGGGCGCGGACCTGGTGCTGCTGTCGGCGGGCGAAGTGCCGCGCGAACTGGCCGCCGGGCGCCTGCATCTGGGGGTCACCGGCAGCGATCTGGTGCGCGAGCAACTGGCCGACTGGTCGGCGCAGGTGGTGGAGTTGGCGCCTATGGGGTTTGGCCATGCCGATCTGGTAGTAGCGGTGCCGGCGGCCTGGGTGGACGTGGACACGCTGGACGATCTGGACGCGGTGGCGGCGGGGTTTCGGGGGGGGCATGGGTTTCGGTTGCGGATCGCGACGAAGTATCACCGGCTGGTGCGGGACTATCTGCGGCGGCATGGGGTGGCGGATTACCAGCTGGTCGACAGCCAGGGCGCGACCGAGGGGACGATCCGCAACCTGACCGCCGAGGCGGTGGCCGACATCACCTCGACCGGCGCGACTTTGCGGGCTAACCACTTGAAAGTGCTTGCAGCGCCGCCGGTCCTGCAGTCGCAGGCCACGCTTTTCGCGGCGCGTTCCGCGGACTGGAGCGGGTGCCGCCCGGTGCTGGAGCGGCTGCTTTCGCGGCTGGGATTACCCGGCGATCCGTCGCTCTGACGCGGTGGAAAAAGACGCTTCCCGGTGCCGGCAGAGCCTGCTGGAAAGTGTATGGCAAGCGGCTGGCAAGCGTATGGCAAACGTATGGCAGTGCCGAACGGTACGCTCATCACTTGGAAAGGGGTGTGGGGCAATCTGCCCCTGTCCGCCGTCGACCGGGGCTTCTGCTGGGGCTAGGGTCTTGGGCGACGGGGACGCACAGGACGTTGCATAGCACGTCGCGATGTGCCGCCGGGGTCCGGTCCGGGGTCGGTGTTGGGCCCGGACCCCGGCGAACGCGGGGAGCAAGCGGGCGCCGTGCGGCCAGGGGTGGTCCGGCTTTGCGGTGTCGGCGCGTCCCTCGGGGCATGGCCGGAACAAGAAAATCCGACCGTGCTGCTGAGTGCGCGGCCGGCGGTTCCGGGTCCGGAAGACCGAGGTCGGGTCAGTCTGCCGCGCGGGCTTCCTGCTGGATCGCGACGCCGGCGCGGGTGATGTCCTGGCCCGCCCCCTCGACCGTGTTGCAGGCGGCGAGGAGGAGAGCGGCAAGCAGGGGCAGGGTCTTGGGAAGGAGGGTCATTTCGGGCAATCCTTGTTGAAGTCGAAGGTCAACGTGCGGCGGCGCGTTTCGTTCCCCCGCCAACGCCCGAAAGACCGTGGGTTCAGAGCGCCTTCGCGGCCTCCAGCACCTCCTCGACATGGCCGGGGACTTTCACCTTGTTCCAGACGCGGGCGATCTTGCCCTGGCCATCGATCAGAACGGTGGTCCGCTCGATGCCCATGTATTTCTTGCCGTACATGTTCTTCTCGACCCAGGTGCCGTAGCGCTCGCAGATGTCGCCGTCCTCGTCCGAGACGAGGGCGATGCCGAGGCCGTGCTTGGCGATGAACTTGTCGTGGCTTTTCACGCTGTCCTTCGAGACGCCGACGACGACCGCGCCGGCGGCGTCGAAGGCGGTGGCGCGTTCGGTGAAGCCCACCGCTTCCTTCGTGCAGCCCGAGGTGTCGTCCTTGGGGTAGAAGTAGAGCACGACCTTCTTCGGGCGCAACTCGGACAGGGTCAGCGTGCCGCCCCCGTCGCGCGGGGCGGTGAAATCGGGGGCTTCGGTGCCGGGTTCCATCATGGTCCTCCTGTTGACTTTCCCTTGTGTTTTAGTCACCGCGCGGCGGGGATAAAGGGGCGGCGGCAAATTAGCGGGTCACGCGCGTGAAACTGAGCGATTTCGACTTCGACCTGCCGGACGACCTGATCGCGACGCGGCCGGTGCATCCGCGCCCCGCCGCGCGCCTGCTGCACGCCGAGGGCGGGGTGATCCGCGACCGCCATGTGCGCGACCTGCCCGAGATCCTGCGCCCCGGCGACCGGCTGGTGCTGAACAACACCAAGGTGATCCCGGCGCGGCTGATCGGCGAGCGGCTGCGCGACAGCCGCGACGGCAGCGGCCGGGCGAAGGTGGAACTGACCCTGATCGCGCCGGCCCCGGACGGGGCGTGGCGGGTGCTGGCAAAACCCCTGCGCAAGCTTGCGCCCGGCGACCGGCTGGTCTTTGGCGCGGCACTTTCGGGCCGCGTCGTCGCGCGCGAGGCCGACGCGGCGGTGGTCGCATTCGACCAGACGGGTGCCGCGTTCGACGCCGCGCTGGAGAGTGCCGGCCAGATGCCGCTGCCGCCCTATATCGCCGCGCGGCGGGCGGCGGATGCGCGGGACCGCGCCGATTACCAGACCGTGTTCGCCCGCCGTGCCGGCGCGGTGGCCGCACCCACCGCCAGTCTGCATTTCGACGCCGCCCTGCTGGAGAGCCTGCGCGCGCGCGGGATCGACATGACCGAGGTGACGCTGCATGTCGGCGCCGGCACCTTCCTGCCGGTCAAGGTCGAGGATGTGGCGACGCACCGGATGCACGCCGAATGGGGCGAGGTGAGCGCCGCCGCCGCCGCCGAGATCAACGCCACGCGCGCCGCCGGCGGGCGGGTCATCCCGGTGGGCACGACGGCGCTGCGGCTGATCGAAAGCGCGGCGGGCGAGGGCGGCGTGCACCCCTGGCGGGGCGAGACCGACATCTTCATCTATCCCGGCTATCGCTTCCGGGTCACCGATGCGCTGATGACCAACTTCCACCTGCCGAAATCGACGCTGATGATGCTGGTCGCGGCCCTGATGGGGATGGACGAGGTTCGGCGCATCTATGCCCACGCCGTGGCCGCGCGCTACCGATTCTTTTCCTATGGCGATGCCTCGCTTCTGGTTCCCGACCGCCACGCCTGATAGGACGCCCCCCACGACGGCGGCGCGCTTTCCCGCGTGTCGCCCGGCGTCGACCGTGCTAGCGTCGCGCCCATTGCCGCCACCCCGAGACCCGGACGGATTTGCCGATGTTGAGAGTTTTCTTCGCCAGCTGGACCCTGCTTCTGGGCATGATGCTGCTGATGATCGGCAACGGGCTTCAGGGCACGCTGCTGGGCATCCGGGGCTCGATCGAGGGGTTCGAGACCTGGCAGATGTCGGTCGTCATGTCGGCCTATTTCGCGGGCTTCCTGCTGGGCTCGCAACTGGCGCCGGGGATGATCAGCCGGGTCGGGCATGTGCGGGTCTTCGCCGGGCTCGGCTCGATGATCTCGGCGGTGCTGGTGCTCTATGCGGCGGCGCCCGACTGGATTGCCTGGTCGGCGCTGCGCGTGGTCATCGGGTTCTGCTTTGCCGGCGTCTATGTGACCGCCGAAAGCTGGCTCAACAACGCCGCCACGAACGAGACGCGCGGGCAGACGCTGTCCTTGTACATGATCGTGCAGATGGTCGGGATCATCACCGCCCAGGGCCTGCTGAACCTGGCCGATCCGGGGGGTTACAACCTCTTCGTCATCGCGTCGGTGCTGGTGTCGCTGGCCTTCACGCCGATCCTGCTGAGCGTGACGCCGGCGCCGGGATTCTCCTCGGCCAAGTCGATGGGGATCGTGAAGCTTTTCCGCATCTCTCCGCTGGGCTGCGTCGGGATCTTCCTGATGGGCGGCATCTATTCCGTGCTTTTCGGCATGGTCGCGGTCTGGGGCGCGCTGGTGGGGCTGAGCGTGCTGGAGATTTCAACCTTCGTGGCCGCGATCTATCTGGGCGGGCTGGTGTTCCAGTATCCGATCGGGGCGCTGTCGGACCGGATGGACCGGCGGCGCCTGATCATCGGCGTGGCCGGGTTGTGCATGCTGGCGTCGCTGATCGGCTTCGTTCTGACGCTGCCCCTTGTCGTGCTGCTGGCACTTGCACTGATTATCGGCGGGACAGCCAACCCGCTCTATTCGCTGCTGTTGGCGCATACCAACGACTTCCTGCAAAGCGACGACATGGCGGGTGCCTCGGGGGGATTGCTGTTCCTGAACGGGGTCGGCGCGGTGGCCGGGCCGCTGGTGCTGGGCTGGCTGATGAGCGCGGTAGGGCCTTCGGGGTTCTTTCTGTTCGTCGCCGTGCTTTCGGCGATGCTGGTTGGCTACGGGTTCTGGCGCATGTCGCGTCGCGCCGCCCCCGAGATTGCGGATCAGGGCAGCTATACGCCCTTGACCCCGGGCGCCTCGGTTGTGACACTTGATGCGGCCTTCGAGGCTGCGCAACCCGATGAAGCAGGAGGGGGAGCCCATGCCGCAGCGCGCTGAAGAGATCGTACGCTTCTGGGACGAGGTCGGTCCCGAGGGCTGGTACGGTGCGGCGCCGGAACTGGACGCGGAGATCCGCGCGCGCTTCCTGGCCGATTGGGAAAAGGCCGCCGAGGGCGGGCTGACCCACTGGTGCAGCAACCCGACCGGGGCGCTGGCCTACATCATCGTCACCGACCAGTTTCCCCGCAACCTGTTCCGCGACGACCCGCGTGCGTTTGCCACCGACCGGATGGCCCGCGACGCGGCGATGATCGCCGTGCAGCGCGATTTCGACCTGAAGACGCCCGAGCCGATCCGCCAGTTCTTCTACCTGCCGTTCATGCATGCCGAGGATACATTCGACCAGGACCGCAGCGTGCGCCTGTTCATCGCCCGCATGCCCGACACCGGCACGGAGAACCTGCGCCACGCCCGCGCGCACCGCGACGTGATCCGGCGCTTCGGCCGCTTTCCCTACCGCAATCCCGCGCTGGGCCGGAAAAGCACGCCGGATGAACAGCGCTTCCTCGACAAGGGCGGCTACGGGGCGGTCGTGCGGGAACTGGCCTGAGGCGCCCGCTTGCGGCCCGGTCCTGGCCTGTCGGGGCGCGGCTGCGCGCGGCATTGCCCGGCGCGGCGGATCGGCATAACGTCGGAACAGATTTCTTCGGGGGGTTTCCATGGCGCAGCAGGGCTTTGATGTCATCGTGATCGGGGCGGGACCCGGCGGCTATGTGGCGGCGATACGCGCCGCGCAACTGGACAAACGCGTCGTCATCGTGGAGCGCGAGCATCTGGGCGGGATCTGCCTGAACTGGGGCTGCATCCCGACGAAGGCGTTGCTGCGCTCGGCCGAGGTCTTTCACCTGATGCACCGCGCCAAGGAATTCGGCCTGAAGGCCGAGGGGGTCGATTTCGACCTCGATGCGGTGATCAAGCGCTCGCGCAAGGTGGCGGGACAGCTGACCAGCGGAATCGGCCATCTGATGAAGAAGAACAAGGTCACGGTGGTGATGGGCGCGGCCAAGATCACCGCGCCGGGCAAGGTCAGCGTCAAGACCGACAAGGGGACCGAGGATCTGACCGCGCCCGAGGTCATCCTGGCCACCGGCGCGCGGGCGCGGGAACTGCCGGGGCTGGAGGCCGACGGCGACCTGGTCTGGACCTACAGGCACGCGCTGCAGCCCAAGCGCATGCCGAAGAACCTGCTGGTCATCGGCTCGGGCGCCATCGGCATCGAATTCGCCAGCTTCTTCAACACGCTGGGTGCCAAGACCACGGTGGTCGAGGTGATGGACCGCGTCCTGCCGGTGGAGGACGAGGAAATCTCGGCCTTCGCGAAGAAGGCGTTCGAGAAGCAGGGCATGTCGATCCGCGTCAAGACCACGGTCAAGAAGCTTGAACGCGGCAAGGGCAAGGTCACCGCGCATCTGGAAGCCGGCGGCAAGACCGAAACCGCCGAGTTCGACACCGTGATCTCGGCCGTCGGCATCGTCGGCAATACCGAGGGACTGGGGCTGGAGGAACTGGGCGTCAAGGTCGACCGCACGCATGTGGTGACCGACGAATACGGGCGCACCGGGGTCAAGGGTCTGTGGGCCATCGGCGATATCGCCGGCGCGCCGTGGCTGGCGCACAAGGCCAGCCACGAAGGCGTGGTGGTGGCCGAGAAGATCGCCGGCATGAACCCGCATCCGGTCAAGCCCGCGGCCATCGCCGGCTGCACCTATTGCCATCCGCAGGTCGCCTCGGTCGGGCTGTCTGAGGCGAAGGCGAAGGAGGCCGGGCACCAGGTCAAGGTCGGCCGCTTCCCCTTCATCGGCAACGGCAAGGCCATCGCGCTGGGCGAATCCGAGGGCATGATCAAGACCGTCTTCGACGCCAAGACCGGCGAGTTGCTGGGCGCGCACATGATCGGGGCGGAAGTGACCGAACTGATCCAGGGCTATGTCGTCGGCCGCACGCTGGAGACGACCGAGGAAGAACTGATGCACACCGTCTTCCCGCATCCGACGCTGAGCGAGATGATGCACGAATCGGTCCTGGACGCCTACGGACGCGCGATCCACTTCTAGCCGTAGGCGATCATCCGGCCCGCGATCAGCACCGAGGGCCAGAGCGCGAGCGAGAGGACGACGGCGACGCGCTGGCGTGACAAGGGATGGTCCGCGATCCGAGGGTGCAGAACGGCATTGCCGATCGCCAGCGCCAGAAGAACCAGCTTTGCACGAAACCACGGGCTGGCGGCATAATCCACTGGCTGCACGATGAAGAGCATCAGCCCACAGGTCATCGCCAGAAGAAGCCCGGCAACGGCAAAGGGTCGCAGCAGCGCCACGGTCCGGGCGACATTGATGCCGCGCAGGATTCGCAGGTCCATCGGCACCACCGCCCCGATCAGGAGCGCGATGCCGAGGATGTGACCGGCATTGACCAGCGGATAGGTCCAGCGCGACACCTTCAGGTGCTGCGCCAGTGCCGTCGCCTCGAGCAGGGACAGCGTCTCGGTCACCGGCAGCCGTCAGAGCCGATCGGGATAGAGATCGTAGTTCTGCCCCGCGATCACGACCCGCTCGGCCTTCAGCAGGTTTTCCGATGGGTCGGCCGACCGCGGGCCGATCGCCACGATCTCCACGCCCGGCGCGAGCATCGAATCCTCCAGCCCCACGCGTGCATTTCGCCAGGGTTGGCCGACCTCGACGCGCCAGATCTCCCCCTCGGCGTCGACGGTCAGCACGCCGTGGGGATTGCCGAGTTGGGCGTCCGTGATGACGCCGGTGAGTTCGATCTTGCCGTCCGCCGTCCAGCGCCAACCGTGATGCCCGAGCGCGGGCAGGGCGGGCAGCAGCGCGACGGCGGCAAACAGCATTCGACGGGTGATCTGCATGTTTCCTCCTGTCTGTGCGTATGCGGCAGGGTAGTCCGATCCGGCGCGCTCCGACAGTGACAACGCAGTGAGGTGTTCTTGCTTCGTTCACAATTTCGGTTTGGCGACTCGCCAGGAGTGACCTATGTAGGGGGCTTGAGGTTCGGGGGCTGAAAATGGCGGAACAGAAGTTCATCGAGGTGCGCGGCGCGCGCGAGCATAACCTCAAGGGGATCGATGTCGATATCCCGCGCGACCAGCTGGTGGTGATCACCGGTCTGTCGGGGTCGGGCAAGTCGTCGCTGGCCTTCGACACGATCTATGCCGAGGGGCAGCGCCGCTACGTCGAGAGCCTGAGCGCCTATGCGCGGCAGTTCCTGAACATGATGCAGAAGCCCGATGTGGACCATATCTCGGGCCTCAGCCCGGCGATTTCCATCGAGCAGAAGACGACCTCGAAGAACCCGCGCTCGACCGTCGGCACGGTGACCGAGATCCACGACTACCTGCGGCTGCTGTTCGCCCGCGCCGGCACCCCCTACAGCCCCGCCACCGGCCTGCCGATCGAGGCGCAGCAGGTGCAGGACATGGTCGACCGAGTATTGGCCATGGCGGAGGGCACGCGCGCCTACCTGCTGGCCCCCATCGTGCGCGACCGCAAGGGCGAATACCGCAAGGAATTCCTGGAGTTGCGCAAGCAGGGCTTCCAGCGCGTCAAGGTCGACGGGACCTTTCACGAACTCGACAGCCCGCCGGAGCTGGACAAGAAGTTCCGCCACGACATCGACGTGGTGGTCGACCGGATCGTGGTGCGCGCGGGGATGGAGACGCGCCTGGCGGACAGTTTCCGCACCGCGCTGGACCTGGCGCAGGGCATCGCGGTGCTGGAACTGGCCGACGACAGCGCCGAGCGGATCACCTTTTCCGAGAATTTCGCCTGTCCGGTCAGCGGCTTCACCATCCCCGAGATCGAACCGCGGCTGTTTTCGTTCAACGCGCCCTTCGGCGCCTGTCCGGCCTGCGACGGGCTGGGGGTGGAGCTGTTCTTCGATGAACGCCTGGTCGTGCCCGACCAGATGCTGCGGCTGGAGGACGGCGCCATCGCCCCCTGGCGCAAGGGCAAGTCGCCCTATTTCCTGCAGACGATCGAGGCGCTGGCCAAGCACTACGGGTTCGACGCCCGCACGCCCTGGCGCGACCTGCCCGACGCGGTGAAGACGGTGCTGCTGCACGGGTCCGACGGCGAGGAAATCCCGTTCCGCTACGACGACGGCGGGCGGGTCTACAACGTCACCCGCAGCTTCGAAGGGGTGATCCCGAACATGGAGCGCCGCTACCGGGAGACCGACAGCGCCTGGGTGCGCGAGGAATTCGAGCGCTACCAGAACAACCGGCCGTGCAGCACCTGCGGCGGCGCGCGCCTGAAGCCCGAGGCGCTGGCGGTGAAGATCGGTCCCGCCAAAGGCGGGCGTCACAAGCTTCTGCACATCGCCGAAGTCAGCGAGATGTCGATCAAGGAGGCGCTGGCCTGGATCGACACCGCGCCCGATCACCTGAGCAATCAGAAGAACCAGATCGCCGCGGCGATCATCAAGGAAATCCGCGAACGCCTTGGATTCCTTGTCAATGTCGGACTGGACTACCTGACGCTCAGCCGCGCGGCCGGCACCCTTTCAGGCGGCGAGAGCCAGCGCATCCGGTTGGCGAGCCAGATCGGCAGCGGGCTGACCGGCGTGCTCTACGTGCTCGACGAACCCTCGATCGGGTTGCACCAGCGCGACAACGACCGCCTGCTGACGACGCTGCGCAACCTGCGCGACCAGGGCAACACCGTGCTGGTCGTCGAGCATGACGAGGAAGCGATCCGTACCGCCGACTGGGTGCTGGACATCGGCCCCGGCGCCGGTGTGCATGGCGGGCGCGTGGTTGCCGAGGGCAAGCCCGAGGCGATCACCGCCGATCCGGCCAGCCTGACCGGGCAATACCTGTCGGGCGCGCGGCGGATCGAGGTGCCGGCGGAACGGCGCAAGGGCAACGGCAAGTCGCTGCGGGTGGTGAATGCGACCGGGAACAACCTTCGCGGTGTGACCGTCGATTTTCCGGCGGGGAAATTCGTCTGCGTGACCGGGGTGTCGGGGGGCGGCAAGTCGACGCTGACCGTCGAGACGCTGTTCAAGACCGCCTCGATGCGACTGAACGGCGCCCGGCAGACGCCAGCGCCCTGCGAGACGATCACCGGGCTTCAGCATCTGGACAAGGTCATCGACATCGACCAGCGCCCGATCGGACGCACGCCGCGGTCGAACCCGGCGACCTATACCGGGGCGTTCGGGCCGATCCGCGACTGGTTCGCCGGCCTGCCCGAAGCGAAGGCGCGCGGCTACAAGCCGGGGCGGTTTTCTTTCAACGTCAAGGGCGGGCGCTGCGAGGCGTGCCAGGGCGATGGCGTGCTGAAGATCGAGATGAACTTCCTGCCCGACGTCTATGTCACCTGCGAGACCTGCAAGGGCGCGCGATATAATCGCGAAACACTAGAAGTTCTTTACAAAGGCAATAGCATAGCCGACGTTCTTGACATGACGGTTGAAGAGGCGCAGGGCTTCTTCCAGGCGGTCCCGGCGATCCGCGAGAAGATGGATGCGCTGATGCGCGTCGGGCTGAGTTACATCAAGGTCGGCCAGCAGGCGACGACGCTGTCAGGCGGCGAGGCGCAGCGCGTCAAGCTGTCGAAGGAACTGAGCCGCCGTTCGACCGGGCGGACGCTCTATATCCTCGACGAGCCGACGACCGGCCTGCACTTCGAGGATGTGCGCAAGCTGCTGGAAGTGCTGCACGAACTGGTCGATCAGGGCAATACCGTGGTGGTGATCGAGCACAATCTGGACGTGATCAAGACCGCCGAC
Source organism: Pararhodobacter sp. SW119 (assembly GCF_017811755.1). Classification (GTDB taxonomy): domain Bacteria; phylum Pseudomonadota; class Alphaproteobacteria; order Rhodobacterales; family Rhodobacteraceae; genus Pararhodobacter. Next base: position 216,117 of record NZ_JADDJF010000002.1, on the reverse strand, counting down.
TGGATCATCGACATCGGGCCCGAAGGGGGCGACGGCGGCGGGCTGATCGTGGCCGAAGGGACACCCGAGGATATCGCGCGCGTCGACGCCAGCCACACCGGGCGCTACCTGGCGCCGCTGCTGAACCGGACGCGCGCGGCGGCGGAATAGACCCTGCCAGCGGCCTGCCGGAAACCGGCTGGCAGGCGTATGGCAGGCGTATGGCAAGCGTATGGCAAGCGTATGGCACGAACGCACGCCGGCGCAGGAAACCCGAAAGGTTTGCGGCGGCCAGGATGAAATGCGATTGTCCCGGCTGTCGGGATCAACGGCGCCGCGCTGGCCGGTTGTCGAGCTTGTCAGGGGCGGGCACGACCAATCCGGCCGAGATGACAAGTTTCGCTGCGTCCTCGACGCTCATCTCCAGAGGTTTCACGTCGGCTTCCGGCACGAACAGCAGAAAGCCCGAAGTCGGGTTCGGCGTGGTCGGCAGGAAGACGGCGATGTGTTTTTCGCCCGTGCCCAGATGGCCCGCGATCTCGCCGCGCGTATCGGTCGAAATGAAGGCGATCGCCCAGATGCCGCGGCGAGGATATTCGACGAGGCAGGCGCGGTTGAAGCTGGTCGAGGACTGCGCGAAGACCGTCTCGGCGATCTGCTTGAGGCCCTGATAGACCGACCGCACCACCGGCATCCGCGAAACGATCCGTTCGCCCCAATCGATCAGGCTGCGCCCGATGATCCCCTTGGCCAGCCAGCCGACGACCATCGTGAAGATCAGGAAGATCAGCACGCCCATGCCGGGGAAGGTCATGCCGGTCAGGAAGTCCGGCAGGATCGTCCGCGGGATCAGCGGCAGCACGCGGTTGTCGATGAATTCGACCGTGGCGACGATGATCCAGATGGTCAGCACCGCGGGCGCGACGATCACGAGCCCGGTCAGAAACGAATTGCGCAAGAGGGCAAGAACGCCGCGCTTCGGCGGGGGCGGTTCGGTGGTCATGGCAGGTTCCGTCGGAGGCAGGCCAGACCCGTCCTTACCAGAGCCGGAAGCGCCCCGGCAAGCGCGCCGGCGCGGCTCAGAGGTCGAGCGGCGCGATCAGCCGGCGCAGGGCGGCCAGCGGGTCGTCCTGGATCCAGACCTCGTCCCCGAGGGCGATGAAATCGGTGATCGGGGCCAGTGCGGCGACGAGTTCGGGCGTCAGGGCGCCTTCGGCGACGACCGGCACCTCGATCATCTGCGACCACCATTCGAATAGCTCTGCATCCACTGTGGAACCGCCGCCCAGCGGGCTGTCGCCGACCGGGCCGAAGGCGACATAGTCGGCGCCGGCCTCGGCCGCCGAAAGCCCCTCGTGCCGGGAGGCGCCGCAGGCCGCGCCGATGATCGCGTCCTTGCCCAGCGTTTCGCGCAGCTTGCGGATGCCCGGCGTGCGCTCGGGCAGGTGGACGCCGTCGAGGCCCAGGCGTTCGGCCAGCAGGACGTGGCGTTCGATCACCAGCGGGATGTCGCGTGCATGCGCCAGTTCGCGCAATTGGTCGGCAACGCGGGCGATGCGATCCTCGTCCCCGCCGGCCATGGACAGGCGCAGGCAGGCGACGGGCACGGCGTCGAGCACGCGGGCCAGCGTCGGCGCGAAATCCGCGGGCTCGAAAACCGGCGGGGTGATCAGGTAGAGCTGCGGGCGGTCGGGTTGGTCGGTCATCGGATCTGTCCTGACATTGCGCGCCTGCATAGCCGCGGGGCGGGTACTACGCAATGGCGCGCGGGGCGGGGTGGTCGGGCACGAAAGGTTGGACCTGCGGCGGAAGACCCGCTAGATTTTGATCAAAATAATCGAATCAAGGGCAGGAGGGAACATGGCCGACAAAGCCGATCTGATCATCACCAACGCTCGCGTCCTGACGATGGACCCGGCGCGTCCGCGTGCCGAAGCGGTGGCGGTGGTCGGCGGGCGCATCCTGGCCGTGGGCGCGGCCGAGGAGGTGGCGGCGCTGGCCGGTCCGCAGACCCGGCGCATCGACGCGCGCGGCGCCAGCGTCCTGCCGGGCTTCATCGAAAGCCATCTGCATCTCTTCATGGGCGGGGCCGAACTGGCACATCTGCAACTTCTGGGCGTCAAGGGCGAGACGGCGCTGGGGCGCGCGATCCGCGTCTACGCGGCCGAGCACCCGGACCTGCCGCTGATCATCGGACAGGGCTGCGACTACGCCATCCTGAACCGGCCGCTGACCCGGCAGGACCTGGACGCGATCCTGCCCGACCGCCCGGTGCTGCTGGTCGCGGCAGACCACCACACCGGCTGGGCGAATACCGCGGCGCTGAAGGCGGCGGGGATCCTGGAGGGTCGGGCGCTGGGGCCGGGCAACGAGATCGTCATGGGCAAGGATGGGCTGGCGACCGGCGAGTTGCGCGAATTCGAGGCGAAGGCCCCGGTCATGGCGCTGTCGGGCGCGCAGCGGATCACCGCCGGTATCGCCACCGGCGAGGAGCCGGTGCCCGCGCCGGGCGCGGCGGAACTGGTCGCCGACTGCGTGCATATGGCGCGCGGGCTGCGCCATTGCGCGCGCCACGGGCTGACCAGCCTCGTGAACATGGACGGAAACCGCTACACGCTGCAGGTGCTGGCGGCGCTGCGCGCGCAAGGCAGGCTGACCGCGCGGGTGCGCGTCCCCTTTCACTTTCGCAACCATCGCACGCTGGCCGACCTGCAGTTTGCCAGCGACCTGGCTGCCGAGTTCGACGACGACTGGCTGTGCTCGGGTTTCGTCAAGCTGTTCATGGACGGGGTGGTGGACAGCGGCACGGCGGTGCGGCTGGACGATTACCCCGACCAGCCCGGCTGGCGCGGCGAGCCGCTGTTCCAGGCCGACCAGTTCGCCGCGATCGCCACCGAATGCGACCGACGCGGCTTGCAGATCGCCGTCCATGCGATCGGCGACGGCGCCGTGCGCCGGGTGATCGACGGCTACGAGGCCGCGCGCCGCGCCAACGGGCCGCGCGACGCCCGCCACCGGATCGAACATATCGAGATGATCGACCGCGCTGACATCCGCCGCATGGCGGATCTGGGCATCGTCGCCTCGATCCAGCCGTGCCACGTGCCCGGCGCGCTCGATTTCCCGTTGTTCCCGACGCTGGACATGGTCGGGCGGGACCGCTGGAACGACGCCTATCTCTGCCGGTCCCTGGCCGAGGCGGGGGTGAAACTGGCCTTCGCCTCGGACTGGCCGGTGGCGGATGTGAACCCGCTGCGCGGTATCCAGTCGGCGCTGATGCGCCCGGTCTTCGACGGCGCGGGCGACGAACGACTGGACCTGCACTCGGTGCTGGCCGCCTACACGACCGGCGGCGCCTGGGCCGAGCATACGGAAAAGTGGAAGGGCATGCTGAAGCCCGGCTTCCTGGCCGATATCGTCGTGCTGGACGGCGATATCGAGGAAACGGCGCACGACCGCATCGGCCGCATGACCGTTGCACAGACGGTGTGCGGCGGCCAGATTGTCTGGGATCAGGCGGCGATGGCGGAAGAAGATGCTTGATCGCCGCGCCGGTTTGCGCCTCACTGATGCGGACGATCCCGGCAACGAACGAGCGGAGGCCGACATGGCGGCGCAGGGTGCAGGGCAGCGGGGCGCGCGCGATCCGGTGCAGACCGAGATTGACATCCGCAAGGTCAGCAAGGTCTTCGGCCAGGGCACCGCGGCCTTTCACGCGCTCACCGACATCGATCTGCAGATCCGCAGCGGCGAGTTCTTCACGCTACTGGGGCCCTCGGGCTGCGGCAAGACAACCCTGCTGCGGGTGATCGCCGGGTTCGAACAGCCGACCGGCGGGTCGCTGCAGATCGACGGCAAGGAGGTTGCGGGCCTGGGGCCGAACCAGCGCCCGGTGAACACGGTCTTCCAGAACTACGCGCTGTTTCCACACATGACCGTGGCGCAGAATATCGGCTTCGGGCTGAAGATGCAGGGCCGCCCCCGCGCCGAGGTCGCGGCGACGACGGACGAGATGCTGAATCTGGTCAAGATGGAGGAGATGGCCGAGCGCAAGCCCTCCGAGATCTCGGGCGGGCAACAGCAGCGCGTGGCGCTGGCCCGGGCGCTGGCGCCACGGCCGCGGGTGCTGCTTCTGGACGAGCCGCTGAGCGCGCTGGACCTGAAGCTGCGCAAGGAGATGCAGGGCGAGTTGAAGCGCCTGCAGTCCGAGACCGGCATTACCTTCGTCTTCGTCACGCATGACCAGGAAGAGGCGCTGACCATGTCCGACCGGATCGCCGTGATGAACAAGGGCCGGATCCTGCAACTGGGCAGCCCCCACGAGATTTATCATTCCCCGACAGAGCGTTTCGTGGCGGACTTCATAGGTGACACGAACTTTCTGGAACTGCCGGTCTCGGCGGTGGAGGGCGCCGAGGCGACGGTCACGCTGCCCGGCGGCAACGGCACGGCGGCGCGTCTGCCCGACGGCATGACGCCGCGCCCCGGCGAGAAAGTGATAACCGTGATCCGCCCCGAACAGGCCCACCTGGTCGAGGACGGCCCCGCCGACCTGCAGGCCGAGGTCGAGACCGCGGTCTTCTTTGGCACCGACACCCATGTCCATCTGCGCCTGCCCGACGGGCAGGGGTTTATCCTGCGCCGGCAGAACGTCGACCACATGGCCGAACCCGCGCCGGGGACGCGCGTCGGCTTGCGGCTCAGTCCCGGCGCGCTTCGGGTGCTGAGGGGCTGAGGCGATGGAGGCGACGAAGGAACGCCACGGCTGGAAATGGCTGTTGTGCACCCCGGCGCTGATCGTGCTGGTGCTGGCTGCGTCCGGCCCGCTGATGATCGTGCTGATCTATTCCTTCCTGACCCCCGGCAACATGGGCGGGGTCAACTGGGAGTTCACGACCGAGGCCTGGTTCCGCGTCTTCTGGCGGCGCGACATCTTCGACCCCGATCAGGTCACCTGGAACGAGGCGCATCTGACGGTCTTCTGGCGCTCGATCTCGCTGTCGCTGCAGACGACGCTGCTCTGCGCCTTTCTGGGCTTTCCGACCGCCTGGTTCATCGCCACGCGGCCGCCGAACAGCCGCGCGATCTGGCTGTTCATGATCACCATCCCGTTCTGGACCAACCTGCTGATCCGCACTTTCGCGATCCAGGAGCTGATCCGCAACAACGGCACGATCAATGCGCTGTTGCTGCAGACCGGCGTGATCAACCAGCCGATCCAGATAATGTACACCGATTTCGCGGTGCTGCTGGGCATGGCCTATGTCTTCCTGCCGCTGATGGTGCTGCCGCTCTATGCCGCGATGGACAAGCTGGACTTCCGGCTGGTGGAGGCGGGCTATGACCTTTACGCCAGCCGGATCAAGGTCTTGTGGTACGTCATCCTGCCGCTGGTGAAGCCGGGGTTCATCGCCGGGTCGATCCTGGTCTTCATCCCGGCGATCGGCGCCTATGTCACGCCGCGGGTCCTGGGGGGCGGGCGCACGATGATGCTGGGCAACCTGATCGCGCTGCAGTTCGGGCAGGGGCGCAACTGGCCGCTGGGCGCGGCGCTGGCGATGCTTCTTCTGATCATCGTGGTCACGGCGCTGGTGCTCTATCTGCGCTGGGTCAACCGCGAGGAGGTGCGCCGTGGCTGAGGTCACCGCCGGGACGGAACGCGCGCTGCGCGGCGGTTCGGACGCGGCCCGCCCCGCGCGGCGGCGCAACTATTCGGTGCGGCGGCTGCCGGGGTTCGGCGTCATCGCCATCTTCACCTTCGTCATGCTGTACCTGCCGATCGTGATCCTGGTGGCCTATTCCTTCAACGAGGGCGTGTCTCAGGCGCGCTGGGAGGGCTTCTCGCTGCAATGGTACGAGGCCGCGTTCAACAACCGGCAGGTGCGCGACGTGTCGGTCCGTTCGCTCTGGCTGGCGGTGACGGCGTCGGGCATCGCCACGCTTCTGGCGACGCTGGCGGCGCTGGGGACCACCCGCACCAGCCGCTTTCCCGGCCAGACCATGATCTACGCGCTGATCAACCAGCCGCTGATGGTGCCCGAGGTGGTGACCGGCATCGCGCTTCTGATCTTCGTGGCGGCAATCAAGGTGCAGACGGGCTATACCGGCATGGGCTACCTGGTGGCCGCGCACACCGCGTTCTGCATCCCCTTTGCCTACCTGCCGATCCGCGCCCGGCTGGAGACGATGGACATCACCCTGGAAAAGGCCGCGGCCGACCTCTACGCTAGCCCCTTTCAGGCCTTTCGCTACATCACCCTGCCGCTGCTGGTGCCCGGCATCGTCGCGGGCTTCATGCTGGGCTTCGTCATCTCGCTCGACACCGTGGTGATCACCGAGTTCGTGAAATCCGCCGGGCAGGACACGCTGCCGACCTACATGCTGGGCCAGTTGCGCCGGACCGTCACGCCCGAGATGAACGCCATCGCCACGCTTTTTCTTGCGCTGTCTCTGATGATCGTGACAGCCTTCTTCCTCATCACCCGCAAGCGCGGGGTGTGAGAGCATCAACCACCAGGGAGTAGAACGATGAAAAATACACTGGCCGTCAGCCTTGCGGCACTTCTGGCCTCCGCCGGATTCGCGCAAGCGCAGGGTGTGGTGAACCTCTATAACTGGGGCAACTACACCCATCCCGAACTGCTGGAACGCTTCACCGCCGAGACCGGCATCCAGGTCAACCTGACCGATTTCGACAGCAACGACACCGCGCTGGCCCGCATCCGGCAGGGGGGGCACGGTTTCGACCTGGTCGTGCCGTCGAACACCTATGTCCAGACCTGGGTGGACGAAGGGCTGGTGCAACCGCTCGACCCCGAGATCGTGACCGACCGGGACAACATCGCCCCGCAATGGGTCGATGTCGACTTCGACCCGGGCCGCGAATATTCGGTGCCGTGGGCCTGGGGTACGACGGGCGTGATCGTCAACACCTCGGTCTATGGCGGGGATGTCAATGACCTGGACCTGATCCTCGACCCGCCCGAGGAACTGCGCGGCCGGATCAACGTCATCCCCGAGATGTCGGACGTGATGTCGATGGCGATCTATCACGCCGGCGGCGACAGCAGCTGCACTACCGACATGGACGTGCTGCGGCAGGTACGCGACAATCTGATGGCCGCGAAACCGCACTGGCTGGCCTTGGATTACGGCACGGTCGACAGCTACGCCGCGGGCGATCTTGATGCCGGCATCTACTGGAACGGCGCCAGCATGCGCGTGCGCCTGCAGAACGAGGATTTCGCCTACGGCTATCCGCGCACCGGCTATCCGATCTGGATGGACAACCTGATGGTGCTGGCCGATGCGCAGAACACCGAGAACGCGATGCGCTTCGTCAACTTCGTGCTGCAGCCGGAAAACGCCGCGCTGATCTCGAACTTCGCGCGCTACGCCAACGGCATCACCGGGTCTGAGGAATACATGGACGAGGTGATGCGCGAGGCGCCGGAGATAAACGTGCCCGAGGAACTGGTCGCGGCCGGTCGCTTCGGTCAGGCCTGCCCGCAAGAGATCAACGACATCCACGCGCAGATCTGGACCGAACTGCTTCAGTAAGCGCTGCGTGAATATCGACCGGGGAGGGGGCCTGCGCCCCCTCCCTTCGATTGTGAGGAAGGGGCAGGACATGGACGGGATACTGGCACGCGACGCGCTCGATCAGGCGCTCGCGCTGGAGGGGGGCGAGATCGGCGCCGAGGAACTGATGCGCGCGACGCTTCAGCAGATCGAGCGGCTGAACGGGCCGGCCAATGCGATCGTGTCGCTGCGCGACGCGGAGGCGCTGCTCGCCGAGGCGCGCGCCGCCGACGCGGCGCCGCGCAAGGGCTGGCTGCATGGCCTGCCGGTGGCGATCAAGGATCTGGCGGATGCCGAGGGTCTGCCGACCTCCAAGGGCTCGCCCGTGCTGGCGGGGCAGGTGGCGCAGCGCGATTCGCTGCATGTCTCGCGGATGAAGGCGGCGGGCGCCATCGTCATCGGCAAGACCAACACGCCCGAGTTCGGGCTGGGCAGCAACACCTTCAACCCGGTTCACGGCACAACGGGCAATGCCTATGACGCCGGGCGCACCTGCGGCGGGTCCTCGGGCGGGGCGGCGGTGGCGCTGGCGCTGCGGATGCTGCCGGTTGCCGACGGCTCCGACATGATGGGCAGCCTGCGCAACCCGGCGGGCTGGAACAATGTCTACGGGATGCGCCCCAGCTGGGGCCGCGTGCCCGATTGGCCCGAGGGCGAGACCTACCTGCACAAACTGTCGACCAACGGGCCGATGGCGCGCAGCCCGAGGGACCTCGCGGCACTGCTGGACGTGCAGGCCGGTCCGGTGGCGGGTGCGCCCTTCTGCCTGCCGAAAGTCGCAAGCCTGCCTGACATCGACGCGCCGGTCGCAGGCCGCCGGATCGCTTGGGCGCGCGACTGGGGCGGCGCCTTCCCGTTCGAGCCGGGCATTCTGGATCTGTGTGAAACCGCACTGGCGGGCTTTGCCGACCTGGGCGTCACTGTCGAGGCGATCGATCCGCCCTTCGACCGCGACGCGCTCTGGCAATCCTGGCTGGATCTGCGCGCCTTCGCCAATGCCGCGCGTCTGGGGCAACTCTACGACGATCCGGGCCACCGGCCCCGCCTGAAGGCCACCGCGCTGTGGGAGATCGAGCAGGGCCGCAACCTGACCCTGGCGGCGGTCGAGGCCGCCAGCCTGACCCGGTCGCAATGGTACGCGCGCGCCGATGCGCTGTTTCAGACCCATGACGTGATCGCGCTGCCGACGGCGCAGGTCTGGCCCTTCCCGCTCGATCAGGAATACCCGACCGAGGTCGCGGGGCACGCGATGGACACCTATCACCGCTGGATGGAGGTGATGATCCCGGCCAGCCTGATCGGCCTGCCGGCGATCTCGGTCCCCGCGGGGTTCGGTGCGAACGGTCTGCCGATGGGCCTGCAACTGATCGGCGCGCATGGCGCGGATGCGGCGGTGCTGCAGCTTGCGCAGGCCTGGCATCGCGCGACCGACTGGCCGAACCGCCGCCCGCCGCCGGGCGTCTGACCCCCGCCACACGGCCTGCGCCTGCGCCTTGCGCGGCTCCGGGCGAAAGTTTCATTGCGGTTAACTGCGTCGATTTTTATAGACATATCACTTCCTTACGGAAGTGCGCACGCGTGCGCACTTTCTCGTTTCGCCCTCGCGGCGCCCCTTTAGCCGGCGGCCACGCGCCAGTGCACCGGAAAGCCGGGGTCGAACACGGTGACCGGCCCGGCGCCGGTTTCGATCTTCTCGGGGAAGCGTACCGGCGCGTCCTGCCGTTCCAGCGTCAGCTGGCCGGCGTTCCGCGGTAGCCCGTAGAAATCAGCGCCGTGATGCGCGACGAAAGCCTCCAGCCGGTCCAGCGCCCCGGCGCGTTCGAACACCTCGGCCAGGACCGGCATCGTGTTCGTCGCCGTGAAGCAGCCCGCGCAGCCGCAGGCGGCCTCCTTGGCCGGGTCGGCATGCGGCGCGCTGTCGGTGCCCAGAAAGAACCGCGCATCGCCCGAGGTCGCGGCCTTGAGCAGCGCTTGGCGATGCGTCTCGCGCTTGGCGACCGGCAGGCAGTAGTAATGCGGCCGGATGCCGCCGGCCAGGATATGGTTGCGGTTGATGATCAGGTGATGCGTGGTGATCGTCGCGCCCAGCCCGCGGTCGGCGCCGCGCACATAGGCGACGGCATCGGCGGTCGTCACATGCTCCATGATCACCCGCAACCCCGGCACCGCGCGCCGGATCGGGTCCAGCACCCGGTCGATGAACACCGCCTCCCGGTCGAAGATGTCGATATCGGCGTCGGTGACCTCGCCATGCACGCAGAGCGGCACGCCGGCCTCGGCCATCGCCTCGAAGGTGGCGCGCACCCGGTCGAAATCGCCCACGCCGGAGTCGGAATTCGTGGTCGCCCCGGCGGGATAGAGCTTCACCGCATGGATGATCCCCGCCCGGTGCGCCGCGACGATATCGGCCGAATCGCTTGCCTCGGTCAGATAGAGCGTCATCAGCGGGGTGAAATCCGCGCCGGGCAGGGCGGTGCGGATACGCTCGCGATAGGCCTGAGCCTGCGCACCGGTCACGACCGGGGGCACCAGGTTGGGCATGATGATCGCGCGGGCGAAATCGCGCGCCGATTCCGGCGCGATCCCGGTCAGCATGGCGCCATCGCGCAGATGCAGGTGAAAGTCGTCGGGACGGGTGAGCGTGAGCGTGCGTTGCATGCCCTGCCTCTAGCCGCCGCGCGTGGGTCTGTGAAGGGGGATCAGGCGCGTCCGCCGTCGGACTCGGTCTCGATTTCGGCCTCCGCCTCGGCCAACAGAAGCCGCAGGCGCGGGTGGTCCGAGCGGGCAAGCGCCGCGCGGCAAGCCCGCGCCAGCCGGACCGCGCCGCCGGTCGCCTGCGCGCGCGCGGCCAGACGGCCCAGCCAGGCCGGATCATCCCGGCGCGCGCGCGACAGCCGGTGAAAGAGCGCCGCCGAGATCGTCCCGTCGACCACCGCCTCGATCAGCGGGACGAGCAGGTCGAGCCGGGACAGCGCCGCCGCGGGATCGGGGCCGATATGCCGGGCGCGCAAATGCGTGACCTGTGGACCCCGGAAGAGCGCCGCATGGGCGGCATCGAGGGCCTGCAGGGGATCGTGGATCAGGAAGGTTGCCTCGGTCCCCGCCACCATGTCGGGCGCAAAGCCGTAGCGCGACCGGAAGTCGAGCCGCCGCGCCGTCAGGTCGCGCCGGTCCCAGGGGGCCGTGGCGGGGTCGAGCGTCGCGCGCGGCGCCAGTGCCAGCACGCGGCAACCGGGGGCGACAACGGCATAGGCCGAGGCCGCATAGCCGCCCATCCCCGCCCCGTAGAACGCGACGCGGTCGAAATCCTCGAAAAAACCCTCGTCGATCAGGCGGTCGAAATAGCCCCAGAGATGCCGGTCGCGAAACCAGCTGGCGCCGTCGGCGATGATCGTCAGGCTGGACCAGCCCCGCGCCGACGCGACCCGGTAGCCCAGCGGCATCTGGTCGGCGGCGGCGTCGCGCAGGCTCGACAATTCCTCGAAGCTGACCAGCAGCACCGGGGCGAGGTCGTTGAAGAAGGTGTGGTGTCTTGCGCCGATGGGTTCGAAATAGCCCGCCTCCTCGCCGATCCGGTCGAGATGGGCGCGCCAGTCGTCGACGCTTTTCGCCCCTTCGGCGCTGTAGCGGTCGCGCGGTACGGTTGGCATTGCTGCGCCTCCTCGCGCGGGGCCGGGGCGCGCGGGTCTAGACGAAGCGGACCTTGCCGATATACGGCAGGTTGCGGTCTCGCTGGGCGAAATCGATGCCGTAGCCGACGACGAATTCATCCGGGATCTCGAACCCGGTCCAGGTGGCCTTGATCTCGACCTCACGGCGCGAGGGCTTGTCGAGCAGCGCGCAGACCTCCAGCCGTCGCGGCTCGCGGCTTTGCAGCAGGTTCTTGACGTGATGAAGCGTAAAGCCGGTGTCGACGATATCCTCGACCAGAAGCACGTCGCGCCCGGCGATTTCGCTGCGCAGATCCTTGAGGATGCGCACCTCGCGCGAGGAATGCATGGCGTCGCCGTAGCTGGAGGCTTCGAGGAAATCGACCTCCACCGGCAGATCGAGTTCGCGCACGAGATCGGCGATGAAGACGAAGGAGCCGCGCAACAGGCCTACGACCACCAGCTTTTCCGTTCCCTTGAAGGCGCGCGTGATCTCCGCTGCAAGCGCCTCGACCCGTGCGGCAATGGACTTGGCCGAGATCATCTGGTCGATGACATATGTCCGCTCGCTCATCCGCGTCTCCGGGTCGGGCGCCGTGGCGGGACGGGGCCTCTTGTCATTTGGGCGCGACTTTACGAAAAGGCAGGCGTGCTGACCAGAGGTCGCGGATGCCCCGCCATAGCGAAAACCGCAAGCTGCCCTACACCGCCCGCCAGATCTACGATCTGGTGGCGGACGTGGCGCGCTATCCCGAATTCCTGCCCTGGACAGCGGCGGCGCGGATCCGGAAGGTCGAGCCCCTGCCCGACCGCTCGGAGGGGGCCGAGGTGATGGAGGCCGATCTGGTGATCTCGTTCAAGGTATTTCGCGAACGGTTCGGATCGCGCGTGACGCTGCTGCCGGCCGAGCGGCGGATCGAGACCGAGTATCTGGACGGGCCGTTCAAGTACCTGCAATCGTCGTGGGACATTCAGGACCGGCCCGAGGGCGGCTGCGAGGTGCACTTTCATGTCGATTTCGAGTTTCGGAACGCGCTGTTGCAGAAGATCATCGGCGTCGTCTTCGACGAAGCGATGCGCCGCGTCGTGACCGCATTCGACCGCCGGGCGCGCGCGCTTTACGGAGAGGGCTGAGCGGCCAGCGCGCGCGCCAGCAACAGCAGCGCATGGTCGCGGGCCGCGCGCCGCACGGGGTCGCGGCCGAGAGCGCCGAAATCCACCGTTTCACTCGTGATGCCAGCGGGCGAGGCGACGGCGAAGCAGACCCGCCCTTCGGGCTTGAACTCGGACCCGCCTGGGCCGGCGATGCCGGTGATCGCCACCGCATGGCTGGCGCCGGTCCGCATCCGGGCGCCGGTGGCCATTTCCTGCGCCACGGGTTCCGACACCGCGCCATGCTGCGCCAGTGTCGCTTCGGAGACATTCAGAAGATCGCGCTTCAAGTCATTGGAGTAAGTTATGAATCCACCGATATAGACGTCCGAAGATCCGGGCAGGTCCGTCAGTGCGGCGCCGACCATCCCGCCCGTGCAGCTCTCGGCCGTTGCGATCAGGGCGCTCCGCGCCCGGCCTTGAGAAAGGATCTGGTGGGCCAGCCGGCTCATATAAGCACCAGGTGAGCAAATGTCGCGGCGACCGCGACGACGAGTACCGCGCAAAGCCCGGCAAGGATGTCGTCCAGCATCAGGCCGAGCGGGGTGTGCCAACGGTCGACCCATCCGATCGGGCCGGGTTTCCAGATGTCGAACAGGCGAAAAGCGATGAACGCCAGGACCCAGCCGGGCCAGAGGCGCAGGATATCGGCGCCGGCCATCTGTGCGCCGAGTGAGACCGGCCAAAGCGCGAGGAACATGCCCGCGACCTCGTCCACGACGATCTCGGAAGGGTCGGGGTCGCTACCGCCGCGGGTTTCGGCGATGGCGGCCCACCAGCCGACCGCAAAGATCACGACCGTGGCCAGCGCGACCAGAACGAAGCCGCCCATCATATGCATCGCCCAGACGAACGGCAGTGCCGCCAGCGTGCCCCAGGTGCCCGGTGCCGGACGCAAGAGCCCTGCGCCGAACCAGATCGCGATGACCCGCGTCGCGGTCATGGCGCCACCAGGGTCGCAGTGGCGAGGGCGGCGATTCCTTCCTCGCGCCCGGTGAAGCCAAGCCGTTCCGAGGTCGTGGCCTTGACCGAGAGGCGCGCGGCTTCCACCCCGAGGATAGCGGCAAGTGCTTCGCGCATGGCATCGGCATGCGGGCCGATCTTCGGGCGTTCGCAGATCAGCGTGACATCCGCGTGGGTCAGTCGAAAGCCGCGCGCGGTGACGCGCTCTGTCGCGTGGCGCAGGAAGATGCGGCTTTCGGCACCTTTCCATTGTGGGTCGCTTGGCGGGAAATGTCGCCCGATATCGCCTTCGGACAGCGCGCCGTAGATTGCGTCGGTCAGCGCGTGCATGCCGACGTCCGCGTCCGAATGGCCCTGCAGCGCACGGTCGTGCGGGACCTTGACTCCGCAAAGCCAGACGGCGTCGCCCGGCCCGAAGCGATGCACGTCGAAACCGTTGCCGGTGCGGATGTCCACGGGCGCGTCCTCCGTCCTGAGGGGTCTGGCCAGGATCGCTTCGGCGCGCACGAAATCGGCGGGCCTGGTCAGTTTCAGATTGTCTTGATCCCCCTCGGTGATGGTCACGTCAAGACCGGCGGCGCGGGCCACGGCGACGTCGTCATCGGCCGGCCCGGGATGCGCCCGGTAGGCGCGAAGGATCGCGTCGAAGGCAAAGCCCTGCGGTGTCTGGGCGCGAAACAGTCCGTCGCGCGGGACAGTGCCGGTCACGCGATCCGCATCTGCGCGCCAGAGGGCATCCGTCACCGGCAGGGCGGGGGCGGCGGCGGGGCTGGACCTGAGCGCTTCAAGCACGGCGGTGATGACGGCGGTCGTGACCAGAGGACGGGCGCCGTCATGGATCAGCACCCGTGCCGGCGGATCGGCGGCAAGGTGTTCGAGCGCGGCGCGCACCGACTCGGTCCGGGTTTCGCCCCCGGCGACCCAGGGCAGTCCGATGGGCGCAATGTGACCGGCGTCCTCGGGCCGTATCACCGCAAGAAGACGGTCGAGCCCGGCTGTACGGAACGCCGCCGCGGTTTGGCCAAGTACCGTCCGGCCGGCGAGTGGGCGCCACTGCTTTGCGGTGCCCTCGCCCATGCGCGTGCCGCGCCCTGCAGCAACGAGGATCACCGCAGTCTGATCTTGTTCGCCCATGAGGCAGGGTTAGGGCAGGGCTTATCCCCCCGCAACCCTCGGGACCTGTCCCAAGCATCGCGGATCGCCCCTTTTGCTTGCGACGAAGATCAAGAAATGTGCAAATGATGAATTCTCGCGCATCAATGTCGGGCGCCGCCTTTGCGGCGGGCGTTCGAGGCGCTACATCTCGGGCACCGTTCAAGCGCGAGAATCGATGTCTTCGCCGCCCTTTCCCATTCCTCTCGACCCGCCGGTCCTGCTGGCGCCGATGTCGGGAATCACTGATCTGCCCTTTCGGCGGATCGTGGCGCGCTTTGGCGCGGGGCTGCTGGTCAGCGAGATGATCGCGTCGGGCGAGTTGGTCACCAAGAGGCGCTCGAGCCGGGCGCGCGCGCGCATCGCGGCTGGCCTGCCGACCGCGGTGCAGCTTGCCGGCCGCGACCCCACCGCGATGGCCGAGGCCGCGCGCATCGCCGAAGCCGAGGGCGCGCCGCTGATCGACATCAACATGGGCTGCCCGGCAAAGAAGGTGGTAGGGGGCCTTTCGGGCTCGGCGCTGATGCGCGATCTCGACTTGGCGCAACGGTTGATCGAGGCTGTCGTGCGCGCGGTGCGGATCCCGGTCACGCTGAAGACGCGGCTGGGCTGGGACATAGACTGCCTGAACGCGCCCGAACTCGCCCGCCGGGCCGAGGCGTCCGGCGTGCGCATGATCACCATCCACGGCCGGACCCGCGCGCAGTTCTACACCGGCCGCGCCAACTGGCGCGCGATCCGCGAAGTGGGTTCGAGCGTGCGCATACCACTGATTGCGAATGGCGATGTCCTGGATGCCTCCGACGCCCGTACGGCGCTTGCCCAGTCGGGTGCGCAGGGCGTCATGATCGGCCGCGGGGCGCAGGGGCGGCCGTGGCTTCTGGCACAGATCGCGGCGGCGCTCTACGGCGGCCCGGCGCCTGTGGTGCCGACGGGCGGCGCGCTCGTCGATCTGGTGGGCCTTCATTACGAGTCGATGCTGTCCTTTTACGGGCGCGATCACGGGCTGCGGATCGCGCGGAAGCACCTGGGCTGGTACGTGGATGCGGCGGGCGGTCCGGCTGATCTTCGCGCGCGGCTGATGCGCGCGCCGGAACCGGCGCAGGTCCTGGCGCTGCTGGCGGACGCCCTTTGCGCGCGCGAGGCTGCGGCATGATGCCCCCGCCCGGCGCCATCTGGGCGGCTCTGCCGGTGCCGGCGTTCTTGCTCGCCTCGCAGGACGGGATCGAATGCATCCTCGGCTGCAATCCGGCGGCGGAACTTTTCATGTCGGCGACCAGCGCAACGCTGGAGGGCGAGCCCGCGCTGGACCGGCTGACGATCGACGCGCCGATGGAAGAGGCCTTGGCACGCGCCCGGCGCAACCGCGCGCCGATCTTCATCAACGACGCGGATGTCTGCACCGGGGATCGACCGCCCGTCCTGTGTACCCTGCAGATCGCCCCTCTGAGCGAGGAGGAAGAGACACTTCTGCTGCTGGTCACGCCGCGCGATATTGCCGGGCGGCTGGGGCGGACGCAGGCAACGAAGGCCGCGGCGCGCTCGGCCATCGGTCTGGCCGAGATGCTGGCCCACGAGATCAAGAACCCGCTTGCCGGTATTGCCGGGGCGGCGCAGTTGCTGTCGATGGGATTGCCCAGGGCCGACCGGGAAATGACCGACCTGATCGTCGAAGAGACGCAGCGCATTGTGAAGCTGCTGGACCAGGTCGAGCAGTTCGGCGATCAGCGTCCCCCGGAGCGAAGGCCCGTCAACCTGCATGACGTGCTGGAGCGCGCGCGCCGCTCGGCGGTGGTTGGGTTTGCGGCGCATATGCGCATTCTGGATCAGTACGACCCCTCGTTGCCGTTGACCCTGGCCGACCCGGACCAGTTGCTGCAGGTCTTTCTCAATCTGCTGAAGAACGCCGCGGAAGTTCAACCCCAAGGCGGCACCATCCGCATGCGAACCTATTTCGAGCGTGGTCTGCACTTGCGCCATCCCGGCGGGTCGGTCGCTCTGCCGCTGCACGTGGAGATCATGGACGATGGCCCCGGCCTGCCGGTCGAGATCGCCGAGCAGGTGTTCGAACCCTTCGTCTCGGGCCGCGAGAACGGCACCGGTCTGGGCCTCGCGCTGGTATCGAAGATCATTGCCGCGCACGAGGGATGGATCGAGGTGGACCAGCGTCCTGGCCAGACGACTTTTCGTATCTCGCTGCCCGTCGCGCCGCCCGAAGCGCTTCCCGATTTCCTGACCCAAGCTGTGCCCGACCCCGAGGAGTGAAGCCGATGGATGGTACCGTCCTGGTTGCCGATGACGACCGCACGATCCGAACGGTGCTGACCCAGGCACTGACCCGCGCGGGATGCCGGGTTCATGCGACATCGAGCCTGACCACGCTGATGCGCTGGGTCGAGGAGGGCAAGGGCGATCTGGTCGTCTCGGACGTGATCATGCCCGACGGCAACGGCATCGAGATGCTGCCGCGCATCCGGGCGCTGCGACCTGGGCTGCCGGTGATCGTGATCTCGGCGCAGAACACCATCATGACCGCCATCCAGGCGACCGAGGCCGAGGCCTGGGACTATCTTCCCAAGCCTTTCGACCTGCCGGATCTGCTGAAGCGCGCCGCCAAGGCGATGGAGGCGAGCCCGCGCCGTAATCGCACGCCGGCCACGCCGCCCTCCGGCGAGGTACTGGACCCGCCCGCGGAAACCGATCTGCCGCTGGTCGGGCGAACGCCTTCGATGCAGACGCTCTACCGGCTGGTTGCACGGGTCATGAACACCGACATGCCGGTGCTGATCACCGGCGAGTCCGGAACGGGGAAGTCCCTGATCGCGCGCGCCCTGCATGATTTTTCTGATCGCCGGGCGCAACCGTTCGTGCTGGCAGCGGGCCAGGACCTGGGGCAGGGCGACCCGACCGCCGTGCCGGGGCTGGTGGCGCGCGCGCGGGGCGGCACGCTGGTGATCGACGGGCTGGGTGATCTGGACGGCGCAGCCCAGGCGAGGTTGGTGCGCCTGCTCGATTCGCTGCCGGAAAACGGGCCGCGGCTTCTGGCGATCGCCGAGGGCGACCTGTCGGCGGCGCTGGAGGAAGGGGGCTTTCGCCAAGACCTCTACTACCGCCTTGCCGGAATGACCCTGCATGTCCCGCCCCTGCGCGAGCGGATCGAGGACATTCCGCTTCTGGCCGAACACTTCCTGGCCCGCGCCGCGCGCGATACGGGCGCCGTTCGGCGCATCGCGCCGCAGGCGATGGAGCTTATCCGCCACTACACCTGGCCGGGAAACGTGCGGCAACTCGAAAACACGATGCGCAGGCTGGTCGTGACCGGCCAGACCGAGGAGATCGGACGCAGCGAGATGGAGTCGGCGCTGACCGGCCAGCCCGCGGTGACTCAGGCCAGCGGCGGTGCGCCGGGCGAAAAACTGGGCGAATCGGTCGCGCGCCATCTGCGGCGCTACTTCGAGCTTCATGGCGACGAGTTGCCCCCGCCGGGGCTCTATGACCGCATCCTGCGCGAGGTCGAAGCGCCGCTGATCGAGATTGCGCTGGAGTATACCAGCGGCAATCAGGCGAGGTGTGCTGAGCTTATGGGAATCAACCGCAATACGTTGCGCAAGAAGATCAACGATCTGGATATTCGCGTGACACGCCGCCGCAAATTGATGTAAGCACGCCACAGGGGCGTGGCGAGCCTGCCGCAGTGCGGCCCGCCGGATCGCGCCCGTCGAAAACGAGGCGGCGAGCGGCATCGATGGCGACGGATATTCCGGCACACCAGCCCCCGGGCCTGGCGCCGGTCATGGCGGTTCCCCCGCGACGCAGCCCGCGCCGGCGTCGAATTCAGGCGATTGCAACCTTCGTCCTCGTGACCTTGGCACCCATTCTGGTTCTGGGCACGGTACTGGTGCTCGGTCCGTTCACGGTTCCTGCAGGCGTGCCGTCCCTGCGCGTCATCCTGCTGCTGGACCTTATCTACCTGCTTGTCATCGCCGCGTTGGTCATGGCGCGGATCGCGCGCATGGTGGCCGCGCGGCGCCAGCGCTCGGCCGGTTCGCGCCTGCACATGCGGTTGTCCGCGCTTTTCGCCATCATCGCGCTGCTGCCGGCCGTGACGGTCGCGGTCTTTGCGGTGGTCACGATCAACTTCGGGCTGGAAGGGTGGTTCTCCGAGCGCGTGCGCAACGTCGTCGGCAGTTCGCTCGCGGCCTCCGAGGCCTATCAGGCAGAACAGCAGGAAAACCTGATCGAGGACGGGCTCGCCGTGTCGCGCCGACTGGAGGCGGTGCTTGCGCGCGATCCCCTGGTACCCGAGGGCGAGCTGCGGCAGGTGCTGAGCCAGGCGCAGGCGGATGTGCAGCGCGGATTGCGTGTCGCCTTCATTCTGGACGGGGACGGCAATCTGCGCCTGCGCGGTGAAAGATCCTACCTGTTCGACTTCATCCAGCCGACGCGCGACGAGCTAGAACTGGCGCTGGATGGGGAACTGGTCCTGATCCGTGATCTGGAGAACAGCGAATTCCGTGTGCTTGTGCAACTGCAGGGTCGTGCGGACCGCCTGCTCTATATCGCGCGGGCGGTCGACGGGGACCTGCTCAGCCTTCTGGACGAGACGCAGGCGACCATCCAGCTCTACAACCAGCTTGAACGCGAGCGGGGTCGGCTGCTGTTCAATTTCGGCATGATCTATCTGGGCTTTGCGCTGATCCTGATTCTTGCCGCGGTCTGGCTGGGCATGTGGTTTGCCGAACGTCTCTCGCGTCCTATCGGGCGACTGGCCGGCGCGGCGGAGCAGGTCGGTGCGGGCGATCTGGATCAGCAGGTGCCCGAGGAGAAAGGCGAGGACGAGATCGCCCTGATGGGGCGCGTCTTCAACCAGATGACCCGGCAGTTGAAGCAGCAGCGCGAGGCACTGCTCACCAACACCCGGCAGATCGAACGGCGTCGCCGCCTGTTCGATTCGGTGCTTGGGTCGGTGACGGCGGGCGTGATTGGGCTGGACGCGACGGGCGAGGTGGAATTCGTCAATCGGGCAGCGGAGACGCTGTTAGGCATCGGCGGCGAGGCGGCACAAAGAAAACCGCTAATCGAAGTCGTGCCCGAGTTTGCCGCGCTTCTGGAGCGGCTGCGCAATGGGGAAGCCCGGTTGGACGGCCGCATTCAGGAGGAGTTGCGCCTCGGACGCGGCGGGCGACTTGAGACCTTGCTGGTGCGCCTGGCCGAACGCCGCAACGCTGCAGGCGATCTGGAGGGTTATGTGCTGGCCTTTGACGATGTGACTGAACTGGTCTCGGCGCAGCGAATGGCGGCCTGGGGCGACGTCGCTCGACGGATCGCGCACGAGATCAAGAATCCCCTGACCCCAATCCAGCTGTCTGCTGACAGGATCAAGCGCAAGTTCCGCCGGCACCTGGCCGAGGACGAAGCAAAGGCTCTGGAAGAGCTGACAGATGTAATTGTACGCCAAACCAATGACCTGCGCCGCATTGTTGACGAATTTTCGCGCTTCGCAAGAATGCCCGAACCCGATCGCCGCCCCCACGATCTCGTCGAGGTTGTGCGCGATGCCGTGACGCTTCAGGAGGCCGGGCTTCCCGACGTCGAGATCGTCACCGACTTGCCGGCCTTTCCGATGGTACTCGATATCGATAGGGGCATGATCGGTCAGGCGCTTACAAACCTGATAAAGAACGGCGGAGAAGCAATTGAAAGTTACAAGGAAAGCAATGGTGATGAAAACTACTCCCCGCGGCTCGAACTCAGGATGGTCGAGGGGAACGACGCGGTGACCATCACCATCGCCGACAACGGTATCGGCCTGCCGGAAGACCGTACGCGCCTGTTCGAGCCCTATGTGACGACCCGCAAGCAGGGCACCGGACTTGGCCTGCCGATCGTCAAGAAGATCATCGAAGAACATGGCGGGGCGCTGCGCCTGCGCGACGCGCCCGTCTTCGACGGCAGCACCCATGCCGGGGCGCTGGCCGAAATCCGACTGCCGCTGCTGGGGGGCGCACGCGCGTCGCGGGCAGAGGCCGAACAACAGACCGAGGCAGAGGCATGAGCGATATCTTGATCGTCGACGACGAACGCGACATCCGGGAACTGATCTCGGAAATCCTGCGCGACGAGGGCTACACGACCCGCGTCGCGGCCAATGCCGACGAGGCGATGAACGCGATTTCCGCCGATCCGCCGGCGCTTCTGATCCTCGATCTGTGGTTGAAGGACAGCCGGATGGACGGGATCGGCATCCTGATGGCGGTCAAGCGCGAGCATCCGGGCATCCCCGTCGTCATCATCTCGGGGCATGGCAACATCGAGATCGCGGTTGCGGCGATCAAGAAGGGTGCCTACGACTTCATCGAGAAGCCGTTCAACATCGACCAGCTGATGGTCGTGATAGGCCGCGCGATGGAGACCTCGCGGTTGCGGCGAGAGAATACGCAACTTCGCCGCCGGGATGGTGGGCCAACCGAGATGATCGGCCTGAGCCAGGCGATGAAGCTTCTGAAATCCCAGTTGGCGAAAGTCACGAAGTCGAACGGCCGGGTCATGCTGACCGGGCCCTCTGGCTGCGGCAAGGAGATGGCGGCGCGCTTCATCCATGCGCATTCGAACCGCGCAGATGCGCCGTTCGTCAGCGTTTCCTGCGCGGCCATCGAGCCCGACAAGATGGAAATCGTCCTTTTCGGTCAGGAAGGCGCGCAGGGCGTCGTGCAAGGCTTGCTGGAACAGGCCAACGGCGGCGTCATCTACCTGGACGAAGTCGCCGACATGCCGTCGGGAACGCAATCGAAGATCCTGCGCGTGCTGGTCGACCAGACCTTTACCCGCGTGGGGGGCAACGGAAAGGTCAAGGTCGATCTGCGCGTCATCTCCTCGACCACGCGCGACCTGAGGGCCGAAATCGCGGCAAGCAATTTCCGTCAGGAACTCTACGATCGGCTGAATGTCGTGCCGATCGCGGTGCCCTCGCTCGAGGAACGGCGCGATGACATCCCGCTTCTTGCCGGGCATTTCATCGACCACTTCCACCAGACCCAGGGTCTGCCCAAGCGCGATCTCTCGGCCGAGGCCGAAGCGCAGCTGCAAGCAATGGGCTGGCCCGGCAATATCCGCCAGTTGCGCAATGTGATCGAGCGTGCCCTCATCCTCGGTGAGGGGACGGGCCCGATCGAGGCGAGAGAGCTTCAGGGCGAAAACGGTCAATCCGCGGGCGAGGGGCGGGTGGTTCTGTCGGGCGTGCTCGCGACCCTGCCGCTGCGGGAAGCGCGCGAGCTTTTCGAAAGGGAGTACCTGCTGACCCAGATCCACCGTTTCGGCGGCAACATTTCGCGTACTGCGACCTTCGTGGGCATGGAGCGTTCGGCGCTCCATCGCAAGCTGAAGTCGCTGGGTGTCGGCACCGGTGCCTTGGGCGATGCCCGAAGCGACCGCGAGCAGGTTTGAGGGGCGGCGATGAAGGTCATCATTTGCGGCGCCGGCCAGGTCGGCTGGCAGATCGCGCGGCAACTTTCGGGCGAGGCCAACGACGTCGCCATCGTCGACAACAACCCTGCGTTGGTCCGGCGGGCGACCGATACGCTGGAGGTGCAGGGCGTGATCGGCTTTGCCTCCTACCCCGACGTGCTGGAGGCCGCCGGCGCGCATGACGCCGACATGGTGATCGCCGCCACCTTCTCGGACGAAGTGAACATGGTCACCTGTCAGGTGGCCCATTCGCTATTCAACGTCACCCGCAAGATCGCGCGATTGCGCAACCAGTCCTATCTGCAGGCGCGCTATTCGGACCTTTTTCGTACCGAGCATGTTCCGATCGATGTCATCATCAACCCCGAGCACGAAGTCTCGATGGCCGCTCTTCGCCGGATCGGTGCGCCCTCGACATTCGACGTTCAGGATTTCCTCGACGGGCGCGTGCGCCTCGCCGGTATCGTGCTGGCCGAGGATTGCCCGGTGCTCAACACCGCCTTGCGGGAGCTGACGGAACTGTTCTCGACCCTTCGCGCCATCGTCGTCGGTGTGCGCCGTCACGGTCGGCTGTTCGCGCCCGAGCCGCAGGACCAGTTGTTCGACGGAGATCAGGTGTATGTCATTTCGGACACCGAGGATCTGCCGCGCACGCTCGAGATCTTCGGCAAGCCGCTCGCCCGGCAGGAGCGGGTGGTGGTCATCGGAGCGGGCAACGTCGGCCTCACCGTCGCGCGGGCGCTGGAAGAGCGTCCCGAGCGCATCCGCGTGCGGGCCATCGAGCGGGATCGCGCCCGCGCAGAACTTGCCGCGGATGCGCTGGAACGAACGATCGTTCTGAACGGCGATGGGATGGACAGCGCCATCCTGTCCGAAGCCGGGGTCGAGCGTGCCGACGCGGTTCTGGCCGTGACCGATGACGACAAGATCAACCTGCTGGCCTCGGTCCGTGCCAAGGCGATGGGATGCAAGCTGGCGATCGCGCTGATCAACGACCCCTCGCTGGCCCCGTTGATGGAGCATCTGGGCATCGATGCCTACATCAACCCGCGCGCCACCACGGTTTCGTCCATCCTGCGCCATGTCCGCCACGGGCGCGTCCGTTCGATCTATACCGTCGGCGACGGCGAGGCCGAGGTCATCGAGGCGCAGGTCCTGTCCACATCCTCGCTGGCCGGACGGACCATCGCGTCCGCGGATTTTCCCGAAGGTGCGCTTGTCGGGGCGGTCCTCAAGGGTGAGGTGCTCGTCCGGCCCCGCGGCTCGACCCTGCTGGAGGCCGGCGACGTTCTGGTGATCTTCGTGCTCAAGAATGACGTTCCCAAGGTAGAACGCCTCCTGCAGGTCGCGGTGGAGTACTTCTGACATGCTCGCGCGACTTCTCCGCGCGCCGGTGCCGGTGTTGTTGCTGGGAACGACGGGTGCGGCGATGCTGGTTCCGTCCGGGCATGCCTTTCTGGCGGGCATCGCCCCGGTGGGGCGCGCTTTCCTCTACGCAGGGGTCTTCCTGATCCTGCTTTCCGCACTGCTCGCGCTTGCGCTGAGCGGCGCAAGCGGTCGCCAACGGGCGAACGCACTCCTGCCGCTGTTTGCGGCAAGCTACCTGTTGCTGCCGGTCGCCATGGCGCTGCCCCTGGTCGAGGCCGTGCCGGGCATGCGCTTTCAGGACGCCTGGTTCGAGATGGTCGCCTGTTTCACGACGACCGGCGCCACGGTGATCGAGGCGCCTCATCGCATCGCGGCGTCGGTGCACCTCTGGCGTGGCTTTGTCGCATGGTCGGGCGGGCTGTTCATCCTGGTCGTGGCGATGTCGCTTCTGGCTCCCTTGGGACTGGGCGGGTACGAAGTCGTGCGCGAGAAGGCGCTGCAACCCCTGATGCGCGCCGATGCCGGCGAAGATGTTTCGCTTCGTCTGCGCCAGCAGTTGAACCTGGTCTTGCTGCCTTATCTGGCGGCGACCGCGCTGGTCTGGGCGGCGCTCACATCGCTGGGCGTATCCGGTTTCGACGCGTTGATGCAGGCAATGGCGGCCCTTTCGACCTCGGGTGTGCTGGCGCAGATCGGCCTCGGCCCGGTCGGCCTGGGCGCGGAAGTGGTGTTGTTTCTGGCGCTGCTGCCCGCGCTCAGCCTGCGCATGCGCCCCGGGCCGCGCGGATTCGAGCGGTTCACGCCGCGTCGGGACCCCGAGCTGGTTGCCGGCGTGATCATCCTGCTGGTGGTCATCCTGATCGTCGTGTTCCGCCATATGACCGCGGGGACGGCCCTGCCCGAGGACGAGGCGTTCCCGGCCCTTGGGCGGGCGGTCTGGGGTATGGCATTCAACGGGCTTTCCTTCCTGACGACAGCAGGATTGGTGAGCGAGGACTGGTCGACCATGCGCGCCTGGTCGGGCTTGTCGCCGCCGGGACTCTTGCTGGTCGGACTCGCGCTCATGGGGGGCGGGGTGGCAACGACCGCAGGCGGGGTCAAGCTGTTGCGAGTGCACGCCATGGCCAGGATGAGCCGGGTCGAGGTCGAGCGGATGATCTATCCGTCCATGGTTGTCGGCGGCGGTCCAAGGGCGCGACAGCTTGCCACGGCAGGCGCGCGCGCCGCCTGGTTGCTCGTCATGGTTTTCGCCATTGCCGGCGTTTCGCTGGTCGCGCTGCTCATGGCGATGGGCCTGCGCTTCGAGTCCGCCCTGATCTTCGGTATCGCCGCGCTGACGACCACCGGTCCGTTGACGCAGGTCGCGGCCGAGGCACCCCTCTTGTGGACAGGCGTCTCCGATTCGATTCGTTTCATTCTGGCACTGGCAATGATCCTCGGAAGGCTTGAGATCCTCGTGCTCGTGGCGCTGGTAATGGCGCGACTGGGTCGCGGATGATGCAACCTGCAGTTCAAGGCCCAATTGGTGGCGTGTGGAGGATCAAACGACGGTTTTTAGGCTGGAAAGATCGAGAAAGCCACTCCATACTCCGCTGCCGGGGGGAACGCTGCGTCAGCGCCTATTGACGCAGGCCACGAAAAAAAAAGGCAAAAGCGATGGCCAACGACAAACAGAATCTTCAAGACGCATTTCTCAATCACGTTCGCAAGAACAAGGTTCCGGTCACGATATTCCTGATCAACGGGGTGAAGCTCCTGGGCGTCATCACATGGTTCGACAATTTCTGCGTCCTTCTGCGCCGCGAAGGGCAGAGCCAGTTGGTGTACAAGCACGCGATTTCGACCGTCATGCCGGGGCAGCCGATCAACCTCTATACGGGCGACGAGTGAGCCTGCCGCGACGCCCGATGCGATGATCGACGTGTCCGAACTCGACGGGGCTGGCGGCAAGAGGCCGACTCGCGCCCTGGTGCTTCATCCCGAGATCCGTGGCGAGCAGGTGTCGCGTTCACCGGATGCCGCCTTGTCCGAAGCGATGGCGCTTGCTCAGGCCCTGCCCGGGATCGAACTGGCGGGCGGGCAGGTCGTGCGTCTGCCGCGCGCGCATCCCGGCAAGCTTTTCGGGTCGGGCAAGCTGGATGAACTGAAATCCCGGATCGAGGGCGAGGAGATCGAGCTGGTTCTCATCGACGGCCCGGTCAGTCCCGTCCAGCAGCGCAATCTGGAGCGCGACTGGAAGGTGAAGCTGCTGGACCGGACCGGCTTGATCCTGGAGATCTTTGCCGACCGGGCGCGCACCCGTGAAGGCGTGCTGCAGGTCGAGCTTGCCGCACTCAGCTATCAGCGCACGCGGCTGGTGCGCGCATGGACCCACCTGGAGCGTCAACGCGGCGGGCTGGGCTTTGTCGGCGGCCCCGGTGAAACCCAGATCGAGGCGGATCGCCGCGCCATCGACACCCAGATCGTGCGCCTGCGCAAGCAGTTGGAAAAGGTCGCCAGAACGCGCGAGCTGCACCGCGCCGCGCGTCGCCGGGTGCCCTATCCGGTGGTTGCCCTCGTCGGCTATACGAACGCCGGCAAGTCGACGCTGTTCAACCGGATGACCGGGGCCAGGGTGATGGCGAAGGACATGCTTTTCGCCACGCTCGACCCCACCATGCGCGCGGTTCAACTGCCCGGCGGGCTTCAGGTGATCCTGTCCGACACCGTTGGCTTCATCTCGGATCTGCCGACACAACTGGTCGCCGCCTTCCGCGCCACGCTGGAGGAGGTGCTGGAGGCCGACCTGATCGTCCATGTCCGCGATATCGCGCATCCCGAAACCGAGGCGCAGGCGACCGATGTCGAGGCGATCCTGGGCGCGCTCGGCGTCGCCGAAAGCACGCCGCGCATCGAGATGTGGAACAAGGCCGATCTGCTGCCAGCGGACGATCCGCGCCTGACCATCGCCGCCCGGCGCGACGGCGTCTTTCCAGGGTCGGCGTTGACGGGGCAGGGGCTCAATGCCGTTTTTGCCGCGGTCACGCGGGCACTCGATGCCGAACGGACCACCGCAGAGCTGGTCCTGCCCTATGACGAAGGCCGCGCCCGCGCCTGGCTCTATTCCGAGGGGATCGTGCAGGACGAAGCCCCGGAGGACGCGGGTATTCGGTTGACCGTCCACTGGACGGCGGCGCAGCGGCGTCGTTTCGAATCGCTGCTGTCGGACCCTGAAGCCGAAACCGACGGCCCTCAGTCGTCCTGATCGACCAGCGTGATCTCGCCGGCATCGAGCAGTCCGCGCACCGCATCCGCCACCGCCGCCATCGCCGCCTCCGCGACCGACGCCTTTACCGGGCCAAGCGCTTCGGCCTCTTCGCGCAAGGTGGCGGCCATTCTCTGCGACATGTTCGCCAGCAGGAACTCGGCCGACTTGGCCTCGTTCGTCTCGCCTGCGCCCAGGGCGGCGGCCAGGGCCGAGATCAGTTCGGGCTGCGGGACATCGCGCAGCACGCGCGGCACGTCTCTTGGCTGAAGGCGGGAATGAATATGGCCGAAGGTGAAGATCGCCTTGCGCACGCCCGCGGCAAAGCCCTGATCCTCTTCATCGAGTTCGGCCAGAAGCCGGTCGCGGATCTGCGACGTCGCCAGGTTCAGGATCGCGCCCACCCGGTCGCTCGGCGGCGCCTCGAAAGCGCGGGGCGGGCGCTGGTCCAGTTGCAGCGCAAGTGACTTGCCGATCCGTGTGACCGTCTGGGGTGCAATCCCGCCGGTCAGCGAAATCGCATAGGCGACCCGCCGCGCCCGTTCGCCGGGCATGCGTTCCAGCAGCGCGGCCGCTTTCTTCACCGTCAGCTTCGACAGTGCCACCGCTGCCACCTCGGCGCTTTCCGGCTGCAAAAGTTCCGTCAGTTCGTCCAGTTCGGCGGCGGCAAGGCGTTCCCAGGGATCGGCCGATCCGCGCCCGGCGGCAAGTTCGCGCAAACGCCGTACCGCCGCGGGGCTGAGTTTTCCGTCAAGCGCCTTGATCGCGCCGTCAATTCCCCCTGCAAAGCTGAGGCCGATCTGCTCTAGCGTCTCGATGAACTCGCTGATGACGGCTTCCATCGTATCGCGGTCGACAAGCCGCATTTCGGCAAGCTGCTCGGTCAGCGCGGTCTGCATCTCGTCGGGTAGCGCGGCAAGGTTGATCTCGGCGCCCTGCGCGATCAGCAGGCGGACCAGAATCGCGGCCTTCTGCGGACCGCGCAGCACCGGGATGCGGCGCCCGCGGGGGCTGGTGGCGTGCGTCGGAAGATGACCGCCCGCCGCGTGGGCAGGGCGGGCGGGTTCGGGCGGCGGCCCGGACTTGATCTGTGGCAGCGAGAGCGTCATGCGAAGGTCGATCCCAATCGAATCGTCGCCAGCATCTCAGCGAACAGTTAACAGGGTGCTGAAAGCGGCTGTTTCGAAAAGTCTATTTGCCGTTGCGCCGCGTCCGTTCCAGGATCGACACTGCCGCACGCACGCTCAGTCTGCGCGCCAGATCCAGCCGCCACCAAAAACCCGGCTGCCCCCGGATTCATAGAACACACAAGCCTGCCCCGGGCTCACGCCTTCTTCGGCGTTCAGCAACTCGACCTCGGCACTCGTGGGCCCGGTCGGGCGCACAACGGCCTCGGACGGCGGTCGTGTGGACCGGATGCGCACCGAAAGCGTCCATTCGTCGCGGCTGTCGAAGGGCGCATCGCCCAGCCAGTTGATTTCACGCACCGGAACGCGGCGCGCGCGCAACGCCTCTTTCGGGCCGACGACGACGCGCCGCGACTCCGGGTCCAGCCGGACGACATAGAGCGGATCGGCAAGGCCGCCGATGCCAAGGCCCCGGCGCTGGCCGATGGTATAATGGATCACGCCGCGATGCCGGCCCAGAACATTGCCGTCCATGTCCACGATCTCGCCCGGATCGGCCGCGCCCGGGCGCAGCTTCTCGATAACCGCGGCGTAGTTGCCGTTCGGCACGAAGCAGATGTCCTGGCTGTCGGGCTTGTCGGCGACCGAAAGCCCGTGCTTAGCGGCGAGCGCCCGCGTCTCGGATTTCGAACGCAGGTGGCCCAGCGGAAAGCGCAGATAGTCGAGTTGCTTGGCAGTCGTCGAAAACAGGAAATACGACTGGTCGCGCGCGGGATCGGCCGCCATGTGCAACTCCGCCCCCTGCGGGCCCATCCTGCGCTGGATGTAATGGCCGGTCGCCATGCAATCGGCCTCCAGCTCGCGCGCCGTTTCCAGAAGATCGCGAAACTTCACGCGTTCGTTGCAGCGAATGCAGGGAACCGGCGTGGCGCCCGCCAGGTACGCATCCGCGAATTCGTCGATCACCGCTTCGCGAAACGTGTTTTCGTAGTCCAGCACGTAGTGCGGGAATCCCAGTTCCTCGGCCACGCGGCGGGCATCGTGGATGTCACGCCCTGCGCAGCAGGCGCCCTTTTTGGCCAGAGCCGCGCCATGATCGTAAAGCTGCAGCGTGACGCCGATCACGTCGTAGCCTTGGCCCGCCAGTTCCGCCGCGACGACGGAACTGTCCACGCCCCCGGACATGGCGACCAGAACGCGCGTTTCCGAGGCCGGTTTGGCAAAGCCGAGCGAATTGAGCGCAAGATCGCGCGCCATGGGCAGATCCCGTCGAAGGAGTTGGGCAAGGGTTTCAGAAACTCGCGCGAATATAAGAAAATTCGAGACGTTCTCAACCCCTCGGGGCCGTGTTGCTAAACCCGGCATTAAAGAACCGGGGGCACCCTTTCAGCGGGATAAAGTTGGGGTGTGTGACATGTACCTGAAAAAGATAGACGGCCCGCGGGCCGTGAAGCTGGCGGATGGGACCGTTCTGACGCGTGCCGATCTGCCGCCGCAGAAGACGCGTCGATGGGTGGCCAGCCGAAAGGCGGTTGTCGTCAAGGCCGTGGAAGCGGGCCTGATAACCATGAAAGAAGCGATGGAACGCTACTCCCTGAGCGAGGAAGAGTTCGAGGCCTGGCGCCGCGCCGTTCACGATCACGGTCTCGATGCGTTGAAAGTCACGGCGCTACAAAGATATAGACAACTATAGGTAGAGTGTGTATGGGTCATCCGCACGGTAACCGGGCGTTAACGAACATTGTTCAAACATAGCCCGAGCCAAGGTTAACGCGGAGCCCTATCCATGCGCATTTTGCTAGTCGAGGATGACCCGACGACGGCACGCAGCATCGAACTGATGCTGACTCATGCCAATTTCAACGTTTATTGTACGGACATGGGAGAGGAAGCGGTCGAGCTGGGCAAGCTCTATGACTACGACCTGATCCTTCTGGACCTCAACCTGCCGGACATGACGGGGCTGGACGTGCTGCGCCAGATCCGGCTGGCACGCATCGACACGCCGATCCTGATCCTGACCGGCGAAGACAGCACCGACACCAAGCTCAAGGGGTTCGGCAGCGGCGCGGACGACTACCTGACCAAGCCGTTCCATCGCGACGAACTCGTCGCCCGCATCCATGCGATCATTCGTCGCAGCCAGGGCCACGCCCAGTCGATCATCCATACCGGAAAGATCGCGGTCAATCTGGATGCGAAGACGGTCGATGCCGAAGGCGACACGGTGCATCTGACCGGCAAGGAATACCAGATGCTGGAGCTTCTCAGCCTGCGCAAGGGCACGACCCTGACCAAGGAGATGTTCCTGAACCATCTCTACGGCGGCATGGACGAGCCCGAGTTGAAGATCATCGACGTCTTCATCTGCAAGCTGCGCAAGAAGCTGGCGGAAGCCACGGGCGGCGACAACTACATCGAAACCGTCTGGGGGCGCGGGTACGTGCTGCGCGACCCGGTCCGCACCCAGGACAAGGCCCCGCGCGCGATCAGCGCCTGAACGCGCGCGACGGTCCCTGACCATCAGCCACGGGCCGCCGATAACCTTTCGAACGTCAGGGGCGCGTCCAGCCGGACGCGCCCTTGACGTTTCCCTGCCCGGATTGTGGCGCCGAAAGCCGCCCTCATCACGCGGAGACTCCCGGCGTCGTCCTCGTCCGGCTCAGGCCGCGTCCAAAGCTGCGGTCAGGTCGGCCAGCAGGTCCGCCGCATCCTCCAGCCCGACGCTCAGCCGTATCAACCCCTCGGTAATCCCCAACTCCGCTTTCTGCGTGTCGGGCAGGCGCTGGTGGGTCGTGGTCGCGGGATGGGTGGCGATGCTGCGCGCATCCCCCAGGTTGTTCGAGATCAGCACGACGCCGAGCGCGTTGAGAAAGCGGAACGCGGCCTCCTTCCCGCCGGCTACCTCCAGCGCCATCACCGTGCCGGGGCCGCCCATCTGCGCCGAGGCGATCTCGTGTTGCGGATGGCTCTCGAGCGCGGGAAAGAGGACCCGCGACAGCTTGGGATGCCCCTCAAGCGCTCGTGCCAATTCCTGCGCCGTCCTTGCCTGCGCCCGGACGCGCAGGTCCATCGTGGTCAGCCCGTTCAGCAGGACCCAGGCGTTGAACGGGCTCATCGCGCTGCCGGTATGCTTCATGTAGGGCTCGATCGTGCCGCGGATGAACTCGCGCGTGCCCAGAACCACGCCGCCCAAGCAGCGCCCCTGACCGTCGACATGCTTAGTTGCCGAGTAGATCACCACATCGGCCCCCAATGCCAGCGCCTGGGAAAAAACCGGCGTGGCGAAGACGTTGTCGACAATGACCAGCGCCCCGACCGCCTGTGCCAGTCCCGCGACCGCCTTCAGGTCGACAACCTCCAGCGTCGGGTTCGACACGCTTTCCAGAAACACCGCCTTGGTGCCGGGCCGGATCGCCGCGCGCCACTGGTCCAGGTCGGTTCCGTCGACAAAGGTCACTTCGACGCCAAAGCGCTTGAGCACCTCGTCCAGCACGTAGATGCAGGATCCGAACAGCGCCCGCGCCGCGACGACGTGATCGCCGGTGCGCAGCATGGCGCACAGCGTCCCGGACACCGCCGCCATGCCGCTTGCCGTGGCAAAGGCGTCCTCGGTCCCTTCCAGCGCCGCCATCCGGTCCTCGAACGCCGCCACGGTCGGATTGCCGTAGCGCGCATAGATGAACTCGTCGC
Organism: Pararhodobacter sp. SW119; assembly: GCF_017811755.1. Classification (GTDB taxonomy): domain Bacteria; phylum Pseudomonadota; class Alphaproteobacteria; order Rhodobacterales; family Rhodobacteraceae; genus Pararhodobacter. The sequence continues at coordinate 184,744 of NZ_JADDJF010000002.1, read as the reverse complement.
GCCCGGATTGAACAAAGCGCGCCTCGGCGGCTTCCGCGGTCGGATAGACAAAGCCCTGCGTCAGGTAGATCGCCTCGGCCACCTCGCCGTACTGGCTGCGGCGCGCGCCGGCATGCACGGCGACCGTCCGCGGCGCCCAGGGTTTGCCATCCGTCCCGTCGGTGCTGCGCATCTTCCCACTCTCTCAAGACCCTGCGCGGCGGTGGCGCAATCCGCGCTTAGCCCCTTGCCGCGGGCACGTCAATCAAGCGTCAACGGCGGCGTAACCATCAGGTAACGCGCCGCGCGCAGACTGCGCGCAGAACTTCCGCCGGGAATGCCACATGCCGCTTCTTCAGATCACCGCGACCCGGTTCGGGTTGACCAGCGCCGCCGCCCCGGTCGATTGCATCGGGGTCCCCGCCTCGGATTCGCCCGAGGCTCAGGTGCGTCATGCCCTGGTCGGGCTGCCGGCGGGCGCGCCGGTGCTGATCATGATCCACGGCATGGGCTACGTGCCTGGCGTCGCCGCCGTGGACCCGCATCGCCTGATCTACGCGCCGCGCTCGGGTCAGGCCACGCGCCGCTACCTGTCCTGGCCCCGCCACCTTCGCTTCACGCCGGCCTCGCCGACCGAGGCGGCGGCGCGTCCGGGGCTCTGTATCGGGTTCGGCTGGAACGGCGGCGGCGGTGTCTGGGCGGCGAGCCGTCAGGCCGAGGCCGCCGCGCAAGCGCTGGCGCGGCTTGTGCAGATCGTGCGCCGCGCCGCCCCCGACCGACCGGTGGACCTCTTTGCCCACAGCCTCGGGGCGCGGGTTGCGCTCGCGGCGGTCCCGCTTCTGCACGCTGGCGCATTGGGTCGCGTCTTCCTGCTCGCCGGCGCCGAACTGGGCCCGCGCGCGTTGCGGGCGATCGACTCCCCCGCCGGACAGGGCGCCGAATTCATCAATGTGACCACGCGCGAAAACGACATCTTCGACATGCTGTTCGAACTGAGCCAGATCCCGATGCACGGTCGCGGGCGTTCGATTGGCCTGGGCTTGCGCGAGGCGCCGAACTGGCTCGATCTGCAGATCGACCATGCGCCGGTGCTCGACCGGCTTGCGGCGCTGGGTTTCGAACTCGCGCCGGCGGGTCTGCGGGTCTGCCACTGGTCCGTCTACCTGAGGCCGGGTATCTTCCGGCTCTACCGGACCCTGGTTCACGAGCGCGAGCGCCTGACCCTGCCTGCCCTGCGCGAGTTGCTCGCCGAACCACCGACGCCGCGATGGTCGCGGCTGGTTTCGCGGCGTTTGGCCTTGCCTTTTGCCCCGCGGGGACCAAACCTCCCTGAATAACTCTGGGAGAGAATGAATGACCGCCGATATCGAACTGCACTACTGGCCCACCCCCAACGGGTGGAAAATAACCATCGCGCTGGAAGAGATGGGACTGCCCTATCGCGTGAAACTGGTGAACATCGGGACGGGCGAACAGTTCGAACCCGACTTCCTGAACATCGCGCCGAACAACCGCATGCCCGCCATCGTCGATCCCGAGGGGCCGGACGGCGCACCGATCTCGATCTTCGAATCCGGCGCGATCCTTCAGTACCTCGCGCGCAAGACCGGCCAGTTCGGCGGCCCGACCGAGAGGGACCGCACCGCGGTCGACCAGTGGCTCATGTGGCAGATGGGCGGCGTCGGCCCGATGGCAGGCCAGGCGCATCACTTCCTCAGCTACGCGCCGCAGCTGGATCCGCCGCAGGACCTGCCCTACGCCAAGGACCGCTACCGGCGCGAGGTCGGCCGGCTTTACGCCGTGCTCGACCGGCAGCTTGCGCAGAACCACTATGTCGCGGGCGATTTCCTGTCGATCGCCGATTTCGCGATCTGGCCCTGGGCCTGCCTCTGGGATCGGCAGGAGCAGACGCTGGACGACAAGCCGCATATGGCGCGCTGGCTAGACGAACTCGCGGCGCGCCCGGCCTTCGAGAAGGGCAAGGCGGTCGCGGCCGAGGCGCGGCAGAACTCCGCGCACGACCGCAAGGCGCAGGAGATCCTGTTCGGGGTGAAATCGGCGCAAGGCTGATCCGGTACCGGGGGCCTTGCCCCCGGCGCGAAATCGCTGGCCGGTCGGCTCCGCCCGACCACCGGGCACCCCAACGGCGGCGCCTTGACCGCAGGTGACGGACCGCGCGCGTGGTCCGAATCCGGCCCCCGAAAGGCCCCGAAAACGGGATGAAAATTCGGTTAAGAAATTTTCTCTTTCATCGCGATATCAATGACTTGCTTCGGCGTCCAAATTTGGACGCCCCCCATCGAGGTGCCAAGCGCGCGAAAAAGCCTCAGGTCTCGTCCGGTTCCTGCCAGTGCGTTTCGATCAGGCGGTAGTTGGAAATGAAGAAGCCGAACATCACCCCCATCTGCCCCAGCGTATCCCAAAGCACATAGACATCGGTCGAGAAATTGCGCCAGATCACCTCGTTCGCGACAGCCACGGCGGCGAAGAACCAGGCCAGGCGCCGGGTCAGGATCATCCAACCGTCGTGGCTGATCGGCAGCGCGCCTTCCAGAACGTAGGCGAAATAGGACCGGCCCCGCGCCAGCCCGATCCACAGCAGCAGGCTGAAGATGCCGAAGACGAAGGTGCTCTTCATCTTGAAGAAGCGCTCGTCGTTCAGCGCCACGGTGATGCCGCCCAGAACCACGACCAGCACCAGCGTCGCCACCTGCATGCGCGACAGCTTGCCGGTCAGGCGCCGCATGATCAGCGTCGCCGCCAGTTGCAGCGGCGTGAAGATCACGATGGCGATGATGAAGCCCGCGTAGTCCACCCCGCCCAGCGTGACCACCGTGTCCCGAAACCAGAAATAGGCGGCCAGGAACACCAGCAGCGGGCCGAATTCCAGGATCTGACGCAGGCGCGGGTCGGGCGCGGTCGGGGGCGGTTGCATCGGCTCTCCTGATCTGTCTGGCCCCATCTGCCCTGCGCCGGTGCCAAGTTGCAAGTGACAATGCCGCGTGGTCGCGCAAACCCAGACCCTTGACCTTTGCGGAAAAACCGAACACTCCCCGCGCGAAAGTCGTGAAGGACCAGACCCGATGTCGATGCCGAACCATGCGCCCATTTCCGAACTCTACGTTTCCGCCGACTCGGCGCAGAAACTGAAGGTCGAGGCGGCGACGCTGCCGTCCTGGGATCTGACGCCCCGGCAGATCTGCGATCTGGAGCTTCTGATGAACGGCGGCTTCACGCCGCTCAAGGGCTTTCTGGGGCAGGCCGACTACGACAGCGCCGTCGAGAAGATGCGCCTGGCCGACGGCACGCTCTGGCCGATGCCCGTGACGCTCGATGTCTCCGAGGCTTTCGCTGATGGGATCGAACCCGGGCAGGACATCGCCCTGCGCGACCCCGAGGGGGTGATCCTTGCGATCCTGTCGGTCAGCGACAAATGGGTGCCCGAGAAAGCGCGCGAAGCCGAGGGGGTGTTCGGCGCCAACGATTTCGCCCATCCGGCGGTCCGCTACCTGCACGACATCGCCGGACCGGTCTATCTGGGCGGGCCTGTGACGGGCATTCAGGCGCCGGTGCATTACGATTTCAAGGGCCGTCGCGACACGCCCAACGAGTTGCGCGCGCGCTTCCGCAAGCTCGGCTGGCGCAAGGTCGTGGCCTTCCAGACCCGCAACCCGCTGCACCGGGCGCATCAGGAACTGACCTTCCGCGCCGCGCGCGAGGTGCAGGCGAACCTGCTGATCCATCCGGTCGTCGGCATGACCAAGCCCGGCGACGTCGACCACTTCACCCGCGTGCGCTGCTACGAGGCGGTGCTGGACAAGTACCCTGCCGCCACCACCACCATGAGCCTGCTGAACCTGGCGATGCGCATGGGCGGCCCGCGCGAGGCAGTCTGGCACGGCATCATCCGGCGCAACCACGGCTGCACCCACATGATCGTCGGGCGCGACCACGCGGGGCCGGGCAAGAACAGCGAGGGCCGCGATTTCTACGGCCCCTACGACGCGCAGGAGTTGTTCAAGACCCACGAGGCCGAGATCGGCGTGACCATGGTCGACTTCAAGCACATGGTCTACGTGCAGGAAAAGGCGCAGTACTTCCCGGCGAACGAGGTGTCCGAAGAGGCGACGGTGCTGGACATCTCGGGCACCGAACTGCGCCGCAGGCTGCGCGAGGGGCTGGAGATCCCCGAATGGTTCAGCTTCGCCGAGGTGGTGAAGGAATTGCGCCGCCGGTACCCGCCGCGCGCGGCGCAGGGGTTCACGGTGTTCTTCACGGGGCTGTCCGGTTCGGGCAAGTCCACCATCGCCAACGCCCTGATGGTCAAGCTGATGGAGATGGGCGGGCGGCCGGTGACGCTGCTGGATGGGGATGTGGTGCGCAAGCACCTGTCGTCGGAACTGGGCTTCTCGAAGGAGCACCGCGACATCAACATCCGCCGCATCGGCTATGTGGCGAGCGAGATCACCAAGAACGGCGGCATCGCGCTTTGCGCACCGATCGCGCCCTACACGGCGACCCGGCGCACCGTGCGCGAGATGATCGAGGCCTATGGCGCCTTCGTCGAGGTGCATGTGGCGACGCCGCTGGAGGAATGCGAGAAGCGCGACCGCAAGGGGCTCTACAAGCTGGCGCGCGAGGGCAAGATCAAGGAGTTCACCGGCATCTCGGATCCCTACGAGGAACCCGAGGCGCCCGAGTTGCGCGTCGATACGCAGAACGTCGATGTCGATCACTGCGCGCACCAGGTGCTGCTGACGCTCGAGTCGATGGGCCTCGTGTCTGGGCGCTGACGGGGCGCTTTCGGAGGCCCGTCAACCGACCCCGTCGAGGGGCCGGTCGCCGGGCGCGGCGAAGGCGCCGCGCGGGCCCTGTAGCGGCCGGCGGGCGCTGGATCGGCGCCGAACGGGACCGGGTCCGCATGCGGACCGTTTGGCACCGTATTGATCCGGAACGACAAATCGGCGCCGTTAACCGAAATGAAACTTTCGCGCGGTGCTGCCTCGTGCGGTATCCGCGGGCGAGGGCGGGCGTCGCCGGCGGCGGTCAGGCTCAGGCGGCGAGTTGGACGATCACCGCGCCGGTCGCGATCAGCGTCATCAGCGCCACGCGCCGCGGCCCGGTGCTTTCGCCCAGCATCAGCCAGCCGATGAGCGCGGCGAAGACCGTCGAGGTCTCGCGCAGCACGGCCGCCTGACCGACCGAGCCGAGCCGCGTCGCCAGCATGATGCCCCCGAACGAGGCGAAGGCGACGAGCCCGCCGAGAACGCCTCGCCGCATCAGCCCGGCGATCTGGTCGCGCGGCAGACGCGACCAGCGCCGCCATGTCCAGATCGGCATGAAGAAGGCGTCGATGAAGAAGAACCACGCCAGGAACGTGAACGGATCGGCGGCGGCGCGGATGCCGTAGGCGTCGATCGTGGTGTAGAGCGCGACGAAAGCGCCGGTCAGCAGGGCCAGCAGCAGCGCCGGAACCAGCGTGTCGCGGTCGGCGGTTATCGTGCGCAGGTTGTAGATCGCGAGCCCATAGATGCCGCTGACCAGGACCGCGACGCCGAGCCATTGCACCGCGTTGAAGGTCTCGCCGAATAGCAGCCAGGCGCCGATCACGGTGAACAGCGGGCCGGTGCCGCGCACCACCGGGTAGACGACCGTGTAGGCGCCGCGGCTGTAGGCCATGGCCTGCAGCACCTTGTAGGCGACATGCACGAGGAAGACGACGCCGAAGATCGGCCACATGTGCGGCTCGGGCCAGGGCACGACGAAAAGCGCGAAGGGCGCAGCCATCAGCCCGTAGCTGGTGTCGATCGCCGCGCGGCTGAGCCAGGGGTCATGGCGTCCCTTCTGCAGTGCCCCGAAGATCGCGTGCAGGATGGCCGCGGCAAGTGCCAGCATCAGCGCCAGTCGCTGACCGGCGTCGGTCCCTTCCAGCGAAATCAGCCAGTCGCTCATCCCCGCGCCCCGGAACCGGCGTGGCAGCCGCCGCGTTCATCCGCCGACCGCCGGCACGGGAGCGCGCGCATGATCGACACCCTCATCGAACAATCCTTTTCCGGCACCGCACCCGAGACGGCGCTGGTGCGGCTTTTCTGCGCCGTGCTGCTGGGGGGGGTGATCGGGTTCGAACGCGCGCTGCATGCGCGCACGGCGGGGCTGCGCACGCATATCCTGGTGTCGCTGGCGTCCTGCCTCTTCGCGTTGCTCACGTTCGAGATCATGGCCCGCTTCCAGGGCGAGGTTTCGGACCCGCTGCGCCTGATCGAGGCCGTCACCTCGGGCGTGGCCTTCCTGGCGGCGGGATCGATAATCATGTCGGGCGGCCGTGTGCTGGGCCTGACCACCGGCGCGGGCATGTGGCTGGCGGGCGCGATCGGGGTTGCCTGCGGGATCGGCGCCATCGCGCTGGCGGTGCTGGCGACGCTGATCCTGTTGCCGGTGCTTTGGGTGCTGCGCGGCGTGTCGCACAGGATCGAGGAGGAAAACAGCAAGGGCGAAGCGCCCGAGCGCGACGACCGGGCGCAGTGAGCGGGCGCGCGGGGTCGCGCGTCAGGCACCGTCGGTCCCGATCAGCGCGGCGGCGAACTCGGCCGGGTCGAACGGCGCCAGGTCATCGATCTGCTCGCCCACGCCGATGGCGTGGATCGGCAGGCCGAAGCGATCGGCCAGCGCCACCAGCACGCCACCCCGCGCCGTCCCGTCGAGCTTGGTCATCACCAGCCCCGAGACATCGGCGATCTCGCGGAAGATCTCGACCTGTTTCAGCGCGTTCTGACCGGTGGTCGCATCCAGCACCAGCAGGGTGTTGTGCGGCGCGCTGGGGTCCTTCTTCTTCAGAACGCGCACGATCTTGGCCAGTTCCGCCATCAGGTCGGCCCGGTTCTGCAGGCGTCCGGCGGTGTCGATCATCAGCAGATCGGTGCCTTCGGCCTGGGCGCGGGTCAGCGCGTCGAAGGACAGCGACGCGGGGTCCGACCCCTCGGGCGCGGTCATCACCGGCACGCCGGCGCGATCCCCCCAGATCTGCAGCTGCTCGACCGCGGCGGCGCGGAACGTGTCGCCGGCGGCGATGATCACGGTCTTGCCCGCCGCCCGGAACTGCGACGCCAGCTTGCCGATGGTCGTGGTCTTGCCGGCGCCGTTGACGCCCACCACCAGCACCACCTGCGGGCGCTTGGGATAGATCGGCATCGGCCGGGCGACCGGGTCCATGATGCGGCTGATCTCGGCGGCCAGCAGGGCCTTGATCTCGGCCACGGACAGGCGGCGGCCCATGTGGCCCTCGGCGATGTTTGCCGTGAGCTTGAGCGCGGTCTCCACGCCCATGTCGGCCTGGATCAGCAGCTCCTCCAGCTCCTCCAGCATCGCATCGTCCAGGAGGCGCCGCGGCGCCTCGCTGCGGCCGGTCAGCCGGGCCAGGATGCCGCGCTTCTCGGGCTCGGCGGCGGGCGGCGCCGGGGCGGGGGCAGGGGGCGCGGGGGGCATCCGGGGTGCCGCCGGGGCGCCGGGTGCGGGTTGCGGGACGGCAGGTACGGGCGGCGGGGTCGGGGCGGCGTCATCGCGCGCGGTGTCATCAGGTGGCGGGGCGGGCCCGTCGGATGCCTCGGGCGGCAAGCCTGTTTCCGCCCCCTCCTGCACAAGCGCGTCGAGCCCCTCGTCCAGCTTCGAGGAGGAGCGGAACATCCGTTCCTTGAGCTTGCGGAAAAAGGACATCGGGCCTCTCCTGCGGCTTCGGGGCGACCCTTCAGCTATATCAGCGCGCGGGGGGATGGAAGGGGCGCACCTCGCGCCGAGTTGAGCGCCCCGCCCGCTGGTCTTTGCCGGCGCGATCGGTCAGACTGGCCCGAAGCCGCCAGAGGAGTGTCATGTCCCGCCTGTTTTCCGCCCTGGTCCTGCTGTCGCTGTCGCTGCCCGCGGCGGCCGAAGAGCGCATGGGCGCGGCCGAGTTCGAAGCCTACACCACCGGCCAGACGCTGACCTTCAGCTTCATGGGCGTGCCCTACGGGATGGAACAGTATCTCCCGGGCCGGCGGGTGATCTGGGCCTTCATCGGCGAGGACTGCCAGGAAGGGCGCTGGTACGAGGAGGCGGGCAACATCTGCTTCGTCTACGATCACGCGCCCGTCGCGCCGCAATGCTGGACCTTCCGGCAAGCCGAGGACGGGCTGCACGCGACCTTCGCCGGCGAAGGGTCGAGCACCGAGCTTTACGAGGTCGAAAGGTCGAGCCGGCCGCTTGTCTGCAAGGGGCCGCAGGTCGGCGTCTAGGCGCCGAAGGGCGCATTTGCGGTTCCGGGGCCTCCGGCGATCTGCTATGCACCCGCGAAAAGCCACTAGAGCTTGGAGCGAGGCATGGCGTTGGCACAACCGCGCGAGCGGATCCAGTATTTCGTCGAGGGCGGGCACCGGTTGAACGGTGCCCTTGCGCCGTCGGGCAACAAGAACGCGGCACTGCCCATCGTGGCAGCGGCGCTCTTGACCGATCAGACGGTGCAGCTGACGAACGTCCCGCGCATCCGCGATATCGAGGCGCTGGTGGAGCTGATCCAGTCGGTCGGCGCCGAGGCGCGCTGGCTGGGCCGGAACGAGCTGGAGATCACCGCGCGCGACCTGCGGCCTGCCGACCTCGACCCCGATCTCTGCGCGCGCATCCGGGCGTCGATCCTGCTGGCCGGGCCGATGCTGGCGCGCTGTGGCGAGCTGGTGCTGCCGCCGCCGGGCGGCGACGTGATCGGCCGGCGGCGCGTCGACACGCATTTCCTGGCCCTTCAGCAACTGGGCGCCGAGATCAGCGTGAACGGGGCCTATGTCTTCAAGGCGCCGAAGCTGCGCGGCGCCGATGTCTTCCTCGACGAACCCTCGGTCACCGCGACGGAAAACGCGCTCTGCGCCGCCGTCTGCGCCGAGGGCACGACGATCCTGCGCAACTGCGCGTCCGAGCCGCATGTGCAGGACCTGGCGCGGTTCCTGACCGCGATGGGCGCGACGATCGAGGGCGTCGGCACCAACACCATGACCATCCACGGCGGCGGGCCGCTCAAGGGCTGTTCGCACCGCATCGGGCCCGATCACATCGAGGTCGGCTCGCTGATCGGGCTGGCGGCGGTGACGCAGTCGGACCTGACAATCAAGGATGCCGGCGTCGAGCACCTGCGCTCGACCTTGATGAACTTCGCCCGCCTCGGCATCCGGCCCGAGGTGTCGGGCGACGACCTGATCATCCGCGCCGGGCAGGCGATGAAGATCGAGCCCGACTTCGGCGGCCATATCCCGAAAATCGAGGATCAGCCCTGGCCCGCCTTTCCCGCCGACACGATGTCCATCGCCATCGTCACTGCCACGCAATGCGACGGCGTCGTGCTGATGTTCGAAAAGATGTTCGAATCCCGAATGTTCTTCGTCGACAAGCTGATCGCGATGGGGGCGCGGATCGTGCTGTGCGATCCGCATCGTGCGATCATTGCCGGGCCGTCGAAGCTGCGCGGCGCCCGGCTGGAAAGCCCCGACATCCGCGCCGGCATGGCCATGCTTATCGCCGCGCTCTGCGCCGAGGGCGAGAGCATCATCAACAACGCCCAGCAGATCGAGCGCGGCTACGAGCGGATCGACGAGCGCCTGAACGCGCTCGGCGCGCGGATCGAGCGGGTCCCGGCACGCGCCTGAAGCCGGTGCGCCGATCGCCGGCCGACTTCCTGATCTCGATCGCGCGCCGCGCTGTGCTGCCGCCGGAACGTCGCGCCGCCCCTGCACGGGATTGGATCGCGCGCGGCGCTGACGCGCGTCGGCGCAAACCCCTGCCGGATCGGCCGGTCGGCATTTCCGGTCGCGGAGGGCCTCCAGCCGGCGGTTAAAAAAGTGTTTCAATTTACACGATTTACAAACGACTCCATGACGTTATTGGGCAATGCGCACTGTGCGCACCCCCCTCCCTGCGACCCGTCTGGCCGTGTATGCGTCCCCGAGGCCCGGCGTCGGCGAAGCTGGGGGCGCGGCGACCCGCTTTGCCGACTGCGCGTCCGATACGCGCCGGTCGAAACGCAACGCGCTTGCTTTTGCTTCGATTCATGGCAAACTCCGGCCAGTGACAACAGACTTTCGGCGACCGCCTTCCGGGGCAGCCCGCGCTACTGAAAGACCTGGCTGCACGGCCCGCGGGCAATCTCGCCCCGGGAAAATTCGGAAGGGGAAAGCAAATGCCCACCGGCACCGTCAAATGGTTCAACTCCACCAAAGGCTTCGGCTTCATCGCGCCCGATGGCGGCGGCAAGGACGTCTTCGTCCATATCTCGGCGGTCGAACGCGCCGGGCTCACCGGTCTGGCCGACAACCAGAAGGTCAGCTTCGAACTGCAGTCCGGTCGTGACGGCCGCGAGTCGGCGAGCGATCTGAAACTGCTCTGATCCGCATCAGTCCACGCCGAGCGACGCGCGCGTCGCCGGCGTCCAGCCAAGGTGAAGCGCCCCATCCGCACGGATGACCGGGCGCTTCATCAATGCCGGATGTGCCGCCAGCAGCGCCGCCGGCGCCTGGTTCCGCGCCGCCTCGTCCAGTCCGCGCCAGGTGGTCGAGGCGCGGTTCACCAGTTTCTCGCCGAACGCGTCCAGGAATTCCGCGATCTCCTCGGCCCTCAGCGGGTCGGTGCGAATGTCGCGAAAAGCTGCCCCGGGCAGCGCCTTGCTTGCCTTGCGACAGGTATCGCAGGTCCGGATTCCATAGATCGTGCTCATCTGCTGACCTCCCCCATGTCGGTGATCGCGCTGTCGCGCGCAAGATCGGCCAGGATCGGACAATCCGGCCGGTGGTCCCCGGCGCAGGCGGCAACCAGTTGCGCCAGCGTTTCGCGCAGCCCCTGCAATTCGGCGATCCGTGTGTCGATCCGCTTCAGATGTTCCCGCGTCAGCGCCTTGACATCCTCGCTGGCGCGTTTCTCGTCCTCGTAGAGGCCGATCAGGGCGCGACACTCCTCGATACTGAAACCCAGTGCCCGGGCGCGCGCCAGGAAAGCCAGCTTGTGCACGTCGCGCCGGCCAAAGGCGCGGTAGCCGTTGGCGTCGCGGCGCGGCCGGATCAGGCCGATCTCCTCGTAGTAGCGGATGGTCTTGGCCGGCAGGCCCGAGGCCTCGGCGGCGTTGCCTATGTTCATCGTCACTCTCCTACTGCGCGGGGACCAGCCGGGGGGGGCGCCTCGGGGGTAGCGGGCGCGTCCAGGTGGATTGGTCGCAGCCCGCGCAAGCGCAGCGCGTTGCTGACCACGAAGACACTGGAAAGCGCCATGGCGCCGGCGGCAAGCATCGGGCTGAGCGTCAGGCCGAAGGCGGGATAGAGCAGGCCGGCGGCAACCGGGATCAGCGCGGCATTGTAGGCGAACGCCCAGAAGAGGTTCTGCCGGATGTTGCGCAGCGTCGCGCGGCTGACCGCGAGCGCGTTGACCACGCCGCCCAGATCGCCCGACATCAGCACCACTTCGGCCGCTTCGACCGCAACGTCCGTGCCGGTGCCGATGGCGATGCCCACGTCCGCCGCCGCCAGCGCCGGGGCGTCGTTGATGCCGTCGCCGACAAAGGCCACGCGCCGGTCGCCGTCGCGCAGTCCCTGCAGTGCTGCGACCTTGCCTTCGGGCAACACCTCGGCCGCGATGGTATCGATGCCCAGGTCGGCGGCAATGGCCTGCGCGGTTGCTTCGGCGTCGCCGGTGATCATCGCTACCTTCAGCCCCATCGCGTGCAACGCCTCGATGGCGGCGGGCGTCGAGGACTTGATCCTGTCGGCTACGACGATCAGCGCCGCCACCTGCCCGTCGATCGCGGCGAAGAGCGGCGTCTGACCCTTGCGCGCCGCCTCGGCCGCCCGCGCGGGCAGGGTGCCAAGGTCGATACCTTCGCGCGCCATCAGCCGCTCGGCGCCGATCAGAAGCGCGCGGCCCCCGAGCCGCGCGCGCACGCCGAAGCCGGGGATCGCGTCGAAGTCGTCAACCGGTGCCAGCGACAGACCGCGGGCTTCGGCGGCACGGATGATCGCCTGGCCGATCGGATGCTCCGATCTGGCTTCGACGGCGGCGACGAGGGACAGCACTTCGGTCTCCTGGAAACCAGCGGCCAGGTGCAGGCCGACCAGATCGGGCCGGCCTTCGGTCAAGGTGCCGGTCTTGTCGAAGGCGATCACGTCGATCCCCTGCAGCGCCTGCAACGCGTCGCCCCGGCGGAACAGCACGCCCATTTCGGCCGCCCGCCCGGTGCCGACCATGATCGAGGTCGGCGTCGCCAGGCCCATCGCGCAGGGGCAGGCGATGATCAGGACCGCGACCGCGGCGACGACCGCATGGCCCAGCCCCGGCCCCAGGGCCATCCAGGCGACGAAGGTCAGCGCCGCCACCGCCATGACCGCCGGGACGAAGTAGTAGGTCACCCGGTCGACCAGCGCCTGGATCGGCAGTTTCGAGCCCTGCGCGTCCTCGACCAGGCGGATGATCTGCGCGAGCAGCGTGTCCGCGCCAACACGCGTCGCCACGAAGGTCAGCGTGCCGGTGCCGTTGACCGTGCCGCCGCTCACCGTGTCGCCTTCGTCCTTGGCGACGGGGATCGGTTCGCCTGTGATCATGCTTTCGTCGATGTACGAGGATCCGCCCGTAACCCTTCCGTCTGTCGGCACTTTTTCACCGGGACGTACATGCACGACATCGCCCGCGCGGATCTCGGCGATGGGCAGGTCGGTGACTTGGCCGCCGCGTTCGACCCGCGCCGATCTGGGTTGCAGGCCGATCAGCCGCTTGATCGCGGCCCCGGTGCGACCGCGTGCGCGCGCCTCCAGCCGGCGGCCCATCAGGATCAGCGTGACGATCACCGCGGCGGCCTCGAAATAGACGGCGGCGGTGCCCGGCGGCAGGGCAGCGGGCGCGAAGGTTGCGACCGTCGAGAAGCCCCAGGCGGCGCCGGTGCCCACGGCCACCAGGCTGTTCATGTCGGGGGCGCGACGGGCCAGCGCCGGCAGGCCGTGGCGAAAGAACACCATCCCGGGGCCGAACAGGACCAACGTGGTCAGCACGAACTGGATGAGCCAGCTTTCCCACATCCCCACGGTGTGATGGACCCAATCGTGGAAGGCCGGGACCAGGTGGCCGCCCATTTCCAGAATGAAGACGGGCAGGGTCAGCGCCCCGGCGATCAGCATCCGGCGGCGGGTCTGGGCGATCTCGTCGGCGCGTGTTTCGGCGCTGTCGTCGGCGGGTCGTTGGGACGGCGGGTGGGCGGCGAAGCCCGCGTCGGTGACGGCCTGGGCCAGTTGTTCCGCGATCCCCGAGGCGGGCAGATGCTGGACCGTGGCGCGGCCGGTGACCAGGTTGACGGAGGCGGCGATCACGCCGGGTTGGGCGGTCAGGGCGCGCTCCACCCGGCCCGTGCAGGAGGCGCAGTGCATGCCGTCGACGACCAGGTCGGTCTGCGTTTCTTCCAGGGGATAGCCGACCTGGCGCAAGGCGTCTGCCAGCGCGGCGGCTTGCGGTGTTCCGGTCACCTGGGCGCGCCCCGTCGCGAGGTTCGCCGCGGCCGAGCGCACGCCCGGTACTGCGGCCAGGGCGCGTTCCACCCGGCCGACGCAGGAGGCGCAGGTCATCCCTTCGATCTTCAGCGAAAGCGAGGGGTCCTGAGGCGAGGCGGTGGCGGTCATGGGCGGGCTCCGTGATGTGAACCTGCTCTATATGCTCCTTCCAGCAGATGGAAGGTCAAGCCCGCGCTGGCGAAAACTGCGGGCAGGTCTGCGGTGGGGCCGTTGCGTGCCGACGCGGTGGCGTGTGGGGTGGTTGATGAAAGGTTGACGCGGCGCGCAAGGCGATCCGGCGAAAGGGCGAGAATCGGCTTCTATCTTCTTGATTTCGGGCGATTCATGCCTGCCAGAAAGTGGCTGGCAAGCGTATGGCAAGTGTATGGCAAACGTATGGCAGTTTGCCAGCTTTTCGCCGGATCGAGGCCCTCCGGGGCGGTGGCGGACCGTCCCGGTCTGGGGCCGTCAGCCGAGGGTGCGTCCGGTTGCGCGCGGGGTTGGCGGGGCGGCCGCGCGCCGGGATCACTCCGCCGCGACGGCCTCGGGGTTTTCCGCGCGGACGGCGGCGAACTTGAACTCGGGGATCTTGCCGTAGGGGTCGAGCGCGGGGTTGGTCAGCACGTTCGCCGCCGCCTCGACGAAGGCGAAGGGCACGAAGACCATATCCTCGGCCACCGTGCGGTCGGCGCGCGCCATCAGCTCGATCGCGCCGCGGCGGGTGACCAGCCGGACGCGCCCGCCGGGGGCGATGCCCAGCCGGTTGAGCGTCGCCGGGTGGAGCGAGCAGTTCGCCTCGGGCTCCACCGCGTCGAGCACCTTCGAGCGGCGCGTCATCGAGCCGGTGTGCCAGTGTTCCAGCTGCCGGCCGGTGGTCAGGACCATCGGGAATTCGTCATCCGGCACCTCGTCCGGCGGGATGACCTGCGCCGGGGCGAAGCGTGCGCGGCCGCTTTCGCGTGGGAAGCGGTCGGCGAAGACGATGGCCTGGCCGGGATCTTCGGGCGAGAGGCTGGGGTAGGTCACGGCGCCCTCGCGCTCCAGCCGGTCCCAGGTGATGTTGTCGAGCGAGCGCATGTTCGCCTTCATCTCGGCGAACACCTCGCGCGGGTGGGTGTAGGTCCAGCCCAGCCCCAGGCGGTTGGCCAGTGCCACGGTGATCGCCAAATCCTCGCGCGCCTCGCCCGGCGGGGGCACGGCGCGGCGGCCGAGTTGCACCTGCCGGTTGGTGTTGGTGACGGTGCCGGTCTTTTCGTAGAAGGCGGCGGCGGGCAGGATCACGTCGGCATAGTTCGCGGTTTCGGTCAGGAAGATGTCCTGCACGACGAGGTGGTCGAGCATTGCCAGCGCCTCGCGCGCGTGGGTCACGTCGGGGTCGGACATCGCCGGGTTCTCGCCCTGGATGTACATGCCCCGGATCGCGCCGTCGTGGACGGCATCGAGGATCTCGGTCACCGTCAGGCCCTTTGCACCCGACCAGTCGCCCGATCCCCAGATGTCGGAATAGCGCGCGCGGATCGCGGGGTCGGTGACGGTCTGGTAGTCGGGAAGGAACATCGGGATGAGGCCCGCGTCGGAGGCGCCCTGCACGTTGTTCTGGCCGCGCAGCGGGTGCAGCCCGGTCCCCGGCCGGCCGACATGGCCGCACATCAGCGCGAGCGAAATCAGGCAGCGGGAATTGTCGGTGCCGTGGATATGCTGGGAAATCCCCATGCCCCAGAAGATCATCCCGGCGCGACCGCGGGCGAAATCGCGGGCGACGGCGCGCAGGGTTTCGGCCGGGATGCCGCAGATCGCTTCCATCTTCTCGGGCGCGAAGCCGGCGAGATGGGCGGTCATCGCCTCCCAGTTCTCGGTCATCGCCTGGATGTACTGGCGGTCGTAGAGACCTTCCTCGACGATGACATGCATGATGGCGTTGAGCATCGACACGTCGGCGCCGGGCTTGAACTGCAGCATGTGGGTGGCGTGGCGGCGCAGGGCCTGGCCGCGCGGATCCATGACGATCAGCTTGCCGCCGCGCTTGGTGAACTGCTTGAAGAAGGTGGCGGCGACGGGGTGATTCTCCACGGGATTGGCGCCGATGACGATGGCGACATCGGCATTCTCGATCTCGTTGAAGGTGGCGGTCACCGCCGCCGAGCCGACGTTTTCCAGAAGGGCCGCCACGGAGGAGGCATGGCAGAGCCGGGTGCAGTGGTCGACGTTGTTGTGGCCGAAGCCTTCGCGGATCAGGCGCTGGAAGAGGTAGGCTTCCTCGTTCGAGCATTTGGCCGAGCCGAAACCGGCGACGGACGCGCCACCGTGCGCGTCGCGCAGGCGGGCCAGGCCGCCGGCGGCGGCATCCAGCGCCTCTTCCCAGGTCGCCTCGCGGAAATGGGTCAGCGGGTTCTCGGGATCGACGTTGAGGCCCTTTTCGGCGCCTTCGCGGCGGATCAGCGGCTTTTTCAGCCGGTGCGGGTGGTGGATGTAGTCGAAGCCGAATCGGCCCTTGACGCAGAGCCGGCCTTCGTTCGCCGGGCCGTCGATGCCGTCGACGTATTTCACGCGCCCGTCCTTGACCTTCAGGCTGACCTGGCAGCCGACGCCGCAGAAGGGGCAGATCGAGCGGGTCTCATTGTCATGGTCCGCGCTGTCGCCCTGCTGCGCGTCGTCCAGCACCGCGGCCTCCATCAGCGCGCCGGTGGGGCAGGCCTGGACGCATTCGCCGCAGGCGACGCAGGTGCTTTCGCCCATCGGGTCGGCGAAGTCGAAGACCGGCCAGGTGTCGTGGCCGCGCCCGGCCATGCCGATGACGTCGTTGACCTGCACCTCGCGGCAGGCGCGGACGCAGAGGCCGCACTGGATGCAGGCGTCGAGGTTGACGCGCATGGCGACGTGGCTGTCGTCCAGAAGCGGGACGCGCCGGGGTTCGAGCGCCGGAAAGCGGCTGGCGGTGACGCCTTCGGCCGCCGCCATGTCCCACAGATGCGCGGAGCGGTCATGCGCCTGATCGAGCGCTGGCTGGTCGGCGAGCAGCAGTTCCATCACCATCTCGCGCGCTTTCCGGGCGCGGTCGGTGGCGGTGCGCACCACCATCCCCTCGGCCGGTTCGCGGATGCAGGAGGCGGCGAGGACGCGCTCGCCCTCGATCTCGACCATGCAGGCGCGGCAGTTGCCGTCGGGGCGGTAACCGGGCGCGGGCTTGTGGCAGAGATGCGGGATGACCAGGCCGCGGCCATGGGCGACTTCCCAGATGGTCTGGCCGGGGGCGGCGGTGACTTCGCGGTCGTCGAGGGTGAAGGTGATCGGTTCAGACATCTTTCGGCTCCCGGGCCTCCAGGCTCTGATCGGTGTCGTAGCTGCCGGGGTCTGGGGCGCGAGTCGCGGCGCCGACCTCCTGTGGGAAATGCTTCATGGTCAGTCGGATCGGGTTCGGCGCGGCCTGGCCGAGGCCGCAGATCGAGGCGTCGGCCAGGGTCTGACAGAGGTCTTCCAGCAACTTGCGGTCCCAGCGGTCCGCCTGCATCAGCTTCACCGCCTTCTCGCAGCCCGACCGGCAGGGGGTACACTGGCCGCAGCTTTCATCCTCGAAGAAGCGCAGCATGTTGAGCGCGGCGTCGCGGGCGGAGTCTTTGTCGGACAGGATCACGACGGCGGCCGAGCCGATGAAGCTGCCATGCGGCTGAAGCGTGTCGAAGTCGAGCGGCACGTCGTCGAGCGCGGCGGGCAGGAGGCCCGAGGACGGCCCGCCGGGCTGGTAGGCTTTCAGCGCGTGCCCCGCGGCCATGCCGCCGGCGGCGGCGATCACGTCGCGGATGGTGGAGCCGGCGGGCAGCAGGTAGACGCCGGGCTTGGCCACCCGGCCGCTGACGGAGTAGCTGCGCAGGCCCTTGCGGCCGTTCCTTTCGGTCGCATTCAGCACCTCCGGCCCTTCGCGCACCACGCGGGCGACCCAGTGCAGGGTTTCCACGTTGTGCACCAGCGTCGGCCGACCCCAAAGGCCCACCTGCGCGACATAGGGCGGCCGGTGGCGGGGCAGGCCGCGCTTGCCCTCGATCGATTCCAGCATCGCCGATTCCTCGCCGCAGATATAGGCGCCGGCGCCGCGGCGCAGGTCGATGTAGCCGGCGTCGATCAGCCCCGCGGCTTCCAGTGCGGCGATCTCCTGGCGCAGGATTTCCAGCACGGCGGGGTATTCGTCGCGCATGTAGATGTAGCAGCGCGCGGCCTCCACCGACCAGGCGGCGATCAGCATGCCTTCGAGCATCAGGTGCGGCTCGCGCTCCAGGTACCAGCGGTCCTTGAAGGTGCCGGGTTCGCCCTCGTCACCATTGACGGCGAGGTAGCGGGGGCCGGCGCCGGCGCGGACGAAGCCCCACTTTTTCCCCGCTGGGAAACCGGCGCCGCCGAGGCCGCGCAGTCCCGACGCCAGAACCTGTTCCTGCACCGCCTCCCAGTTGCCGTTTTCGCGCAGCGCCAGCAGGTGATCATAACCGCCGCCGGCGCGGTAGGCGGCCAGCCCCTGATAGTCGGGGATCACGGGGTGGAAGTCGCCGGCGTCAATCACGCTCGCCACGGCCTCGGGCGTGGCGTGGTCGACATGGCGGTGGCCGACCTCGGCCACCGGGGCGGTGTCGCAGCGGCCCATGCAGGGCGCGCGCAGGACGCGGACGCGGGCGGGGTCGTGGCTGGCCTGAAGCGCCGCCATCAGCGCCTGCGCCCCGGCGAGTTCGCACGAGAGCGAGTCGCAGACGCGGATGGTCAGGTCGGGCGGGGGCGCGTCGTCTTCGCGGATCGGGTCGAAATGGGCGTAGAAGGTGGCGACTTCCCAGACCTCGGCCATGCTCAACTGCATGTCGTAGGCCAGAGCGCGCAGGTGCCGGGCCGAGAGGTGCCCGTGACGGTCCTGGACCAGATGCAGGTATTCGATCAGCAGGTCGCGCCGGCGCGGGGCATCGCCCAGCAGTGCCTGAACCTCGGCCAGGGCGTCATCGTCGACCTGGCGCCCCTTGGGGATCGGCCGCCCCTTGCCCCGGCCCGATTTCCAGACGCCCCCTTGTCCGCTGCGGTTGTCGAGTGCCATTCGATATCCCCTGGCTGTCGCCGTGCCTGCGGCGTTGCTGGGGCAGCCATGCGGTCGGAACTGCCGCAGGTCAATATCAATATCGCGTCGTTTGATAGGTGAAAGCTATCAAACGGCTTGTATCGCCTGCGCCACGCACCAGTCCAGAACCGCATCGCGTTCAGGCGGCAGCGCTGTGCCAAGCCCGCCGGTGAAGTCGTGGAAACCGGGCAGGTTGCCTCGGTTGACCGCGGTCAGCACCGGGACGCCCTCGGCCAGGGCGCGCCCGATCGTCGGGCGAAAGCCGCGGCCCTCCAGTTCGGCCTTGCCGAACTTGTTGATCAGCAGAAGGCGCGGCCGCGCGGACAGCGCCTGCTCGACCAGTCCGACAGCGCGTTCGAGACCCTGCGGGTCCAGCCGGCAGCCGCGGGCCAGCCGTCCCAGCCGCTGGCTGATGCGTACCGCTTCGGCGCCGGCCAGAACCTGCAGGTCCATGTCGCATTTCGTGTCGGGGCCGGTTTCGGTGTTGACCTGGACCACGCCGGCCAGCGGCCAGCCCTGCGCGCGCAGGGCGCCTGCCACCTCGGACATCAGGGGGTCGACCGTGCCGCGCCCTTCGCTTATGACATATCCGAGCATCGCCTGTTCCGACCTTGTCCACCCGAGCCGACAAGGTACATTAGATTTGAAGAAGGTCAAAGGCGCGCCGCAGTCCAGTCATGTCCGCACTCATCCCCCCCGACCTGCCGATCCTGCCCGATCCGGCGCATCCGCGCCTGACGCGGCCCGTCACCGGCCGCGACCACACCGGCACCGAGGTCGAGATCCGCGTGGTCGAGGAACGGCCGCTGACGATCTACCTGAATTCGCAGGAGATCGTCACCGCCATGACCATCGGCGATTATCCCGAATTCCTGGCGCTGGGATTTCTGCGCAATCAGGGGATGCTGCGCCCCGACGACCGGGTGACGGGCGTCGATTACGATGACGAGCTCGAGGTCGTCGTCGTGCGCACCGAGCGCGCGACGAGTTACGAGGAGAAGGTGAAGAAGAAGACCCGAACCTCGGGCTGCGCGGTGGGCACGGTCTTTGGCGACATGATGGAGGGGCTGGAGGGCGTGACCCTGCCGAAGGCAGAGGTGCGCGCGAGCTGGCTCTATGCGCTGGCCCGCCAGATCAACACGCTGCCGTCGCTTTACCTTGAGGCCGGCGCGATCCACGGCACGGTGCTGTGCCGGCGCGACGAGGTCATGGTCTACATGGAGGATGTCGGCCGCCACAATGCGGTGGACAAGATCGCCGGCTGGATGTTCCACCACGCGCAGGGCGGGGCGGACAAGATCCTCTACACGACCGGGCGGCTGACCTCGGAGATGGTGATCAAATGCGCGCTGATGGGGATCCCGGTGCTGGCGTCGCGGTCGGGCTTCACCGCCTGGGGGGTGGAGATCGCGCGGCAGGTGGGGCTGACGCTGATCGGGCGGATGCGCGGGCAGCGCTTCATCTGCCTTTCGGGCGAGGAGCGGCTGCTGCGCGATGCGGACCCATCCAGTGTCGGTGACGAGGACCGCAAGCACCGGCGCAAATCCGCCGAGGTGGACTGAGCCGATGCGGGGACCGCAGGCAGCGACGCCCGCCAGGGTCAGGGCATGACGCCGCTGGGGGTCATTCTGGCCGGCGGACGCGCGACGCGCATGGGCGGGGGTGACAAGGGGCTGCGCGTGGTCGCCGGGCAGCGGCTGATCGATCATGTCATCGCGCGGCTGAAGCCGCAGGTTGCGGGGCTTGCGATCAACGCGAACGGCGATCCGTCGCGGCTGGCCGAATTCGGCGTGCCGATCCTGCCGGACAGCGTCGAGGGCTACGCCGGGCCGCTGGCCGGGGTGCTGGCCGGGCTCGACTGGGCGGCGGGGCAGGGGGCCGAGGCGATTGTTACGGCGGCCGCCGACACGCCCTTTTTCCCGCGCGATCTGGTCACCCGCCTGCAAGCGGCGGCAGGTCCGTCGGGTCTGGCGCTGGCGGCGAGCCCGGATGGCGCGGGGCGGATCTGGCAGCACCCGACCTTTGGCCTCTGGCCCGTCGCCTTGCGCGAGGATCTGCGCACGGCGCTGCGTGGCGGCTTGCGCAAGATCGTCGTCTGGACCGACCGGCACGGCGCGGGCCGCGCCGAATTCGGAGATGCGGGGTTCGATCCCTTCTTCAATGTCAACTCGCCCGAGGATATCGCCCGCGCCGAGGAGCTGGCGGGGTTGGCATGAAGCTTTACGGCGTGACCGGATGGAAGAACTCGGGCAAGACCGGCCTGATGGAGCGTCTGGTGGCCGAGATCACCTGCCGGGGGTACACGGTCTCGACCGTGAAGCACGCGCATCATGCGACCGAGATCGACCACCCCGGGCGCGACAGCTATCGCCACCGGGAGGCGGGTGCGGCGCAGGTGATCGTCGCCTCGCCCGTCCGCTGGGCGCTGATGCAGGAGTTGCGCGGCGCGCCGGAGCCGCCGCTGGCCGACCTGATCGCCCATCTGGCGCCGGTCGACCTGGTGCTGGTGGAGGGCTACAAACGCGCCCCGCATCCCAAGATCGAGGCCCATCGCCCGGAAACCGGCCAGCCGCTTCTGGCGCCTGAGAACCCGACGATACGCGCCGTGGCCTCCAGCGTCGGGGGGGCGCATCCGACGCTGTCGGGCCTGACGGTGCAGGTGCTGCCGCTGGACGATACCGCCGCGATCGCCGATTTCCTGCTGAACGAGGTTGGACTCGTCGGGGCGCGGGCATGAGGTTCGACCGCATCGCCATCGTCGACTGGTCGGCCGCCAATCGCCCGGCGAGCGGCCGCGATTCGATCTGGATCGCCACTGCCGAGGGGGAGGTCGTTGAAAGCATGAACCCGCGCACCCGGCGGCAGGCGGAGGACAGGCTGAGGGCGCTGATCGACCGGACGCTCGCGCGCGGTGAGCGGATGCTGATCGGTGCCGATTTCGCCTTCGGCTTTCCGGCGGGGCTGGCCGCCGCGCTGACCGGGCAGGCGCAGGCGCTGGCGGTCTGGGCGTGGCTTGCGCGGCAGTTGCGAGACGACGCCGAGAACCGCTCGAACCGGTTCGAGGTCGCGGCGGCGATGAATCGGGTGTTGCCGGGGTTGGGGCCGTTCTGGTTTCGGCCCGCCGGGCTGGATTTGCCCGACCTGCCGGCGCAGGGGCGCGCGCGGGAGGGGCACGGAATGGCCGATCTGCGCCGGGTCGACCGCCGCGCGCCCGGCGCGCAATCGGTCTTCAAGCTGGGCGGCGCGGGCGCGGTGGGCAGCCAGACACTGACCGGTCTGCCGGTCCTCTGGCGGTTGCGCGCGGCCCATTCCGGGCGCGTCGCCGTCTGGCCGTTCGACGACTGCCGGGATGCCCCGGTCGTTCTGGCCGAGGTTTTCCCCTCGCTCTTGCGGACGGAAGTTGCGGCCCTGCGCGGAAGCGGCACGGAACCGATCAATGACGAGATGCAGGTGCGGTTGCTGGCGCTGGCGTTGGCGCATCTGTCCGCGCGCGACGCGCTGGCGCCGCTGTTCGAGGTGCCGCCGGAAGCCTGGAACCTGGCCGAGGAAGGCTGGATCCTGGGTGTGGGCCAAGAGGGCGCGCTGCGGCGCGCGGCGGAAGCGGTGTTGGGGCGGGTGAGGCCGCCGGAGGGGGATGCGGAGCCCGCGCCGCTGACGCCCCCACGATTGCGCAACGACTGCTTCGCCATGCCGCAGGGCGTGTCCTGGGTGCCGGTCGAGACTGCGCTGGAGAAGTTGCGCGCGGCGCTGGTGCCGGTCACGGGGACCGAGGTGTTGCCGGTCGCCAAGGCCGGAGGGCGGGTTCTGGCCGCCGATCAGGTCGCGCGCCGGTCGAACCCGCCGCGCGCCAATTCGGCGGTCGACGGCTACGGGTTTGCCCATGCGGGGCTGGCGGGCGGGGGGCCCTATACGCTGCCACTGGCAGCCGGCCGGGCGGCGGCGGGACAGCCCTTTGCCGGATCGTTGCCGGCGGGGCAGGCGGTGCGCATCCTGACCGGCGCGATCCTGCCCGAGGGCGTCGATACCGTGGTGCTGGACGAGGATTGCGCGCGCGATGGCGCGCGCGTGGCCTTCGACGGGCCGGTGATGCGCGGCGCAAATACCCGCCGCGCCGGCGAGGATGTGGGCGAAGGCGCGCCGGTCCTGCCCGCCGGGCGGCGGTTGACGCCGGCGGATCTGGCGCTGCTGTCGGCCTTGGGCATCGGCCGGGTCGCGGTGCGCCGGGCGCTGCGCGTGGCGGTCCTGTCCACGGGCGACGAGATCGTCGCGGACACGGATGCAGCCGCCGAGCCGCACCAGATCTATGACGCCAACCGCCCGATGTTACTGGACATTCTGCGGCGCTGGGGGCATCTGCCGGTGGATCTGGGCCACGCGCCGGACCGGCCGGCGCGCCTGCGCGCGGCGCTGGACCGGGGGGCGCGGCGGGCGGATGTGATCCTGACCTCGGGCGGGGCGTCGGCGGGGGACGAGGATCATGTGGCGCGCCTGCTGCGCGAGGAGGGGCAGCTGTCGAGCTGGCGCATCGCGCTGAAGCCGGGGCGGCCGCTGGCGTTGGCGCTTTGGGGAGGTGGGGTGCCGGTGATCGGGTTGCCGGGCAATCCGGTGGCGGCGCTGGTCTGTACCTTGATCTTCGCGCGCCCGGCGTTGTCGTTGATGTCCGGTGCGGGGTGGGTGGCGGCGCAGGGGTTCACGGTGCCGGCGGCATTCGCCAAGCGCAAGAAGCCGGGGCGGCGGGAATACCTGCGGGCGCGGCTGAACGCGGAGGGGGCGGCGGAGGTCTTTGCCTCGGAAGGATCGGGGCGAATCAGTGGGTTGAGCTGGGCGGAAGGGCTGGTCGAGCTGCCCGATGGCGCGGCCGAGATCGTGCCCGGCACGCCCGTGCGCTACCTGCCCTATGCGAGTTTCGGGCTGGGCTGAGCGCCGGCGGGGCGCATCTTAACCTTTCGTTCAGGAAAAGCAGGCTGCGCGGGGCGCGCGGCGGCGCGGCCTGTGCAGGCGGGGCAAGGCGCTGTTTTCACTGGGACAGAGGCTGCCGGAATCTGGCTGGCAGGCGTATGGCAAGCGTATGGCAAACGTATGGCAGTTTCGCGCGCCGCGCTTACTCCGTGGTAACGGTCTGGCCGGGTCGATGGGGTGGAAGGGGGGCTGTCTGCCCCCCGTCCCCGCTGGCGCGGGGACCCCCCCGAGGATATTTTCGGACAGAAGATGCCGGGTCGGGCGCCGGGTTCTGCTGTAACGTGTGACGCCGGTGCGCGGCGCGGCTAGCGGCGGCGGATCAGGTAGGCGGTGGCGTCCTGCGCGGGTTCGGCGCCGAGGTAGCCGTGGCCGGATTCGGCGCAGAAATGCGGCACGTCGATCGCCGCGGCCGGGTCGGTGGCCAGCATGCGCAGCACCTGGCCCGGCGCCATCGCCTGCAGGCGCTTGCGCGCCTTGAGCACCGGCAGCGGGCAGAGAAGGCCGCGCGCGTCGAGTTCGAGGTCCCAGGGGGACGGGGTGGGGCCGGTCATGGCGCCGGTCTAGCGGCAGGGGCGCGGGGCGTCCAGCGGGTCAATGCGCGCGGCGCTCCAGGAACTCGACCAGGGCGGCGCGGTCGGCGGGGTCGGGCAGGCGCTGTTCGGGCATGCGCGAGCCGGGGGTGTAGGCCTCGGGGCCGTGTTCGAAAAGCTCGGCCACGGTGCGGGGCGTCCAGGTGATATCGAGGCGGCGGAGCGCGCCGGAATAGTCGTAGCCTGGCGCGGTGCCGATGCGGCGGCCGAAGACGCCGTGCAGGGTCGGGCCGGCGCGGCCGCGGTCGTCGGGGTCGAGCGAATGGCAGACCGCGCAGGCGCGCCAGACCTGCGCGCCGCGGCTGCCGTCGTCGAAATCCTCGGCCAGCGGCGTTGCGGCGGTGCCCTGCCGCGCGCCATCGGATAGTGCGAAGCGCCGGATCGTGCCGTCGCCGCCGCCGGTGAAGAGCGCGTCAGCGCCCATCGCCAGTGCCCAGACCGGGCCCTGGCCCGAGGCGATCTCGAACCGGATGTCGAGGTCGCGGGCGGCGAGCAGCCAGACCGTGCCGTCGACCGCGGCGGCGGCGACCAGCCCGTCGGCGGCGGCGACGGCGACCAGCGGGCGGTCGGTCAGGAAGCGCTCGGGCAGAAGAGCGCCGGTATCGGAGAAGAGCCGCAGCGCACCTTCGGCGAAGGGCACGGCGATGCGGCCGCGGGTGATGGCGAGGCCGTTGGGCAGGTCGGGCAGGTCGCTGCGCGCGGCGAGCCGCCCGTCCGGCGCCCAGATCGCGAGGCGCAGGTCGGAGCCCGCGCTGGCCAGCCGCCCGTCGGGCAGATGCGCAAGGCCCATCACCCGGTCGCCATGCGCCGGCCAGCGGTCCATCGCGAAGCCGTCGAGGGCGAGCGACAGGATCGTGCCATCCCAGAAGCCCGCGGCCAGGCGGCTGCCGTCGGGCGCGACCGAGAGGGCGGCGACCTGCGCGGTGCCGCGCGGCGTGGCGAAGACGGGTTCGCGGCCGTCACGGTCCCAGACGGCGACGCGGCCGTCCTGCCCGCCGGTCGCCAGCCGGCCGTCGGGCAGATGCGCGACGGCGGTGACGTTGCCGTCGTGGAAGCGCAGCACCTGTTCGGCGCCCCCGGTGTCGGCATTCCAGAGGATCGCGCGGGTGTCGAAGGCGCCCGAGAGGACCTGCGCGCCGGACACATCCAGCGCGCCGACCGGCCCGCCGTGGCCGATCAGGTCCTGCGCCGCGGCGGGCAGGGCCAGCACGAGCGTCAGCGCGGCGAGCGCAAGGCGTCGGCAGGTCACGGCGTTCAGTTGCCGATCAGGTTCTGGCCCGGGTCGGAGACGCGCGCGCCTTCGGTCGTGAAGGCGGAATGCGAGGGCGTCTGCCAGGTGTCGTGGAGCAGCAGCGCCGCGCCATAGGCGAACACGACGGCGATGACGACGGCGGCGAGAAAGGCTTTCATGGTGTGGAACCTCCGTGGCGGGGGACAGGGGAAACAGGGGAGGGCGCCGGCTGGCGCGCGAGTTCCGCGCGCAGCGCGCGCGCGAGGTCGAGGTAGATGCGGCCGAGCGGGCCGTCGGGGTTGCGGGCGGTGACCGGCTGGCCGGCGTCCGAGGCGGCGCGCAGGTCCATCGTCAGCGGCACGGCGCCTAGGAAGGGCACGCCGAGGCGTGCGGCCTCGTCCCGTGCGCCGCCCTGGCCGAAGATGGCGTGTTCGGCGCCGCAGGTCGGGCAGAGGAAGTGCGACATGTTCTCGACCAGGCCCAGGATCGGCACGTCGACCTTGCGGAACATGGTGATGCCGCGGCGCGCGTCGATCAGCGACAGGTCCTGCGGGGTCGAGACGATGACCGCGCCGGCAAGGTCGGTGCCCTGGGCGATGGCCAGTTGCGCGTCGCCGGTGCCAGGCGGCATGTCGACGAGCAGGATGTCGAGCGTGCCCCAGTCGACCTCGGCCAGCATCTGGGTGATGGCGGACATGACCATCGGGCCGCGCCAGACCATCGCGGTTTCCTCGTCCACCAGAAGGCCCATCGACATCGCCTTGAGGCCGTAGGCGTCCATCGGCAGGAGCCGGCGGTCGGCGCCCATGCGGGGCTTTCCGCGCAGGCCCAGAAGCGTGGGCAGCGAGGGGCCGTAGATGTCGGCGTCCAGAAGGCCGACTGTCAGCCCCAGCGCGCGCAGGCCGAGGGCGAGGTTGACGGCGGTGGTGGACTTGCCGACGCCGCCCTTGCCCGAGGCGACGGCGATGACCCGGGCGACGCCGGGCAGGACCTTGGGCCGGGGGCGGGTGGCTTGCGACAGTTTCGGTGGTTGTTGCTGGGGCGCGGGGGTGTCCGCGGTCAGCACGACCATCGCCTGGGCGACGCCGGGCACGGCGCGCAGGTCGGCATCGGCGCGGTCGCGCAGCGGGGCGAAGCCCGCGGCCTCCTCGGGGCGGATGCGGATGGCGGCGCTGACGCGGCCGGCCTGGACCGAAATGCCGGAAAGCCGCCCGGAGGCGCCCAGCGTGCCGCCATCCGGCAGCGGCAGGGCGGCCAGCACCTGCCGCGCCCGTTGGGCGAGGGCGGTGTCATCGGGGCTGTTGTCTGGCGTGCTCATGGCTCGGATCAGGGCAGCGGGGCGGAAGGCCCCGGGGGTGAAGAAAGGCCGCCCGGCACCGGGGTGACGGGCGGCCTGATGCGGGGGCCGCGGCGGCGGGGAACGGCCCGAAGGGGACCGGCCGCGCGGCCCGGCCAGGCTCACTCGGCCGGGGTGGCGCGGGCGCGGGGCGGCGGGGACTTGGCGGCGTCGCGGCCCAGCTTCTCCTCGACCCAGAGGGAGTGATGCTCGCGTGCCCAGTTCTCGTCGACCTCGCCGTTGCCCATCGCGTCGAACGCCCCCTCCATGCCGAGCGAGCCGATGTAGATATGCGCGAGGATGATGGCGACCATCACTGCGGAGACGACGGCGTGGATGACCTGGTAGAACTGCCAGCCGGTGCCCGGGCCAGCCTCGCCGGGGAAGAGCAGCATGATGCCGGTCCAGGAGAGCAGCGCGCCGCCGATGATGACCGACCAGAAGATGATCTTCTGCCCGGCGTTGAACTTCCTGGCGGGCGGGTGGACGTTCTTCTGCAGCAGGCCGCCGGCCTGCTTGATCCACTCAAGGTCAAGCCGGTTGGGGATGTTGTGCGCGACCCACAGCACGAAGACCATGATCAGCGCGGCCATGAACGGCCAGGCAAGGTAGTTGTGCGCGATCTTGCCCCAGGCCGAGAGCGTGCCGAAGGCCCCCTCGCCGATCAGGGGCAAGAGGAGGGCGCGGCCGAGGATCAGGTTGAGGCCGGTCAGCGCGAGGATGATGAAGGTCGTCGCCAGAAGCCAGTGAGCGAAGCGATCGATGATGTTGAAGCGCAGGATCTTGCGGCCCGAGAAGCCGGCCTCGACCCGGACGCGGCCGCGGTAGAGGTAGAAGGCGACCAGAAGGGCCAGCATGCCGAGGACGGCAATGATGGTGATCCATTGCAGCGTCCCGGTGTGCAGCGAAGCCCATGTGCGCCCCGACGGGTCGATCAGCACCGAGGCGCCGGAATCGGGGATGCTGATCCGGCCGGTGACCGACTGGCCGGATTGCAGCGCCTCCATCAGCGCGCCCTCCTGCACCGAGTTGGCGGTGGGGTTGACTTGCGCCAGCGCCGCGAACGCCGTGGCGAAAAGGCCTGCCGCGCCGAGCGCGAGGCGGGTTATCGGTTGTCTCATCTGCCTGTCCTCCCTCTGTCGCGCTCAGACGTTGACCGTGTCGCCATAGGCCGTGCGCCAGCCCCAGGCGCCCGAGCCATAGCCACGCGTCACGACGCGCTCGCGGTAGATCTCGGCGATGATGTCGCCGTCGCCAGCGAGCAGCGCCTTGGTCGAGCACATCTCGGCGCAGAGCGGGAGTTTCCCCTCGGCCAGACGATTGGCGCCGTACTTCTGGTACTCGGCGGTGCTGAGGTCGGCTTCGGGCCCGCCCGAGCAATAGGTGCATTTGTCCATCTTGCCGCGGGTGCCGAAGTTGGCCATCTGCGGATACTGCGGCGCGCCGAAGGGGCAGGCGTAGGAGCAGTAGCCGCAGCCGATGCAGGTGTCCTTGTTGTGCAGCACCACCGCATCGTCGGTGGTGTAGAAGCACGCCACCGGGCAGACCGCCGCGCAGGGCGCGTCGGTGCAGTGCATGCAGGCCATCGAGACCGAGCGTTCGCCGGGCAGGCCGTCGTTGATGGTGACGACCCGGCGGCGGTTGATGCCCCAGGGCACCTCGTGCTCGTTCTTGCAGGCGGTGACGCAGGCGTTGCATTCGATGCAGCGGTCCGCGTCGCAGAGAAACTTCATTCGTGCCATGTCTTGCTCCTGCCCTTTACGCGGCTTCGATCTGGCAAAGGGTTGTCTTGCCTTCGTGCATGCCGGTCACCGGGTCATAGCCGTAGGTGGTGATCACATTGACGGATTCGCCCAGAACGATCGGGTCGGCGCCTTCGGGGTAGTTGCCCCGCTGATCCTCGCCCTGGAACCAGCCGGCGAAGTGGAAGGGCATGAAGGCGAGGCCCGGGCTGACGCGTTCGGTCACCAGCGCCTTGACGCGGGCGCGCGAGCCGCCTTCGGCCCCGGTCACCCAGACCCAGCCGCCATCGACGATCCCGCGGGCATCGGCGTCCCGCGTGTTGATCTCGACGAACATGTCCTGCTGCAACTCGGCCAGCCAGGGATTCGAGCGCGTTTCCTCGCCGCCGCCCTCGAACTCGACCAGGCGTCCGGATGTGAGGATGATCGGGAAGTTCTCGTGCACGCGGTTCTCGACCCCGGCCATCTGGACCGAACGGCCGATGTTCGGCATGCGCTGCTGTCGCCGATCCTCCAGCGTCGGGTAGTCGTTGACCAGATCGGGGCGCGGCGAGTAGATCGGCTCGCGGTGGACCGGGATCGGGTCGGGCAGGTTCCAGGCGACTGCCCGGGCCTTGCCGTTGCCGTAGGGCACGCAGCCGTGTTCCAGCGCGACGCGCTGGATGCCGCCCGAGAGGTCGGTCGACCAGCTGACTGCGTTGATCCGGTCCTCGTCGCCGTCGCCGATCCGCTCGATCCAGGCGAGTTCATCGGCGGTGAGATCGGCATCCCAGCCCAGTTGCCGGAGCAGCGCCATGGTGAATTCGGGATAGCCGTCCTCGATCTCGGACCCGACCGGCCAGCTGCCTTCGGCCAGCAGGGTCTGCCCGTCGCGTTCCAGCCCGAAGCGGGGGCGGAAGGCGCCGCCGCCGCGGATCGGCTCCAGCCCGGTGTTGTAGAGGATATGCGAGCCGGGGTGGCGGAACTCGGGCGTGCCCCAGCAGGGCCAGGGCAGGCCGTAATAGTCGTCGCGCACCTCCTCGGGGGCGTCGGGGCCGGCGCGCAGCGTGACCAGATCGAAGTGCTGCTGGTTGGCCATGTGGGCCTTCAGCCGCTCGGGCGACTGGCCGGTATAGCCGGTGGACCAGCCGCCGCGATTGATCTCGCGCAGGATCGACTCGGCCGAGGGATAGACGCCGAACTTGCCCTCGATCATCTCGAAGTTCTTGAACATTTCCTCGCCGAAGCCGAGCTTCACCGACAGGCGGTACATCACCGCGAAGTCGTTGTCGGATTCGAAGATCGGCTCGACGATCTTCTGGCCCCATTGCAGCGACCGGTTCGATGCGGTGCGCGAGCCGTCCACCTCGAACTGCGTGCAGATCGGTAGAAGGTAGGTGTTGTCGGTGCGCGAGTGCAGCGCGGCGAAGGTGGTCGGGTGCGGGTCGGCGACGACCAGCAGGTCCAGCGCATTCATGCCGCGCTGCGCGTCCTGCATCCGCGGCACGGTGTTGCCGCCGTGGCCCATCACGAACATCGCCTTGATGTTGTCGCGCTGGTCGACCTCCTCGGCGTCGATCATCACGGCGTCGAACCAGCGGGTCGAGGTGATGCCCGGCACTTCCATGTTCTGTTCCGCCGTGCGCGGGTCGCGGCCGCCCTTGCCCGGAACCTCGTCGAAGCGGCTGACGAAGTAGTCGTAGGGCACATCCCACACGCGGGACCAGTGGCGCCAGGCGCCTTCGCTGAGCCCGTAGTAGAGCGGCAGGTTGCCGACATCGAGGCCCAGGTCCGTCGCCCCCTGCACGTTGCAGTGGCCGCGGAAGATGTTGGCGCCGGTGCCTTCCTTGCCGACATTGCCGGTGGCCAGCAGCAGGTTGTTGTAGGCGCGCACGTTCGCGGTGCCGACGGTGTGCTGCGTGCCGCCCATGCACCAGATGAAGGTCGAGGGCTTCTGGGTGGCGAAGATCTCGGCCACGCGGCGGAGCGTGTCGCCGGGGATCCAGCTGATGTTTTCCACCACCTCGGGCGGGTAAGCCTTCACCGCCTCGCGGATCTGGTCCATGCCCCAGACGCGCTGGGACAGGTATTCGGTGTCCTCCCAGCCGTTTTCGAAGATATGCCAGAGCAAGCCGTTGATCACCGCGATATCGGTGCCGGGGCGGAAGCGGACGTATTCGGTCGCATGCGCCGCCGTACGCGTGAAGCGCGGGTCGAAGACGATGACGTTGGCGCGGTTGACCTCCTTGCCCTCGAGGATGTGCTGGAGCGAGACGGGATGCGCCTCGGCCGCGTTCGAGCCCATGAAGATCATGGTCTTGGAGTTGCGGATGTCGTTGTAGCTGTTGGTCTGCGCGCCGTAGCCCCAGGTGTTGGCCACGCCCGCGACCGTGGTCGAGTGGCAGATGCGGGCCTGGTGGTCGACGTTGTTGGTCCCCCAGAAGGCGGCCATCTTGCGCATCAGATACGCGCCCTCGTTCGAGAACTTGGCCGAGCCGAGCCAGTAGACGCTGTCGGCGCCCGAGCGCTCGCGGATCTCCAGCAGCTTGTCGCCGACCTCCTCGATCGCCTGTTCCCAGCTGATCCGCTGCCATTCCCCGCCGACCTTCTTCATCGGGTATTTCAGGCGGCGGTCGCCGTGCACGATCTCGCGCACCGAGGCGCCCTTGGCGCAATGCGTGCCGCGGTTGATCGGGCTGTACCAGCTGGGCTCCTGGCCCACCCAGACGCCGTTCTGCACCTCGGCGGTGACGGTGCAGCCGACCGAGCAGTGGGTGCAGATGTTCTTGCGGATCTCGATATCCTGGCTGTGGTCCGTCGGCCCGGCCTCGGCCCGGCGGGTCAGCCCGCCGCCGATGCTGCCGAGCGCGGCGAGGCCGCCGACGGTCAGGCCCGAGGCGCGCAGGAAGCTGCGACGGTCGAGCGGTTTCGCGGACAGTCCGGCCGCGACCTGGGCCAGGCGGCCGCCCTGTGCGGCTTCACGGGTTCTGCGCTTGACGAGCATTACTCATTCCTCCCGGCGGTAGTAGCGGTTCGTGCGGTAGAAGTTTTCGACATGTTCGGTGACCTGGTAGCGGGCGCGGGTGCGCTCGCTGCCGGTCTGCTGGGCCTCGACCGGGCGGGCGCCGCCGGCGGTCAGGGCGACGGCGCTGGCTGCACCCAGCGTCGCGCCGAAGAATGTGCGACGGTTGATCGGGTTTCCCTGATCCCTTGGTTTGCGGTCACTCGCCATGTCGATCCTCCCGTTTCGTCGGGCCGCGGCCCGAACGCGTCTTGCTCAAGTCTCAGGCGGCCAGCGCGAAGGCGCGGGCCTCGATATCCACCAGAAGCCGTCCGATTTCAGCCACCGGGCGGTAGAAGTCTGCACTGGGCGCGATGGCCAGGTCATCGAAGAACTGCGCCGCCCAGGGCGCCAGATGACGGCGGAAGAAGGCGGCTTCGTCCTCGGGCGAGATTTCGATCTCGCCCACGGCCATGCCCGCCATGACTTCGAGGATCAGCGCGATGTGATCCTCCGGCTCGTGCCGGTCCCTGGCGCGCGCGATGCCCAGGCGCAGCAGATCGCCGCGCAGGTCCGCCAGCGGACGTTCGTTCAGGAAGCCGGTCAGGTAGAAACTGGCGTAGGGCAGCAACTCGCCACGCCCGACACCGATGAAAAGCTCGAAATACTCGCGCTCGACCGCCTTGAGGTCGGCAGCGGCGGCGGTGCGGGCCAGCGCGGCATAGGCCTGGCCCAGGGGCGAGTCGTCGCCTTGCAGGCCGGCGATCCGGTCAAGCATTGCCGCCTCCGGCGGCGCCGCAAGGATGCGCGAGAGGAAGCGATACTGCTCGCCCCGCAGTTGATCCATGTGGTCGCGCGCTCGCCCGGTTCCGGGCTGGCTGGCTGACATGCTTTGGCTCCCATATCCGGATGCCCGTTTCGAGCATCTCTTATCGTTCTGATTGAAAACCTAGCGCATAACCGATGACGGCGTCAAACGCCTTTGCATACCGAGCCATACCATAGCGCTTCACGGAACCGTCAGGCCGGGCGCGCGCCGCCGTGGCGGGGCGGTGCGACCGCGTGCGGTTCTGCGCTGCCCTCGGAACGGGCGTCTGCCGCTCCCGCGGATTCGGTGCCGGTCCGGGACGAACGGGCCGTGGGGGCGGCTTCGCCGGGCAAGTCGTCCTGAAGTTGCGTCGGGGACGCGTCCTGCCCGGGGTCGCCTTGCGCTTCGGTCTCGGCGTCCTCGGCCGGGGGCGGGTCGTCGGGTTCCCTGCGGTTGACGATGTCGCGCACCCATTGCGCCACCCGCTCGGGGTCGAGCGTGCCGCCATCGCCCGGCACGCCGCCCGGCGTGTTCCAGTCCCAAGCGTAATCGACCGCGATGTCGCTGTGGTCGCGAATCGCCGGGGTCAGCATCCACATCCGGCGCAGGGCCGCGTTTTTCAGCGGTGCGGGCACGCCGGGGCGCAGGAAGGCCTTGATGTCGCTTCCGACGGTCAGCGTGTCGACAGGGGGCAGGGCGGCGAGTTCGTCCTCGCTGATCGGCTGCGCCGGTGCGGGCGCAGTCGGCGCGGCGGGGTCCTGCGCCGGTTCCCGCGACTGGGGGCCGGGCGATCCCGCGGCTTCGGCGTCGTCGGCGGCGGCTGCTGCGTCGCGCGCGTCTGACTTGCGCGCGGCCCAGCGTTCCAGAAACGGCTTCTCGCTCATGGCTTCCTCCCCGCGCCCCACTTTTCCTCGGGCGGCAGGATGCGCGGCGCGCGGGGGTCCATCGCCGCCGGGTCCGCCTTGCTGCGCTTGCGTTTCTTGAACGGTATCTCGACATGGTGCGCGGCGATGAAGGCGGCGACGGTGGCGCGCACGCCCGCCGGCATCGGCACCGCCTCGACGATCAGGTCGGGATCGCTGGCATAGCCCTCGCCCTCGTAGGGGTCGGCGGTGACGCAGACGATTTCGGCCTGCTCGGGCGTCCGGCCACGGATCGCCACCCAGATCGAGGGGTGCGCCGAGGTCAGATTGTCGTGATGATGCCCGGTGTCGCCGGACCAGAGCGTCACATCGGCCGCGCCCAGATACCAGGTCTCGCCCGCCGGTTCCCGGGCGATCAGCTTGTGCGGGGCTGTGGCGGGCTCCTGCGGCAGAACGGCCGAAGGGCGCAATTCGCCCGAACCCCAGCGCGTGACCGGGGGGCGGCGGATTGCCAGTACGCCCATGCGCATGCGTTCCTGCGGCATCGTGTCCTTCCTTAATTCACCGGCGTCAGTGCACCGGATCGCCCGTCTTCAGCGGCAGGCCGACGACCAGGTTCTGCGGCTTCATCCGCACGCCGCCGTCCGGCGCCAGACCCAGGATCAACCAGACCGGATGGCCGGCGATGTCGGCCCGCACCGGCGCGGGATCGGCGAAATCCAGCCGGTAGAGGCCGACCAGCGTATCGCGCGGCGTCTCGCCACGCCAGAGCGCGTTGCCGATCGCGGTTCCCGCCGGGTCGAGCCCGACAAACCAGTGCAGGTCGATGTCGTCAGCGCGCAACTGCGGCGTGACGGTGACCTGAAGCCCCAGCAAATGGGCCAGAAACGCCTCGATCGCGCGCGCAAGCCCGGCGCGCGCCGCCGGGTCGCCGCCGAAGTTCAGCAGGGTCGTGTGCGCATCGGACCGCGACCAGTAGGTCCATTCGTTGCCGCCGCCCAGAACGTCCAGCCCGTCGACCCCACCCGAGAACATCGCGGTCAGGGGCGAGGCGTGCATCTCGGCCTCGAAGAGCTGCACCAGTTCCTCGTCGGCCAGAAGCAGGCGGTCGTCCTTCACATGGCCGTGCTGCGGGCGGAACATCAACTCGGCGGCGCGCAGCACCTGCGCATCCTCGCACCCCTCCAGCGCGTTGCGCAGGATCAGTTGCACCAGCTGGTTGAGCAGCACCACGGGAAACCGGCGCCCCTCGCGCACGATCGAAAGATAGCCGCCCTCGATCGTGCCGGCGCGCAGCAGCCGGTCGCGCATGTCCAGAAGGAAGGTCCAGTTCTCGCGCGCATCGGGGTCGGCCAGCGCGGCGAGTTCCAAATGGCTGACCGGCGCACGCGGGGTGGCGATCAGCCGGGCATGGAGCGCGCGTTCGGCGGGGCAGGCCTCGGGCGGCGGCAGGACTTCGGGGCGGGCGAACCAGGCGAGGAGCAACGCGTCGGTGACCTGCATCCAGCCGCGCGCGTCGAGCCGGGTCAGGTGATGGCCGCTGGCGACCCAGAATTCAGGCATCGCGCCCCCCGCCGGTCCTGGCCGCGTGCAGGGCGACAAGGTCGATACCCTCGTCCTCGTCGGCTTCCTCGAAGAACTCGAACGCCCGGTCGTGGCCCTGAAGGTATCCCGCGCCGAAGGCGGTCTCGTCGCGCGGGCGCAGGGTTCGGAACTGTTCACGGATTTCGCCGCCCTCCTGACGGCGGTGCAGCGCGATCAGCGTGTTGGCGGCATGATCGCGGCAGAGGCTTTCGGCCAGCGCCACCTCCTCCTCGGCGGCCGGGGTGGCGGTGGCGATGTCGGGCGCGCCCAGATGCGCGACCAGCCCGCGGGCGAGCGTGGCGACCATCTCTGCGCGCTCGGCCAAGGTCGCCTCCTGCACCACGACCAGCGTCGAATGGCCGAAACTGCCGACCCCCAGAAAGCCCGAGCGGAAGGCGATCTGCTGCTTGCGGGTCAGGCTTTCTCGGTGCTGGCCCCAGAACAGGAACGTGCCGGGCACAGCCCATTCGCCGGGTTCCGCCGCACGGGCGAAGACCACGGCATCGGATGCGTCCAGCCGGATCGTGCGCGGCAGGCGGATCACAGCTTCGGCCCCGCCGTGTCGCGCCAGCCGGTCGCGCCAAGCGCCTCCGACAGCGGCGGGAAGCGCCGGTTGCCCGAAGGCGTGACCTCGATCATCCGATCCCCCTCGATCCGGCGGACGCCGCGCAGGAGCGGCGGGTCGACGCGCATCAGGTAGCGGTTGGTGACCGCCTCGATCCCGTCATGCTGCCAGCGGTCGAAATAGAGCATCATGTAGGACGCGAAGGCGGCAACGATTTCCTCGGGTGGGTCGAACTGTTCCTCCGCCAGCGAGGTCGAGCCGACCAGGTGGCCGGGCTCCTGCAGGTGGTTGCGGTCGGCGATCAGTTCGGCGGCGAACACCATCCAGTCCGGCACATCCTTGCTGCCGGTGCCGGGTGCGATGGCCAGGCGACCGCCCCCGAGACGTGCCTTGTCGTAGCGGATCTCGTCCGGCCAGACGATGCGGAGGGCGCGTTCGGGCGGGCAATGCGCGGCCAGCGCGTCGGTCAGCGCCGCCATGCCCAGAAGAAAGGCGAGCTGCGCGGTTTCCAGCGGCTCTTCCGGCTCCAGCACGACCGCGAAGGACAGAAGGCCAAGTCCCGCGGTGTCGGCGCGGCTCTGGTAAAGGACCAGCGTTCCGGCCCCGTCCCGGGGCGCGCGCCGGATTCCTTCGGCCAGGACATCGGCGTTCTCGGTCCGCACCAGCGTGTAGGGCGGTGGCAGCGCAATCGCCGTCTGCAACATAGCGGTTCTCTCTATCGCGGTGGCGGCATTTCGCGTCGCCGCCTACCACTCGGCGTGAAGCGGGGTTATATCGCCCAAGATAATGTTTCGATCCGGCAGGGGAAAGTCCATGCAAGAATCCGCGCGCACCATCCTGACCTGCAGTTGCGAAGGGACGATGCCGCTGGACGCCGACGCGCTCGGCCATGCGGGCGCGGCCGGCCGGCCGGCGCATCAGCTTTGCCGCGCGCAGCTTTCCAGTTTCCGCGCAGCCCTGGGCGCGTTCGATGCCGTAACCGTGACCTGCACGCAGGAAGCGCCGCTTTTCGCCGAGGTGGCCGAGGCCGAGGGGTTCGACGGCGCGCTCGATTTCGTGAACATCCGCGAGGCGGCGGGCTGGTCCGAAGCCGCCGCCAAGGCCGGGCCGAAGATGGCGGCGCTGATCGCCATGGCCGGTGTCGCGCCCGCCCCGTTCGAGACGGTGAGCCTGGAAAGCGAGGGCGTGACCCTGGTTCTGGGCCGCGACGCGGTGGCCGTGGAGGCCGCGCAATTGCTGGCCGAGGTGCTGGACCTCACGGTGCTGCTACTGCCGGGGGCCGAGGTCACGCCGCCGCGTCGGGCGATCTTTCCGGTGCTGCAGGGGCGCGTGCGCGCTGCGCAGGGCCATCTGGGCGCGTTCGAGCTGACGGTGGACGACTACGCCGCGCCGGCGCCGTCGTCGCGCAGCCGGCTGGAGTTCGAGGCGACGCGCGACGGCGCCGTGTCGCGCTGCGATCTGGTGATCGACCTGACCGGCGCGCCGCCGCTTTTCTCTGCCGATGCGTTGCGCCCGGGCTACCTGCGCGCCGATCCGCGCGACCCGGTCGCCGTGGCGCGGCTGATCGCGCGGGCGCAGGGTATGGTCGGAACCTTCGACAAGCCGAAATACATCGATTTCCGCGCCGACCTCTGCGCCCATTCGCGCAACCGGATCACCGGCTGCACGCGCTGCCTGGGCCTGTGTCCGACCGGCGCGATCGAGCCGGCGGGCGACAGCGTGGCGATCGATCCGCTGATCTGCGCGGGTTGCGGGCAATGCGCGGCGGCCTGTCCCACGGGCGCGGCCTCCTACGCGCTGCCGCGGGTCGAGGCGCTGGCGCTGAAGCTGCGCGCCGGGCTGCGGGCCTGGTACGCGGCCGGCGGGCAGGGGGCCCCCGTCTTGCTGCTGCACGATGATGACCACGGCGCGGCGCTGATCGATGCTGCGGCCCGGTTCGGGCGCGGGCTGCCGGCGCATGCGATCCCGGTGCAGATCAACGACGCGGGCCAGGTCGGCCCCGAAGTCTTCGCCGCCGCGCTGGCCTGGGGGGCGGGGGCGGTGCGGGTGCTGACGAAAGCCCGGCCCGCGCATCCGCTCGACGGGCTGGAAGAAACGCTGGCACTGATGGAGGTGATCAGCGCCGAGACCGGCTATCCGGCCGAGGTTTGCGGACTGATCCAGACCGACGATCCCGACGTGCTGGAGGCTGCGCTGTGGCGCGACCCCGTGCCGGCGCGGGTGGGCCGGTCGTCCTTCCTGCCGCCGGCGGACAAGCGCGGCCTGCTGACGCTGGCGATGGCCGAGATGAACCGCGCCGCGCCGGACCCGACCCGGCAGATCGACCTGCCCGCCGGCGCGCCCTTCGGTGCGGTGGTTCTGGACCGGGACGCCTGCACGCTGTGCCTGGCCTGCGTCGGGGTCTGCCCGACGGGCGCGCTGGGCGACAATCCCGACCGGCCGATGCTGCGCTTCACCGAGGCGGCGTGCGTGCAGTGCGGGCTGTGCGCGGCGACCTGCCCCGAGGACGCGATCACGCTGGCCCCGCAGATCGACTTTGCCGCGTGGGAGGCGCCGAAGCGGGTGCTGAAGGAGGAGGAGCCCTTTGCCTGCACCGGCTGCGGCAAGCCCTTCGGCACGCGGTCCTCGATCGAGCGGGTGATGGCCAGGCTCGACGGGCACTGGATGTATTCGGGGCTCGACGGCGAGAAGCGGCGGGAGTTGATGACACTTTGCGACGATTGCCGCACCGAGCGCGTGGTGATCGCGGGCTTCGATCCGCACGAGAAGACCCATTGAGCGTGGCGGGGTGCGCAAATTTGCGCACTCCTTCAAGGCGTTGAAATAAAGTGAAAATCCGGCGACGTTAACCGCAATGAAACTTTAGGCCGACGCCGTCAGGAGCGCAATTGGCGCGGCAGGGCGGGGCCGAGTGCTCGACCCGGCGCGCGAGACGGGGATGCCCGGTTGCGGGGGATGACGGTCCGCGCGCCGGATGGGCGGTCGCCGCCCTCGGGACCCGCAGGCGCTACCGCTTGAAATCGCCCACCGCGTAGCCCTGCAGGTAAAGAAGCGCGGTCAGGTCGCCGTGGTTGATGCGCAGATCGCAGCGTTCGGCGACGACCGGCTTGGCGTGCAGCGCCACCCCGGCACCGGCGCGCGCCAGCATGCCCAGGTCGTTCGCGCCGTCGCCCACCGCCATGACCTCGGCGGGCGTGATCCCCAGCCGCGCGGTGATCGCGTCGAGCGCGTCGATCTTGGCCTGCCGGCCGAGGATCGGTTCCACCACGGTTCCGGTCAAACGGCCGGCGTCGATTTCCAGCCGGTTGGCGCGATGCTCGTCGAAGCCCAGTTCGGCGGCGACGCGTTCGGTGAAGGCGGTGAAGCCGCCGGAGACGAGCGCGGTATGCGCGCCGTGCGCCTTCATCGTCGCTACCAGGTCCCGCCCGCCGGGGGTGAAGGTGATGCGCTCGGCCAGCACGCGGTCCACGATCGCCGCATCCGTGTCCCTGAAAAGCGCGACGCGCGCGCGCAGGGCGGGTTCGAATTCCAGTTCGCCATTCATCGCCTGCGCGGTGATCCGGGCCACCTGCGGGCCGAAACCGGCCAGGTCGGCCAGCTCGTCGATGCATTCCTGCGCGATCATCGTGCTGTCCATGTCGGCCAGCAGCATGCGCTTGCGCCGGCCTGCAGCGGGCTGCACCGCCAGATCGACGCCCTGCGC
The DNA here is from genome assembly GCF_017811755.1 of Pararhodobacter sp. SW119. Lineage (GTDB taxonomy): Bacteria > Pseudomonadota > Alphaproteobacteria > Rhodobacterales > Rhodobacteraceae > Pararhodobacter. The sequence continues at coordinate 145,789 of NZ_JADDJF010000002.1, read as the reverse complement.
CTGCAGATCGGCCCAGACATCCCACCGGTTCGCGGGCGGCGTGGCGAGGTCGATTTCGGCCGCGATGCCGGGGTTGAGCCAGCGCGCTTCGCCCCCGCCCCAGGCGTTGCGCAAGGCCTCGACCAACGCGGCATCCAGACCGGCCCGCGCCGGATCGGTGAGCAGGGTCGCTACATGCACGGCCGATACCTCCTGAGCTGCCGCGCTTTGGCGCGGACGGCCGTGGGATTAGGGCAATTGCGTCCGAAGCGCCAGAGGCCGGCGGTCGAGGCGCGCCGTGCATGCCCTAGCCCTTCGTTGCGCGCTGGCCGGAACAGCGCCTTGTCCGATATCCGTCTTGCAATGGCACCTGTCCCGGGTCTTATCCGGCATCGCTGGCGTGCATCTGCAGCACCTCGAAGGGCACCACATCCAGCGTGCGGCGATGGGTCGCGCGCATCCGGACCCGGGGTGCAGCGCCTTCCTCGTGCGCCTGCAGGAAGCGCGCGGCGCACAGGCACCAGTGATCGCCGGGCTTGAGCCCGGCAAAGCCCCATTCCGGGCGCGGCGTCGAGAGGTCGTTGCCGAGGTATTTCGAGAGTGCCAGAAATTCCGCGGTCATCTGCGCGCAGACGGTGTGCAGGCCGCGATCCTCGGGCCCGGTGTCGCAGCAGCCGTTGCGGAAGAAGCCGGTGACCGGGTCGGTCGAGCAGTCCTCGAGCTCGCTGCCCAGCACGTTGATCGAGGGTTCCTTCATCGGCGGTTCCTTCCGGTATCAGAGGTTGGCCCACGCCAGAGACTGGCGGCGCCGCCCCCGAGTGTGGCAGGGTGCGGCAGGCGATGACAAGGGGAGGATTGGCGTGACGCAGATGATCGAGGTCGAGGTCAACTGCCCGGATGTCGAAACCGCGCGGGTGATCGCGCGGGCCACGGTGGAGGCCGGACTGGCGGCCTGCGCCAATGTCGTCGCCGGGGTGGAAAGCGTCTACCTGTGGCAGGGGCGGGTCGAAAGCGACCCCGAGGTGACGCTGCGCATGAAAAGCCGGATGGCGGTGTTCGACCGGCTGTGCGCGCTGATCGCCCGGCACCATCCCTACGATCTGCCGGCGATCGTGGCGCTGCCGGTGCTGGCAGCCAACCCCGGCTACGCCGACTGGTTGGACGAGGGCACGCGCGGCTGAAAAAAACCGCGCCCGCGGGCGCGGAAACCGGATCTTCGCGGCGCTGACGAGGGAGGCAGCGCCGCGATTGCCGTCAGCTGCTGACGGGTGCGATGCAGGTTCCGGTCTGGCTGTCCCAGACGGTGCCGTCGGCGCAGGTCGTCGCGGTCTGCGCCGGTTTCATGTCGCTGCACATCGCCAGGGCGATGCCCGGGCTTGCGATCAGGACCAGAGCGGCAAGAGTGAGTTTGGTTTTCATGGGCTTTCCTCCATTGCTCGTGCGGTGGAAGATAACACGGAAATGCAGGTTTCCAGTCATTTTCGGCAGTTTTCCCGGCCCGTCGGCGAAATTTTGTGTCGCGCGCCCGTTATTCGGGCAGCGATGGCAGCGACCGCGTTGACCTTGGGCGCGGCTTGGCGACAATCGCGCGATGACCGGATTTGCCGCGCGACTCAGCCGTGTACCCCTTCCCTTCGACCGCGAGGCCGGCGCCGAGGTCGCAGCGCAGTTCGACGACCTTGCGCCCGAGCTGCGCGAGCTGCTGGTCGGCACGGCCGGGTGCAGCCCCTTCCTGAAGGCCCTGATCGAGGGCGAGGCCGACTGGCTGCGCGCCGCCCTGCACGATGGACCCGAAGCCGCGCTCGATGGCCTGCTGGCCGGTTTGCAGCCCGACACCCCGAAGGCCACCGACAGCGCGCTGCGCCAGGCCAAGGGGCGGGTGGCGTTGCTGGTCGCGCTGGCCGATCTGGCCGGCGTCTGGCCGCTGGAGGAGGTGACCGGCGCGCTGACCCGCTTTGCCGATGCCGCCGTCCAGCGCGCGCTGGCCACCCATCTGGGCGAGGAGATCCGGCGCGGCAAGCTGCCCGGCGCGCAAGCCGACGACGCCGAATCCGGCGCCGGGATGGTGGCGCTGGCGATGGGCAAGATGGGCGCGTTCGAGCTGAACTATTCCTCGGACATCGACCTGATCTGCCTCTTCGACGAGTCGCGCTTCGACGCCGACGACTATCACGACGCGCGCGCCGCCTTCATCCGGGCGACGCGCAAGGCGGCGGCGACGCTGTCGGACCACACCGGCGAGGGCTATGTCTTTCGCACCGACCTGCGCCTGCGCCCCGACGCCAGCGTCACCCCGGTCTGCATCTCGATGGACGCGGCGGAGCGGTATTACGAAAGCCTGGGCCGGACCTGGGAACGCGCCGCCTATATCAAGGCGCGGCCCTGCGCCGGCGACATCGCGGCGGGGTGGCGCTTCCTGGAAACCCTGCGCCCCTTCGTCTGGCGCCGGCATCTGGATTTCGCCGCGATCCAGGACGCGCACGACATGCGCCTGCGTATCCGCACCCACAAGGGACTGGGCGGGGCGCTGTCGCTGGACGGGCACGACCTGAAGCTGGGGCGCGGCGGCATCCGCGAGATCGAGTTCTTCACCCAGACCCGGCAGTTGATCGCCGGCGGCCGCGATCCCGACCTGCGCCAGCGCGACACGCTGGGCGGGTTGTCGGCGCTGGCGTCCAAGGGCTGGGTGCCCGGCGAGGTCTCGGAAAAGCTGCAGGCGCATTACCGCGCGCACCGTGAGCTGGAACACCGGCTGCAGATGGTGGGCGACGCGCAGACCCAGCTTCTGCCCGGCAACCCGCAGGGGTTCGACCGGATCGCGCGCTTTCTGGGCGAGGCGGACACCGAGGCGTTTCGCGCGCATCTGAAGGAGCGTCTGGAAGAAGTCGCAGTGCTGACCGAGGATTTCTTCGCCCCCGCCGAGGCCGCACCGATGCCCGAGATCAGCGACACGCAGCGCGAGATCGTCGAGGGCTGGCGCGCCTATCCCGCCCTGCGCTCGGCCCGCGCGCGCGAGATCTTCAAGCGGCTGCGGCCGGAGATCCTTGAACGCCTGCAGCGCGCCGCACATCCCGAGGAGGCGCTGGTCAGCTTCGATCGGTTCCTCGGCGGGCTGCCGGCCGGCGTGCAACTATTTTCGCTCTTCGACGCCAATCCCAGCCTGATCGATCTTCTGATCGACGTCTGCGCCACCGCGCCGCAACTGGGGCAGTACCTGGCGCGGAACTCGGGCGTCTTCGACGCGGTGATTGGTGGCGACTTCTTTGCCGACTGGCCGGGCGCGGTGGCGCTGCAGGCCGATCTGGCGGCGCAGTTGCGCGCCGCGGGCGACTACGAGCGCAAACTCGACCGCTCCCGCGCCTGGGCCAAGGAATGGCATTTCCGGGTGGGGGTCCATCATCTGCGCGGGGTGATCGACGCGTTCGAGGCCGCGACGCAATACGCGCAACTGGCCGATGCGGTGATTGCCGCGCTCTGGCCGGTGGTTCTGGCCGAGTTCGCGCGCAAGCACGGCGATCCGCCGGGGCGGGGGGCGGTGGTCCTGGGCATGGGGTCGCTGGGCGCGCAGCGGTTGAACGCGGAGTCCGACCTGGACCTGATCGTGATCTACGATGCCGACAGTGGCGACGCGTCCGAGGGATCGCGCCCGCTGACCTCGCGCCCCTACTATGCGCGGCTGACGCAGGCGCTGGTCACCGCGCTCTCGGCCCCGATGGCCGAAGGGCGGCTTTACGAGGTCGACATGCGCCTGCGTCCGTCGGGCCGGCAGGGGCCGGTGGCGACCGCGCTGCAATCCTTCCGCAACTACCAGCGTGACGAGGCCTGGACCTGGGAACATCTGGCGCTGACCCGTGCCCGCCCGGTCGCCGGCGCCGTCAACCTTTTCGAGGAGATCGAGGACTTCCGCCGCACGCTTCTGGCCGAGAAGGCGCAGGGCGACGGCATCGCGGCGGATGTCGCGGCGATGCGCGCGCGCCTGCGCGCGGCCAAGCCGGGGCAGGGCGGGCTGAATGTCAAGGACGGTCCGGGCCGACTGCAGGAGATCGAGTTGTTCGCGCAGATGGGTGCCTTGCGCGCCGCCTCGCCGGCGCGGCGGACCGAACAGCAGCTGCTGGCCGCCCGCCGCGCCGGGGTGATCGATACAGACGACGAGGCGGAGTTGGGCGCGGCGTACCGGCTGCTGTGGCGTGTCCATTGCACGTTGCGGCTGCTGGGCGGCGGTCCGGTCAATCCCGCCACGCTCGGCAAGGGGGGCCTCGCGCTGCTGCTGCGCGAAACCGGCGCGGACGATCTGGCCGCCCTGAGCGCCGAGATCGAGGCCCGCACGAGCGCCGCCGCGCGGATCGTCAGCGCGGCCCTGCCGGACGCGACCGACGCGTGATCCTTGCAAAGCCCGTGCGATGCAGGCGCGGCGATGGTATCCTTGCAGGCCGGGGCGCCTGACGGGCAGGCCGCCCCGTCAGGGATCACCGCGATGAAGATATTCCACTGCCCGGACTGCCGCGCGAACCTGTTCTTCGGGAACCTGGTCTGCAGCTGCGGTCTGGCCGTCGGGCACGATCCGGTGGCGCAGCGTTTCGTGACCGACCAGCCGTTCTGCGCCAACCGCGACCGACTCGGCTGCAACTGGATCTGCGCGCCGGGCCGGCATTTCTGCGAAAGCTGTCGCCTGACCAGTGTGCACCCCGACCTGTCTGTGCCGGGCAACGGCCTTCTGTGGGCCCGGGCCGAGGCGGCGAAGCGGCATGTGCTGGCCGGGCTGATGCGGTGGGGCTGGTTCGACCCGCGCGACAACGGCCCGCGCCCCGAGTTCCACATGCTGGCCGAGGCCACCGCCGGCGGCCCGGTCAGCGTCATGATGGGGCACGCGTCGGGCCTGGTGACGATCAACCTCGCCGAGGCCGATGCGTCTGAACGCGTGCGCCGGCGCGAGATGCTGGGCGAGCCCTATCGCACCCTGATCGGCCATTTCCGCCACGAGATCGCGCATTTCCTTTTCGAACGGTTGTCGGACTCGGACGTCTTCGTCACCGATTTTCGCGCCCTCATGGGGGACGAGACGCAGGACTACGCGGCCGCGTTGGCGCGCCATTACGATCAGGGACCGCCGGCGGAGTGGCAGGCGGCGCATGTCACGCCCTATGCCGCCGCGCATCCTCACGAAGACTGGGCCGAGAGCGCCGCGCACGCCATGCACCTGACCGACATCGTCGACAGCTTCCTCGCCGCCGGGCTCAGCGCCGCCGCCGCGCCCGCCGAAGGATACGACGCCTTTGCCGAAACCGACCCCGCGCACCTGCTGGACGCCGCGATCGCCATCGGCGTGGCGATGAACCACGTCAATCGCGCCGTCGGGCAGCCGGACCTCTATCCCTTCGTCAACTCTGCGGGCGCGCGAAAGAAGCTGGCCTTCGCCCTCTACTGGCTGGCGCTGCCGACCGCGCGTTAGGCGCCGTCCAGGCTCGGGACAGCCGCCGGGCCCTGGCGGGACGGCGAGCCCGCGCCCGCGCCGCCCCGGCCCCTTGCGACCCCCCGGCGGAACGATTATCCGCGAACGCGATCCGCCCTGCAGACGCGTTGGAGCCTCGATGCCATCCCCTCCACCCCTACCGGCACGGTCCGAGCCGCTGTTCATCCTGGGTTGCGTGCGCTCGGGCACCACGCTGGTTAGGGACCTTCTGCGCCGCCAGCCGAACGTGATCTGCCCCGAGGAGACGCACTATTTCCGCTATGGCGAGCCGTTCCGCACCGGCGGGCACAGCCATCCGCTGCTCAATTCCCCAACGCTGCTGAAACACCGCGAGATCGACGGCATCCCGCCCGAGGCGTTCCGGAAGATGCTGATGCAGTCGCGCACGCGGGGCGAGTTGCTGTGCCGGCATGTCCACCACATGGCCGGGGCGCGCGGGCTGGACGACTACCGCTGGTTCGACAAGACCCCGCAGAACGTCTACGGCCTGCCCCTGATCCTGGCCGAGTTTCCGAAGGCGCGCATCCTGCACCTGGTCCGCAACCCGCTCAATGTCGTCGCCAGTCTGAAACTGGGCAAGGTGATGAAGGTGACCGACATCCACGGCGCCTGCAATTACTGGATCGAGGCGGTGACGATCATCCGGCAGATGCGGGCCCGCCTGAACGACCGCCTGCTGGAACTGCGCTACGAGGACGTGACCGCCGACCCGGTGGCCTCGATGCGGACGCTGCTGGCCTTCTCGGGCCTCGGCACGCAGGAGGGGGTCTATTCCGCCCGGGACGCGCACGAGGAGCGCAACCAGTACCTGGACATCCTTTCGCAGGAGGAGCGCGCCAAGGTGGCGCAACGCTGCGCCGCGCTGGCGGCGGACTATGGCTACGATCTGCGGTGAACGGGCGCATCCCAGACGGGCGCGGGTTGGTATCGGGGTTGCGCCGGCGCGCGGTTGCGGGAAAGCTGCGCCAGATGCGTGCCGGCGATAACCGGCGCGGGCGACAGCGGGTCGCGGAAGGCGTGAAGGGGCAGGACGGATGATGAGGGCGGCGATCGTCGGGTTGGGGCGCTGGGGACAGGTCCTAGTGAATTCGGTGCAGGGACGGTCCGAGCGGATCCGCTTTGTCGCCGCGGCCACGGGCCGGCCGGAACGGGCGGCGGATTTCGCCGAACGCCAGCGGATCGAGGTTCTGCCGGATCTGGACGCGATCCTGACGCGCGACGATATCGATGCCGTGGTGCTGGCCACCCCGCACAGCCAGCATGGCGCGCAGATCGTCGCGGCATCCGCGCAGGGACGGCCGGTCCTGTGCGAAAAGCCGCTGACCCTGACGCTGGCAGAGGCGCGCACGGCCTGGGACGCCGCCGACGCTGCCGGGGTCTTGCTGGCGGCGGCGCATAACCGGCGCTTTCTGCCCGCCTATCGCCGGCTGCTGGAGCTGGTGCAGTCGAACCACCTGGGCGAGATCTTGCAGGTTTTCGGCAACCATTCCTGGGCGCAGGCGGGCTACACGCCGGACCACTGGCGCAGCCGGGTCGAGGAAAGCCCGGCGGGCGGCATGGCAGGCTTGGGCATCCATGTCGTCGACGCGATGATGGGGCTGGGGCTGCGCGCGGAGGCCGTGCGCGTGATGACGCGGGGCGAGGATCTGGCGCGCCCGCGCACGCTGACCGCCGCCATCGATTTCGACAGCGGCGCGATCGGCCTGCTGACCACGATCAACGGCCCCGGCCGCACCTGGCGGATCGAGGTGTTGGGCTCCGAGGGGCGCGCGGCGATGGATGGCGAGGGACGGCTGATTTATGCCCGGGCGGGCGCGCCCGAGACGCGCATCGATTTCGGCGGCTTCGACAAGGAGGCCGCCGAATTGGAGGCCTTTGCCGAAGCGGTCGGCGGCGGCGCGCCCTGGCCGGTGACGCGAGACGAGGGGCTGGCCGGGATCGCGCTCTTCGAGGCGATCTGCACCGGCGCCACGACACCGGACGAGCGCCAACCGGTCGCGCGCACGGAGGGCGCGCCCACGGGCTGATCCGTTTCGCGGGCGCCGGACGGCGGGGTGCTCAAATTTGAGCACTTCGCCAAGCCCATGTTATCAAAGCAGAGTTCCGCGCCGTTAACCGCAATGAAACTTTTGGCGCGGGCGCCGGAAGGCGGGCGATCGGGTCTCGCCCTGCGCTCAGGCGTCGTGAATGCGGGTCATGGCCGGGCCTTCGTGTTCGATTGCGGCGCGGTACATGCCTTCGCAGTTGAAGGGCAGGGCGACGCGACCCTGCGCGTCGACAGCGACGAGGCCGCCGCTGCCGTCGTTCTTTGCCAGGTCCTGCATCACCACCCAATCCGCCGCATCCGCCAGCGACTGGCCGGCGTGGCGGATCCGGGCGGCGATCTCGTGCGCCGCGGCGAAGCGGATGAAGACCTCGCCATGGCCGGTGCCGGAGACGGCGCAGGTGGCGTTGTCGGCGAAGGTGCCGGAACCGATGATCGGCGTGTCGCCGACGCGGCCCGGCGTCTTGGCGGTCATGCCGCCGGTCGAGGTGGCGGCGGCGAGGTTGCCGGCCCGATCGCGGGCGACGGCGCCGACGGTGCCGTGGCGGCGCGCGGGGTCGTCGTCCTCGGCCCCGGTGGCGCGCATGCGCAGCGTGTCCTGCAGCGCCTTCCAGCGGGCCTCGGTGAAGAAGTGGTCGGGGTCTGCAAAGGTCAGCCCCGCCTCGCGCGCGAGCTTCAGGGCACCCTCGCCGATCATCATCACATGCGCGCTGCGCTCCATCACCGCGCGGGCGGCGAGGATCGGGTTGCGCGGCCCGAAGATACCGGCCACCGCGCCGGCGCGGCGGTCCCGGCCGTCCATGATCGCGGCGTCCATTTCCTGCACGCCGTCGCTGTTGAAGACCGCACCGCGCCCGGCATTGAAAAGCGGCGCATCCTCCAGCGCCATGACCGCGGCGGTCACCGCATCCAGTGCCGTGCCATCGGCGCGCAGCACCGCCGCGCCCGCCTCCAGCGCGTCGCGCAGCGCCGCGTGGTAGCCCGCCGCCGCGTCTTCGGTCAGAGAGGCCTTGCGTATGGTGCCGGCCCCGCCGTGGAGTGCGATCGAGAATTTCGTCATCTGGTCTTCCGTCCTGTTGCCGCGCGACCCCGCGCGATTTTCCGGGTCCATCCGCTCAGGCATGGCCCCCGTCCACCGACAGCACCTGGCCGGAGATCCACCCCGCCTGATCCGAGGCGAGGAAAACCACGGCGGGCGCGATATCCTCGGGCCGGCCCAGCCGGCGCATGTGGATGTTGCCGACCACCGCCGCCTGACGCTCGGCCCCGAAGGCGTCCCATTGCTTCTCGGTCGAGGGGTTGGACAGCACGAAGCCCGGCGCGATGGAATTGACCGTGATCCCCTGCGGCCCCAGGTCCAGCGCCAGTTGCCGGGTCAGCCCGACCAGCGCGTGCTTGGCGGCGCAATAGGCGTGCAGCCCGGTCAGGCTGGGCCGCAGCCCCGCGCCCGAGGAGATGGTGACGACCCGCCCCCAGCCCGCCGTGCGCATCGTGGGCGCCAGCGCCTGCACGCACCAGAGCGTGCCTTCGACATTGGCCTCGAAGATCGTGCGCCAGCGCTCCGGCGTCACCTCCTCGACCGGGCCGCCGACCTGGCCGCGCACGCCGCCGGCGCTGCCGACATAGCCGAGGACCGGGCCATCGGCGCTGACCGTCTCGATCATGGCGCGCACCGCGTCGCGGTCGCCCAGATCGCAGACCTGGCGCGTAAGGCCGGGCAGGTCGCCCAGCCGGTCCATCCCGGCCGCGTCCATGTCCACCGCGATCACCTCGGCGCCGGCGGCCAGCAACTGCCGCGCAATCTCGGCGCCGATGCCCTGCGCGGCGCCGGTGACCAGGAACCGCTTTCCGCCCAGATCTACGCGCATGCCGGCACCAGCGCGTCGAGCGCCCCCACCGATTGTTCGCGCCGGCCATCCTCGATCTCGTGGATCAGGTCCACCAGCCGCGACAGAACCGGCACCGGCACGCCCAGGTCGCGCCCGATCGTCACCATCGGCGCGATCTGCGCGTCGACCTCGGTCTTGCGCTTGCGCACGGCCAGGTCGCGCCAGATGCCGGAATGGGTCTTGGCGGTCTTGCGGTTGTGCGCGACCATCGCCGCGACCGAGGCCTGCATCGCCGCCTCGGGCGCGCCGGGGGCAAAGGCCGCGGGGTCGAAACCGTTGAAGCCCACGGGCGTGATCCCTTGCGCCGCGGCCAGCGCCATCACCTCCTGCCCTAGGGCGCGGAAGACCGGGTAATGCGCCGTGCGGGCCAGCGAATCGGACATGGAATCGTGCGTCAGCGCCGTGGCGAAGAGAAGCGCGCCATAGCCCATCTTGCCCCAGAGATAGCCCCAGATGTTGTCGGTCATCACCGCCTCGGGCTCGACGATGCGTAGAAGCGCGTGCATTTCCTGCAGGCGCGGGGTGGTGCTGCCGTCCAGTTCGCCCACGGCGACGGCGGCGCGGTTGCCGTAGAGGACGCGCCCCGGCTCCAGCCAGTCGGCGCCGAAGTTGACGAAGCAGCCCATGGTCCGCTCCGCCCCGGCGCGCGCGGCGATCACCCGCTCGTTCAGCCCGTTCTGCGCCGACAGGATGAAGCCGCCGGGCGCCAGATGCGGCAGCAACTGCTCCAGCGCGGCCTCGGTGTGGTGCGCCTTCACCGCCAGCACGATGCGGTCGTAGGTGCCGGTTACCTCGTCCGGCGTCACGGCATCGAGGCGCTGGGTGAATTCCTCCACCGGCCCCTCGATATGCAAGCCCCCCTCGCGCATCGCCGCGACATGCTCGGCCACGATGTCGACGGCGCGCACGGGCTGGCCGGCGCGCGCCCAATAGGCCGCCAGCACCCCGCCGATGGCGCCGGTGCCCCAGATCAGGATCGGTTGGTTCATGCCCAGTCCCCTTCCAGCAGCGCGCGCGTCTCGGCGACGCCAGTTTCCCACAGCGCATGGCTGTCGGCATCGGGGCGCTGATAATAGCCGCCGTAGTTTCCGTCGCCGATCAGCTCGCGCACGGCGCGGGCGTCGCGGTCGCGCAGGCGGTCGAAATCGACCATCGGCTTGCGCTGGTCGGGCAAGGTGCGGCCGGGCAGGCGGGTCCAGGGAAAGTTCTCCATCCAGGATGCGTGGCTCGCCTGCGGGTCGATTTCCTGCACCTTGGCCCAGGTCGCCGGCGCGTTCCACCAGTTGTGAAACCGCGCCCGCGCGCCCGACTTGTCGGCCATCCACTCCATCGTCACCGGCTGCACCGGGCTGTTGCCGCCATGGCCATTGACGATCAGCACGCGGCGGAAGCCGGTCGCGTAGAGGCTGTCGAGGATGTCGCGCACCAGCGCCGCATAGGTCGAGAGCCGCAGCGAGACCGAGCCGGGAAAGCCCATGAAATAGGGCGTCAGGCCGTAGGCGACGGCGGGAAAGACCGGCACGCCCAGGGGCTCGGCGGCGTCACTCGCCATCTTCTCGGCCAGGATCGAATCGACCGACAGGCTCAGGTAGGCGTGCTGCTCGGTGCTGCCCAGCGGCAGCACGCAGCGGTCGTCATGCTTGAGGTAGTCTTCGACCTCAAACCAGTTGCAGTCGCTGATGCGCATCACTCTCCCCTCGTTGGGTGATCAGTTCGGCCCGCCGCGCGTCCAGCGCCGGCAGCAGATCGTCGCGGATCGACCGGGGATCGGGCGTGTGCAGGTACTCGATGGCGGTCTGCGCGCCGCTGATCCGCTCGGCCAGGTAGTCGGCGCCGGAGGCGTAGATCAGCACCCCGGCTTCGGCGGCGGCGGCGTCGAGGCCGGGGTCGTCGCGGGCCATGGTCTGCATGTCCAGCACATGCGGCGCGAACCGCTGCAGGCCGGTTTTCATCAGCGGCAGGAAATGCGGGAAATAGGACACCGCCAGCACCCGTGTTTCGGGCTGCAGCGACGCCAGGCTGACGCGCGTCGCCTCGTCGGGGATGAAGGTCAGCCCGACCACCGGCAGGTGCCGGCAGAGCTGCGCGGCGTCCGTGACCAGGTTGCGCGGCGTGACGATCAGGTCGGCATTCGGCGGCCCGCCGGCCTTGAGGTCGTCGAAGGTCATCGCAAAAACCGTGTCGCCGCTGCCGACATGGGCCGAAAGCGTGCGCGCGTAGATTTCGGTGGTGGCGGGGAAGTGGCTGAGCACGGCGATGCGCAGCCCGTGGCAGCCGGCCAGGCCGGGGCTGCTGGACAGGCGCGCGGCCAGTTCCGCCGGCGACAGGCCCAGTTCCGCGCCCAGCCGCACCAGTTCGGCGATACGCCGGCGCAGTTCGCGGTGTTTCTCGAACTCCGGCGCCATGTCGGTCCGGTTGCGGGCGACGAAGCTGCCGGCGCCGACCCGGCTTTCGATCAGCCCGGCGTCGCGCAGCCCGGCATAGACCCCGGCCACGGTGACCGGCGACAGGCCGAACATCCGCGCCAGCGACCGGACCGAGGGCAGGCGCATGGCTTCGGGCAACTCGCCGGTGGCGATGCCGAACTCCAGCGCGCCGCGCAGCTGGACCGACACCGGGATCGGCGACGAGCGGTCGATCGCCGTCACGATCGGGCGCAGAGCGGCGGCAATGGGGGTCCTGTTCTTGGCCATGCCGTATCAATGCATGAATACACTTTGTGCGGCAAGTCCATTTATTACGCGCTTTCCGTCCTATACGTACGGAAGTTGCGCGAAACGGCTTGACCGCCGTCGGAAACCACGCATAGTGTGCCAGTCAATGATAACACTTGGCGACAATGCGGAGGAAGCCATGACTCTCAATACCCTTCGCGCCGGAGTAGCGGCGCTGGCCATCATGGCGGGGGCGACCCTGCCCGTCATGGCACAGGATCTGACCATCGGCTTGCGGGCCGGGCCGGATTCGATCGACCCCCACTGGTCCACGCTCGGCAGCCAGGCCGAAGCGCTGCGCCACATCTTCGACACGCTCGTCGGCGTGGACGAGAACCTGCAGCTGGAACCCGCGCTGGCCACCAGCTGGGAGCCGATCAGCCCCACGACCTGGGAATTCAAGATCCGCGAAGGCGTCAAGTTCCACGACGGCTCGGACCTGACCGCCGAGGACGTCAAGTTCTCGATCGAGCGTATCCCCGAAGTCACCGGCCCGATGTCGATGACGATCTACACCAAGTCCGTGGAATCGGTCGAGGTGATCGACGACTACACGCTGCACGTCCACACTGCCGGTACCGCGCCGTCGCTGCCCAACGACTTCATCCGCCTCTTCGTCGTGCCCGCCTCGATCGGCATGGAGGTCGGCAACGAGGAGTTCAACTCGGGCGAATCCGCCATCGGCACCGGCCCCTATCGCTTCGTCAGCTGGGAGCCGAAGGGCGATCTGGTGATGGAACGCTTCGACGACTACTGGGGCGAGGCGCCGCATTGGGAGCGCGTCGTGCGCAAGGAAATCCCCGATGACGCCGCGCGCGTTGCCGCGCTGCGCTCGGGCCAGGTCGACCTGATCAACTACGTCCCGGCGTCGGACTACCTGACGATGCAGAACGACTCAAGCCTCGACACCTTCGTGTCGGATTCGGTCTACATCCTGAACGTGCAGCCGGTGGTGCGGGACGAACTGCCGCAGAAGGTCCGCGTCAACGGTCAGGAGATCGACGAGAACCCGCTGCAGGACCTGCGCGTGCGCACCGCGCTCGATCTGGCCATCGACCGTGACACGCTGGTCCGCGTCGTGCTCGAAGGGCTGGGCACGCCCGCCAACCAGCTGATGCCCGAGGGCTTCTTCGGCTACTCGACCGAACTCGGCCCGCGCGAATACAACCTCGACGAGGCCCGCCGCCTGCTCGAGGAAGCCGGCTACGCCGACGGGTTCGAGATCGATTTCACCTGCACCAACAACCGCGTCCCCGGCGACTCGGTCGTGTGCGAGGCGCTGGCGCAGATGTGGTCGCGCCTGGGCCTGACGGTGAACGCGCAGGCGCTCAACGGCACGGTCTTCTTCCCGGCCGCCGCGCGCGAGGAATACTCGCTCGCCATGTCCGCCTGGGGCACCCTGACCGGCGAGGCGTCCTATACCTACGGCTCGCTTCTGCACACCAAGGACCCCGAACTGGGCCTCGGCGCCTTCAACCGCACGGGCTATTCGAACGCCGAGTTCGACGACCTCTTCCAGCAGGCGCGCGAGAACCTCGATGACGATGCGCGGCGCGAACTTTACGAGGAAGCCTCGCGGATCGTCATGGAAGACCGCGCGCTGATCCCGACGGTGATCCTGCAGACGGTCTGGGCCGCGCCGACGGGCACCCTGACCTTCACCCCGCGGGTCGATCAGGAAACGCTGGCCTACCGCATCACGCCGGTATCCGACTGATCCCGGTCCGGGGCTTGTCGGTCAGGGCGAACCTGACCGATCCCCGCCTTGCACATTGACCCCGGCCGGCCCGCCGGCCGGGGTTTTCCCATCCGCAGGTCCCCATGATCGCCTTCATCCTCCAGCGCCTGATGCAATCGGTCCTCGTGGTCTTTGCCATGTCGGTGATCGTCTTCGTCGGCGTCTACGCCATCGGCAACCCCATCGACGTGCTGATCGATCCGGGCGCCACCCAATCGATCCGCGACGCGCTCATCGAACGCTACGGCCTCGACCAACCGCTCTGGCGCCAGTATTTCACCTTCGTGACCAATGTCGCGCAGGGCGATCTGGGCCGCTCGATGGTCTACAACGTGCCGGTCACCTCGCTGATCTTCTCGCGCCTTCCGGCGACGCTGGAACTCGTGTTCGTCGCCATGTTCCTGGCCACCGCGCTCGGCGTGCCGCTGGGCATCTGGGCGGGCTACAAGCCCGACAGCTTCTCGTCCAAGGCGATCATGGCGCTGTCGATCCTCGGCTTTTCGGTCCCGACCTTCTGGATCGGGATGCTGCTGATCATGGGTTTCGCGGTGAACCTCGGCTGGCTGCCCTCGGGCGGGCGCGGCCTGGTGGCCGAGTTCCTGGGCTTTCGCACCTCACTGACCTCGGCCGAGGGCTGGTCGCATGTGCTGCTGCCGGCGATCAACCTGTCGCTGTTCAAGATGGGCCTGATGATCCGCCTGACTCGCGCCGGCATGGTCGAGGCGATGCGCGCCGACTACGTCAAGTTCGCCCGCGCCCAGGGCCTCAGCGAACGCGAGGTCGTCTTCGGCCATGTCCTGCGCAACATCTCCATCCCCATCGTCACCGTCTTCGGGCTTGAACTCGGCTCGACGCTGGCCTTCGCGGTGGTCACCGAAAGCGTCTTCAACTGGCCCGGCGTCGGCAAGCTGATCATCGATTCGATCCTGCAACTCGACCGGCCGGTGATGGTGTCCTACCTCGTCATGGTCGTCATCCTCTTCGTGCTGATCAACCTCGTCGTGGACATCGTCTACGCCCGGCTCGACCCGCGCGTCCGCCTGAAGGGAGAGGAGTGATGGCCGTCGCCGAGACCACCCGCCGCCAGCGCCTGTCCGAGTTCTGGTCGGATTTCGCCCAATCGCGGGTGGCGGTCGTGGCGCTGGCCGTGATCCTGGTGCTGCTCTTCCTGGCCTTCGCCTGCGAATGGGTCGCACCGCAGGACCCCTACGATCTGCGCAACCTCGACTGGCTGGACGCCTTCCTGCCCCCCGGCACGGTCGGATCGGGCGGTTATGTTCACGTCCTGGGCACCGACAACGTCGGGCGCGACATGCTTTCGGCGGTGCTTTACGGGCTGCGTACCAGCTTCATCATCGGCCTCTCGGCGGGCGCGCTGGCGCTGACCGCCGGCATCGCCGTCGGCCTGACCGCCGCCTATTTCGGCGGCCGGCTGGAGGCCGTGCTGATGCGCGTCGTCGACCTGCAGCTGTCGATGCCGGCGATCCTGATGGCGCTGGTGCTGGTCGCGCTCCTTGGCTCGGGCGTCGGGCAGATCGTGCTGGCGCTGGTCGTTGCGCAATACGCCTATTTCGCCCGCACCACCCACGGCGCCGCCACGGTCGAACGCCGCAAGGACTATATCGAGGCCGCGCGCTCCACCCCGCTGCCGACCTACCGCGTCCTCTTCCGCCACCTCTTGCCCAACGTCATGCCGCCCCTGATCGTCGTCGCCACCGTGCAGGTCGCCGCCGCCATCGCGCTCGAGGCGACGCTGTCGTTCCTCGGCGTCGGCCTGCCGCTGACCGAACCCTCCCTCGGCTCGCTCATCTCGAACGGCTTTCGCTACATTCACACGGACCGCACATGGCTTTCGCTCTATCCCGGCTTCGCCCTGATGATCACCGTGGTGGCGATCAACCTCGTGGGCGATCAGGTGCGCACCGTGCTGGACCCGAGGCAGGGGCTATGAGCGCGGCAATCGAAGTCGCGGGCCTGACCACCCAGTTCGAGACCCGCGCCGGGATCGTGACGGCGGTCAACGATGTCTCGTTCTCGGTGGGGCGGGGCAGGATCCTGGGCCTCGTCGGCGAAAGCGGCTCGGGCAAGTCGGTCACCGGCTTTTCCATCCTCGGCCTCGTCGACCCGCCGGGCCGCGTCTCGGGCGGTCAGGTCCTGGTCGCCGGCACCGACCTGCGCGGCCTTACGCCCGAGGCGATGCGCAAGATGCGCGGCAAGGCCGTGTCGATGGTCTTCCAGGACCCGATGATGACGCTCAACCCGGTGCTGCGCGTCGGCGACCAGATGGCCCGCGCCGTGCGCGCCCATGACCGCGTCTCGACCCGCGCCGCCTGGGACCGGGCGCGCGCCGCGCTCGAGGTGGTGGGCATCCCGGCCGCCGCCGAACGCCTGCACGCCTATCCGCACCAGCTCTCGGGCGGGATGCGCCAGCGCGTCGCCATCGCCATCGCCATCCTGCACCAGCCCGCGGTGCTGATCGCGGACGAACCCACCACCGCGCTCGACGTCTCCATCCAGGGCCAGATCCTGGCCGAGGTGCGCAGGCTCGCCGACGATACCGGCACCGCCATCGTCTGGATCACGCACGACCTCGCCGTCGTCTCGTCGCTGGCCGACGACATCTGCGTGATGTACGCCGGCCGCATCGTCGAACGCGGCCCGGCCGAGGCGGTGATCGCCCGCCCGCTGCATCCCTATACCCGCGGCCTGATGGACAGCGTGCCGGCGCGCCACGAACCCGGCAAGCCGCTTCCGCAGATCCCGGGTTCCACGCCGTCGCTTCTGAACCTGCCCTCGGGCTGCCCGTTCCGCAACCGCTGCCCGCGGGCGAGCGACCTCTGCACCACCGACCCGCCCGAGGTCGGCACCGCCACCCATTCCGCCCGCTGCCATCACCCGCTGGGGGACGCATGAGCGCGCTTCTGCAGATCACCGGCGTTTCCAAGCGCTTCACCCGCCACCCCAATCTGGCCGAGCGGATGCTGCACGCCGTCGGCGGCCCCGACGCCACGCAGACCGTCCACGCCCTGACCGATGTCACGCTCGAGGTCGCGCGGGGCGAGGTGCTGGGCATTGTCGGCGAATCCGGCTGCGGCAAGTCCACGCTGGGCCGCATCGTTTCGGGCATCTACATGCCCTCGGCGGGCAGCATCACGCTGGACGGCAAGCCCGTGGCCCGCGACCGCGGGGGTGCGGCCGAAAAGCTGACGACGCAGGTCCAGATGATCCACCAGGACCCCTTCGCCAGCCTCAACCCCCGCATCAAGGTCGGCCAGACCATCAGCGAGGGGCCGCATCACCACCGCGTCGTGCCGCGCGCGCAGGTCGACACGATGGTGCGCGACCTTCTTGGCCGGGTCGGGCTGGAGCCGTCCTATGCCGGGCGCCTGCCGCACCAGTTTTCGGGCGGCCAGCGCCAGCGCATCGCCATCGCCCGCGCGCTCGCCATGAACCCCGACCTCTTGGTCCTGGACGAGGCCGTGGCCTCGCTCGACGTCTCAATCCAGGCGCAGGTGCTGAACCTCTTTCTGGAACTGCGCCGCGAACTGGGGCTGACCGCGCTCTTCATCTCGCACGACCTCGGCGTGGTGCGGCATGTGTCCGACCGCGTCGCGATCATGTATCTGGGCCGCGTTGTCGAACTCGCCCCGGCCGAGCGCATCTACAACGACCCGCAGCATCCCTACACGCGCGCTCTCTTCGAATCGATCCCGGTCCTCGGCACCGGAAGGCGGGAGTTCCACCCGATCAAGGGCGAGATCCCCTCGCCACTGAACCCGCCCCCCGGCTGCGCCTTTCATCCCCGCTGCCCCCATGCCGGCCCCCGCTGCCGGGTCGAGGTGCCGGCCCTCTCGCCCGCCGCGCCCGGCCACGGCGTCGCCTGCCATCTCAACACCGGCGGGGTGGAACTCGCAGCATGACCCAGACCCTCACCGAACTCACCGCCCGGGTGAACGACTTTCTCTGCGCCGCGAACCTGCTGACCTGGGACGCGCGCACGCAGATGCCGCCAGCAGGCGCGGCGACCCGCGGCCAGCAGATCGCCACGCTCAAGGGCCAGGCGCGCGAATTGATCCTGTCGCCCGACATGCGCCGCGTCTGCGACGCGGCACTGGCCCGCACCGACGGCCAGCCCGCCGAAAACCCCGACCGGGCCGAGGCTTTGGCCGTCGCCGCCGCCATCGAGCATCACACGCGCCTGCCCGCGCGCCTTCTGCAGGCGCAGGCCGAAACCGCCCCTGTTTCGCAGGCCGCCTGGGCCGAGGCGCGCGCGCGCTCGGATTTCTCGATCTTCCTGCCCTGGCTGGAACGCACCGTGGCGCTGGCCCGCGAACAGGCCGACTGCCTCGGCTTCACAGGCCACCCCTACGACCCGATGCTGGCGGGGTTCGAGCCCGGCGAAACCGCCGCCTCCCTCCAGTCGCTCTTCGGCCGACTCCGCGCCGGGCTGCGCCCGATCCTCGAGGCCGCGCGCGCCCGCCCGCAGCCCCGCCACGATTTCCTCTTCCGCACCTACCCCGAGGCCGGCCAGCGCGCCTTCGCCCACGAACTCGCCACGCATCTGGGCTATGACTTCGCCCGCGGCCGGCTCGATACCGCCGTGCACCCGTTCGAGGTCAGCTTCACCCGGCAGGACGTGCGGATCACCACGCGCTTCACCCCCGATTACATCGCCGCCTCGATCTTCGGCACCGCGCACGAGGTCGGCCACGCGCTCTACGAGCAGAACGTCGCGCCCGACTTCACCCGCACCGCGCATGCCACCGACCTGATCTCGCTCTATGCCGTCGGCGGCACCAGCTTTGGCGCGCACGAAAGCCAGTCGCGCCTGATCGAGATGCATGTGGCGCGCGACCCGGCCTTCTGGGCGCTGCATTTCGACCGTCTGGCCGCGCATTTCCCCGACCAGCTGTCCGACGTCACCGCGGGCGAATTCGCCGCCGCCGTCAACCGCACCACGCCCGGCCTGATCCGGGTCGAGGCGGACGAGGTCTCCTACGATCTGCACATCATGCTGCGGGTCGAGATCGAGATGGCGCTGATGGACGGCAGCCTGAAACCCGCCGACGTGCCGCAGGCCTGGGCCGCCGCGATGGCGCGCGACCTTGGCGTCACCGTGCCCGACGACGCGCGCGGCTGCCTGCAGGACGTGCACTGGTCCTCGGGCTATATCGGATCCTTCGCCACCTACACGATCGGCAATGTCATGGCTGCGCAGATTATGGCGCATCTGCGGGAAAGCATCCCGACGTTGTCGGAAGACCTCGCCGCCGGCCGGCTGGAGGGACTGCGCAGCGCGCTCGCGGACGGGATCTGGCGGCACGGCCGGTCGCTCTCGCGCGACGCACTCCTGCAGCGCCTGACCGGCCGCCCCCTCGACCCCATGCCCTATCTGGCACACCTGACCCGCCGCCACGCGCCGGAACTGGGCACGGCCTGACGGGGCCGGGGCCGAAAGTTTCATTGCGGTTAACGGCGGCGAGACCCGCAAGGATTCCAGTAGCTTGCTTGGACGTGCACGCGTGCACACCCTCGCCGGCAAGCGGTGGAACTCAAACCAGCCGAAAGGTCGCCAGATCGTCCAGATAGCTGCTCTCGGCGCGCTCGGCGGCCAGCATCGCGGGGTCCAGTTGCGCGCTGACCATTGCCGACCCGGTGCCGGTCTCGGCCAGAACCTGCCCGCGCGGCCCGCAGATGCACGACAGCCCGACGAAGTCCAGCCCCGGCTCCTGCCCGCAGCGGTTGGCGTAGCCGAGGAAGATCTGGTTCTCCAGCGCCCGCACCGGCACCACCAGCCGCGCCACCCGGTCGTGCGGGGCCATCAGCGCGGTCGGCACGACGACCAGTTGCACGCCTTCGCGCGCATAGGCGCGGATCAGTTCGGGGAACTCCACATCGTAGCAGATCGCCACGCCCACACGCAGCCCGCCGGCGGTGAAGGTCAGGGGCTGGTCGCCGGGCACGAAGGTCGCCTGCTCCCACCCGCCGAAAAGCGTGCGCTTGTGATAGCGCCCCAGTTCCGCCCCCGTCCCATCGAAGACGACCGCCGAGTTGTGCAGCGCCCCGCCGGTATCGGTATGCGTGCCCATGACCAGCGTCAGGCCCGATTGCGCCGCAATCGCACCGACCTCGGCCAGCGCATCCTCGACCCCCGGCAACCCGCCCGGGGCAAGGCCCGGGATGTGGTAGCCGGTCAGAAACCCCTCGGGGAAGACCAGCAGGTCGGCCCCCGCTGCCAGCCCCGCCACCCGCGCCACCTCGGCGACAGTTGCCGGCAGATCGCCCGGCACGCCCGCCCCCTGCCACAGCGCCAGCTTGCACCCGCTCATTCCCGCACCCTTTCCGCACCCAGCAGCCTTGGCAGGTTGCCGTACCGCCCGATCAGCCCGAAGACCGCGACCGCGATGGCGACGAACAGCACCGACACCACCCCCATGATCGGCGTGTAGCCGTAGCGCAGGCTGTTGAAGATCTTGATCGGCAACGTCTCCACCGTGAAGCCCGCGACCATGTAGGCGATGATGTATTCGTTCAGGCTGAGGACGAAGGCAAACGCATAGCCCGAGATCATGTAGGGCACGATAAGCGGCAGCACGACCGTGCGCAGCACTTTTGCGCGCGGCGCCCCCATCACCCGCGCGGCCTCGATCAGCGCAGGATCGATGGCCTGCAGACCCAGCGAGATCGTGACCACCGGCAGCGTCACCAGAAAGACCGCGTGCGACACCACCGTCGCGCTGAACTGCCCGTACATGCCCAGCGAGATCCAGAAGACCAGAAACCCCAGCGCCGTGATCACCGGCGGCAGCATGAAGGGCGCCACCCCCAGCGTATAGAGCGCGCGCCCCAGCCAGCCGCCGCGCGCCCAGACATGCAGCGCCAGCGGCAGCGCCACCGCGACCGCCAGCAGGCTCGCCAGCGCCGCGATCAGCACCGAATTGCGCAGGGGTCCCAGCCAGTCGGGCTGCTGGAAAAGCGCCCCGTACCAGCGCAGCGACATGTCCTGCGGCGGAAAGTTCAGGCTCTGCCCGCCGTTCAGCGACACGCCGGTGACCACGACCAGCGGTGCGGCCAGCAAGAGCAGGATCGCGATCACGTAAAGCGCGCCCAGCGACCTCATGCGCCCGCCTCCCGCTGCCGGCCCAGCAGCAGCGCCAGCCCGACCATCGCCAGCGCGACCAGCAGCAGCACCACCGCCATCGCCGCCGCCAGCGGCAGGTTGGACTGAAAGATCGCCTGGTCGGTGATATGCACCGACAGCGTCCAGTGCCGCGGCCGGCCCAGCAGTTGCGGCAGCAGATAAGCGCCCAAAGTGAAGACGAAGACCAGGATCAGCGCCCCCAGGATCGGCGCGCGCAAGACCGGCACGGTCACCGTCAGGAACCCGCGCAAGGGCGAGGCGCCCATCGAACGCGCCGCCTCGCCCAGTTCGGGATCCAAGCGCGACACCGGCGGGTAAAGCACCAGCACCGCATAGGGAAAGCCCAGATAGCACAGCCCCGCCATCAGCGCGAACAGCCCCGGCGTATAGGCCTGCGAGGTCTCGGTCAGCCCCAGCGCGGCAAAGAGGTTGCCGACCCCCGCCGTCCGCGACAGCAGCGTCGAAAGCGAAAACCCGATGATCACCTCGGACAGCGACAGCACCGCCAGCAGCATGACCAGCACCAGCGTCTGCGCGCGCCGCCGCATCCCCGCCAGGATCACCGTGAACGGAAACGCCAGCGCCACGCAGATCAGCGCCGCGCCCCCGGCGATCAGCACCGAGGTCAGCAGGATGCGCCCGAAGAACGCGGTGAAAAGCCGCGCATAGCTTGCCAGTTCGAACCCCGGCTCGAAAAACCCGCCGGGCACGCGCTGCGCCACGCTGACCGACAGCATGATCGCGAAGGGGATCAGGAACAGCACCGCCAGCCACACCGCCGGGATCGCCCCCAGCCAGCCCGGCGTCGTCCGGCCCACACCCGCGCTCATGGCGCCAGCACCACCCGCTGACCGGGCTCGAAGGCCAGATGCACGCTGTCGCCCAGACCCACCCCCGGGCGCTCGCGTGGCGCAAACAACGCGCTCACCTCGCGCCCGTCCAGATCCAGCGTGAATTGCACGCTTTCGCCCAGATCGCGGATGAAGGTCACGCGCGCGAGCAGGCCCGCCTCGGCAAAGCGCACGTCCTCGGGGCGCACCGACAGCACCGCGTCGCCGTCCGCGCATTTCACCCGGTCGCCCTCGGCCAACTCGATCCGCGTGCCGGCCAGTTCGACCGCGCGCCCCGCCAGCCGGCAGGGGATCAGGTTGGTCGACCCGATGAAGCCCGCGACAAAGGCGTTGGCCGGGTCGCGGTAAAGGTCCATCGGCGCGCCCATCTGCTGCACCCGGCCCTTGTCCATGACGATCAGCACGTCGGCCATGGTCAGCGCCTCCTTCTGGTCGTGGGTGACGACCACGGTGGTCACGCCCAGCCGCTCCTGCAACTGGCGCAACTCGACCTGCATGTGCTCGCGCAGGTTGGCGTCCAGCGCCGACAAGGGCTCGTCGAGCAGAAACACCTTCGGATCGATCGCCAGCCCGCGGGCGATGGCGACACGCTGTCGCTGCCCGCCCGAGAGCTGGTGGATGCGCCGGTCGCCGACATCGGGCAGCCGCACCAGATCCAGCAATTCGGTCGCGCGCTTGCGCCGGCTCGCGCGGTCCACCCCGCGGATCGCCAGCGGATAGGCGACATTCTCGGCCACCGTCAGATGCGGAAACAGCGCCAGCGACTGGAACACCATGCCGAAGTCGCGCTTGTGCGTGGGCACCCGCGTCTGGTCCTGCCCGCCGACCAGCACCTGCCCGGCGCTGGGTTCCTCCAGCCCCGCGATCAGGCGCAGAAGCGTGGTCTTGCCGCAACCCGACGGGCCCAGCAGGCAGACGAACCGGCCGTTGGGTATCTCCAGCGTCACGTCCTCGACCGCGGTCAGCGACCCGAAGCGCTTGGTCAGCCCGCGCAGCGTCAGCTCGGTCATGCGTGCATCCCGAAAGGGCCGGCCCCGGGGGCACATCCGGGCCGGCCGCGCGATCAGCCGGTGATCATCTCGGCCCAACGCTGGTTCACCCAGTCCGACCGATCCACATAGAGGTCGTAATAGGGCAGGATCGGCGGCAGGTCCGACGCCACCGCGCCGAATTCCTCGTCCGAAAGATCGGTCAACTCCCGGTTCACCGTCGGCGCCGTGCCGACGAAGCGCGCGAGCTTTGCCTGCACGTCCGGCCGCGCCATGTAGTCGATGAACTCCTGCGCGCGGTCGATGGCGGATGACGCCGATGACACCACCCAGGACCCGGAATCGAGCACCGCGCCCTCCTCGGGGAAGGTCGAGCGCACGGGCTGCCCGTCCGCCGCGGCCAGTCCCGTCACGTCGTGGTAATACTGCCCCATCGGGATCTCGCCCGATTGCAGCGCCTGCTGGAACTGCCCCTCGTCGCGATACCAGAGCCGGACGTTGGGCCGCACCTCGGCCAGCTTGTCCAGCACCTCCATCACGCCCTCTTCGGTCGCCAGGATGTCGGTGCCGCCGAAATGCGTGGCCGCGGTGATCTCCAGCAGGAACGAATTCGACGCCAGCGCCAGCAGCCCCAGCCGGTCGCGGTTCTCCTCGTCCCAGAGCGCGGTCCAGCTTGTCGGCGCCTCGGGGTAGACCTCGGTATTGGTGACCAGGGTGATGTACCAGCTGACCGCCCCGGTGCCGTAGAACCGCCCGTCCTCATATTCGTGGACGAAATGCCCGGGCAGGTTCTCGCGGTTGGGCACCGCCGCGGGGTCCAACTCCGCCCACAATCCCGCGCGCTCGCCCCGGATGCGCGCGACCTGCGCCATCATCGACACATCCGCCGGCGCCTGACCGGCGCGCGCCGCCTGCTGCAACTGTACCAGCCAGGCCTCGCCCGTGGGCGTGCCGATCGATTCGACCTCGATCCCGGTCTCGGCGGTGAAATCGGGAAAGATGTGCTCGTTGAAGCTGTCCTCGAAATAGCCGCCATAGGTGCCGACCCGCAGCGGCGCCGACTGCGCGCGCAGGATCGCGGGCGCGGCCATCAGGCCCAGCCCGGTCGCCGCCCCGGTTGCGATGAAGCTACGTCTTTTCATTACCAGTCTCCCTGTTCGACTACGGTTTTCTGTTCCACCCCGGGCAGCACGCACAGCATCTCGTATAGCAGGTTGGCGCCGATCAACGCCGTGTTGCCCGACGGGTCGTAGGGCGGCGACACCTCGACCAGGTCGCCCCCCACAAGGTTCAGCCCGGTACAGCCTCGCACGATCTCCAGCCCTTGCCAAATGTTCAGGCCCCCGGGCTCGACCGTGCCGGTGCCGGGGGCAAAGGCCGGGTCCAGGCTGTCGATGTCGAAGCTCAGATAGACCGGCGCGTCACCGATCCGGTCGCGGATCCTTTCCATCAGCGGGATCATCGATCGATACCAGCAGGCCTCGGCCTGGATGACCGTCCAGCCCTGCTGCCGGCCCCAGTCGAAATCCTCGGGCGAATAGCCGGTGCCGCGCAGGCCGATCTGGAACACCTTCTCGTTGATCAGGCAGCCATCCTCCCAGGCGCGGCGGAAGGGGGTGCCGTGGGCGACCGTCTCGCCGAACATCGCCTCGTTGATGTCGGCATGGGCATCGACATGGATCAGCGCCACGGGCCCGTGCTTTTTCCGCATCGCGCGCAGGATCGGCCAGGTCAGCGTGTGATCGCCGCCCAGCGTCAGCGGGATCGCGCCGTGGCCCAGCACGTCGTCGTAGAAGGCGGTGATGATGTCGACCGATTTCTTCAGATCGAAGGTGTTGATCGGCACGTCGCCGATATCGGCCACCTGCAACTGCTCGAAGGGCGCGGCGCCGGTGGCCATGTTGTAGGGCCGCAGCATCCGGCTTTCGTCGCGGATCTGGCGCGGACCGTGGCGCGTGCCCGACCGGTTCGACGTGCCGATGTCCATCGGGATGCCGACAAAGGCCGCGTCCAACCCCTCGGCCGTCGTCCGCGCGGGCAGGCGCATCATCGTCGCCGGTCCGCCGAAGCGCGGCATCTCGTTGCCGCCCAGCGGCTGGTTCAGGCGTCTTTCGCTCATCGCACCCCCCGTGGCCTTCGCGCTTCCCTTGTCTGCCCGGCGCGCGGGGCGGCTTCAAGCCCCGCCGTAACCTCGGCCTCGGCGCGGGGGCGGTGCGGGGCACCAAACGCCGCCTTTTTCGGCGCTGCGACCGGCCGAAAGGACGCCGTTGATCTTGTCGACGAATTGTGTACAGTAACCCCCGGCAGGCGCCGCCATACCGGAGCGAGGGGAATCAGCATGGTTATCGGAACCGACCTTCGACGCGCGCCCGCACCCCTGCGCCACGGCCCCCCGGCGCGGCACCCCGGGCACCCGCCCGCAGCCCGCCGCATCCCGACCCCGGATTTCCGTTTCGCGCCAATAAACCATCAACTCTGACAGGAGGGACTTTGACATGAGCACCATCACCACCGCAGGAAAAACCCTGCTTCTGGCCTCGACGATTCTCGTCGGCGGCGCCGTCACCGGCACCGTCGCCGCGCAGGATGTCAGCTGGCGCGCCGTCACCCACCAGCTGCCCGGCACGTCGCGATTCGACGGCACCGTGACCCCCTTCGCCGAATGCGTGGGCGAGGCTTCGGGCGGCCGCATGGAAATCCAGGCCTTCGGCGGCGGCGTCCTGCTGCCGGTGACCGACACGCTGGACGCCGTGCGCGACGGCATCATCGAGATGGGCCTGATCTGGCCGGGCTACTGGGCCGGCAAGAACCCGGTCTTCGCGCTGGCCGGCAGCCGCCCGGGCGACCCGATCACCACCTTCTCCGAAAGCTTCTACCGGGCCGAGCGTCTGCACGACGTCGTCGCCGAAGCCTACGAGGGCGAGGGCGTGACCAGCCTCGGCGCCTTCGACTTCGGCCCCGCCGAGATCCTGAACTCCAACGTCGAGGTCCGCAGCCTTGCCGATTTCGAGGGCAAGCGCATCCGCGCCGCCGGGATCGGCGCGACCTTCTACAACGAACTCGGCGCCTCGGCGGTCACCCTGACCGGGACCGAGATCTACCAGGCGCTGCAACTCGGCACCGTCGACATGGCCGAATTCAACGACTGGCTGGTGAACAAGGAAATGGGTTTCCACGAGGTGACCCGCTACGTCATCGAACCCGCCATGCACACCGGCGCGGTCGACGACAAGGACATGATCGTCAACCCCGCCGCCTGGGACGGGCTGGACGATGACCTGAAAGCCATCGTGCTGACCTGCCGCGACCGCGCCCGGTACCTTTCGTCCATCGCCTACGGCATCGGCACCGACCGCGCCCGCCAGGAATGGCTCGACAGCGGGGTCGAGATCATCGACCTGCCCGAGGAAGAGATCGCCGAGGCCCGCCTGATCGGCGCCCGCGTGATCCGCGAATTCGCCGAGCGCAACCCGCAGACCGCCGAATTCGTGCGCATCTACGCCGAGGTTCTGGACGAGCTGGGCCATGACGAGATGGCCGACCTGCTGACCCAGGGCGACTGATCCGAAGCGGGTGCGGGGTCAAGCCCCGCACCCACCGGACAGGGCAGGGGCGGCGATGCCCCACCCGCCGGGGCCTTCCGGGCCGGCGACCCGCCGCAGGGTCGCCGGCACCCCGCCCCACCGCCCACGCACCGCGACCTGCGGCAAGCCACCCGGGACGACAGATGAACACCACGACAATCGGCATCCTCGGCATCGGCCGCCTGGGCGAGGCGGTCGCCACCGCCGCCCTCGCGCTGCCCGACCTGCGCGCGCTGCACGTCACCCGGCGCAGCGCCGACCGCGTCGCCCGCCTGCAGTCCGCCGACACCCGCGTGCACCCCGCTGACCCCGCCGACATCGCCCGCGACTGCGACATCCTGATCGTGGCGCTGCGCCCCATTGATGCCCGCGCCGTCCTCTCCGCGCTGCGCCTCGAGCCCCGCCACCACGTGATCAGCCTGATGGCCGAGATCGGCTTGGACGAACTCCGCGCCCTCACCGCCGGCGCCGCCTCCGCCTGCCGCCTTCTCGCCATGCCCTCGGTCGCCGCCGGCGGGCAGATCCTGCCGCTCTACCCGCAGACCGAAGCCGCCGACCATGTCTTCGGCGCGCGCAACGACCTGCTGGCGCTGGAAAGCGAAGCCGAACTGATGACCCTCTGGTCGATCACCGGCCTTCTGTCGGCGGTCCTCACTGTCGGCCATGTCGCCGAAGGCTGGCTGCGCGACCACGGCGTCGCGCCCGACCGCGCCACCGCCTATACCCGCACGCTCTATACCGACATCCACGCCGCCACCGCGCCCGGTTTCGACGCCGGCCTCGACCATGTCTCGACGCCGGGCGGGCTGAACCTCATGGTGCGCGAACGCCTGCTGCAAACCGGGATCGAACCCGCGCTCGAAGCCGGGCTCGACGACGTCCACCGGCGGCTGCTGGCGGGCATGGCCCGCCCCGGCACGCCCCCGGCCGATACCTGACCCGGACGCCGATCTTTCAGAAGGGACCCTTCATGAATGGATATATCCGCCTCATTGACTGGATCTCGGAATGGTCGGGGCGCCTCGTGTCGTTCCTCGTGCTGCCGCT
Organism: Pararhodobacter sp. SW119; assembly: GCF_017811755.1. Lineage (GTDB taxonomy): Bacteria > Pseudomonadota > Alphaproteobacteria > Rhodobacterales > Rhodobacteraceae > Pararhodobacter. The sequence goes on along the minus strand of NZ_JADDJF010000002.1, from coordinate 118,343 downwards.
GATCGCGACCATCGTCTACTCGGTCATCATCCGCTACTATTTCGGCGGCGCCGTGCACTGGGCGTTCGAGATGTCGCTCTTCTTCTACGGCGTGCTGATCATGCTCGGCGGTGCCTACACGCTCAAGCATCAGGCGCATGTGCGGGTCGATGTCCTGTCGCACTACCTCGGCCCGCGCGGGCGCTGCGCGCTCGATATCCTCAGCTTCCTGATCATCGTCGCCGTCTGCTGCGTCATCGTCTGGCTCAGCGCCCGCTCGGCCTGGGTGTCGACCCTGCGGCTTGAACGCTCGGCGCTGCAGACGCCGTTCAACCCGCAGATCTGGTGGTACAAGTGGATGATCCCGCTCTCGGCCACGCTGATCGGCCTTCAGGCCCTGGCCGAGATCGCGAAGGTCCTGCGCCTCTTCCGGTCCGAGGCACAGGAGTAAGCCGCCCATGGATGCCAGCCTTCTCTCGCTTCTGATGTTCGTGATGCTGTTCCTGGCGCTGGGGCTGGGTCTGCACATTTCCTTCGGCCTCTACGCCATCGCGCTCGGCTTCGCCTATTTCCTCTGGGGTGCGGCCGGCATGAACACGGTGGTCATGGCGATCTGGGGGATGATGAACAACTTCCCGCTGATCGCGATACCTCTCTTCATCTTCATGGCGATGGTGCTGGAGAAATCCGATCTGGTCGGCGACATCTACGACTGCTTCTACAAGTGGTCGGGCGCCCTGCGCGGCGGGCTCGCGATCGCCACGGTGCTGGTCGGCGCGATGATCGGCGCGGTCTCGGGCGTGGTCGCGGCGGGGGTCATCGGACTGGGCATCATCGCGCTGCCGCAGATGGCCAAGTTCAAGTACAATCAGGGCGTCAATCTCGGCTCGATCCTCTCGGGCGGCACGCTGGGCCAGATCATCCCGCCCAGCCTGGTGATGATCGTCTACAGCGCGGTGACCGGCCAGTCGGTCGGCAAACTGTTCGCGGCGGGGGTCAGCGTCGGGCTGCTGCTGGTTGTCCTGTTCAGCCTCTACATCCTGATAAGATCCTATATCCAGAAGGATTTCTGCCCGCCCCTGCCGCTCGAGGAACGCGTCGGCTGGTACGAGAAGATCGTGTCGCTGCGCGTCCTGATCCTGCCCGGCATCCTGATCGTCGCCACCGTCGGCTCGATCCTGACGGGCCTCGCCACCCCGACCGAAGGGGCCGGCGTCGGGGCCTTCGGCGCGCTCCTCTTCAGCATCGTCACCGGCCGCTTCCGCCTGTCGATCCTGACCGAGAGCCTCTTTCAGACGCTCAAGGTCTCCAGCATGATCGGCTGGATGATCGGCGGTGCGGCGGCCTTCAGCGCGGTCTTCGCCGCCATCGGCGGCAACCGGGTGATCGTCAACATCGCCATGAACATGCCCGGCGGCGAATGGGGCGTTCTGCTCTTGGCCATCGCCTTCATCTTCTTCCTCGGCATGTTCCTGGAAACCATGGCGATCATCATGCTGGCCGCCCCCATCCTGTCGCCGATCATCGTCACCATGGGGTTCGACCCGCTGTGGTGGGCGATCGTCTTCATGACGCTCCTGCAGTCGGCCTATATCACGCCGCCCTTCGGCGTCGCGCTTTTCTACCTCAAGGGGGTGACGCCCCCGCACATAAAGCTGACCGACATCTACCGCGCCAGCGTGCCGTTCATCTGCCTGCAACTGCTGGCGGTGGCACTCCTGATCTTCTTCCCGCCGCTGGGCCTCTGGCTGCCGAGCATGCTCTGACTTCCGCCCGTCCCTCGACCCGCTTGCAAAGGACCGACCCATGAACGCCCCCCTGAATTCCAGCATCTTCACCGGCATGATGCCCGCCCTGATGACCCCCTGCACCGCCGACCGCGCCCCCGATTTCGACGCGCTGGTCCGCAAGGGGCAGGAGCTGGTCGCGCTGGGGATGAGCGCGGTGGTCTACTGCGGCTCGATGGGCGACTGGCCGCTTCTGACCGACGCCCAGCGGATGGAGGGGGTCGCGCGGCTGGTCGCCGCCGGCGTGCCCGTGGTGGTCGGCACCGGCGCGATCAACTCGGCCTCGGCGGTGGCACTGGCCGAACACGCGGCCAAGGTCGGCGCGGCGGGCCTCATGCTGATCCCGCGGGTGCTCTCGCGCGGCTCCTCCGTCGCGGCGCAGCGGGAACATTTCAAGGCGATCCTCGCCGCCGCGCCCGACCTGCCGGCGGTGATCTACAACAGCCCGCATTACGGGTTCGAGACCCGCGCCGATTTGTTCTTCGACCTGCGCGCCGCGCATCCCAACCTCGTCGGCTTCAAGGAATTCGGCGGCGCCCAGGCGATGAGCTACGCCGCCGAGCACATCACCAGCCACGACCCCGACGTGGTGCTGATGGCCGGCGTCGACACCTGCGTATTTCATGGTTTCGTGAAATGCGGCGCGGTCGGCGCGATCACCGGCATCGGCAACGTCCTGCCGCGCGAGACGCTGCATTTCATGGACCTGTGCCAGGCCGCCGCCGCCGGCGACCCCAGCGCCCGCCGCCACGCGCAGGAACTGAGCGAGGCGATCGAGGTGCTGTCGATCTTCGACGAGGGCGCGGACCTGGTCCTCTACTACAAGCACCTGATGGTGGTCGAAGGAAACCCCGAATACACCCACCACTTCAACCCGACCGACGCCCTGTCGCCCAGCCAGCAAGCCTTTGCCGAGGCGCAACTGAAGCAGTTCAAGACCTGGTACGCCGCCTGGTCCCAGGCCCCCGACGCCGCCTGACCCGCCCCCCGATTTCCCCGCGGGGAAATCCAACGGCCCCGCCCCCCGGGATGTGCGCGAGTCGCGCGCCGGGGATCGGTTGTGCGGTCGAAGTCGACATTCAGTCTGGTGCCAAGAGAGCACGTGCGCAAAAGCGGCCGATTACGGTTACCGGCCTTCACTAGTAGCGGAAAAATCCGCCAATTCTTGATCTAGGAGTTCGACCGCCGAAATGGCTACGGCCTCGAGCGTTCTGACGTTGCCATCCGAGAGTTCGACGACCACCTGCGAGAGTTCCTCGGGTCCATCATTCCAACGCGCCTCGTCGTTCCAAACTGCTTCGTCATCCCAGTAACCTGATCCGACAAGGCCGATTCCCCTCGAATCCATGGAGGCAGAGCCAGTGATTAAAGGTTGCCCTCGCTCTAACTTGCAGTGCTTTATGCCCTTTGCAACATCACGTAGAATGCGGAAATCGTTGTTCTTCTTAGCCAGACGTTCTCTATAACCAGTATCGTCACGGTCCTGAAAACGATCCGGGAAATTGGCTCGTCCATGATAAAATATATGTGCCGCGAGTGCGTCAATTGAGAGGATGCAGTTCGTGGCACGCCGGACGTCTCCAAAGTCCGCGATCATCTCCTCAAAATTCGGAGTTACAACTTGCCTGCGAAATGTCCACGGATCCATTATTGGTCCATCCAAGTCTGGTTGACGCACCCGCGTCCGAGCCGGAGACCCGCATAGCATTAAATAAATGTAGCAGCCAGCAACCGCCAGTCGATGAGCCGGCGACCCAGCGGGGCATCGTATGACCGCTCAGAGCTCGAACCTGCCCATGCAAGGCCACGACTCGCGGGGCAGGGGCGGATTTCCCTGCGGGGAAATGGTTACCAGTCTCTTAATTCCCTGCGGGGAAAGGCGGCGCGCGGAAGGGGCGTTTGCTAGAGTTGCGACAACCAGTCCACGGCCCGCTCGAAGGCCTCGGCGCCGGCCTCGGTGGTCAGGTCGAACTGGTATTCGTGCCCCAGCGGCGGCTGGTGATCGGGCGGGAAGAACAGCCGTTCGACCGCGACGCCCTGCGCGTCCAGCGCGTCTGCCAGGGCGCGCGATTGCCCCTCCAACGGGTCGGCGTTGCCGGCGCTGATGAAGGCGGGCGGGAAGGCGGGGGGCAGGTGGGGCAGGAAGTTGATCGAGGCGAAACCCGGATCCTCGCGCCAGTTGCGCGTGCCGCTATAGGCCCAGCCGGCCGTGTGCACGAACCAGCCCAGAAAGCCCCCGTCGCGCCCCATCTCGCGCATGTCGTAGACCCCGCAGAAGAGGAGCGCGCCGGCGATCCGGATCGGCGATCCGTCGCGCGGAACGCCCACGAGGTCGGCGTAATCGGGGTTGGAGAGCACCGCCGCCGTCTGCGCCGCGATCTGCGCCCCGGCGCTGTCGCCGGCCAGCACGATGCGCGACGCATCCAGCCCCAGCCGGTCCTGCGCTTCGACCAGATGGGCAAGGGCCTGCGTGACCTGCCGCACGGGCGCGGGATAGGTCGCGTTTGGGGCGATGGTGTAGTCGACATTGACGACCGTGATGCCCCGCCCGGCGAGGATCTTGAGGTAGTTCGCGACATCGCCCCGCCGGCCCGAGACGAAGCCCCCGCCGTGGACCCAGACGACCACCGGCAGGTCCGGTGCCGCGCCCGGCAGGCGGTAGATATCGAGAACCGCGCTGTCATCGCCGGGGTCGTAGGGGATGGTCGTCGTCGTGACCTCGGGCGGGACTATGTCCTGCAGCCGGTCGGAAGCGGTGGCGGCGCCCCGGTCGAAGATCGCGCGGATGATCAGGACACCGGGCCAGGGCGAGGCGAAGAAGGCAGCGGCGACAAGGCCCAGCAGGGCGACAAGCCCGAGAAGCCATTTGACCATGATCCGTCCCGCCGCCAGCACCGCCCAGGTGCAGGATAGCCGAGTCACCGCCCTTTCGGAACGGACGACTTGTCGCGCGCCAGAAGGTCCGGTGGCAGGGGCGATTTCCCCGCGGGGAAATAACGTTTCGTACACCATCCACCGCGGGCGGGGCATCGCGGAAGGTGGAAGCGCGGGGTGACAGGGGGGCGACCATTTCCCCGCGGGGAAATAAGGATCTGTAAACCTTTGCCTCGCCCCCCCCGGATTTCCCCGCGGGGAAATCCGGGGTCAGTCGAGGGCGGCGAGTCCTTGGGCTTCGAAACGGTCCAGAAGGGCGGCTTCCTCGGCCGTCAGGCTTATGCCCTGGGCCAGCGATTGCGCGCGGGCGGCGAAGCGGCGTTGCGAGGGCAGGCGCGCGCCCTGGCCGAGGATCGCGGCGAAGAGGGCCTCGGCCCCGGACTGCGGATCGTCGGGGCGGCCGGCGGCGAAGCGGTCGGGGGCGAAGGCGAGGATCAGTTCGCCGTGTTTCGGGGCGAGCGTGGTGGTGCCGAGATGGTCGAGCGCGGCCTGACTGGTCAGATCGCCGATCATCACCCCGGCCAAAAGTTCGATCATTGTCGAAATAGCCGATCCCTTATGCCCGCCGAAGGGCAGCATCGCGCCGGCCAGTGCGGCGGCGGGGTCGGTCGTGGGGGCGCCGTCTGCGTCCAGCGCCCAGCCTTCGGGCAGGCGTTTGCCGGCGCGTCGGTAAAGCTCGATCTCGCCGCGGGCGGCGACGGAGGTGGCGAAGTCGAAGACGTAAGGGTCGCCCCCCGCGCGGGGCCATCCAAAGGCAAAGGGGTTGGTGCCCAGAAGTGCCGTGGTGCCGCCCGCCGGGGCGACGGTGGCGTAGCTGGGGCACATCGCCATGCAGGCAAGGCTCTGGGCGGTCACGGCCTCGACCTCGGCCCAGAGGGCGGAGAAATGGGTGCAGTCGGTGATGACCATCGCCGCCAGCCCCAGATCGCGGGCGCGGGCGACAAGGTCGGGCAGGCCCAGATCGAAGGCCGGGTTGGCAAAGCCCGAGGCGGCATCGACGCGCACGATACCCGCGCCCGGCCCGTCGATGAGGCGCGGGGTGGCCTGCGGGTCAACCTTGCCGGTGCGGACGGTGCGCAAGGTGCCCTCGATCCGGAAAAGGCCGTGGGACTTGCAGGCGTCGCGTTCGCCGGCGACGATGACCGCCGCGACCGCGCCCGCCTGCACCGCGTTCAGCCCGGCCTTGCGAAAGATCGCCTCGACGCGGGACTGGAGCGTGGCGACGGGCAGGGTGATCGGGTCGGTCATGGCGTTTCCTTGGTGTGCGCGGGGGTCAGCCGCCCCAGGTGTCGGACAGCGTGAAGCCCTGCGGGAAGGGGTCGGTCGGGTCGAGGCCGATCTGGGTGATGGCGTAGATCCAGCCCCGGCCGGACAGGCGGCTGCAGGCGGCGGGGTAGGGGCCGATGGTGGTTTCGGCGAGGTACTCGGTGGTGAATTCGCCGCCGATGATCGAGCGGGACACCACGACCTCGCCCACCCGCGCGCGGCCGGTGGCGTGGCGCACGGCCATGCTGGCGTTCGACCCGGTGCCGCAGGGCGAGCGGTCGACGCGGCCGGGGCGCAGGGTGGTGCAGGTGCGCAGGGCGCCGTCGGGGTCCTCGGACCGGAACATGACGTAGGAGATGCCGCTCAGCGCCGGGGTCGTGGGGTGCGCGGCGGGGTCCTGCGCGGCGATGCGGGCGCGCAGGTCGACGCCGATGGTGGCCAGCGCGCGGGCGTTTTCGGGCGCGATGGTCAGGCCGATCTGCGCGACGTCGATCAGCACGTAGAAGATGCCCCCGAAGCAGAGGTCATAGGCGATGGGTCCCCATTCGGGCGTGTCGATCACCGCGCCCTGCCGGGTGACGAAGGCGGGCGGCATGTCGAGGGCGACGCGCGTGACCTTGCCGCCGTCGCAGGTGGCGACGGCGCGCACCAGCCCCGCGGCGGTATCCAGCGTGACCACGGTCTGCGGGCCGGTGATCGGGCGCATGCCGGTTTCCAGAAGGGCGGTCACCGTGCAGATCGCGTTCGAGCCGGACATGGCGTGCGCCTGATCGGGTTGCAGGACGATCATGCCGACATCCGCCGCCGGGTCGCGCGCCGGCACCAGAAGGCAGAACGACCCGGCGGGGCCCGAGCGCGGCTCCGAGCAGAGGAACCGGCGCAGGCTGTCGTCGGTGTCGTTGAGATGCGCCAGCACTTCGGCCATCGTGGCGCCGGGCAGGTCGAGCACGCCGCCGGTGAGGACGCGGCCGATCTCGCCCTCGCAATGGACGTCGACGGATTGCAGGGTGCGGGTCCAGTGCATCGGGTCAGCCTTTCAGGTACCAGCCCCAGGGTTTGGCGCGATCCCAGGCGGTGATCTGCTTGACCTCGAGGTAGTTGTTGAGACCCCATTCGCCGAGTTCGCGGCCGATGCCGGAGTGTTTGTAGCCGCCCCAGGGGGCCTCGGTGAAGGTGGGTTGCGAGCAGTTGACCCAGACGATGCCGGCGCGGAAGGCGCGGGCGACACGTTCGGCGCGGTCGAGATCGGCGGACATGACGGCGGCGGCGAGGCCGTATTTGCTGTCGTTGGCGAGCCGGATCGCCTCGTCCTCGGTGTCGAAGGGCCGGGTGCAGACGACGGGGCCGAAGATTTCCTCGCGCCAGACCCAGCTGTCGAGCGGGGGGTCGGCAAGGATCGTGGGTTCGACGTAGCAGCCGGCCTCAAGGCCCTTGGGCACGCCGCCGCCGGCGATCAGGCGCGCGCCCTCGTCCACGCCGCGGCGGATGGCGGCAAGGACCTTTTCGTGCTGGCCGCGGCTGACCAGCGGGCCGAGCAGGACGCCGTCCTCGAGGCCGGGACCGATGCGGATCTTCGCGGCTTCCTCGGCGAGGCGCGCGAGGACCGCGTCGTAGCTCGGCGCCTCGATGAGGACGCGCGAGGTGGCCGAGCAGACCTCGCCCTGGTTCCAGAAGATGCCGAACATGATCCATTCGACGGCCTCGTCGATGGGGGTGTCGGCGAAGACGACGAGGGGGGACTTGCCGCCGAGCTCCAGGCTGACGGTCTTGATGTCGCGGGCGGCGGCGGCCATCACGCGCGCGCCGGTGGGGACCGAGCCGGTGAAGGCCAGCTTGTCGACGCCGGGATGTTCGGTCAGGGGCTGCCCGGCCTCGGGCCCGAAGCCGGTGACGATGTTGAGAACCCCGGCGGGCAGGCCGGCCTCGGCGGCGATGGCGCCGAGTTCGAGCGCGGTGAGGGGGGTGAGTTCGGAGGGTTTGAGCACCACCGTGCAGCCGGCGGCCAGGGCCGGCGCGACCTTCCACGAGGCCATCAGCATCGGAAAGTTCCAGGGGATGATGGCGCCGGCGACGCCGACGGGTTCCTTGACGGCGCGGGCGGTGAAGCCTTCGGCCCCGAGGGGGATGTCCTGCGTCGCGTCGTTGTCGAGGCGGGCGGCGAGGTCTGCGTAGTAGTGAAAGCAGCCGGCGGTGTCTTCGATGTCCCAGATCGCCTCGGGCAGGGGTTTGCCGTTGTCGCGCACCTCCAGCCGCGCGAGGTCGTCCTTGCGCGCGGCGATGCCGTCGCCGATGCGGCGCAGCACCTCGGCCCGCTGGGCGCCGGAAAGGCGCGGCCAGGGGCCGGTGTCGAAGGCGCGGCGGGCGGCGGCGACGGCGCGGTCGATGTCATCCGCGCCGCCGCGCGCGACGCGGTGGAAGACGGTGTTGTCGGACGGGTCGGTCACGTCGAACATCTGGCCCGAGGCGGCGGGCGTCCAGGCGCCGTCGATGAAAAGCTGGTCGCGCATGGGTGGCCCCCTTCACATGTGGCGGGTGACACCGCCGTCGACCCGCAGGCTCTGGCCGGTGATGTAGCTGGAATCGTCGGTCAGCAGGAAGGCCGCGGCCTTGGCCTGTTCCTCCACCCGCGCGATGCGCTTCAGGGCCGACATCTCGGCGAACTTGCCGACGTTCAGGCTGTCGGTGAAGCCCGGCAGCAGGCAGTTCATGCGGATGCCTTCGGGGCCGTAGCGGTCGGAATAGAGCTTGGCGAAGGACGACACGCCCACGCGGTAGACGCTGGAGGTGGGGAAGATCAGGCTGGGCTCGAACGCCGAGAAGGTGGTGATGGCGACGATCGACCCGCCGCCCTGCGCCTGCATCACCGGCGTCACCAGCTTGGCCACGCGCAGGACGGGCTTGATGACCATGTCGTTGGCGCGGTCCCAGTCTTCTTCGGGGATCTCCAACAGTTCGCCCTTGGGCGGGCCGCCGACATGGATGAGGACCGAGTCGATGCGGCCGTAGGTCTTCATCGTCAGATCGAAGAGGGCCTGTGTGTCCTCGGCCACTTCGGCCCGGCCGCGATGGGCGACGCCGTTCAGTTCGGCGGCGAGGTTTTCGCAGCTCTCGGACGGCGACATCAGCGACAGGCGGTAGCCGCGCGCGTGCATCTCGCGCGCGATGGCCGCGCCCATACCGCGCCCGCCGCCGATGATCATGCAGCTTTTCTCGGTCATCCTGTCCTCTCTGGTTTGTGTCGGTCGTGGTCAGAAACGGTCGACGCGATAGGGCCGAAGGTCAAGGTCCGGCGTCGCCCCGTCGATCAGCTGGCCCATCAGCCGGGCGGTGGTGGCGGCCTGCGTCACGCCCAGATGGCCGTGGCCGGTGGCGTAGAAGAGCCCGCGCGTGCGCGCCGAGGGCGAGAGGATCGGCACGGTGTCGGGCAGAGCGGGGCGGTGGCCCATCCATTCGCTTGTCTGCTGCACCTGCAGGCCTGGCAGGGCGGCGCGGGCGTGGCGGACGGTCAGGCGCGCGCGGTTCCAGTCGGGCGGGGCGTCCAGTCCCGCCATCTCGACCGTGCCGCCGACGCGGATGCCGCCGGCGGTGGGCGTGACCATGAAGGCGCGCGCGGGCCAGATCAGCGCGTGCCGCAGCTTGATGCCGGGGGCCATGATCTGCGTGTGGTAGCCGCGTTCGGTCTCCAGCGGGATGGGTTCGCGCAGATCGCGCGCCAGCCGGGCGGTATGCGCCCCGGCGCAGAGGACGACGGCATCGCCGGAGAGCGTTTCGCCGTCCGACAGGCGGAGGCCGGTGACGCGGTCGCTGCGGTCGACGCCCGTCACCTCGGCCCGGCGGAGGGTGCCGCCGAGGGCCTGGAAGCGGTCGACCAGCGCCGTGACGTAGCGGTGCGGGTCGCGCAGCGAGCGGTTGTCGGGGAAGAGGAGCGCGCGGGTGATCAGCGGCGCCAGTTCCGGCTCCAAAGCGGTAAGCGCAGCGCGGTCGAGAGGCTGGTAGTCGACGCCGAAGCGGTCGAGTGCGGCGACATGGTCGCGGTCGCTGGCGAATTCGGCGTCGCCGGCGTAGAGCGCGAGGCAGCCGGTGTCGTTCAGCAGGTCCGCGGCGCCCAGATCGGCCAGCAGCGCCTGCGTGTCGCGCAGCGCGGGGGCGCAGAGGGCGGCGCCTGCGGCCTCGATCGCGCGGGCGCGGGCGGGGCGGGCGGCCATGACGAAGCGCGCGAACCACGGGAAGAGGCGCGGCAGGTAGCCGGGCCGCACGGCGACCGGGCCGTCAGGGTTGAAGAGCCAGCTGGGGATCTGGCGCAAGACGGCGGGGCGCGAGACCGGCACGAACTCGGTCACCGCGATCGAGGCCATGTTGCCGAACGACGCCCCCATCCCCGGCGCGTCGCGGTCGATCAGCGTGACGCGGCGGCCGCGGCGCTGCAGGTCATGGGCGATGGCCGCGCCGATGACGCCGGCGCCGACGACAAGGATGTGCTGGCTCAACTCGGCCCCCCGGCTTTAGCGGCCTACCAGTTCAGGATCGGCTCCATCGCCGCGCGGAATTCGGCCTTTTCGGCGTCGCTGAGCGGGCCGAGGGGGGCGCGCGCGGCACCGACCGGCAGGCCCTGCAATTCGCAGCCATACTTGATCTTTTGGACGAACTTGCCCGATTCGAGGCTGTTCATCGCGCGGTAGAGGGTCTTCATCATCTCGCGCGCGCGGTCGGTTTCGCCGGCTTTCCAGGTGCGGTCGAGGTCGCAGCAGGCTTTCGCCATGCAGTTTGCCGGCCCGCAGATCCACGACTCGGCGCCCCAGAACATGAAGTCGAGCGCGATGTCGTCCGAACCGCTGACCAGCTGGATGCGGCCGTCGTAGCGGCTGGCGATGTCGACGGCGCGCTGCAGCACGCCCGAGCTTTCCTTGATGCCGATGACGCGGGGGTTGTCGGCGAGATGGTCCAGCACCTCGAACCCGATGTCGGCGCCGTCCTTGGCGGGATAGCTGTAGAGGACGAGGTTCACGTCGACGGCGTCGAGGACGGTTTCGTAGTGGTGGATCAGTTCGTCCGGCGTCGGGCGCGTGTAGAAGGGGGGCGCCAGCAGGACGGTGTCGTAGCCGATGTCGCGCGCCATGCGGGTCTGCGCGATCACCTCGCGCGTGGCGGGGGCGTTGGTGCCGGCGATCAGCGTCTCGCCGGGCTGGGCGTGGTCCTTGACGAATTGCAGGACGGCGCGGCGTTCCTCGGTCGATTGCGAGAAGTATTCGCCGGTGGAGCCGTTGGGCACCCAGCCGGTGACGCCGGCGGCGCGCAGGTGGTCGAGGAGCTTCTCGAACGCCTTGAAGTCGATCTTGCCGTCGTCGCCGAAGGGTGTGACGAGCGCGGGCATGACGCCGGAAAGTCGGGGGGCTTGGGTCATTCTTCACGGTCCTTTCGCGGGGCGGGGCGGGTTTGTCGACAAAGTGTGCGCAAAGACTGTGTCGACAACCTGCCGCCGTGTCAATACACTCGGACCCGGACGCGGATGAAACGCGCCGCGGGATCTGCGGCGGGGTGAAAGAGTATGCACATGGAGCAGGACGAACCGGCGGGCCCCCGGCAATCGCGCGGCACCGGCGCGCGCTATGTCTACGAGGCGCTGAAGCACGAGATCCTGACGCTGTCGCTGGCGCCGGGCAAGCCGCTGGACGAGACGCTGCTGGCGCACCGCTTCGGCATGTCGCGCTCGCCCGTGCGCGAGGCGCTGGTGCGGCTGTCGGCCGACGGGCTGGTGGAGATGCTGGCGAACCGCTCCACGCTGGTGGCGCCGATCGACCTGGCGGAGTTTCCGCGCTATGTCGAGGCGCTGGATTTCCTGCAGCGGATCAACGCCCGGCTGGCCGCGCGCAACCGATCCGAGGACGAGTTGGACCGGATGCGGGCGCTGGCCGAGGCGTTCGACGCGGCCTGCCGGGTGAACGACTACCTGGAGATGTCGGCGACCAACCGCGACTACCACATGTCGATCGCCGAGGCCGGCCGCAACCGCTACCTGGCGCGCAGCTACGGGCAGTTGCTGGACGAGGGGCGGCGCATCCTGCACCTGCATTTCGACTACCTGCAATCGTCGGAGACCGACGGCATCCTGCACAGCGACCATTACGACATGATCGACGCGATCCGCGCCCGCGACGTCGAGGAGGCCGACCGGCTGGCGCACAAGCACACGCTGCAGTTCCACGACGGGTTCCTGAATTTCATGCGCGCGCGCTACGACGACGGGTTCGTCTTCGACCCGGCGCCGCAGGACGCCTGAGTCGGGGGCTTCAGGCGTCGGGGCGGCTGGCGCTTCGGTCGGGGCGCGGGGTGAAGATCGCGCGCGCGGGGTCGCAGGTGTAACCCTTGGCGAGGTCGGGGGCGGTGTCGGCCAGCGTGCGGACGGCCTGCAGGATGTAGTCGACCTTTTCATCCGTCATCAGGACGCTGAGGTTGAGCCGGGTGAAGCCGGGCTTGGCGACCTCGTCCCCGTTGAGTATCGCGGCGCGCAGGCGGGCGGATTGCGCGGCGTCGATGTCCAGCAGGCGGTGGACATAGGGGCCGGCGCAGGCGCATCCGCCGCGCGCCTGGATGCCGAAGCGGTCGCTGAGCAGGCGCGTCACAAGCTGCTGGTGGACATGCCCGCCGCGCCCGTCGCGCAGCCGGAACGAGGCGATGGGCAGCCCCGCCAGCCCCGGCGCGCCCAGAAGCTGGAGGCGCGGATGGTCGCGCCAGGCGGTTTCGATGCGCGCGCAAAGCTCGGCATGGCGGCGGTCCATCCGCGTCTGCCCGATGGCGGCCTTGACCAGAAAGGCCAGCGCCGCGCGGATGTCGGCGGGGCCGTTCGGCGTGCCGGCTTCCTCGCGCGCCTCGAGGCTGTCGGTGTAGTCGTGCGCGTCGGACGACACGAAGCGCACGGTGCCGCCGCCGGTCCAGGACGGCGCGTCGGTGCGCACGGCTTCGCGGCGCAGTACCATCACCCCCGAGGCGCCGGGTCCGCCCGGGAACTTGTGCGGCGAGAGCACGAGGGCGTCGATGGCGGCATCGGGCGCGGGGGTCATGGCGATGGGCAGATAGGGGGCGCCGCCGGCATAGTCCCAGACCATGCAGGCGCCCGCGGCCTTGACCTGACGGGTCAGCGCCGGGACGTCGGCCAGGATGCCGGTGATGTTGGAGGCCGCCGAGAACGCGCAGATCACCCGCGCCGCGCCGCGGCTGTCGGCGAGGGCCGCGGCTAAATGCTCGGGGTCGGGGCCGCCTTCGGGGCCTTCAACGATCTCGATCACCTCGGCGCCGCTGTCGCGCCAGGGGAGGATGTTCGAGTGATGCTCGTAGGGGCCGAGCAGCACGCGCGTGCCCGGACCCGCGCCCAGCAGGTGCACGAGCCGGTTGACCCCCGCCGTGGCGCCGGCGCCGCAGAAGACGACGGCATGGTCCGGCCCGGCGCCGCAGCCATGCGCCACGACCTGCCGCGCGGCGCGGCGCAGGCGGGTCATGAAGGCGCCGCAGAACGACGCCTCGGTATGGCTGTTGGCGTAGTAGGGCAGCACCTCTTCCAGCATGAAGCGCTCGACCGGCATCAGCGCGCGGCCCGAGGCGGTGTAGTCGGCATAGACCAGCGGCTGCGGGCCGAAGGGGCCGTCGATGCGCAGGCCGTCGCCGATCAGCCCGGCGCGCAGGGTGTCGACCGAATCGCCACCCGCCGCGAGCGCTGCGTGGAAGGCGGCGAAGGGGTCGGCGGGGTCGATGTCGTGGGTCGTGTCGCGCATCGGTCGGTCCGTGGCTGGTCAGGAATTGGATGCGATCAGGATAGCCCGGAATCCCGACGCAAACGTCCCAAAGTTCTTGCCATTTATGCGAAACTGTGGGTCATATGATCGGCAAAATGAGCAAGATCGATGAAATCGATATCCGTATCCTCGATGTGCTGCAGCGCGACGCGAACCTGTCGCAGCGCGAACTGGCCGAGCGCGTGGGCCTGTCGCAGAACGCCTGCTGGCGGCGGCTGCAGCGGCTTCAGGGGGCTGGGTACGTGCAGGGGACGCGCACGCTCGTGGACCTGTCGGCGCTGGGGCTGGACCTGACGGTCTTCGTGATGATCCGCACGCGCAACCATTCGCGTGACTGGGCCGAGCGCTTTGCCCGCCACGTCGCCAGCCTGCCCGAGGCGATCGACTGCCACCGGATCGGCGGCGACTGGGACTACATGCTGAAGGTCGCGACGCGCGGGATGGCGGGCTATGACCGCTTCTACCAGCGCCTGATCACCGGGTTCGAGTTTGACACCGTGACCGGCCTCTTCTCGATGGAGGCGATCCTGGAGAACCGCGCGGTGGACCTGCAGAGGCTGGTCTGAGCCGGGGGGTGCGGGCCGGCGTGCGCTGGCGCACAAGGCTTCACGACATTGATCTATAATGGAAAAGGTTCCGGCGTTAACCGCGAGGAAAGCTTTGCTCGGCGGGGTGCGGTCCTTCCCCAACGCAAGACGCGCCCCGGAGGGGGGGCGCGTTGATGGCCGTTGGCGGTCTGGAGCACTCAGCGCAGGCCGCGTTTCCAGTCGCTGATCCGGGCGCGGACGACCAGCGCCAGACCCGCCAGCGCCACGGCCAGCAGCACCCAGCGCGCGGTATCGAGCTGCGCGAGCCAGGGCAGCGCCACCTGCGCCTCCTCCGCCAGGTCGGCCGCGCCGCCGGCCATTACCGCCACGCCCGCCGCGCCCGCGCCGGCCAGCGTCCGGCTGCCCGCCAGGGTCGGGCGCGGCGGCGGGGCCTCGGGCGCGAAGGCGGTGGCGCGTTTCGGGAAGCGATCGCCCCAGGCCGCGGCCTCGGACGCGGGGCGGGCGTCGATATGGACGAACCCCTGCCGCGGATAGGTCCCGATTCCGTGGAAGCCCACAGCGCGCGCCTGCGCCACGAAGGCCTCGGGGTCGTGGTTGTCCATGCGGATGTCGAAGGCGATGCCGTCGAGGTGGCGGGACCGCGCCGCGCCGCCGACGCGGGCGTTGTGTCGCGGGCTGCGATAGGCCGAGGTGACGATCAGCGGCTTGCCCAGACGGTTGCGCAGCGATTGCAGCATGTCCAGCGCGCGCGGGTCGATCACCAGTTCCCCGGTGCCGCGGCAGGCCAGTTCCTCGGGGGTGAAGTTGGGCCAGCGCCAGGTGGTCACCGGAACGTCGCTTGCATGCGCATAGGCGCGGGGGGATTGGGTCATGATCATCCTCGTGTCATCGGTTTTGGCGCAGGATGCCCGGACCCGGTTGCCCGCGGGTTTCCCCTCCGTACGTTGCCCCGCGCGGCCCGCGCCGCGATCAGGCGGCTAGGCAGGCGCGCCGCCACCAGCTAGACATCGTTGCGCAGGGCGAGGGGACAGGCGATGACAGCGGCGGAAAGCATCTTTCTGGGTGGCGGCGGCGACGGATATGGCGTGCCGCAGGAGGTGCTTCTGCGCATGGCCAATCGCCACGGGTTGGTCGCCGGCGCCACCGGCACCGGCAAGACCGTCACCATGCAGGTCCTGGCCGAGGGGTTTTCGGCCGCCGGCGTGCCGGTCTTCCTGTCGGACGTGAAGGGCGATCTGGGCGGCATGGCGCTGCCCGGCCGGGGCGAGGGCAAGCTGCACGAGGCGTTCGTGAAGCGCGCCGCGACCATCGGTCTGGACGAGATCGGCTATCGCGGCTGCCCGGTGACCTTCTGGGATCTTTTCGGGACCGAGGGGCACCCGGTGCGCACCACCGTGGCCGAGATGGGGCCGCTGATGCTGGCCCGCGTGCTGGAACTGACCGAGGCGCAGGAAGGGGTGCTGAACATCGCCTTCCGCATCGCCGACGAGGAGGGGCTGCCGCTGCTGGACCTGAAGGATCTGCAGTCGATGCTGGTCTTCCTGGGCGAGAACGCGCGCGAGCTGACGCTGCGCTACGGCAATGTGTCGGCGGCGTCGATCGGGGCGATCCAGCGGCGGCTGCTGGTGCTGGAAGGGCAGGGCGCGGCCCATTTCCTGGGCGAGCCGGCGCTGGAGATCGCGGACCTGATGGCGGTGGATGCCGACGGGCGCGGGCGCGTGAAAATCCTGCAGGCGGCGAAGCTGATGCAGACGCCGCGGCTTTACGCGACCTTCCTGCTGTGGCTGCTGTCGCAACTCTTCGAGGAACTGCCCGAGGTCGGCAACCCCGAGAAGCCGAAGCTGGTCTTCTTCTTCGACGAGGCGCATCTGCTGTTCTCCGGTGCGCCCCGCGCCCTGGTCGAGAAGGTCGAGCGCGTCGCGCGGCTGATCCGGTCGAAGGGCGTGGGCGTCTGGTTCGTCACCCAGAACCCCGACGACGTGCCCGATGCGATCCTGGCGCAACTGGGCAACCGGGTGCAGCACGCGCTGCGCGCCTTCACCGCGCGCGACCAGCAGGCGCTTCGGCGGGCGGCGCAGACCTACCGCGCCAATCCGCGCTTCGACGTCGAAACCGCCATCCGCGAGGTCGGCACCGGCGAGGCGGTGACCTCGCTTCTGGATGGCAAGGGCGTGCCGGGCGTGGTCGAGCGCACGCTGATCCGGCCGCCGGCCTCGTTGATCGGGCCGGTCGAGCCGGGGGTGCGGGCGCAGCTGATCGCGGCCTCGCCCTTCGTGGGCAAGTACGACACGGTGATCGACAGCGATTCCGCGCATGAACGCCTCGCCCGCCGCGCCGAAGAGGCCGCGAAGTCCGCCGAGGCCGCGCTGGCGCAGGCCGAGACCGAGAAGGCGCGCGAATTCGCCCATGCAAGGCGCTACGAGCCCGCCACCGCGCCCGCGCGCGGCCGCGAAACCCCGGTCGAGGCTTTTGCCAAGTCCTTCGCCCGCCAGCTTGGGTCGCGGTCCGGGCAGGCGGTGATGCGGGGCGTGCTGGGCGGGTTGTTCCGCGGGCGCTGAGCGGCGCGGCCATCGAGGTGCGTGACCTGACGTATTCCTGCACCGCTGCAGGGGTCCATCCCGGCCCTTCGCGAGTGTGAATTGCGGGGGGCGGAAAAACGGCTATGTTGCGCCCGATTCGTCCAGGACCCGACCCATGCGCGCGCCACTTCTTCTTGCCCTGCCGGCACTTGCCCTGCTTGCCGCCTGCGCCGACCGGCGCGGCGACTGCGTCGAGGACGCGCTGGAGGACGTGCGCATCGTCGAGGAACTGATCGTCGAGACCGAGCGCAACATCGCGCGCGGTTTCGCCACCCAGGCCGAACCGACCGTGCGCACCGGCGTCAGCCTCTGCCTGACGCCCGCGAACCCGCTGGGCATCTGCACCCGGACCGAGACCGAGGTGCGCGACCGGCCCGTCGCCATTGACGTGCTGGCGGAACGGCGCAAGTTGCGCCAGTTGCAGGCCCGCGAGGCCGAGTTGCGCGAACGCGCGCGGCTGGAGATCGCCGCCTGCGAGGCGCGCTTTCCCGGCTGAGCGCCCTTCACCCCGTCCGCGCCTTCGGTTAGCGTCGCGCCGAAACATTCAGCGGAGGTGAGGAAATGGTGAAGACCGTGGTGATCCAGGCGCATGGCGGCCCCGAGGTGCTGGAGATCGAGGATCGTCCGGTGGGCGAGCCGGGCAAGGGCGAGATCCGCATCCGGCACGAAGCCTGCGGGTTGAACTTCATCGACGTCTACCAGCGCGACGGGCTCTATCCGATGACCCTGCCGCATGCCCTGGGCATGGAGGCCGCCGGCGTGGTCGAGGCCGTGGGCGAGGGGGTGAGCCACCTCAAGCCTGGCGACCGCGCGGCCTATGCCGCCCAGCCGCCGGGGTCCTACGCGCAGGCGCGCGTGATGCCCGCCGCCCAGGTCTGCCCGCTGCCCGAGGGGATCGCCTTCGAGACCGGCGCGGCGATGATGCTGAAGGGCCTGACGGTCGAGTACCTGTTCCACCGCACGGTGCCGCTGAAGGCGGGCGACACGGTGCTTTTCCACGCGGCGGCGGGCGGCGTCGGGCTGATCGCCTGCCAATGGGCGCGGTCCGAGGGGATCCGGCTGATCGGGACCGCCGGGTCGGCCGAGAAATGCGCGCTGGCGAAGGAACATGGCGCCGAGGAATGCATCAACTACCGCGACGCCGACTGGCCGAAGACGGTGCGCGACCTCACCGACGGGCGCGGCGTCGACGTGGTGATGGATTCGGTGGGTGCGGCGACCTTCGCGGGCTCGATCGACTGCCTGCGGCCGGTGGGCATGCTGATCTCCTTCGGCAATGCCTCGGGCAAGGTGCCGCCGGTGGAGCCGGGGCTTTTGGCATCCAAGGGCTCGCTGCAGTTCACCCGGCCGACGCTCTTCACGCATATCGCCGAGCACGCCCGCTGCCAGGAGATGGCGCGCCACCTCTTCGACAAGGTGCTGTCGGGCGCGGTGAAGATCCGCATCGACCAGCGCTTCCCGCTCGATCAGGTGGCCGAGGCGCACCGGACGCTGGAGGCGCGCAAGACCACCGGCTCGACCATCCTGCAGCCCTGAGCGCGAAGGGCCGGAAAACGCGAAAGGCCCGGGCGCGATGCCCGGGCCTTCCCTTTCCGGTCCCGCCGATCAGCGCGGAACGTAGACGATCGTCCGCTCCTGAGGTTCGACGATGACCGGGACGTGGTTCACATAGGCATAGGTGAACTCGCTGTCGGGCACCGGCGTCAGGGTGATGGCCTCGGGCAGGCTGGCGCCGACCACGACCTCGCCCTCCAGCCAGACCGGATCCAGCGGGTTTTCGCGCACATAGGTGATCTCGCGCGTCGTCGGCTCGGCCAGCGCGCCGGCGCCCAGGCCGGCGGCAGCGCCGATCAGCGCGCCCGGCGGGCCGGCGATGATCGCGCCGGCGATGGCGCCAAGCGCGCCGCCGGCAGTGGTCGTGGCGCCGGTTTCCTGGCGGTCGATGATGCGGATGGTCTGGCGCGCGGCGGGCGCGGCGATCGGCGTCGGCTCGGCCTCGATCTCGGTGTTCAGATAGGCGCCATAGGCCCAGCCCTCGACCCCGTCGCGGGTGACCTGGCACCAGTCCGAGGTATCGAGGCAACCGCCGACGGTCACCGTTCCACCTTCGGGAATGACCGAAATGACCTCGTGCACCGGGCCGGGGCCCGACCGCAGGTTCAGATCGGTGGTCGCCGTCGCGCTGGTTTCGGCAAGGGCGGTCGTCGCAAGCAGGATCCCTGCGAGCGAGCCGCCAAGAATTTTCCTGGCAGTCATGTCACTTTTCCTTCTTTCGGCTTGTGCCGGGTGATCCGGCATTCATGCCCGAAGAAACCCGTTGCCGCGGTTCGGGTTCCCGCGAAACGGCGGGACCCGGCGGAACATCGCGCACGGCGGCTCAGCGCCCGGGTACGGTCGGCAGGGGGGCGGCGTCGGTAGCGTCGGGCAGGGGGCGGGCCGGCGCGTTGCGCACGGTCGGAGAGGCGGTGGCCGGCGCGGGCCAGAGCGCGTGGATCAACCGCACCAGCCGCGCCGCATCGGCGTGGCGCGTGCCCGCCCGATCGGGGGCAAGGCCGCGCAGGCGCAGGTCGTCAGGGGGCGGGCGGCAGGCTGGGGCGGTGACCAGTTCCAGCCGCCCCTCCAGCGTCTCGACCAGCGCGGTGTGATGGGCGCCGGCCTCGCGCGCGCCGGTCCAGGACCCGCAGTTGGCCAGCATCACGCCGCCCGCGTCGCTCAGCCCCGGGACATGGCTGTGGCCGCAGACGATCCCGTCCACGCCGTCGCGCGCCGCGCGCCGCACCGCGCTGGCCGAAAACCGGGCAAGCAGCGACTGGCCGTTCTGCGCGATCGCCTTGCCCAGCGACCAGCGCCGCGGCCGCCCGCCGCGCCGCGTCAGCGCCCGGCGTGGCCGGACCAGCGCCTTCTCGCCCAGCCAGGACCAGGCGCGGTCGGCCAGCCGCGAGGCGCCGCGCACCAGCAGCCCGTCGAACTGGTCGCCATGCATCACCAGATAGCGCCGCCCGTCGCGGGCGCGGTGGATGATCCGCTCCTCGATCCGGATGCCGAAACGGCGCAGCAGGATCGGGCGGAACAGGATCGCCAGCACGTCGCGCAGGCGTTCGTCGTGGTTGCCGGTCAGCAGGGTGATCCGGACGCGACGGCGGCGCAACTCGATCAGCAGATCGACGAAATCGCTGTAGTCGCGGTTCCAGTACCAGCGCTTTTCCAGCTTCCAGCCGTCCAGCACGTCGCCCACCAGATAGAGGTGCCGGAAGTCGTGCGCGCACAGGAAGCGGTTCAGCGCCGCGATATCGGCGCCCCGGTAGCCCATGTGCAGGTCTGAAACGAAGACGCTGCGCACGCGGCGCGGGGCGGCCGGCGTCACCGCGTCATCTCCGCCGCGTGGGCGCGGAAGGCGCGCGCCACCTCGTCCCAGGAATACTGCGCGCGGACATGCGCGTGCCGCTGCGCCGGCGTGCCGGGCGCGATCAGCGCGCGGGCGACGGCGCGGCCCAGATCGGCGTCGATCACCCCCAGGCCGGGTTGCCCGCCCAGGATGTCGCGCGGCCCCGGCGCGTCATGGGCGGCCACCGGCAGGCCCGAGGCCAGCGCCTCGATCAGCACGATGCCGAAGGTTTCGGTGCGCGACGGAAAGACGAAGACATCCGCCGCGCGATAGGCCTCGGCCAGGGCGGGGCCGGTCAGGGTGCCGCGAAAGTCGACCGCGGGGTGGCGGCGGGCCAGCGTGGCGCGCAGCGGGCCGTCGCCGACGACCACCTTGCGCGCGGCGACCGGCAGTTCCAGGAATTCCTCGATATTCTTTTCGGGGGCGACGCGCCCGACATAAAGCAGCACCGGGCGGGCAGCGGGCGGGCGGTCGGGGCCGGGATGGAACAGCGACAGGTCGACGCCGCGCGACAGCCGGACCAGCCGGTTGCGAAACCCCCAGTCGCGCAGCATCTCGGCGACCGAGGGGGCGGCGACATGGATCAGCTGCGCCGGCGCATGAAACCGGCGCAAGGCGGCGATGGTCTGCGCCGTGACGGCGGCGCGGACGGGACGGGGGACGCGCAGGGCGGCATAGGCCGGAAAGTTGGTGTGGAAGGCTGTGGAAAAGGGCGTGCCGGTCGCAAGGCACCAGCGCCGCGCCGCCCAGCCCAGCGGCCCCTCGACCGCGATATGGATCGCCTCGGGCGCGAAATCCTCGATCATCCGCGCGAGGCGGCGGTAGGGGGCGATGGCCAGCGGGATCTCGGGGTAGAAGGGCAGCGCGACGCGGCGAAAGGCGTCGGGGCCGATCACCCGTACCGCGCAGCCCTCGGCCGCGAGGACGCGCGCGATGTTCTCGTAGGTGCGCACGACCCCGTTGACCTGCGGGTGCCAGGCGTCGCTGACGATCAGCAGGCGCCGGGGCAGGGGCGTGGCGGTGGGATCCGAAGCGCGAGGCGGCGTCGCCTGCGCGTCGGGGAGGGCGGGGAGGCCGGCGGGTTCCGGGGTCATGGGTCCCTCGTCGCTGCACGCCGCTTCAGCCGGGCGCCGTGGCGAGAGGTTGGACCACGCGTGTAACATCGGCATGTCAGTCGCGGCCCGCAGCGCGATGGGGCCTTCCGGCACTGCGCGCGCTTGTCAACACGCAACGGCTGGCGCTATCGTCGCGCCTCGCCTTCAGGGAGGAACTGGAAACATGAAGAAAATAGCGACACTCGCCTGCGCAGCCCTTCTCGCCGCCGGCCCCGCGCTGGCCCAGGACTGGCCGACGCGCACCGTCACCGTGGTCGTCGGCTTTGGCGCCGGCTCCACCCCCGACCTGCTGGCGCGGCTGATCGCCGACGGGCTGCAGGAGAAGCTTGGCCAGCCCTTCGTCGTCGACAACCGCCCCGGCGCCGGCGGCAACATCGGCCTCGACGCCGTCGCCAAGGCCGAGCCGGACGGCTACACGCTGGGCGTCACCATCCCCGGACCGCTGATCGTGAACCCGATGCGGATGGAGCTGATGTACGACCCCGAGGAAGACATCCGCCCGGTCACCATGCTGGGCACGCAACCCAGCGTGCTGGCGGTCAATGCCGAGCTGGGTGTCGACACGCTGGACGAACTGCTGGACCTGCTGCGCGCCGATCCCGGCGGCTACAACTATGCCTCGATCGGCGTCGGCTCGATCTCGCAACTGGCGATGGAGATGGTGGCGCTGGCCTCGGGGACCGAGATCGAGCACATCCCCTACACCTCGTCGCCCGAGGCGGTGCAGGCGGTGATCGGGGGCGAGGCGCAGATGGCGACGATGCCGCCGCTGGCCGTGCTCAGCCAGGCCGAGGAAGGGACGCTGAAGCTGCTCGCCCAGACCTCGGCCGAGCGCATGCCGATCGTCGCCGACGTGCCCACCTTCGCCGAACTCGGCATCGAGGGCGTGCAGGCCGAGGCGTGGAACGCCCTTGTCACCACCGCCGGCACGCCGGACGCGGTTGTGGACACGCTTTACGCCGCGCTCGCCGAACTCCTCTCGGATCCCGAAATGCAGGAGCGGATCAGCGGGCTGGGCTTTGCCCCGGTGCAGATGACGCCGGCGGAATTCGAGGCGCGCATCGCCGAGGAAACGCCGCGATGGCGCTCGGTGCTGGAGGCCGCCGGGCTGCTGAATGAGTGACGAGGATGCCGGGACGCCGCCCTTACGACGGCGTCTCGCTGCCCCGGGCGTGATCGGCGGCGCACTGTCGCTGCTGGTCGGCCTCTGGGTCATGGGCGAGGCAGGATCCTACGCGCTGGGAACGGCGCGGCGCATGGGGCCGGGATACTTCCCGATGCTGCTGGGCGCCCTGATGGCGATACTCGGCACGGTGCTCGCCGCGACCGCCTTCTGGCGTGGTGAACCCCCGGGCGAGGCCGAGGATCGCGCCGACCCGCGCGCGCTGATCGCGGTTCTGGCCGGGCTCGGTGCGTTCGCCTACCTGCTCCCGCGTGCCGGATTGATCCCGGCGGTCGCGGCGCTGGTGATGATCGCCGCGCAGGGGTCGGGCCAGTTGCGCCCACTGGCGGCACTGGCGCTGGCGGGGGCGCTGGCGGTCCTCTCCTGGGCGATCTTCGGGCTGGGACTGGGCCTGCAACTGCCGGCCTTCGCTGCCCGGCCCTGATGGATCTTTTCGCCAATCTCGCGCTTGGCTTCCACACCGCGGTTTCGCCGGCGGCGCTGTTCTTCTGCTTTCTTGGCGTGACGCTGGGCACGCTGATCGGCGTCCTGCCCGGCATCGGGGCGATGGCCGCCATCGCGATGCTGCTGCCAGTCACCTACCACATCCCGCCGACCGAGGCGCTGATCATGTTGGCGGGCATCTACTACGGCGCGCAATACGGCGGCTCCACCGCCTCGATCCTGCTGCGCCTGCCGGGCACGCCGCAGGCGGCGGTGGTCACGCTGGACGGCTATCCGATGGCCCAGCAGGGCCGCGCGGGCGTGGCGCTGTTCATCACCACGATCGCGTCCTTCGCGGGCTCCGTCCTGGGGGTGCTGCTGCTGGCCGGTTTCGCGCCCCTGCTGGCACGCGCGGCGATGTCCTTTCAGGCGGCGGAGTATTTCGCGCTGATGGTGCTGGGGCTGATGGCGGCGGCGCTGCTGACCCAGGGCTCGCCGGTGCGCGGGCTGATCATGGTGGCGGCGGGGCTGATCCTGGGCACGGTCGGCACCGATCTGCAGACCGGGACCTTTCGCTTCGTCTACGGCATCCCTGAACTGGCCGACGGCATCGGCCTGGTGGCCATGGCGATGGGGCTGTTCGGCGTGTCCGAAGTCATCGCCAATGCCGCCCGCGGCGGCGCCCCCGCGGCCCGCCGCCCGCGCTGGCGCGAGATGATTCCGACCCGCGCGGACTGGCGCGCCGCGATCCCCGCCATGACCCGCGGCGCGGGGATCGGGGCGGGCTTTGGAACGCTGCCGGGAACCGGGTCCTCGATCGCGTCCTTCGTGTCCTATGCAGTGGAAAAGCGCATCGCGCGTGATCCCTCGCGCTTCGGCAAGGGCGCGATCGAGGGCATCTCGGCGCCCGAGGCGGCCAACAACGCCGCCGCGCAGACCGCCTTCATTCCGACCCTGACACTGGGCGTGCCGGGCGATGCGGTGCTGGCGCTGATGCTGGGCGCGCTGATCATCCACGGCATCATCCCCGGTCCGGGGCTGATCGCGCAGCAACCGGCGCTCTTCTGGGGGCTGGTGGCCAGCTTCGTTCTGGGCAACCTGATGCTGCTGGTGCTGAACCTGCCGCTGATCGGGCTCTGGATCTCGATCCTGCGCATCCCCTACCGGCTGCTCTATCCGGCGATCCTGGTCTTCATCTGCATCGGCGTCTTTTCGATCCGGAACTCGGCTTTCGACATCTGGCTGGTGCTGATCTTCGGGGCCATCGGCTACGGCATGCGGCTTCTGCGGTTCGAACCCGCGCCGCTTCTGCTGGGCTTCATCCTCGGCCCGCTCCTGGAGCAGTACCTGCGTCGGGCGATGACCGTGTCGCGCGGCGATCCGATGATCTTTCTCGAACGCCCGATCAGCGCGGCGTTCCTCGGCCTCGCGGCGCTTCTGTTGCTGCACAGCCTCTACACGGCGCTGCGCCGCCGCGGCTGACGCGCCGCGCGCCACTTGAACGCCGGCGGCGTGCGCTATACGCTTGCCCCAATGATCGCCCCAAGGGCGACTTGCCGCAGGGAGGCCCGATGTCCGATACCGAGCCGCTGCGCCTGCATGTTCCCGAACCCGAGGTTCGGCCCGGGGACGCGCCGGATTTCAGCCATGTCCCGATCCCCAAGGCCGGGTCGGTACCACGCCCGCCGGTGGACGTGGACCCGCGCGAGATCCGCGATCTGGCTTATTCCATCATCCGCGTCCTCAACCGTTCGGGCAACGCGGTCGGCCCCTGGGCGGGCCTGCTGAACGAAGACGAGTTGCGCGACGGCCTGCGCCACATGATGACGCTCAGGGCGTTCGACGCCCGCATGCAGAACGCGCAGCGGCAGGGCAAGACCAGCTTCTACATGCAGCACATGGGCGAGGAGGCCGTGGCCTGCGCCTTCCGCCGGGCGATGGAGCCTGGCGACATGAACTTCCCGACCTACCGGCAGGCGGGGCTGCTGATCGCCGGCGACTACCCGATGGTCGAGATGATGAACCAGATCTTCTCGAACGAGGCGGACCCGCTGAAGGGGCGGCAATTGCCGATCATGTATTCCGCCAAGGATCACGGCTTCTTCTCGATCTCCGGCAACCTCGCGACGCAGTTCATCCAGGCGGTGGGCTGGGCGATGGCCTCGGCGATCAGCGGCGACACGCGGATCAGCGCGGGCTGGATCGGGGATGGCTCGACCGCGGAAAGCGATTTCCACGCGGCGCTGGTCTTCGCCTCGACCTACCGCGCGCCGGTGGTTCTGAACATCGTCAACAACCAGTGGGCGATCTCCACCTTTCAGGGCATCGCGCGGGGCGGGTCGGGCACCTTTGCCGCGCGCGGCCACGGCTTCGGCATTCCGTCGCTGCGGGTGGACGGCAACGACTACCTGGCCGTGCACGCGGTGGCGAAATGGGCGGTCGAGCGCGCGCGCCGCAACCTGGGCCCGACACTTATCGAACATGTCACCTACCGGGTCGGCGCGCATTCCACCTCCGACGACCCCTCGGCCTATCGACCAAAGACCGAATCCGACGCCTGGCCGCTGGGCGACCCGGTGATCCGCCTGAAGAACCACCTGATCAAGATCGGCGCCTGGTCGGACGAACGCCACACCCAGGCCGAGGCCGAGATCATGGACGAGGTCGTTGCCGCGCAGCGCGAGGCAGAAAAGCACGGCACGCTGCATTCGGGCGGCAAGCCTTCGACCCGCGACATGTTCGAGGGGGTGTACGCCACCATGCCGCCGCACCTGCGCCGCCAGCGCCAGAAGGCGGGGGTCTGACATGGCGCGCATGACCATGATCGAGGCGATCCGGTCCGCGATGGACGTCTCCATGGGCCGCGACGACAAGGTCGTCGTCTTCGGCGAGGATGTGGGCTATTTCGGTGGCGTCTTCCGCTGCACGCAGGGCCTGCAGCAGAAATATGGCGTCACCCGCTGCTTCGATGCCCCGATCAACGAGGCCGGCATCGTCGGCGCGGCGATCGGCATGGCCGCCTACGGCCTGCGCCCCTGCGTCGAGATCCAGTTCGCCGACTACGTCTACCCCGCCTACGACCAGATCGTGTCCGAGGCCGCGCGCATCCGCTACCGGTCGAACGGGCAGTTCACCTGCCCCATTGTCGTGCGCATGCCCACCGGCGGCGGCATCTTCGGCGGCCAGACCCACAGCCAGTCGCCCGAGGCGCTGTTCACCCATGTCTCGGGCCTGAAGGTCGTGGTCCCGTCGAACCCGCACGACGCCAAGGGCCTTCTGATCGCGGCGATCGAGGATCCGGATCCGGTGATCTTCCTCGAGCCCAAGCGCCTTTACAACGGCCCCTTCGACGGCCACCACGACCGCCCCGTCACCCCCTGGTCCAAGCACCCGCTGGGCGAGGTGCCGGCGGATCACTTCACCGTCGATCTGGGCCAGGCCGTGGTCCGCTGCCCGGGCGGCGCGGTCACCGTCCTGACCTACGGCACGATGGTCCATGTCGCCGAAGCCGCGGCCGAGGAATCCGGCATCGATGCCGAGGTGATCGACCTGCGCACGCTGTTGCCGCTGGACCTGGACACCATCGTCGCCTCGGTCAAGAAGACCCGCCGCTGCGTCGTCGTGCACGAGGCCACGCTGACCTCGGGCTTCGGCGCCGAGCTGACGGCGCTGGTGCAGGAGGAATGCTTCTGGCATCTGGAGGCGCCGGTGGCACGCGTTGCCGGCTACGACACACCCTATCCGCATGCCCAGGAATGGGACTATTTCCCCGGCCCCGCCCGCGTGGCCGAGGCGCTCAGCGCGACGATGGAGGCGTGAGGATGGCCGAGCATGTCATCAAGATGCCCGATATCGGCGAAGGCGTGGCCGAGGCCGAACTGGTCGAATGGCACGTCAAGGTCGGCGACGTGGTGCGCGAGGATGACACCCTCGCCGCGGTGATGACCGACAAGGCCACGGTCGAGATCCCCGCGCCCCGCGACGGCACCGTCGCCTGGCTGGGGGCCGAGGTGGGCGAGACGCTGTCGGTCGGCGCGCCGCTTCTGAAGCTGGAGGTCCCGGGCGAGGAGGGCGAGGCGCCCGCCGAGAAGGCGCCGCCCCGCGACGACACCGAACCGCTGGGCGAGGGGCTGGTCGAGTCGGGCGAGGGCCAGTTGCCCGATACCGAACCGCAGCCGAAACCCGAACCCAAACCCAAACCCGCACCGAAACCGGCCCCCAAACCCGCCGCCAAGCGCCCGGCTCCGGCCGCCGGCGGCAGCGCCCCGCGGGCCGAGGGCGAACGCCCGTTGGCCGCCCCCGCCGTCCGCCTGCGCGCGCGCGAGGCCGGCGTCGATCTGCGCCAGGTGCCCGGCACAGGGCCCGCCGGCCGCATCAGCCATGACGACCTCGACGCCTTCATCGCCCGCGGCCCCGGCACCGCGGCCGCCCCCGGCCGGCAACGCCGCACCGAGGTCGAGGAGATCAAGGTCGTCGGACTGCGCCGCCGCATCGCCGAAAAGATGGCGCTGGCCAAACGCTCCATTCCCCACATCACCTATGTCGAGGAGGTGGATGTCACAGCACTTGAGGACCTGCGCGGCCGGCTGAACGCCGAGGGAGGCAGCCGCCTGACCATCCTGCCCTTCCTGATCCGCGCCATCGTGCGCGCCGTGGACGATCAGCCGATGGTCAATTCGACCTATGACGACGAGGCCGGCGTCATCCGCCGCCACAGCGGCGTGCATGTCGGTATCGCCACGCAGACCGACGCCGGGCTGATGGTCCCCGTCCTCCGCCACGCCGAGGCGCGCGGCCTGCGCGACCTGGCCGAGGAGATGACCCGCGTCACCGCCGCCGCCCGCGACGGCACCGCCACGCGCGAGGAACTCAGCGGCTCGACCCTGACCATCACCTCGCTCGGGGCGCTGGGGGGGATCGTCTCGACCCCGGTTATCAACCACCCCGAGGTTGCCATCGTCGGCGTCAACAAGATGGCCGTGCGCCCGCATTGGGACGGCAAGGGGTTCGTGCCGCGCAAGATCATGAACCTCTCCTCGGGCTTCGATCACCGGATCATCGACGGCTGGAACGCCGCGCAATTCGTGCAGCGCATCAAGACCCTGCTGGAAACCCCCGCCATGCTGTTCCTGGAGGACTGAACCGATGAAGGAGCTGACCTGCAAGCTTCTGGTGATCGGCGCGGGCCCGGGCGGCTATGTCTGCGCGATCCGCGCGGGGCAGCTGGGCGTCGACACGATCATCGTCGAGGCCGAAAAACCCGGCGGCACCTGCCTGACCGTCGGCTGCATCCCGTCGAAGGCGATGATCCACGCCGCCGACGAATTCGCCAAACTGGTCGAGGCGGCGGCGGGCGGTTCGCCCTTCGGGCTGACGGCGGCGGACCCGGTGCTCGATCTGGCGAAGGCCGTCGCCTGGAAGGACGGCATCGTCGGCAAGCTGACCTCGGGGGTGGCGGGCCTCTTGAAGCGCGCGGGCGTGAAGACCGTCGCGGGCTGGGCGCGGTTCCGCGATGGCAAGACCGTCGAGGTGGAGACCGAAACCGGCGTGCAGGTCATCCGGGCCGAAGCCGTCGTGATCGCGACCGGCTCGGTGCCGGTGGAACTGCCGTCGCTGCCCTTCGGCGACAGGGTCATCTCCTCGACCGGGGCGCTGGAACTGACCGAACTGCCGGAACGGCTGGTCGTCGTCGGCGCGGGCTATATCGGGCTGGAACTGGGCACGGCGTTTGCCAAGCTCGGCAGCAGGGTCACGGTGGTGGAGGCCGAGGGGCGTGTCCTGCCGCTCTGGGATGCGGACCTCACGAAGCCCGTCGCGAAACGGCTGGCGGAACTGGGGGTCGAGGTGCTGACCGGCGCCAAGGCGCGGCGGCTGTCCTCGGACGGCGCGGCGCTGGTCATCGAGGATGCGGAGGGCGAGGAGCGTCGGCTGCCGGCGGACAAGTTGCTGGTCACGGTGGGCCGCCGGCCGCTGGTCGACGGCTGGGGGCTGGAGGAGCTGGACCTTGACCGCGACGGGCGGTTCATCCGGATTGACGAGCAATGCCGCACCTCGATGCGCGGGGTCTATGCGATCGGCGACTTGACGGGCGAGCCGATGCTGGCGCACCGGGCCATGGCGCAGGGCGAGATGGTGGCCGAGATCGTCGCCGGCAACCGGCGCGGCTGGGACAAGCGGGCGATCCCGGCGGTGTGCTTCACCGACCCGGAGGTGGTGTCGGTGGGCCTGTCGCCCGACGAAGCGCGGGCAACCGGGCGCGAGATCAAGACCGGCAGCTTCCCGTTCAGCGCCAACGGGCGGGCGATGACGCTGGGCTCGGACGCGGGCTTCGTGCGGGTCATCGCGCGGGCCGACAATCACCTGGTGCTGGGCATTCAGGCGGTGGGGCAGGGTGTGGCGGAACTGTCGGCGGCCTTTGCGCTCGCCATCGAGATGGGCGCGCGGATCGAGGATGTGGCGGGCACGATCCACGCCCACCCGACCCAGTCCGAGGCCTTCCCCGAAGCCGCGCTCAAGGCGCTGGGGCACGCGCTGCATATCTGAGCGCGTCCGGGTCGGGGGGCGGTGTGCAAGTTTGCACAAACTGGCAAGTCCTTGATTCAAAAAGGAACCCGACTTTTTCTTAACCGGATCGCAACCACTGGCGCGCCCATATTCCGGCGCACCGAAGGAATGAAGATCGGGTTAATTATTCAGACGAAAGTATTCCAAATCAACAGCTTACGCCGCCGTCCAAATTTGGACGCCTGCGTCCCGCCCTCACACCCACTTCGCCAGCGGCGGCAGGCTCATCAGCACCGCGTCGGGGTCGTGGCCGGTTTCCAGCCCGAACTTCGTGCCCCGGTCGTAGACGAGGTTGTACTCGGCATAGAGCCCGCGGTGGATCAGCTGCGCGTCGCGCTCGTCCGCGCCCCAGGGCAGCGTCCGCCGACGCTCAACCAGCGGCAGGAAGGCGGGCAGGAACGCCGCGCCGACGGCCTGGGTGAAGGCGAAGTCGGCCTCCCAGTCGCCGGTGTTCAGGTCGTCGTAGAAGATGCCCCCGACGCCGCGCGCGCGTCCCCGGTGGGGGATGAAGAAATACTCGTCCGCCCAGGCCTTGAAGCGGGCGTAGTAGTCGGGCGCGTGGGCGTCGCAGGCGGATTGAAGCGTGGCGTGGAAATGCGCGGTATCCTCGGCATACTCGAGGCAGGGATTGAGGTCGGCGCCGCCGCCGAACCACCACGCGCCCGGCGTCCAGAACATCCGCGTGTTCATGTGCACCGCCGGCGCGTGCGGGTTCTGCATGTGCGCGACCAGGCTGATGCCCGAGGCCCAGAAGCGCGGGTCCTCCGCCATCCCCGGCACGCCGCGCGCCGCCATCGCCTTTTGCGCCCGTTCGCCCAACGAGCCATGCACGGCCGAGACATTGACGCCCACCTTCTCGAACACGCGCCCGCCGCGCATCACGCTCATCTCGCCCCCGCCGCCGCGGCCTTCCTCGCGCTGCGTCGCCCGGCGTTCGAACCGCCCCGGCGCGCGGTCACCGGCGTCGGTCCCGGCGGCGTCTTCCAGCGCCTCGAACGCGGCCAGGATGCGGTCGCGCAGGGTGATGAACCAGTCGGCCGCGCGGGCCTTGCGGGTGTCGAAATCATCCGTGCTCATGCGGGCTCCCTCTGCTGGCGACCCTGTCTTGGCAGAAACCGGGGGGCGAGGCCAGTGGCGCGGCGCGGGGGGCCGTTGGCCTGCGTTGGCGGGATCGTCAGCCGCGACCCGGCGCCGCCTCTGGCCGCCGCATGGCGCGGGCCGTCAGGCGCGGCCAAGCGCCGCGATGATGCCGCCGAAATCCGCGGCCTTCAGCGAGGCGCCGCCGACCAGCGCGCCATCGACCTCGGGCAGGGCGAAGATGCTGTCGGCATTGGCGGGCTTGACCGACCCGCCGTAGAGCAGGCGGATGCCGGGGTCGGGCAACTGGCCGCGCAGAAAGGCGTGGACCTCTGCGATCTCGTCGGGCGAGGGGGTGCGGCCCGTGCCGATGGCCCAGACGGGCTCGTAGGCAACGACGGTGTTCGAGGCTGTCGCGTTCCGGGGCAGGGAGTGTTCCAGCTGCCCGGCCACGACCTCGAGCGTGGCGCCGGCGTTGCGCTCGGCCTCGGTCTCGCCGATGCAGACGATCGTGGTCAGCCCGGTATCCCAGGCGGCACGCACCTTGTCGGCGACCTGCGCGCTGGTCTCGCCGTGATCGGCGCGGCGTTCGGAATGGCCGAGGATGACATGGCTGGCCCCGGCGTCGGCCAGCATCGCCGCCGAGATGTCGCCGGTATGCGCGCCCGAGGTGGCGGCGTGACAATCCTGCCCGCCGATGCGCATGCCCGAGCCGGCCAATACCACCGACATCCGCGCGATCAGCGTCGCGGGCGGGCAGAGTACCACGTCGACCGGCGGATCCGGCCAGGTGGCGGCCAGGGCGCGCGCCTCGGCGAGGTCGTCGGAAAGGCCGTGCATCTTCCAGTTGCCGGCGGCCAGGCGGGGCAGTTCGGGCATGGACAGTCTCCTTTTCAGAGGCCGTCATAGCCTGCGCGGGCGCGCGATCCTAGGTCGTCGGGAAAGATTGACGGGAAACCGGGGTGGCGGGGGCGCGGTCGGGAGCGATCAGGTGCCGGTCCGGCCCATTTTTGCGGCCATCTCGTCCACATCGCCGAACTTGATCGATTCGCCGCAACCGCAGGCTTCGGTGACGTTGGGATTGCGAAACTTGAAGCCGCTTTCCAGCAGCCCCGTCTCGAAATCGATCTCGGTCCCGAAGAGGAACATCTGCGCCATGGGCGCGATGATCACCCGCGCCGCGCCCTGTTCCACGATTTCCTCGTGCGGGCCGACCTCGTCGGCAACCTCCATCGTGTATTCCATGCCCGCGCAGCCGCCCTTCTTGACGCCGATGCGCAGGCCCTGCTTGCCCTGACGCGCCATCAGCCGCGCGATCTGGCGCTCGGCGGCCGGGGTCATGGTCACGGGGGATTTGCCGGGAATGGCGAACATGGAAAATCCTTCGGGGTTGTCTGGGGGCCGTTACATGAAGCCCAGTTCAAGCCGGGCTTCGTCGGACATCATGTCCATGCCCCATTGCGGCTCGAACGTCATTTCGACATCGACCTGCTTGACGCCGTCGAGCGCGCCGACCGCGTCGGCGACCCAGCCCGGCATCTCGCCGGCGACGGGGCAGCCCGGGGCGGTCAGGGTCATGACGATGCCCACCTCGTTCTCGGCGTTGATGTCGATCGTGTAGATCAGGCCGAGGTCGTAGATGTTGACCGGGATCTCGGGGTCGAAGACGGAGCGGCAGGCCTCCACGACATTTTCGTAGAGCGGATGCTCGGTCGAGGAGGGGCGGATGAGGGGTTCGCCCTCGGTCGTGTCGGTGGTCATGCGGCGGTCCCGTCGTTTACCTGACCATTCATATAGGAAAAGGTGCCGCTGCGTCCAGTGGCGCGGCTTGGCAAGCCGGGGCAAATCGCGCAAGAAGGCGCGTCAAGGGGGCGCGGCATGGGTTTTCGGTTCGATCTGCAGGCACGGGACGGGCAGGCGCGGTGCGGCGTGATCGAGACGCCGCGCGGGGCGATCCGGACGCCGGCCTTCATGCCGGTGGGCACGGCAGGCACCGTCAAGGCGATGCTGCCCGAAAGCGTGCGCGAAACCGGCGCCGACATCCTGCTGGGCAATACCTATCACCTGATGCTGCGGCCGGGGGCGGAACGGATCGCGGCGCTGGGGGGGCTGCATCGGTTCATGCACTGGGACGGGCCGATCCTGACCGACTCGGGCGGGTTTCAGGTGATGTCCCTTGCCAGCTTGCGCAAGCTGACCGAGGAAGGGGTGCGCTTTGCGAGCCATATCGACGGCTCGCGCCACATGCTGACTCCGGAAAGGTCGATGGAGATCCAGCGGCTGCTGGGCTCGGATATCGTGATGGCCTTCGACGAATGCCCGGCGCTGCCGGCGGACGATGCGCGCGTGGCCGAATCGATGCGGTTGTCGATGCGGTGGGCGCTTCGGTCGAAGGAAGCGTTCGGCGACGGGCCGGGGCATGCGCTCTTCGGGATCATGCAAGGCGGGGTGACGCGGGAGCTGCGCGAGGAATCGGCGCGCGCACTGGTCGAGATCGGCTTCGATGGCTACGCCATCGGCGGGCTGGCGGTGGGCGAGGGGCAGGCGGCGATGTTCGGGGTGCTGGACTACGCGCCGGGCTTCCTGCCCGAGGATCGGCCACGCTACCTGATGGGCGTAGGCAAGCCCGACGACATCGTGGGGGCGGTCGAACGCGGGGTCGACATGATGGACTGCGTGCTGCCGACGCGGTCGGGTCGGACGGGGCAGGCCTGGACCCGGCGCGGTGCGGTGAACCTGAAGAACGCGCGGCACCGCGACGACCCGCGTCCGCTGGACGAGGACTGCACCTGCCCGGCCTGCCGCAGCTATTCGCGCGCCTACCTGCACCATGTCGTGCGCGCCGACGAGATCATCGGCGCGATGCTGCTGACCTGGCACAACCTGCACTACTACCAGGACCTGATGCGCGGCCTGCGCGCGGCGATCGCAGCGGGCGGCCTTCTGGCGTTCGTGCGGGACTTTCACGCCCAGCGCGCGGCGGGCGACATCGAGCCGCTGTAGGGGCAGGACGAGCCGGGAGCTATGGCAGATGGGGGCGGCAGGTGTGCAAGGCACATCCTGTCGGTCTTCGGTGGCCCCAATCGGGCACGGTTGATAACGGCAGGCGTTTCGGGCTTGCCACGGCATGAAAAAGGCCCGGGGTTATCCCGGGCCGTCCATACCGATGAGAGCGAATTGTCGCGCCTTACTTCGCCGTCTTGACCTCGGCCGGCACTTTCTGCGCCGCGGCCGACTGGGACTGCTGATCCCGCGGCTGCTGAGACTGGGGCTGCTGGGGCTGCGCTGGCCGCTGTTGGGCCTGCGGTTGCGCCGAGCCACTCGACGCCTGCTCTGCCTGGCGCGCCGGTTGACCGGAGGAAAGCGGGTCGTCTTGGCGCTGCACCGAACCTTCGAAATGCGCGCCCGATTCGATGGCGATGGTCTTGTGGATGATGTCCCCCTCGACCCGCGCGGTCGAGGTCAGCCGGACCTTCAGCCCGCGCACGCGCCCGATCACCCGGCCGTTGATGACGATGTCGTCGGCCACGATCTCTCCGCGGATGGTGGCCGATTCGCCGACCGTCAGCAGATGCGCGCGGATGTCGCCGTCCACGATCCCCTCGATCACCACATCGCCGGTGGTGCGCAGGTTGCCCGTCACCGTCAGGTCCGACGACAGCACGGAAGCCGCCGGCTTTGCCTTGTTGGACTGGCCAAGATCCATGCTCGACCGGTTCATCGACGGCGCCGCAGGTTCGGCCGGGCGCGACGGTTCGCTTTTCGGCCCCTGTTCGTTGATGCGGCTCTTAGAAAACATTTTGCGCGGCCCTTATGTAGCTCATCGGGTTGATAGGGCGTCCGCCAACCCTGATCTCGTAGTGGAGATGCACGCCGGTGGAACGACCGGTCGTTCCCATACCACCTAAGCGATCCCCGCGCGAGACCCTTTGCCCCACATTCACGTCAATCCTGTGCAGATGCGCGTAGTAGGTTTCGATCCCGAAATCATGCTGCACGATGACCAGGTTGCCGTAGCCGCCCTGCCGCCCGGCGAAGGTCACGCGCCCGCCGCCGGTGGCCAGGATCGGAGTGCCCTGCGGCCCCGCCCAATCGACCCCGTTGTGCATCCGCCGCCCGCCAGAGCGCGGGTCGCGGCGATTGCCGAAGCCCGAGGTGAAGCGAACGCTCGCGCGGACCGGCATGGCGAAGGGGGTGCGCTGCGCCGCGATGCGGAAGGTGTTGATCTCTTCCAGCGCGGTCAGCACGGAATTTGCGCGTCCCTCGTCACTGCCGGGGTCCAGCGTGCCCGAGGTGGAGATGGAGATCGGCATCAGCGCCGCGGTCCGCGTCTGATAGCCCGAACGCACCTGCTGAAGGAGGCGTTCCGGCGGCAGGCCGGCGTCGGTGAACATCCGCGCGAGCGGGGTCATCGCCTGGTCGACGGCCTCTTCCAGCTGGCTGAAGATCCGGTGGTTGCGGTCCTGCAGAAGCCGGTATTCCAGCGCCAGATGCTGTGCCTGCATATGCGCGTTCTCGGCCACGACCGCGACGGTTTCGCGTTCCTGCGCGGTGTCGGCAAGCGCGGTCATCAGGAAATCGAGTGTCTGCTCGAATTCCGCCAGCCGCAACGAGGCCGCGCGCAGATCGGCGTTGACGTCGTCGCGCTGGTATTCGGTCAGTTGCGTGCGGGCCGCATCGCGTTCGCGGGTGCGGGTGCGTAGGGTGCGCTGGACGGTTTCGATCCCGGATTCAAGCTCGGCCCGCTGCCGTTCGGACGCCAGCAGCATGGCCTGCATGGTCGCCACCCGGTCCATCGCCTCGGCATAGCGGTTGTGCGCTTCTTGGGCTTCGGTGGCGCGACGATCACGTTCGGCGGCGAGTTCGACCAGGCGGGTTTCGAACAACTGCCGCTCGCGGGCGATCTGCTCGCGCGCCGATTCCGCGCCGAGCGCGTTGAAGGCGACGATCGAGGTTGCGATCAGGGCCCAGGCCAGAAACG
The DNA here is from genome assembly GCF_017811755.1 of Pararhodobacter sp. SW119. GTDB lineage: Bacteria > Pseudomonadota > Alphaproteobacteria > Rhodobacterales > Rhodobacteraceae > Pararhodobacter. The sequence continues at coordinate 82,735 of NZ_JADDJF010000002.1, read as the reverse complement.
CCAGCGTGCCCGCCAGAATGCCCGCCTGCGCGACCGGTCGCATCCGCAGGAAGCGCGTACCTTCATCTGAGCGCAAGAAGAGGCGTTTTTCGGGGAGATGACGGTCAAGGGCCGCGTTCAGGCGATCGACATGCTGTCTCAAGGGGTGTCCCACGCGTTGTTGGCGTTCCGGGGCTTCTGCTCTTGCCGGTGCCACAAAGTCGTGCCGCGCGTTGGCTTGTGCGACCTTGCGTCGTGGCTGCCCCTGTTCTCAGACTTCCCTTAGCCGGGCACCGTTGCACTCGCAACCGGTTATGCTCTCGCCTCGGCGCCAACTGGCCCAGGGGGCGGGAAATGAGCGGGAAACCGCCGATATTTCCTTCATCTGGACGGGTTTAGGGAACCGGACACCGTATATGGAGGATGCGGCGCGACGATCAGCGCCTGGGGGCCGTCGGGCGAAACGCGGCGCAGACCTTCGGATCGGTATCGATCCGGGCGGCGCCGATCAGGTCGAGGCAATAGGGAACGGCGGCGAAGACCGCGTCGAGGCAGGTGCCGATGGCACGCGGATTGCCGGGCAGCGTGATCAGCAGCGTGCGGCCCCGCACCCCGGCGCCCTGGCGTGACAGGATCGCCGTCGGCACCGCGCGCAGCGACGCCGCGCGCATCGCCTCGCCGAAGCCGGGCAGATCGAAGTCGATGACCTGGGCGAGTCCTTCGGGGGTGCGGTCGCGTGGCGCGGGGCCGGTGCCGCCGGTGATCAGGATCAGGTCGGCGCCCTGCTGGTCGGCGAGATCGATGAGTGTCTGTGCGACGCTGTCGGCGCCATCGGGAACGACCCGGCGCAGGATGTCGGCGGGCGAGGTCAGGACCCGGCGCAGCCAGTCTGCGGCCGCCGGGCCGCCGCGGTCCGGGTATTCCTTGCGCGCGGCGCGGTCCGAGACGGTGACGATGCCGATGCGCGCGGGTCGTTCAGGCGGCATGGACGGCGATGGATTCGAGGACCCAGGCGGCAATGGCATCGGGATCGGGCGGCAGCCGCGTGGCAAGATCGCCCGCGAAGTCATTGAATGGCTGAAGGTTCAGCGCGTTCACCCCCACCAGAACCGGGATTTCGCGATCCAGCGCGGCGGCGATGACCGGTACGAAGCCGCGGCCCTCGGCCTCCTGTTTGCCGAACTTGTTGACGACCAGAGCGGCCGCGCCGTCCAGACGTCGCGCGGCCTCGGCCACCGCGGTTTCCAGCGCCGAGGAATCGAGCCTGCAGCCCCGCGCGTGCGCGCCGAGGTCCTGGCTGATGCGAAGCGTCGGGCCATCGGGAAGGACATGGATGTCCATATCGCATTTCGTTCGCCCGGCGCAGGGCGGGTTCGTCTGGACGGTGCCGGCAAGCGTGATGCGCTGGTCGCGCAGGCGCGCTACGGCCGCAGTCAGAAGCGCATCCGTCGCGCCGCGACCGTCAAGCGAGACATAGGCAAGGTGCATGGAAGGTCCTTTCGCAGTGCCATTCAGAACGGCAGGAATTCGATCAGGTCGCCCGCGCGCATTTCTGCGACCTCGGCAGGGATGCGCACCAGACCGTCGGACTGCGCCAGAAGCGCCACCCGGTGCGAGCCGGGCGAATCCGGACAGTCGACGAAGGCCGGTCCCGGCGCGCATTGGCCGGCCAGTCGTGCCGGGCGATATTCGCAGCGGCCGGGACGGTGGCGCAGCGGCGCCGAAAGCTGCACGAAGGTCCTGGGCAAAGAAGTCGGGGTCAGGCCGGCCAGCGCCGCGGCAAGCGGCAGGCCGATCACCGTCCAGGCGACAAAGGCCGCGACCGGATTGCCCGGAAGCCCCAGCCAGAGTGCGCGCCCCAGCCGTCCGATGGTCAGCGGCTTGCCCGGCTTCATGGCGAGCTTCAGGACATCGTTCCGGCCGCCCGCGTCGGTGAACAGCCGGGTCAGGTGATCCTCGTCGCCGACCGAGACGCCGCCGGTGGTGATCACCAGGTCCGACCGCTGGCAGGCAGCGATCAGGGTCGCGCTCAGACGATCCGGATCGTCGGGAAGGGCGCCAAGGTCGGCAGGGGCGATCCATGCCCGGTCCAGTGCCGCGTTCAGCATGGCCCGGTTCGCGTCCCATATCTGTCCGGGTGCGAGCGGCTGGCCCGGTGCGACGAGTTCGGAACCGGTGCAGAGCACCGTGGTTCTGACCCGCGCACGCACCGAAACCTTGGCCGCCCCGGCCGCGGCGATCGCTGCGGCCTCGCGCGGTCCTACACAGCGGCCGGCGGGGACGATCTGGGATCCCGCGGGCAGATCGTCGCCGCTTCGACGGATGTTGAGGCCAGGCGAAGGGCGTCGTTCCAGGACAATGACCGACCCTTCGCGCGACACCGCCTCCTGCGCGATCACGCTGTCCGCGCCTAGGGGCAGGGCGGCGCCGGTCAGGATGCGGCAGGCTGCAGCCCGGGGAAGTGGGCAAGGTGCATCGCCTGCCCGCATCCTCGCAGCGACCGGCAATGTCCACGGGCCGGGCTCGACAAGATCGGTAAGGCGCAGGGCGTAGCCGTCCATTGCCGCGTTGTCGAACGGCGGCAGCGGACGGTCGGCGGTAACCGCCTGCGCAAGGACGCGGCCGGTCGCCTGTGCCAGCGCCAGTCGTTCGCAACGCGCGACAGGAACAACCAGCGCCAGGGCCCGCGCCAGGGCGGTCTCTACCGGCATCAGCTCGCCGGTCGGCGCGTCCGCGCCGGGAAAGGCGGCGCGCAGGGGTCTGTTCATCGGTTGGCCTCCTCGGCTAGGGGGTGCGGGCTTCAGGCCACCTTCAGCGCGATGCCCGACACATCGGCGGTTGCGATCAACCGTTCGCTGAAGGCGCGCGCGGCGCGGACCCAGGCGACCTTTTCCTCGGCGGCGCGCAGCCGGGGCAGGACGGCCTCGAAGGGCAGGACCGAGCCCCGGGCGCGGGCATCCAGCCGCAGGATGTGGAACCCGAACCTGGTCGCCACCGGGGCGGGGGCGACCTGGCCCTCCTCCAACTGCTCCAGCGCGGCCTCGAATTCGGGCACCGTGTCGCCCGAGGTCAACTGGCCCAGAAGCCCGCCGGCATCGCGCGACGAACAGGCACTGTAGCGGCGCGCCAGATCCGCGAAGCTATCGGGACGGGCCAGCACCTCCGCCAGCAGCTTTTCGGCCTGTTCCTTCGCCTGGGCCTTGCCGGCCAGATCGTCGGGCCTGACCGGGATCAGGATATGCGCGGCCTCGTAGAGTGTGGGCGAGCGGAACCTTTCCGGCGCGGCGTCGTACCTTTCGCGCAGCGCGGCTTCGTCGACGGGGGCCGGCGTGACCCCGATTTCCATCACCTGCCGGACCAGCGCCTCCTCCTCGGTTTCGATCTGGCCGGGCGCGACCTCGACCGGCGCGGGGGTGAACCCCCGCGCGCGGGCTTCCTGCAGCATCAGTTCGCGCAGCGCCAGCGCCCGTGCGGCGGCCTGCCAGGCGTGGCCCGGCTTGCCCTTCGGCGCGGGATGGTTCTGCGCTTCGGCAGCGATGCGTTCGGCGGATATGGTCGTGCCGTTCACGACGATCGGCGGCAAGAGCGGTTTCATCGTCGATCCCTCATTCTGCAGGTTGGCCGTGATTGGACGATTTCGCGCCCTTGGCCTGATAGGGGGCAAGTCCGGTGCGCACCCGCTTCGCGCCGCGACGCGACCGGACGATCTGATAGCCGGGGCGCCACAGGAAGCGGATGGGCACCGACAGCATGTGCACAAGTCGCGTGAAGGGGAAAACCGCGACGATCACCATGCCCAGGAAGATGTGGAACTTGTAGAGCCAGTGCACGTCCACCACGTCTTGCCAGGCGTTGACCTGCAGGCCCATCACCGACTGCGACCAGGACATGAACTGGAGCATCTTCGCCCCGTCCATATGCTCCAGCGTCAGGATGATCGTGCCCATGCCGACGACGATCTGCACCCAGAGCAGTACGAGGATGCCGATATCGGCCCAGGTCGAATTGTTGCGGATGCGTGTGTCGACCAGCCGGCGATGCAGCAGCAGCGAACAGCCGACGAAGGCCGCCGCCCCGGCGAGCCCGCCGATGACCACCGCCGCCCATTGCTTCAGGCTATAGGACACGCCTAGCGTATCGAGGACCCAGACCGGCGTGAAGAGGCCGATCAGATGCCCGAAGAACAGCACGATGATCCCCACATGGAACAGGATCGAGCCCCACATGAGTTGCTTTCGCCGCAGCAGCTGGCTGGACGACGCCTTCCAGGTGAAGGGGTCGCGCTCGTATCGCGCGATGGTGCCGATCAGGGCGATGGCCAGAACGGCATAGGGCATTATGCCGAAGATCAGGAAGTCGATGTCAAACATGGCGGGTGTCCTCCTTGCTCAGCGCGCCTGCGCTTGCGGGGCGCGGGTGGGGCTGAGCGGCATGTCCATCTTGGCGAGGATGTCGCGCGATACCGGGCAGCCGGCGTTGGGATCGGGTCCGAAGGTGACTTGCGCCTCCTCCCAGACCGCGTCGAGTGCTGCCAGATCCTCGGGATTGTCGTCGACCTCGGCCAGAAGCGCCTTCGCCTCCTCGGTCTCGGACGTGGCTTGCGCCAGCGCGACGAGGACCGAAAGGACCGGCGCGTAGACCGAGGCGCGACGATTGAGGCGTTCGGCCAAGGCGACGAGGATATGCCCGGCGTCCGCCAGGATCGCGCGCGCTTCGGCCTGCGGGCGGGTCGAAAGGAATTCCAGCAGCACCGGCAGGTGGTCCGGCAGTTCCGGCCCCTGCAGGTCGAAGCCGCCGGCGCGGTAGGTCTCCAGCAGGTCCACCATCGCGCCGCCACGGTCGCGGCTTTCGCCGTGAACATGCTCGAACAGATTGAGCGAAAGCGTGCGCGAGCGGTCGAAGAGCAGGACGAAGCGTTCCTGCAGGTCGTAGAGGTCCTGCGTTTCGAGGTCCCGCAGCAGCGGCTCCAGCGCCGCGATCTGCGCCGGGGGCAGCAGCCCCTCGGCCAGCGTGTCGCGGATTGCGGGAGCCGCCGCCTGCAGGTCGGCGGTGGGGTAGGTCAGCAGCGCTGACAGGGCGCGATAGGTTCTCATGACTTGATGAACTCCTGCGGGCTGCGGAACTTCTTGCCGCCGCTGAAAAGCGAGAAGCCGGTGGTGCCGGTCGAGCAGCCGTTGCCGTCGGTGAAACCACAGCCGCCCCTCAGATCGTAGGCATCCTCGACCAGTTCGCGGTGCGTTGTCGGAATGACGAAGCGGTCCTCGTAGTTGGCGATGGCCATCAGCTGGTACATCTCGTCGATCTGATGGGGCGTCATGCCGACGCGCTTGGCGACGCCCAGGTTGACCACCCCGTCGACCGTCTTCGAGCGCATGTAGGAGCGCATCGCCAGCATCCGCTCCAGCGCCGAGACGATGGGCGCCTCGTCGCCGGCGGTCAGCATGTTGGCGAGATAGCGCACCGGGATGCGCAGGCTGCGCACGTCCGGCATGTCGTCCTGCGCGCTGATCTTGCCCGCCTCGGCGGCGTTCTGGATCGGCGAAAGCGGCGGCACGTACCAGACCATCGGCAGCGTGCGGTACTCGGGGTGCAGCGGGAAGGCGATTTTCCATTCCATCGCCATCTTCCAGATCGGCGACTTGCGCGCCCCCTCGACCCAGTCGTCCGGGATGCCCTCGGCGCGCGCGGCGGCGATCACTTCGGGATCGTTCGGATCGAGGAAGACGTCGAGTTGCGCGTCGTAGAGCTGCTTTTCGTCCGGCACGGACGCGGCCTCGGCAATGCGGTCGGCGTCATAGAGCATGACGCCGATGTAGCGTATGCGCCCGACGCAGGTTTCCGAGCAGACGGTGGGCTGGCCGCTTTCCAGTCGTGGATAGCAGAGCGTGCATTTCTCGGACTTTCCCGTCGACCAGTTGTAGTAGATCTTCTTGTAGGGGCAGCCGGAGACGCACATCCGCCAGCCGCGGCACTTTTCCTGGTCGATCAGCACCACGCCGTCATCCTCGCGCTTGTAGATCGCGCCCGAGGGGCAGGAGGCCACGCAGGTCGGGTTGAGGCAATGCTCGCAGAGCCGCGGCAGGTACATCATGAAGGTGTTTTCGTACTCGCCGTAGATCTCCTTCTGGATGCCTTCGAAGTTGTAGTCCTGGCTGCGCTTGGCGAATTCACCGCCCAGGATCTCCTCCCAGTTAGGGCCCCATTCGATCTTCTCCATGCGCTCGCCCGAGATCTTTGAGCGCGGGCGCGCGGTCGGAAACGCGGTCATCTCGGGCGCTGACTTCAGGTGGTCGTAGTCGAAGTCGAAGGGCTCGTAGAAGTCGTCGATCTCGGGCAGGTCGGGGTTGGCGAAGATGTTCGCGAGGATCCGCCACTTGCCGCCCTGCTTGGGCTGCAGGGTGCCGGCGGCGGTCCGCGTCCAGCCGCCGTTCCAGCGCTTCTGGTTCTCCCAATCCTTGGGATAGCCGATGCCGGGTTTCGTCTCGACGTTGTTGAACCACGCGTATTCGACGCCTTCGCGGCTGGTCCAGACGTTCTTGCAGGTCACCGAGCAGGTGTGGCACCCGATACACTTGTCGAGGTTCAGCACCATACCGATCTGGGCACGTACTCTCATTCCGCTGCCTCCTGGTTTTGGGTTGCGGGCGTGTCGAGCCAGTCGACACGGTCCATCTTGCGCACAATGACAAGCTCGTCGCGGTTGGCGCCCACGGTGCCGTAGTAGTTGAACCCGTAGGACTGCTGGGCATAGGCCCCGATCATGTGCGTCGGTTTCGTGACCGTCCGCGTGACCGAATTGTGGATGCCCCCGCGCTTGCCGGTGATGTTCGACCCCGGCGTGTTCACGATCTTTTCCTGCGCGTGGTACATGAACATCGTCCCGTCCCGCATCCGCTGGCTGACAACCGCCCGCGCGGTCAGGACGCCGTTCGAATTGAACACCTCGACCCAGTCGTTATCGACGATGCCGGCCTTCCTTGCGTCGGTCTCGCTCAGCCAGACGACGGGACCGCCGCGATTGAGCGTCAGCATCAGAAGATTGTCGGTATAGGTCGAATGGATCCCCCACTTCTGGTGCGGGGTGATGAAGTTCAGCACCACATGCTTCTCGCTCGACCCCAGTGCCTTGGTCGCGTGCCCGGTGATCGTCTTCAGGTCGACCGGCGGGCGCCAGGTCACGAAGAACTCTCCGAAGGCCCGCATCCATTCGTGATCCTGATAGAGCTGCTGCCGGCCCGAGAGCGTGCGCCACGGGATCAGTTCATGAACGTTGGTCCAGCCGGCGTTGTAGCAGACCTCCTCGCTCTCGATCCCCGACCAGGTGGGCGAGGAGATGATCTTGCGCGGCTGCGCGGCGATGTCGCGAAAGCGGATCTTCTCGTCCTGCTTCACCTTCGCCAGATGGGCGTGTTCGCGCCCGGTCGCCTTGCTCAGCGCGTCCCAGGCCTTCACCGCCACCTCGCCGTTCGTCTCGGGCGCCAGCATCAGCACCACCTCGCAAGCGTCGATCGCGGTCTCGATCTTCGCCATGCCCTTGGTCGGGCCGTCGACATGGGTGCCGTTCAGCGCCTTGAGGTGATGCACCTCGGTCTTGGTGTCCCAGGCGATGCCCTTGCCGCCGTTGCCCACCTTCTCCATCATCGGACCGACCGAGGTGAAGCGGGCATAGAGGTTCGGATAGTCCCGCTCGACCGCGATATAGGCCGGCGCGGTCTTGCCCGGGATCAGGTCGCATTCGCCCTTCTTCCAGTCCGCGACGAAGGGCTGCGCGATCTCGCCGGGGCTGTCGTGCTGCATCGGCAGCTGGATGACATCCGTCTCGACCCCCAGGATCTCCGGCGCCACCTGCGAGAACTTCTTGGCGATCGCCTTGAAGATCTCCCAGTCCGATTTCGACTCGTAGGCCGGGTCGACCGCCGCCTGCAGCGGGTGGATGAAGGGATGCATGTCGGATGTGTTCAGGTCGTCCTTTTCATACCAGCTGGCTGTCGGCAGAACGATGTCGGAATAGACGGCGGTGGTGGACATGCGGAAGTCGATGCAGACCAGCAGGTCCAGCTTTCCTTCCGGCGCCTTGTCGTGCCAGGCGGCCTCGACGGGTTTCTGGCGGCCTTCCTCGCCCAGGTCCTTGCCCAGAACGCCGTGATCGGTGCCCAGCAGGTGCTTGAGGAAATACTCGTGCCCCTTGCCCGAGGAACCCAGCAGGTTCGACCGCCAGACGAACAGGTTGCGCGGCCAGTTCTCGGGCGCGTCGGGGTCTTCGCAGGACATCTGCAATTCGCCCGATTTCAGCTGCTCGGCAACGTAGTCCTTGACCTCCTTGCCGGCTTCCTTGGCGGCCTTGGCCACTTCAAGCGGGTTGGTCTTCAACTGCGGCGCCGAGGGCAGCCAGCCCATGCGTTCCGAGCGGATGTTGTAGTCGATCAGGCTCAGGCTTTCCCAGTCGCCCTTGGGTGCCGTCGGGCTCAGGATCTCCTTGGCGCTGACGGTCTCGTAGCGCCACTGGTTGGTATGCGCGTACCAGAACGAGGTGGAGTTCATGTGCCGCGGCGGCCGCGCCCAGTCGAGCGCGAAGGCCAGCGCCGTCCAGCCGGTCTGCGGGCGCAGCTTCTCCTGGCCCACGTAATGCGCCCAGCCGCCGCCCGACTGGCCGACGCAGCCGCACATAACCAGCATGTTGATGACCGCGCGGTAGTTCATGTCCATGTGGTACCAGTGGTTCATCGCCGCGCCGATGATGACCATGGAGCGTCCATTGGTCTTTTCGGCATTGGTGGCGAATTCGCGCGCGACCTGGATGATCTTGTCGCGCTTGACGCCGGTGATGCGTTCGGCCCAGGCAGGCGTGAAGGGGATGTCGGCGTCGTAGTTGTCGGCCACGTGATCCCCACCGAGACCGCGATCGAGGCTGTAGTTCGCGCACAACAGGTCGAAGACCGTCGCAACCAATGCCTCGGTGCCATCGGCGAGTTTCATCTTCCTGACCGGAACATTGCGCACCAGCGTGTCGCCGCGGGCGTCATTTTCCCACTGCGTCGTGGCCTGGCCGCCGAAATAGGGGAAGGTCACGCCGACCACGTCGTCGCGGTCTTCCTCCAGGATCAGGCTCAGCTTCAGGCTGGCGGCGGACTTGCCGGCTTTCTCCTCGAGGTTCCACTTGCCCTCTTCGCCCCAGCGGAAACCGATGGAGCCGTTCGGCACGACGATCTGGCCTGATTTCTCGTCGATGCCGACGGTTTTCCATTCGGGGTTGTTCTTCTCGCCCAGCGCCTTGTCGAGGTCTGCGGCGCGCAGCTGCCGGCCCGGCACCAGCATGCCGTCCTGTTCGTCCAGACGGACCAGCATTGGCATGTCGGAATACTTGCGGCAGTAATCCTCGAAATAGGGGACCTGCCGGTCCAGATGGAACTCGCGCAGGATGACGTGGCCGAAGGCCATGCCCAGCGCCGCGTCGGTGCCCTGCTTGGCGTTCAGCCAGATGTCGCCGAACTTCGCGGCTTCGGAATAGTCGGGGCAGACGACGGCGGACTTGGTGCCCTTGTAGCGCGCCTCGGTGTAGAAATGCGCGTCCGGCGTGCGCGTTTGCGGCACGTTCGAACCCCAGAGGATCAGGTAGCCCGCGTTGTACCAGTCGGCCGATTCCGGCACGTCGGTCTGCTCGCCCCAGGTCATTGGCGAGGCCGGCGGCAGGTCGCAGTACCAGTCGTAGAAGCTCATGCAGGTGCCGCCCAGAAGCGACAGGTAGCGCGAGCCGGCGGCGTAGCTGACCATCGACATGGCCGGGATCGGCGAGAAGCCGATGACCCGGTCGGGGCCGTACTCCTTTGCCGTGTAGGCATTGGCGGCCGCCGTGATCTCGGTCACCTCGTCCCAGGTCGCGCGCACGAAACCGCCGAGGCCGCGCTTGCGGGTGTAGCTGGCGCGCGCCTCGGGATCGTTCTGGATCGCCCTCCAGGCCTCGACCGGCGACAGGGTCTGGCGCTTCTCGCGCCAAAGTTTCATCAGCCGACCGCGCACCAGCGGCGTCTTCACCCGGTTGGCGCTGTAGAGGTACCAGCTGTAGCTTGCGCCGCGCGCGCAACCGCGGGGTTCGTGGTTGGGCAGGTCGGGGCGCGTGCGCGGATAGTCGGTGTGCTGCGTCTCCCAGGTGACGATGCCGGACTTGACGTAGATCTTCCAGGAACAGGACCCGGTGCAGTTCACCCCGTGGGTGGAACGCACGACCTTGTCGTGGCGCCAGCGGCGACGGTAGGCTTCCTCCCAGTCGCGGCTTTCGATCGTGGTCTGGCCGTGGCCCCCTGCGAACGTGTCCTTGCGGACGGATTTCAGAAAGTTCAACCGGTCGAGAAGATGGCTCATCGCTGTCTCCGATTTCGTATTGCGGGTCTGGCGGGGCCGCAGGTGCCGTCCCGCCCGGCGGTTCAGCAGGGGTAGGGCGCGTTCCTGCGGGCGTAGAGCACCCAGTTCAGCACCACGTTGAAGGCGAAGAAGACGATCAGGCCGTAGAAGACCGGCGCCGCCGACTGCCAGGTCGCGAAGGACCATGCGAAGAGCATGCCGAAGATGAAGGGCCCATAGGCCGCGATTGCCGCGGTGAAGCCGATGACACCGCCACCCTGACGGGGCGCGAACAGCATCGGCATCTGCTTGAAGGTCGAGGCGTTGCCGACGCCGGCGAAGAAGAAGAGCGCGAGCATCGCCGAGACGAACAGCCAGAAGCTGTCCAGCGACGTGGGTGTCACCGTCAGCGTCACGAGGAATGCGGAGACCAGCATGCCCAGCCCGGCCCAATGCGTCACCCTGGCGCCGCCGAACCTGTCCGAGATCGGCCCGGCGACGACCCTGCTGGCAGAGCCGACGAGCGGCCCCCAGAAGGCCCAGGCCAGCGGGTCGGGCGCGCCCTCAAAGGCGCCGTATACTTCGCGGATGAGCAGCGGAAAGGTCGCGGCGAGGCCGGAAAACCCGCCGAAGGTCATGATGTAGAGCGAGGTCTGCGCCCAGGTGTGCTTCGACCGGAAGATGTCGAACTGCTCGCGGAAGTTCGACTTGATCGGGATCGACTTGAGGAAGATCCAGGCGGTGATGCCGAAGACCGCGACGAAGGGGATCATCACCAGCGGCGCGTTCTGCAGGTAGATCTGGCTTTCGACGCCGGCGCGGGTCATCGTCTGCGGCTCGCCGACCCAGGCCATACCGCCGAGCAGCGCGAACCCGATCACCCAGGGCGTGACGAATTGCACGACCGAGACGCCGAAGTTGCCGATGCCCGCCTGGATAGCCAACGCCGTGCCCTGCAGCCGCTTGGGAAAGAACATCGACGTGGACGGCATGAACGAGCTGAAGTTGCCGCCGCCCAGACCGGCGAGGAACGCCAGGAACATCAGCATCCAGTAGGGTGTGTCGGGGTTCTGCACGGCGTAGAACCAGCCCACCAGCGGGATCAGCAGCGACAGGGTCGACAGGCTGATGACGTGCCGGGTGCCGTAGATCGGCACCAGGAACATGTGCACCAGCCGCAGCGTGCCGCCGGCAAGGCCGGGCATGGCCGCCAGCCAGAACAGCTGCGATGCGGTGAACTGGAAGCCGATCTGCGGCAGGCGCACGACCAGCGCCGAAACCAGAAACCAGGTGATGAAGGCCATGGTCAGCGCGGCGGTGGTCAGGATCAGCGTCATCCATGCCTGACGCTTGCCGCCGGCCTCCCAGAAGCTCTGGTCCTCGGGTTCCCAGTGCGGCAGCCAGGTGCCTCGCGCGGCGACCGGATCGGTCTGATTTGCGGACATCGGGGTTTCCTTCTCCGGTTCAGGCGGGTCCAGTGATGTTGGACCTCTGCGGTGGGATCATTTCGCGTCGGCGGTCGGACCCGGTGGCTGTTGCAGCCGTTCCAGCGCCTTGCGCACGTCGTCGATGGACTTGAAGCGGGCGGTCAGTTGCAGGCCGGCGCCGCGATCGGCCAGTTCGACCTTTTCGGACCCGGCGAAAAGCACGGCGAGTTCCGCCTCGGTCTGCCGTTTCACCTGTGCCTCGCGGGCGATCTCGCGGTCGACGGAGGAGATGACGTATTCGTCGCCGAACCCGCCCTCGGGCTCCTTCAGCCAGGCCAGGCAGATCAGCCAGGCCAGGAACGCGCCGCCGGCGATGATGAAGAAGAACTGCTGCGGCGTCACGAACATGAAGATGAAGAGGTAGAAGACCGCGCCGACGTTGCCGTAAGCCCCCGCCATGCCCGAGATCTGCCCGGTCACGCGCCGCTTGATCGACGGGATGATCCCGAAGGTCGCACCCTCGGCCCCCTGGACGAAGAAGCTGCACATGATGGTGAAGACGATGGCGACGATCAGCGGCCAGTTCGAGTTCAGAAGCCCCATCAGCACGAAGCCGCAGCCGATCCCGAACATGTAGGCCAGCATGACGAATCGGCGGTTGCCGAAGCGGTCCGACACCAGCCCGCCCATCGGCCGCGCGAATAGGTTCACGAAGGCGAACGAGGCCGCGATCAGGCCGGCGGCGGCGGCGGTCAGGCCCCAGGTCTCCTCGAAGAACATCGGCAGCATCGACACGACCGCCAGTTCCGCGCCGAAGTTGGCGAAATAGGTGGCGTTCAGCGCCGCGACCGACTTGAAGGGGTACTTGTCATCCTCGGGCACGCCTTGCCGCAGGATCGGCAGGTTCACCCGCAGCGCCTGGACGATCTGGTAGATCACGACCACAGCGATGGCGGCGTAGCAGATCACCGCCGTCATCGGGTCGATATAGCCCATCAGCTGGATGCGGTAGACAAGGATCGACAGGATCCCGACCATCGGCACGATGAAGACGCACAGCAGGATCAGGTCGCGCCAGCTCGACACTTCCAGCGCCGAGGCCTTGCGCGGCTTCTTGTGGGTGTCGGCGGTCGCGCCGTCGGTGATCGCGAACCAGTAGAAGATGCCGTAAGCCGCCATCACGAGCCCCGAGGTGGCAATCGCGTAGCGCCAGCCGTCGTCGCCGCCAAAGACTGTCAGCGCGATCGTCGGCAGCGTCATCGCCGCGGCGGCCGAACCGAAGTTGCCCCAGCCGGCGTAGAACCCCTCGGCGAAGCCGATGTCGCGCGGGCGGAACCAGAGTGCGGTCATGTGGATGCCGACGACGAAACTGGCGCCGACGGATGAGAGCACCAGGCGCGACATGAACAGGACTTCGCGCGTGTCGCCGAAGGCGAAGACGAAGGTCGGCAGCGCCATCAGCACCATCAGGACCGAAAACACTCGCCGCGGACCGTAGCGGTCCAGCGCCATGCCGACGATGATGCGGGCGGGGATGGTCAGGGCGACGTTGGCAATGGCGAACAGGCGGATGTCGTCGCGCGTCAACCAGTCCGAGGCGCGCAGCATCGACGACGCCAGCGGCGCCATGTTGAACCAGACGTAAAAGCAGATGAAGAACGCGATCCAGGTCAGGTGAAGGGCCTGGATCTCCTTGTTCCTGTATCTGAAAAGATCGCTGACTTGCATGTCGGACCTCGACGGAAGGGGCTGCGGGCGCCGGTTATTCGGCGTGCGTGGGAATGATCAGCAGCGGACAGTTGGCGCGCCGCGCCAAGAAGGCCGAAACCGAGCCGAAGGTCATGTGGTCGAATTCCTCGACCAGCGCGTCGATCCGCCGGGTGATGAAGTTCAGCGGCCCCGGATCGGGCTTGTGGCTGTGGCGCGCCATGACCAGCAGGTCCGGCTTGCGCTCCTCCACGGCGCGCAGGATCATCTTGCGCGCGTCGCCCTCGGCCAGCAGCACATGGGTGGCGAAACCCTCGGCGGCCAGTTCCGCCGCGGCGGCCTCGACCCCGGCCTTCTGCTCGGAATACTGCTCGGCGAACATGTCGTCGGCCCCGGCCGTCGCGCTGCCGACGTCCTCGACCACCGAGATCAGCGTGATCGTCGGCTTCATCGGCCCGAGCAGGTCCTTGACCGCGCTCAGCGCAATTCGCGCATTGCGCGAGTTGTCGTAGGCGAGCAGGACATTCATGAGCACCTCCATGGCACCCGTGCATCGACGGGGTTCGGGCGCAAACCGACACAGCGGCCGTGCGCATGACTTGATGCAGATCAAGGAGTTCGGTGTACCCCGCCCGAAACCGCCGCGAATTGAGATCCGCATGCCACGCATTTGAGATGAGCATGCTTTGGCTCGACCGATGCCGCCGCGGCGCCTTGCGTCTTTGGGGCGTTCACTTGATAATTGTCTTGCAAAGAATCACCGGAGGGGCATGAATGCGACCGGAAGACCTGCCCGAGGTTCGGCAACTGCAACTGTTCCGCAGCATGGATACGGACAAGTTCGACGAGCTTCTGGGCCGGTCCTATGTCCAGAACTTTCCCGCCGGGCTGGAACTGATCCGACAGGGCGATCCGGCGGATTTCCTGCATGTGGTGATGGACGGCGCGGTCGAGCTTTACGCCAAATGGGGCGGGCGCGAATGCACCATGTCGGTGGTGCGCCCGGTCAGCACTTTCATCCTCGCCGCCTCGATACGGAATGCGCCCTACCTGATGTCCGCCCGCACGCTGGAACGCTCGCGCATCATCCTGATCCCCTCGGCCGCGCTGCGCGAAGTGTTCCGACGCGACACCGAATTCGCGGTTTCGGTCGTCAACGAGTTGGCCGGTTGCTACCGCTCGATCGTGCGCAACACCAAGGGCTTGAAGCTGCGCAATTCGCGCGAACGCGTCGCGTCCTACTTCCTGCGCCAGTCGACCCTTCTGGGCGGGGCGCCGAGCTACGTTCTGCCGGTCGAGAAGCGCCTCCTCGCCTCCTACCTGGGCATGACGCCCGAGAACCTTTCGCGCACGCTCCGCGCGTTGGAGGCGCATGGCGTCAAGGTCGACGGGATGCGCGTGATCATCACCGACCGTGCGCGACTGGCCGCGCTGGCGCAGCCCGATACGCTGATCGACGGGCCCGACCCCGACGCGTCGACCAACGGCTCCACCCTGCCCGAAGCCCGCGCCCGCGCCTGACGCGCGCCCCGGCCGGTCCCGCCGGCGGGGGCGTTTTTTGTCTTGAAATCGCGCCGGTCGTGCGCCCTTATCGACAGACCGAGGCCCCGCCTCCTCCCCGGTTCAACGCCGGGGCACCAAGACCGACAAAGGGAGAGAACCATGATCGACCGTTTCACCCGCCGCGCCGTTCTGGCTGCTGCGCTGGCCCTGCCGCTGGGCGGCGGCACCGCGCTGGCCCAGGACGGGGGCAGCTACATCCTGACCACCGCCGGCACCGGCGGCACCTACTACCCCGTCGGCGTGGCGCTGGCGACGCTGGCCAAGATCCACCTGCAGAACGCCCACGGCATCGACATGTCGGCGATCTCCTCGGCCGGCTCGGGCGAGAATACCGTGCTGATGCGCGAAGGGCAGGCCCAATTCGCCATCATGCAGGGCCTCTTCGGCCTCTGGGCGCGCGAAGGCACCGGCGCGCTGGAAAGCGATGGGCCGCAGGAAAACATGCGCTCCATCGCCATGCTCTGGCCGAATGTCGAACACTACATCATCCGCACCGACATGGTGCAGGACGGCACCGTGTCGGACCTGCGCGAGTTTTCGGGCACCTTCAGTCTGGGCGCGCGCAACTCGGGCAATGAGTTCTCCAACAAGTTCATGCTCGACAACTTCGGCATCGACTGGACCCAGTGGGACGAGGCTTACATGGGCTTCGGCCCCTCGGTCGACGCGATGATCAACGGCACCGTCGCCGGCACGATCATCGGCGCCGGAATCGGCGTGTCGACCATGACCCGCGTCAAGGCGCAGATGGGCGATGCGGTGACCCTGCTGTCGATCACGCCCGAGGAGGCCGAGGAAATGGGCGGCGGCGCCGGGCTCTATTTCCCGTTCACCATCCCCGGCGGCACCTATCCCGGCATCGACGAGGATGTGCAGACCATCGCCCAGCCGAACTTCCTCGCCGTGAACCAGGACGTCCCCGAGGAGCACGTCTACCTCTTCACCAAGACGATCTACGAAAACCTCGGGTTCCTCTGCAACATCCACCCGGCGACCTGCGACATGACCCTCGAGAACGCGCTCGACGGGCTGCCGCTGCCGCTGCACGCGGGCGCGGCGCGCTACTACGAGGAAGCCGGCCTGACCATCCCGGAGGGGATCGCGCCGCGCGACTGATCGCGGCCGACCCGATGGTACCGACCGGCCCCCCGCGGGCCGGTCGTCGCCCGTGCTGAACCGGATCGCCCCAGAACGGATCGCCTCATGAGCGTTGACCAAAGCCGGGCCGCGGACACCGCAGCACCCGCCGCCCCGTCCGAGGACGAGAGCGACCGCAACATGCGCGCCCGCGACAGTTGGCCGGGGCGCGTCGCGTTCTGGTTCGGCGTCGCGCTGGCGCTTCTGCACATCTGGATGAACACGCTGTCGATCTGGCCGGAACTGCGCATGGCGGTCATCCATTTCGCGGGTTTCGGCTTTCTCTGCGCGCTTCTCTACCCGGCCTGGCACGCGCGCTCGCCCGCCGGGCAGCGGCTGGCGCTGGGCGTCGACCTGCTGCTCGCGCTGGCGGCGCTCAGCCTCGTCGCCTATCTGATGCTGGCCGAGGATGCGTTCTACGCGCGCTCCATGCGCTTTGCCTGGCACGACTGGGTCTTCACCATCGTCGCACTGCTTCTGGGGATCGAATTCACGCGGCGCACGACCGGGTGGATCATCCCGATCATGATCATCCTCGCCTTCACCTACATCACCTTCTGGGGCCGCTACGTCGGCGGCATGCTGACCTTTTCGGGGCTGCGCACCGACACCATGCTGTTTCGGGTCTTCTACACCGACGATGGCATGTTCGGCACCGTGGCGCGGATCTCCTACAGTTTCGTCTTCATGTTCATCCTTTTCGGCGCCTTCCTCATGCGCTCGGGCGCGGGGGCGTTCATCATCGAATTCGCCCAGGTGCTGGCGCGGCGCATGGTTGGCGGCCCGGGGCTGGTCGCCGTGATCGGCTCGGGGCTGATGGGCACGATCTCGGGCTCGGCGGTGGCCAACACGGTCTCCACCGGTTCGGTCACGATCCCGCTGATGAAGCGCGCGGGCATGCCCGCCAAGACCGCCGCCGCGACCGAGGCCGCGGCCTCGACCGGTGGGCAGATCATGCCGCCGATCATGGGGGCGGGGGCCTTCATCATGGCCTCGTTCACGCAGGTTTCCTACCTGACCATCGCCGCCGTCTCCATCCTGCCCGCGATCCTCTATTTCATCTCCATCGCCTTCTACGTCCGCATCACCGCCAAGCGGCTGAACCTCGCGCCGATGACGGATGTCGAGGACAAGACCCTCTGGCAGGTCGTCCGCGACAACGGACTGGCCTTCTTCCTGCCCATCGGCGTGCTGGTCGCGCTGATGGTCTGGGGCTACACGCCGACCTATGCCGCGGGCGTGGCGATCATCGCGGTCGTCGCCGCCAGTTGGCTGACCCGCAACCCGATGGGCCCCTGGGCGGTGCTCGAGGCACTGGCGCTGGGCTCGCGCAACATGGTGATGACCGCCGTGCTGCTGGTCGCCATCGGGGTCGTCATCACGGCGGTGACGCTGTCGGGCATCGGCAACACCTTCTCGCTGATGATCGGCGCCTGGTCGGGCGGCTCGGTGCTCATCGCCATCGTGCTGATCGCGCTCGCCTCGCTGGTCCTCGGCATGGGGCTGCCGGTCACGGCGGCCTATATCGTCATCGCCACGCTGTCGGCGCCGGCGCTGGCCGATCTGATCACGCGGACCGAGTTGATCAACGCCATCGCCGCGGGCACCATTCCGCAATCGACCGGCGCGATCCTCATGCTCGGCTCGCCCGATCTGGCTGCACAGATCGGACAGCCGATGTCGCCCGAGCTGGCGGCGCAGGTGCTGGCCGCCGCGCCGCTGGAAATGTACCGCATGGTCGTCGACCAGACGCTGAGCCCCGAGGTCATCACCGCCGCGATCCTCGCCGCGCATCTGATCATCTTCTGGCTCAGTCAGGACAGCTCGATCACCCCGCCCGTCTGCCTGACCGCCTTCGCGGCCGCGGCCATTGCCGGATCTAAACCGATGGCCACGGGCTTCACCGCCTGGAAGATGGCCAAGGGCCTCTATGTCGTGCCGCTGCTTTTCGCCTACACGCCGATCCTCCACGGCACGCTCTGGGAAAAGCTGGAGGTGACACTGTTCACCGCCGCCGCGCTCTACGCGCTCGCCGCCGCGATCGAGGGGCACATGGAAGCCGGCATCGGCTGGATCATGCGGGCGGTGATGCTCGCGCTTTGCGTCGTGCTGATCTACCCCGAACAGGCCGTGGTGCACTGGGCCACGCTTGCGCTCTTCGTCGGGCTACTGGCCTGGAACGTCCTGCAGGACCGCCGTCAGCGCCGCACCGCGCCCGCCTGACGCAAATTGGCCGCGGCGCTTCACCTGTCCGGAAATATCCTCGGGGGGCGCCGCCGCAGGCCGCGGGGGGCAGACAGCCCCCCGTCGCCACCCTCCTCCGGTACGCCGGAAAGTGTTGCGTTCAGGTTAATTTTTCCGAGCAAGTCAAGCGATTACAATAGCTTGACCCCGCTGCTCAAGTTGAGCAAACCCCCCAAAACGCCGGCCAGTCGGCCCGCGCAGGCGCCGGTCGTCGGCGATCAGGCGTGCGGGTCCACCACCACGCGGCCCTGCACCTGGCCCTTCAGGATCGCCGCGCCCAGTTCCGGCAGGTCCGCCAGCGTGGCCGGCCGGATCATCGCCTCCAGTTTTTCCATTGGCAGATCGCGCGCCAGCCGGTCCCAGGCGCGGACCCGGTCGGCATAGGGGCGCAGGACGGAATCGATCCCCAGCAGGTTCACGCCGCGCAGCAGAAACGGCACCACCGTCGCCGGCAGCGTGGCGCCTCCCGCCAGCCCCACCGCCGCGACCGAGGTGCGATACTTCATCTGCCCCAGCACTCGCGCCAGCATCGCGCCGCCCACCGCATCGATGCAGCCCGCCCAAGTCTCGGCCTCCAAGGGCCGCTTCACGGTCTCCGCCAGGTCCGCCCGCGGCACGATCCGCGTCGCCCCCAGGTCGCGCAGATAGGCTTCCGTCTCCGGCCGCCCCGTCACCGCCACCACCTCGTGCCCCAACGCGCCCAACAACGCCACCGCTACCGACCCGACGCCGCCCGCCGCGCCGGTGACCAGCACCTCGCCGTCGCCTCGCGCCAGTCCGTGATCCTCCAGCGCGATCACCGCCAGCATCGCGGTGAATCCCGCCGTGCCGATCGCCATGGCCTGCCGTGTCGTCATCCCTTCGGGCAGCGGCACCAGCCAGTCGGCGCGCACCCGTGCCCGCGTCGCATAGCCGCCCCAGTGCCGTTCACCGACATGCCAGCCAGTCAGGATTACCTTGTCGCCGGGGCTGTAGCGCGGATCCTCCGAAGTCTCGACGGTCCCGGCAAAGTCGATCCCCGGCACGTGCGGATAGGACTTCACCAGCCCGCCGCCGATGGTCAGGCACAGCCCGTCCTTGTAGTTCAGCGTCGAATGCTCGACCGCGACCGTCAAGTCGCCTTCGGGCAGCCGCTCGTCAGCCAGTTCCTGCACGCCAGCTCGCGTCTGGCCGTCAGCGTTCTTTTCCACCAGCAGGGCCCTGAACATGCGTTCTCCTCCTCTGTTCCGTGTTCCTCGATACCGCAGCGCCGGGCGTCGTGAAAGACCCACGCGGGCGGACGTCCCGGCAATATCTAGCGTACGTTCTGGGCGATCAGGTCAGATGATGTAGTCCATGCTTGACTCAACCCTTCTCGTGCCTGAAACTGAAAAAAAATCGAGCAGACAACAAACTCGGACAGGCATCCATTTGCGCTTCTCGCGGCTGCGGCTGAACGGATTCAAGAGCTTCGTCGACCCCACGGATCTGATTATCCGCGAGGGGTTGACCGGCGTGGTCGGCCCCAATGGCTGCGGCAAATCCAATCTTCTCGAAGCGCTGCGCTGGGTGATGGGCGAGAATCGCCCCACGGCGATGCGCGGGTCCGGGATGGAGGACGTGGTTTTCGCCGGCACTTCCAGCCGCAACGCGCGATCCTTCGCCGAGGTGGCGCTGCAGGTCGACAATTCCGAGCGTCTCGCGCCCGCGGGATTCAACGATGCCGACCTGCTGGAGATTACCCGCCGGATCACCCGTGACGCGGGCTCTGCCTACAAGGTCAACGGCAAGGACGTGCGCGCCCGCGACGTGCAGATGATGTTCGCCGATGCCTCGACCGGCGCGCACAGCCCGGCCCTGGTCCGGCAGGGGCAGATCTCGGAATTGATCAACGCCCGCCCCAAGGCGCGCCGCCGTGTGCTGGAGGAAGCGGCCGGAATCTCGGGCCTCTATCAGCGAAGGCATGAGGCCGAGTTGAAACTGCAGGCGACCGAGACCAACCTCGGACGCGTCGGTGACACAGTGGACCAGTTGGCGCAGCAGTTGCAGGTACTGGCCCGCCAAGCCCGCCAGGCCGCCCGCTACCGCGAGATTGCGACCGCCTTGCGCAAGGCCGAGGGTCTGGCGCTCTATATCCGGTGGCGCGACGCCGAAAGCGCGCAGGCCGCGATGCAAGCGCTGCTGTCGGAGGCCGTGCATCAGGCCGCGATCAGTGAACGCGCCGCCATCTGCGCCCGCGCGGTGCGCGAAAGCGCCGAGACCGCGCTGCCGCCCCTGCGCGAGGAAGAGGCGATTGCCGGCGCCGTCCTGCAGCGTCTGCAGGTTCAGCGCGACACCCTGGTGGATCAGGAACTCCGCGCCCGCGAGACGGTCGAGGCGCTGGTCAAGCGGATCGATCAGTTGCGCGCCGATGCGCAGCGCGAGGGGGGGCTGGCCGCGGATGCCGACGAGACGATCGCACGGCTGGACTGGGAAGCCGAGGCCCTGGCCAAGGCGGGCGAAGGGCACGAGGCGAACCTGAGCGAGGCCGAAGCGGCAGCCTCGGAAGCCGCAGAGGCATTACGCAATCTGGAATCGCATCTGAGCGAGCAGACCGAGGATATTGCGCGCCTCTCGGCCCGGCACCAGTCGCTGACGCGCGCGGCACAGGATGCGCGGACCGATCAGTCGCACGCCGAGCTTGAGGCGGAGAAAGCGCGCGCCGAGGCCGAGACCGCCGCCGAAGCCGAAGCCGGCGCCCGCGAAACACAGGACGCCGCGACCGCGGCTCAGGAAGAAGCCGCTGCGGCGCTGGAAGCGGCCGAAGACGCACTGGGCATGGCCGAGGCCGACCGATCCCAGCATATCGCGCTTGAGGCCGAGGCACGCTCGCGCCGGGCGGAGACCGAGGGCGCGGTCAGCGCGCTTGCGGCCGAGGTGAACGCGCTCGAACGCTTGCTGGCACGGGATCGGAAGGACGGTGGCGCCGTTCTGGATGCAATTACCGTCACGCCGGGGTTCGAGCGGGCGCTGGGCGCGGCGCTGGCTGAAGATCTGCGCGCGCCCGCGGTTTCCGAAGGCAGCGGCTGGCATGTCCTGCCGGCCTATGACGCGCCGGCGCCCCTGCCCGAGGGGGCGTCCCCGCTGGCGGCGCAGGTGTCCGCGCCGGAGGCCCTGGCGCGGCGGCTGTCCCAGATCGGCCTTGTGGAACCGACCGAGGCCCGGGCGCTTCACGCCCGCTTGGCGCCGGGCCAGCGGTTGGTGACGCGGGCGGGCGACCTGTGGCGCTGGGACGGATTGATGCAACGGGCCGAAGACGCGCCCAGTGCCGCGGCGCAAAGGCTGGAGCAGATGAACCGGCTGGCGCAGCTGCGCATCGATTTGCAGGCGGCCGAGGACCTGCTGACGAGCGCCCGATCCGCGCATGACGCGGCGCAGGCCGGACTCACCGCGGCGACCGAGGCGGACCGCGCCGCGCGCGATGGCCGCCGTGCCGCCGAGGCGCGCGTGACCGACGCCGCCCGCGCGCTGACCCGGGCCGAGGCCGACGTGAGCCTGGCGCATACCCGCCGCGAAAGCGCCGAACTGACGATGCAGCGGATGCGCGAGACGGCGATGGCTGCCGGAGCGCGTCTGAACGAGGCCGAGCGCGCGCTTGAAGGGCTTGCCGATCTCGGCGCCGCGCGCGAGGGCCTCGATTCGCTGCGCATGCGGGTCGAGGCCGCGCGCATCGCGATGATGTCGCGCCGCGCCGCGCAGGACGAACTGCGCCGCGATGGGGCGGCGCGCGTGAAGCGCGCACAGGAAGTGACGAGAGAGGTTCAGTCATGGCGGGCCCGCAAGGCCAGCGCCGCCGACCGGATCGAGGAGTTCGAACGCCGCGCCGAGGCCGCCGAGATCGAGCTGGAGAAAGCCCGCGCTGCGCCCGAGGAGATTGCCGAGAAGCGCGCCGAACTCGCCGAGGCGATCGCCGCCGCCGAGCGCCGGCGCACCGACGCGATCGAGGCGTTGAATGCCGGCGAGGCGGCGCTGCGGCAGGCGCAGGATTCCGAGCGCGCCGCCGAGCGCGCGGCGGGGGAGGCGCGGGAGGGGCGGGCGCGGGCCGAGGCGCGGGTCGATGCGGCGGTGGAGGCGGTGCAGGCCGCGGCGCAACGCATTGAGGAAGAACTGGAAACCACCCCGCAGGCGCTGCTGGCGCGGATCGATACCGACACCGAGGCGATGCCCGAGGCCGAGGCGCTGGAGCACGAGATCGCGCGCCTGCGCCGGGCCCGCGACGCGCTGGGTGCGGTGAACCTGCGCGCCGAGGAGGACGCGCGGGAGTTGCAGGGCGAGCACGACCTTCTGGTGCGCGAGCGCGCCGATCTGGAGGCTGCGGTGGGCAAGCTGCGGGCCGGGATCGGGGCGCTGAACCGCGAGGGGCGCGAGCGGCTGCTGGCGGCCTTCGACCAGGTGAACGCCAATTTCGGCACGCTTTTCACGCATCTTTTCGGGGGCGGCGAGGCCCGCCTGGTGCTGGTCGAATCCGACGATCCGCTGGAGGCGGGGCTGGAGATCCTGTGCCAGCCGCCGGGGAAAAAGCTCAGCTCGCTCAGCCTCTTGTCGGGGGGAGAGCAGACGCTGACGGCGCTGGCGCTGATCTTCGGGGTGTTCCTGGCGAACCCCGCGCCGATCTGCGTGCTGGACGAGGTCGATGCGCCGCTGGACGATGCCAACGTGGTGCGCTTCTGCGACCTGCTGGACGAGATGACGCGGCGCACGGAGACGCGGTTCCTGATCATCACCCACAACGCCATCACCATGGCGCGGATGGATCGGCTGTTCGGCGTGACCATGGCCGAGATGGGCGTGAGCCAGCTGGTCAGCGTGGATCTGAAGCGGGCCGAGGCGCTGGTCGCCTGAGCCGGCACGGGCGCGGCGCGCGGGCAATGCGCCGCGGATCGGGGTGGTTTACGAAAACTTTTCGCGGCGTGCGCGGGCAGGCAATGCTGAACTGCGCTTTCCGGTCCAATCCCCTGAAATCCTGAGATTTTTGCCTGCCAGCAAGCGTATGGCAGGCGTATGGCAAGTGTATGGCAAACGTATGGCAGTTTGCCACCTTTCCGGCCTGTCAGGGCGCTTTACGCGCGGGTTTCGGTTCAGGCGGCGCTTGCCGGGACCGGCGCGGCGCGCGGCACGGCGGGGCGCGAGCGCAGCAGGATCAGCAGCATGATCGCGATGTTGAGCCCGTTCCAGGCGATCCCGTTGAGGAAGGCAAGCTGGTAGGAGCCGGTCAGGTCGTAGATCCAGCCCGACATCCAGCCACCCAGCGCCATGCCGAGGATCGTCGCCATGATGACGAAGCCGACGCGCGCGCCGGCCTCGCGCGCGGGCATGTATTCGCGCACGATGATCGCGTAGGCCGGCACGATGCCGCCCTGCGCCAGCCCGAAGACGAGGCTGACGACATAGAGCGAGGCCAGACCGTTCGCCGGCAGATAGAGGACCAGAGCCAGCATCTGCAGGACCGACCCGATGAGCAGCGTCATCACGCCCCCAAGCCGGTCCGCGATCACCCCCGAGACGAGGCGCGAGACCACCCCGCCCATCAGCATCAGGGCCAGCATCTCGGCCCCCACGGCGGGTCCGAAGCCCATGTCGACGCAAAGTGCCACGATATGGACCTGCGGCATCGACATCGCCACGCAGCAGGCGACCCCGGCCAGCGCCAGCAGCCACATCAGCGCGCGCGGCGACCACGGCACGCTGCGCGGCACGAAGGGCGAGGCCTGCGCGCTGGCACTGAGGCTGGTCTCGGGCAGGCGGCGGCGCAGCAGTTGCGCCAGCGGCAGGACCGCCCCGGCGACCAGAAGCGCCAGAATCAGATAGACCGTCCGCCAGCCCGGGCCGGCCAGCACGCCGGCCAGCGCCACCGGCCAGATCGCGCCAGCGAGGTAGTTGCCGCTGGCGGTGATCGCGACGGCGATGCCGCGCCGCCGCCGGAACCAGAGCGAGACATCGGCGATCAGCGGGCCGAAGAAGGCCGCGGTGCCCAGCCCGATGACGAACTGCGCCAGCGCCAGCATCAGGATCGAACCGCTCGCCGCCGCTGCAAGGTACCCCGCCGCCGACAGCAGCGCCGCCGCCGACAGCGCGAAGGTGACGCCGCGCCGGTCGACGACGCGTCCGATCAGCAGATTTCCCAGCGCGAAGCCCAGCATCGTCAGCGTGTAAGGCAGGGAGGCTTCGCCGCGGCCGGTGCCGAACTCGGCTTGGACCGCCGGCATGACCACGATCACCGACCACATCCCGACATTGCCGACCGTGGCGATGCCCAGCGACAGCGCAAGGCGCGTCCAGGAATAGCGGCTGTCGAGAAGGTCGGACATGGATGCGAGGGGCTTCTGGCAGGGCGTTGAAGTCGACGCCACACTAGATGCCGCGCCGGCACTGTCCAGTGGTCAATTGAACAGGTTAAGCGATCCGCGCGACCAGATCGGGCAGGCCGGTCAGGTCGGGCAGGACATGCGCCGGCTTTTCGTGCAGGCGGTCCAGCGGCGCCCCCTCGCGGTTGACCCAGACGGTGGTGAAGCCGTAGGCCGCGGCGGAGCAGGCGTCCCAGCCGTTCGACGAGACGAACAGCACCGCGTCCGGCGCGACGCCCAGCTTCGCCTCGACCAGGTCATACACGCGGGCATCGGGCTTGAAGACGCCTACATCCTCGACCGACAGCGCGGCCTCCAGCAGATCGTCGAGCCCGGCGGAACGGATCGCCGCGGCCAGCATGTCGGGGGTGCCGTTCGACAGGATGGCGCAGCGCTTTCCGGCCTTCTGCAGCCCGGCCAGCATTTCCGGAACCTCGGGATAGGCGGCCAGTTCCATGTAGAGCGCGAGCAGGCGTTCGCGCAGGTCCGGCTCGGTCAGCCCGTGGCGTTCCAGCGCCCAGTCGAGCCCGTCCTGCGTCACCTGCCAGAAGTCCAGATGGGCGTCGGCGCCGGCGCGAATCCAGGTATATTCCAGTTGCTTGCGCCGCCAGTCGGCGGCGAGTTCGGGCCAGCGGGTGGACCAGGCCTCGGCCCCCGGTTCCGAGGCGGCGACGCGGGCGGCGGCGCCGACATCGAAGAGGGTGCCGTAGGCGTCGAAGATGCAGGCGGTGATCGGCATGGGGGTCCTTTCTGCGGGGCGGGCAAACGTCTGGCAAACGTCTGGCAGACGTCTGGCAGGCGCAGGGCAGATTGCGGGCACGATGCCAGCGCGACGGGCCGCGCGCAATGCCGTGCGCGCTGCGCCTCAGGCGATGCCGAAGCTGTGCCCGGTCAGTCGCCGGTCGGCGCGGGTCATGCGCAGGTCGATCAGCGCCGCGCGCAGGCGGCTGATCTGCGCGGCCGCGGCGGGGTCCGCGGTCAGGTCGTGGCGTTCGCCTGGGTCGGCCTGCCGGTCAAACAGCAGGGGCGGCAGGCCGCCGTTGAAATGCACATAGGTCCAGCGCGCGTCGCGCAGGATGGCGGCATTGGCCTGCGCCTCGGGCAGGTTCAGGGCGCGCTGGAAGCGGGTCTGCCGATGCGGCAGCGCCAGGTCGATCTCGGTCAGCGCGTGATCGGCCAGCGGCGCGCCCGGATCGGCCAGCGACGGCAGGAGCGAGGCGCCGTCCATCGCCGGCGGTGCGCGGCCGCCCAGCCAGTCGAGGATCGTGGGCGCGATGTCGATGCTGCGCGCGATCCCGGTGCGCTGGCCGGGCCGCCCCCCGGGCGCGGCGATCAGCAGCGGCACATGATGCGCCGGGGCGAGGACGTTGTCCTTGCCCCAGTAGCCCTGATCGCCCAGCATCTCGCCATGGTCGGCGGCCAGCACGATCAGCGTGCGCTCGTCCTGGCCGGTCGCGGCCAGCCAGTCCAGCAACCGGCAGAGGTGGTGGTCGAGTTCCGCGACCAGCCCCAGGTAGAGCGCCCGCAGGGTCTGGACGTCCTGCGGCGCCAGCGCGGCGCAGTCGCCGTCGAACCCCCAATGCAGATCAAAGGCCGAGGGCGCCGAGAACCAGGCTCGCCGGAACGGATGGTCCGAGGACGGCGGCGGGGCAGGGGGCGGCACATCCGCCGCGGCGACGAGGTGGTTGTAGGGCGCGGGCGCGACCAGCGGCGGATGCGGGCGCAGATAGGTCAGATGCGCGGTCCAGGGGCTGTCGCGCCGCCCCTCCAGCGCGGTCAGGGCCTGGTCGGTCAGCCAGGCCGTGTCGCTGTCCTCTGCCGCGTAGATCGGTGGCGCGCGCAACCCGTCGCCGACCGGGCGGAAAAGCTGCGGCCAGTTCTGCGGCTGGGGGCCGGGCAGGGCGTAGCCGCGCCCGCGCAGATGGCCGATCCAGTCGACCGGCGCCTCCATCGGGAAGGCGGCGAGGGTCGTGAAGCCGGCGGCGGGCAACTCGTAGGTGCGGAAATCCGGATCGGCGGGGTCGCGCCCGGTCGGATCGGCGGCGATGTCGCAATAGCCGAAGAGGAGCGGCTCGCGCCCAAGGTGGCGCAGTTCGGTGGCCAGGGTCGCGTGGTGGCGCGCCATTGGCGTGCCGTTGCGGATGGCGCGGTGGTTGAAGGCGAAAAGCCCGGTCAGCAGCGAGGCGCGCGAGGGGCCGCAGGGAACCGCCGCCGTCCAGCAGTTGACGAATTCCGCCGACCGCGCCCGCAGCCGGTCGAAATTGGGCAGGGCGACCGCGCGGCCCAGCGCGCCGAACAGCACGTCGGCGCGCAACTGGTCCATGGTGATGAAGAGCACGTTGCCGTCGGGCCGACGCTCAACCATCGACGTTGCGCGCAGGACGGCGCCCCCCGGTGTCGACATCCGCCCGCATCTCCGCCCCCGCTGCCCTGTCCTGCGCGGGCAGGTTCGGCCAGCCCGTCGCAAGATTCAAGGGCCGCGGTGGACCGGCTGCCTGCCGCCCGCGCGCCTAGTGGAGTTGCTGCGACTTCTGGGCCGGGGACTTCGACCGCGCGGGGCTGGTCGTGCAGGTGCTGCGCGCCGCGTGCCGGGCGCGGATCTCGCGCATGGCCTCGGCCTCGGCGGCGAGGTCGGCGGCGCTGGGATGCGGCAGGCGTTCGGCCATCGCGCCCCAGAAGCGCATCGAATATTCGATCTGACTTTGCCAGAGTCGAAACCAGTAGGTCATGCCCTGACCCCAGAACTCGACGGGTTGGTTGCGGCGGTCCATGGTTCCTCCTCCTCCTGATTCGTGTTGCAGTCGCTGTGGTGGCTTCGTCATGCAACCAGCGAGTGCTTAGCGATACAATGATCTGGCGCAAGTCGCAGCATGCTTGAGCCGCATAACGACAACGTGACGGCGGCAGAAAGACGCCCATTGCGGCGCGGTGCCGCCGATGCATGCAGTTTGCGGATGCCGCGGGGCGGGCGTTTGCGCGGGTTTACGCCTGCCGGCCGCCGGTTTATGCTGCGCCGCAGAAAATACGGAGCGATAAAATGAGCGAACGCGGCATGAAGCGGATCAATCTGGCCCTCCAGGGCGGGGGTTCGCACGGGGCGTTGACCTGGGGGGTCCTCGACCGGCTGCTGGAAGACCCGCGACTGGAAATCGCCGAGATCAGCGGAACCAGCGCCGGGGCGATGAACGCCGTCGTGCTGGCCGATGGCTACGAACGCGGCGGGCGCGACGGCGCGCGCCAGGCGCTTGCGGCGTTCTGGCGCGCTATCAGCCGCGCGTCGCTGTTTTCGCCGATGCAGCGCAGCCCGGTGGACCGGGCACTGGGCCGCTGGAGCCTGGACAATTCACCCGGCTATCTGCTGGCCGAAAGCATGAGTCGGCTTTTTTCGCCCTACCAGTTGAACCCTATGGGCGTGAACCCGTTGCGCCGCGTGCTGGAAGCGCAGGTCAATTTCGACAACGTGAACCGTTGCCGCCAGATCGCCGTGCATGTGACCGCCACGCATGTGCGGACCGGGCGCGCGCGGGTCTTTTCGCGCGGCGGGGTGACCCTCGATGCGGTGATCGCCTCGGCCTGCCTGCCGCAGCTGTTTCCCGCCGTCGAGATCGAGGGCGAGCATTACTGGGACGGCGGCTTCAGCGCCAATCCGGCCCTGATGCCGCTGGTCACCAGCGACGAGAGCCCGGATATCGTGATCGTGCAGATCAACCCGATCCTGCGCGAGGAATGCCCGATGTCGGCGCGCGAGATCATCAACCGCGTGAACGAGATCAGCTTCAACACCGCGCTGATCAAGGAATTGCGCACCATCGCGCTGATGCAGCAGGTCGTGGCCGAGAAGGGCGTCGATCTGGGGGCGGCCGGAAAGACCCATATCCATCTGATCCACGCCGATACCGAAGTGCAGGATCTGGCCGCCTCCAGCAAGATGAACGCGGAATGGGGCTACCTGGAGATGCTGTTCCAGCGCGGCCGCAGCTGGGCCGATACCTGGCTGGCGGCGCATTTCGACAAGATCGGGCATGAATCCTCGTTCGACCTGGAGAAATTCTTCGACGATTCGGTGCAGGCGCCGGGCGGTCGGCGATGACCGGCATCCTGGTCATCGTCGCCGCGCTGGCGGCGCTGATGTACCTGGCCTATCGCGGGCTCAGCCTGCTGCTGCTGACCCCGGCGCTGGCGGTTCTTGCGGTGCTCGTGGCCGAGGGCGGTCCGCTGCTGGCCAGCTACACGCAGGTCTTCATGCAGGCTACCGGCGGCTTCATCATCCAGTATTTCCCGCTTTTCCTGCTGGGAGCGGTCTTCGGCAAGCTGATGGAGGCGTCGGGCTCGGCGCGGGTGCTGGCCGACGGAATCATCCGCGGGCTGGGGCCGGCGCGCGCGATCCTGGCGGTGATCCTGTCCTGCGCGGTGATGACCTATGGCGGGGTGTCGCTGTTCGTCGTGGCCTTCGCTGTCTGGCCCATCGCCTCGGCGCTGTTCCGCGAGGCGGAACTGCCCAAGGTGCTGATCCCGGCGACCATCGCGCTGGGGGCGTTCACCTTCACGATGACCGCGCTGCCCGGCACGCCGGCGATCCAGAACGCGATCCCGATGCCGTATTTCGGCACCACGCCCTTCGCCGCCCCGGGGCTGGGCATCATCACCGGCGCGATGATGCTGGGCCTGGGCTGGGCCTGGCTGGAACGGCGCGCGCGCGTGTTGGGGCCGGGTTACGGCGAGGTGGGCGAGGGTGCGGCGCGCGCGCCGGCACGGGACACGCCTGGGCTGGCGGTGGCGGCGGCGCCGCTGGTGTTGGTCCTGGGCCTGAACCTGGTCTTCACCTTCGTGCTGATCCCGCGCATGGACACGTCCTATCTGGCCCTGCCGGCCTATGGCGCGACCGATGTGGGATCCTTGCGCGGCGTCTGGTCGATCATCGCGGCGCTGACCTTCGCTTCGCTGGTTCTGGTCGCCCTCAACTGGCGGCGGCTGGTCGAGGGACTGGGCGCGACGCTGGACGAGGGCGCGAAGGACTCGCTCAAGCCGATCTTCAACACCGCCAGCCTCGTCGGGTTTGGCGCGGTCATCGCCTCGCTTTCGGCCTTTGGCGTGATCCGCGACTGGGTTGTGACGGTCGGCGGCGACAACCCGTTGATCTCGCTCGCGGTGGGGACGAGCCTGCTGGCGGGGATGACCGGTTCGGCCTCGGGCGGGATGTCGATCGCGCTGTCGACACTGGGCGAGACCTATCTGGAGATGGGGCAGGCCGCGGGCATCGCGCCGGACCTGCTGCACCGGGTGACGGCGGTGGCGACCGGGGGCTTGGACGCGCTGCCGCACAACGGCGCGGTGATCACGCTCCTGACGATCTGCGGCCTGACCCACCGGGAGGCGTATCGCGACATCGCCATGGTTGCCGTCGTCATCCCGATCCTGGCGCTGGTCGTGCTGGTGACGCTGGGCACGCTTTTCGGCAGTTTCTGACGCCTTGGGGCGTGTGCGGGCGGCGGCCCAAACCTTTCATTGCGGTTAATTTTTAAGAATTATGTATACAAGACAAATGGTTGCGCGAATGCGCGCATGCGCGCAATCTACACCCTTCAGCCGGGCAGGCGCCGCTCCGCCTCGCGCCGGGCGAAGGGCTTGAGCCGCGCGCCATGGTCGGAAAGCCAGTCGCGGACCGCCTGCGGGTCGTGGCGCGAAAGGTCGCGCAGCCACCAGCCCACGGCCTTTTGCATGAACCAATCGCGGTCAGTCGCGTGGTGGGCGCACCAGCCCAGGACGCGCCGGCGCACGGCAAGCTCGGCCGGTTTGGGATGCGTCAGCCGGGTCCAGGGCAGGGTCATGACCAGCGTCGCCCGCCGGGTCAACATGTTGGGGTGGTCCAGCCAGCCCTCGACCCTGTCCAGCCGCGCCGGATCGGCCACCAGCCGCCGACCCCCCGCCGCCGCGGCGTGATCGGCCAGCGCCCAGCTGTCGAACCCCTCGGCCCAGCCCGCGATCAGTTCCCACACCGCGGCATCGTCCGGCCGGATGCGCGCCTGCGTCAGTAGCTTCGCCGCGGCGACCCGCGCCTCATGCACGTCGCTGTCCCACAGCGCCGCGGCCAGCGCGATGCGTTCTGCCAGCGAACAGGCCGCGCGCCAGTCCTTGGCCAGCGCCTCGACGGCAGGAACGGGCACGCCCAAAAAAGGGCGCGCCGTCTTGTGGTACGCAGCCATCTCGGCCGCCTTCACCGGATCGGCGAGGGCCTTCAGTTCACCCATCGCCGCCTCAGGCGGTATCCCGGCACGGACGGACAAATCATTCCACCGTCACGGACTTCGCCAGATTCCGCGGTTGGTCGACATCGGTGCCGCGGGCCAGCGCGGTGTGGTAGGCCAGAAGCTGCGCCGGCACCGCATAGACGAAGGGCGTCAGCAGTTCGGGCACGGTCGGCATGACGATCTGCGCCCAGACCTTTCCGGCCTCGTCCAGGCCCGCCTGGTCGGAGATAAGCAGCACGCGTCCCTGCCTTGCCATGACCTCCTGCATGTTCGAGACGGTCTTTTCGAACAGGCCGTCGCGGGGGGCCAGGACGACCACCGGCATATGCTCGTCGATCAGCGCGATGGGTCCGTGCTTCAGTTCGCCCGACGCGTAGCCTTCGGCGTGGATATAGCTGATTTCTTTCAGCTTGAGCGCGGCTTCCAGCGCCAGCGGATACATCGTTCCCCGGCCCAGGAACAGCACGTCGCGCGACTGTGCCAGCCGGCCGGCGATGCGCTCGATCTCGCCCTCGCGGTCCAGCGCCTGGCGCAGCATCCCGGGGGCCGTGCGCAGGATCGCCAGTTGTTCCGCCGCGTCCTCGGCAGAGAGTTTTCCCCGGTCGATTCCGGCCTTGAGCGCCAGCAGCGCCAGCACCATGAGCTGCGCGGTGAACGCCTTGGTCGAGGCGACGGCAATCTCGGGGCCCGCCATGATCGGCAGCGCCACGTCGCATTCGCGCGCGATCGAAGAGGTTTCGACATTGACCACGCCAATGGTGCGCGCGACCGTATCGACAACATGGCGCAGGGCGGCCAGCGTGTCGGCGGTTTCACCGGACTGGCTGACGAAGATGGCCACCGCCCGGTTCGACAACACCGGCTCCCGATACCGGAATTCCGAGGCGATGTCGATATCGGTGGGGATGCCGGCAAAGCGTTCGAACCAGTATTTCGCGACCTGCGCCGCGTAGAACCCCGTTCCGCAGGCAACAAGGATGACGCGATCGCATTCGGTGAAATCCACCGGCGCCGGGAAATCCAGCGCGTCGCCGCGCGCGGTCGTGTGACGGGCAAGGGCGGCTTCGATGATCGTCGGCTGTTCCACGATCTCCTTGGACATGAAGTGGCGGTGCCCGGCCTTGTCGACCCGGGTCTGATCCATCACGATCCGGCTGACCGGGCGGTTGGCGCGCCGGCCTTCGGCATCGAAGATCTCGGCGCCCTTGCGGGTCAGGACGACCCAGTCGCCCTCTTCCAGATAGGTGATGCGATCGGTCATAGGCGCCAGCGCGATCGCGTCCGAGCCGAGGAACATCTCGTCGTCGCCATGACCCACGGCCAGCGGGGAACCCTTGCGCGCGCCGATCATCAGATCGTCTTCGCCGCTGAAGAGGAAGGCCAGCGCGAAAGCGCCCTCGAGCTTCTTGAGCGTCGCTGCCGCGGCCTCGACCGGCGACATGCCCTGATCGAGGTGGAGGCGGGTCAGCAGGGCGACCGTTTCGGTGTCCGTCTGGGATTCCGGGGTCAGGCCGGCGGCTTCGATTTCGGCGCGCAGTGCCTTGAAATTCTCTATGATCCCATTGTGTACCACCGCGACGCCGCCTGCCCGGTGCGGGTGCGCGTTGACCACCGAGGGCGCGCCATGTGTCGCCCAGCGGGTATGGCCGATCCCGGCCTTTCCCGCCAGCGGATCGTGCACCAAGAGATCGCTGAGGTTGATCAGTTTGCCAACCGCGCGGCGTCGGTCGAGCGTGCCGTCCTGCACCGTCGCGATGCCCGCACTGTCATAGCCGCGATACTCCAGCCGTTTCAGCGCTTCCAGGATCAGGGGGGCAACCTCGTGCTTGCCAAGGACGCCGACAATGCCGCACATGCTCTATCCTTTCCGTGCCTTTATGGCGCGCAACCGTTCCATCAGGCGAAGCGCCAGACCGGATTTGTTGTCCTGCCGCGCGCGGGCGAGCGCGAGCGCGCCGTCGGGCACATCCGCGGTGATCACCGACCCTGACCCGGTCATCGCATCGGCGCCAACGCGCACCGGCGCCACCAGCATCGTGTCTGAGCCGATGAAGGCGCGTGCGCCGATCTCGGTGTGGTGCTTCATCACGCCATCGTAGTTGCAGGTGATCGTCCCTGCGCCGACATTGGCGCGTTCCCCGACATGCGCATCGCCGATGTAGCTGAGGTGGTTGACCTTCGCGCCTTCGTCGAGGATCGCGTTCTTGATCTCCACGAAGTTGCCGACGCGCGTGTCTTCGGCCAGTTCCGCGCCGGGACGCAGGCGGGCGTAGGGCCCGACCACCGCGCCACGACTGACATGACAGCCCTCGAGATGACAGAACGCGCGGATTCGTGCGCCGGATTCGATGGTGACGCCGGGGCCGAAGACGACATTCGGCTCGATCACCGCGTCGCGGCCGATGACGGTGTCGAGCGCGAAGAAGACGGTTTCGGGCGCGGTGAGCGTGACACCGGTTTCCAGCGCTTCGACACGCGCGCGGGCCTGAAAGGCGCCCTCGGCCGCGGCGAGTTCTGTGCGGGTATTGATGCCCAGGGTTTCGGATTCGGGGCAGGTGACGACGCCGGCTGAAAGGCCCCGTTTGCGGGCCAGCGCCACGATGTCCGTCAAGTAGTATTCACCTTTCGCATTGTCGTTTCCGACATTGTCGATCAGATCGAAGAGGGTTGTCGAATCCGCGCAGACCACGCCGGAATTACAGAGGGTTATCAACCGTTCCTCAGCCGACGCATCGTTGAATTCGACGATCCGCTCCAACTGCTCACCCGACATCATGAGCCGACCGTAGCGTCCAGGATCGGCGGCCTCGAAGCCCAGCACGACAACCGCATGGCGCGCCCGGGCCTCGCGCATGGCCTCCAGTGTCTCCACGCAAACAAACGGCGTATCGCCGTAGAGGACGACCACGTCGCCGGAGAAGCCGTCGAGCGCGGTGCGCGCCTGCGCGACGGCATGGGCGGTGCCCAGCTGTCCAGCCTGATGGGCGATGAGGACATCGGGGTTTTCACTGCGCGCAGTTGATGCGACCTGATCGGCCCCGTGCCCCGTAACCACCACGACACGTTCCGGGCCAAGCGCCGCACCGGCCCGCATCGCATGCGCAAGTAGCGGCGCCCCGGCCAGCGTATGCAGAACTTTCGGCAGATCGGAATTCATCCGGCTGCCCAGCCCGGCGGCCAGGATAACGAGCGATACGGGCATCAATACTTCCCTGATTGCGATGCGACCGTTTTATCCGACGCCTGTCCCGTTGCAAGCGCGCAGCCGATCACTGTCGATGACAGGCTGAAACAGGGGCTAACGCGCGCGTCGCCGCCGCCCGGCCCCCTCGCCGCCGCCGGTGTTGTGGCTGACCTGCGGCAGGGTCACGATCTTTGCCAGTTCGGGAAAGGGGTCGATCGCATGCGGCATCGCGGAAGCGTTGACGAAATGCTCCTGAAACCGCGGCTCGATGGCGGTTTCGACTTTATGGATGCGCTTTACCTCACGTTCGATCCCGGCGCGGGCGGCGATGTTGCAAAGCGCGAGGCGCGCGCCGGTTCCCGCGGCGTTTCCGGCGCTGCTGACTTTGTCCAGATGGCAGTCGGGAATCATGCCCAGGACCATCGCGTGTTTGGAGCTGATATGCGCGCCGAACGCCCCCGCCAGCACCACGCGATCCACGCGGTCGACGCCAAGCTCATCCATCAGCAGGCGCGCACCGGCGTAGAGTGCCGATTTCGCCAACTGGATCGCGCGGATGTCGCCCTGCGTCACGGTGATGCGCGGGCCGCCCTGCGCGGTGGCGTCGTGGATCAGATAGGCATGCGTGCGTCCTTCGGGGATGCAGCGCGCGGTGCCGGTCTGTTCCGCCCCGCCGATCAGCCCGGCGCCGTCGACGATACCGGCCATGCGCATTTCGGCCACGGCTTCGATGATGCCCGAGCCGCATATGCCGGTAACGCCCAGCTTTTCCGTGGCTTCCGCGAAGCCCGGATCGTCTGACCAGAGATCGCAACCGATGACCTTGAAGCGCGGCTCTTTCGTTTCGGGGTCGATTTCCAGCCGCTCGATAGCGCCGGGCGCGGCGCGCTGGCCGCTGGATATCTGCGCCCCTTCAAAGGCGGGGCCGGTTGGCGATGAGCAGGCGAGGACGCGATCGCAGTTGCCCAGCAGGATCTCGGCATTGGTGCCGACATCGACCACAAGAACAAGGTCGTCGCTCAGGTGCGGCGCTTCTGAAAGCGCGACGGCCGCGGCATCCGCGCCGACATGCCCGGCGATGCAGGGCAGCGTGTAAAGACGTGCTTCGGGGTTGATCGTGGTAAGCCCCAGATCGCGGGCAGGCAGGGCAAGCGACGAGGAGGTCGCGAGTGCGAACGGCGCCTGCCCCAACTCAACCGGATCGATGCCCAGAAAGAGGTGGTGCATCACTGGATTGCAGACGACCACGACTTCAAGGATCAGGGATGGGTCGATCCCCGCCTCGACTGAAACCGAGTGGGTCAGCGCATCTAGGGCCTGGCGCACGGTGGCGGTCATCTCGGTATCGCCGCCCGGATTCATCATCGCGTAGCTGACGCGGCTCATCAGGTCTTCGCCAAAGCGGATCTGTGGGTTCATGATGCCGCCGGCGGCAATGACCCGGCCATCGGTCAGGTCGGTCAGATGAGCGGCGATGGTGGTCGAACCAAGATCGATTGCCAGACCGTAGAGCCCGCCTTCGTACAGGCCGGGCCAGATGTCGAGCAGACGCCACGGCCCTCCGGTGTGGTCGCGGTAGACGGCTACGGAAACGCCCCAGTTGCCCTTGCGAAGAGCCGGTTGCAGTTTCCGCAAGGCATGCGGGCCGGCGATGAGCGGGTCGACTTGCCACTGATCGCGCAAGGCGTCGGCGAGGCGCTCCAAGTCGCCCGACGGTTCATGCATGTCGGGTTGTGCGACCTCGACGAAGAAAAGCCGCGTCGCCGGGTCCATCGCGATCCGCCGGGCGGATGCGGCCTTGCGCACGACCTGTCGGTGCAACTGGCTTTCAGGCGGCACGTCAATGACCACATCGCCCATGATGCGCGCCTGGCAGCCGAGGCGCCGGCCGTCGAGCATGCCGCGCTTGTCCTTGTAGCGTTGCTCGACCGCGTTCCACGCGCTCAGCGCATCAGGTGCGACCGTCACGCCGTGCTTGGCAAACTCGCCCAGCCCCGGCGAGACCTGACATTTCGAGCAGATGCCGCGTCCGCCGCAGACCGAATCGAGATCGACGCCCAGCTGACGCGCTGCGGTCAGGACCGGCGTGCCGAGGGGCACACGTCCGCGCTTGCCCGATGGCGTAAAGATAACCAGTGCCTCGGACATGTTGCGCCCGCCTACCATGAACGACAGGCGCAACATAAGCGTCGCCGCTCAAGTTGAAAGCGGCTTTGCGACCCAAGCCCGAGAGAAAGCGACGTGGCATCATGCGCAGACGGATCGGGCTTAGGGATGCAGGGGTCAGACCGCCTCGGGCACGGGCAGCAACTGGGCGCGGACCTCGACGGCTTCGGCCATCAGACGGGCCTCGGCCATGAGGGCGATCATCACGTCCACATGGCGCGCCGGCCGCCATGTCTCGCCGGTTTCGTTGCATGGCCTCATGCGCAGCATCTCCTGCTCGGCCTCCAGTGCGATCAGTCGGCGGACGATGGCCGGACCCGGCGCGGGTGTTGAAGGTTGCGACAAGATGCGCCGCAGATCGATTTCGCGGCGATACTCCATCGTGCCCATGCGCGCGGCGCGTAGCAGCAGCTTCGGTCGGTGCGCCCGCGCAAGAGCATCTAGTGTGGAAACAATAGAGTCACGGAAGTGGCAGCTCATCCGGTCATCTCCCTTCGGTTTCATTGTAAATTGTGCACCATTCGATGGCAAAGCCATGAAATCAGAGACTGCGTTTCCGAATGGCGCGCCTTGAGAGCGCTCGATTCAACATCCGTTTAACGAATTGCAGGAATCTTGTGGGCGGGAGCGGTTAACCTGAGTGAAACCAAATGCGACAAAGGGTGTATTGTTTTCGAATCGAGAACAATAGAGTTCTGGCCGCCGAGCGCGCGGTATCCAACCCATAAAGGTCGCCATGTCAGCCAACGCGAAACTCAAGTCACCGCTGCCCGACTGGGTGCCGTCTTCCGCGAGGACTTACCTGACACATACTGAAGACGGGCAATCATTGCGGGCGATTGCACGCGAAAAGGGCGTGCATGCCTCAACCGTCATGCGTCAGGTCCGTCGGTTCGAAAATCGTCGCGACGATCCTTTGATCGACTGCGCCCTGGGGCGACTGCAACAAATCGTCCGAACGCCCGACCTTCGCGAAATCAAGGAAAATCGAGACATGACCCTTCACATCCGCTCTGCCCCGCGCGAACCCGGCGGCCTGCTGGACGAGGACCGACTGAACGCCGAGGCGCTGCGCGTCCTACGCCGCTTGGTAGAGCCGGGGGTGATCATGGCCGTCGCCGCCGACATGGATCGTGCGGTAGTGCTGCGTGACGGCGTGGATGGGGCGATCCGTCTTTGCGTTCTCGACCGTCCGGTGGCCGAGGCCTTCGCGCTGCGCGAATGGATTTCGTGCAGTAAACCCGGCAGGGTCGCCCGCTACACCATCACCGCGCAGGGGCGCGCAGCCTATCGACGCCTCGTTGATGGGATCGAACGCGACGATGATGACGATGAAGATCGCGCGCGGGGGCGCTACTGCCAGATCGAATCGCCGGTCGCCGTGCTGGCGCGGCGCCGCGACAAGGACGGCAAGCCGTTCCTGGGTGCCGATCTGCTGATCGCGGCCGAAAGGCTGCGTGAGGATTTCGAGGTTTCACAGACTGGTCCGCAGGTCACGCAGGACTGGGGCCGCTTTCTTACCGCGGGAACCAGCAATGGAATGGTTGGGAGCGGCGCCGGTCGTGGCCCCGCCGCTGCACGGGAAAGACTGGCTGCCGCACTGTCCGAACTCGGCCCCGGTCTCGGCGAGGTCGCGCTACGCTGTTGTTGCCATCTTGAAGGGTTGGAAACCGCCGAGCAGGCAATGGGCTGGTCGGCGAGATCAGGCAAGATCGTCTTGCGGATCGCGCTGCAGCGCCTGAAGCGACATTACGAGTCTCAGGGCGATGCAGCCAATATGATCGGCTGAGTCGAACTGCAGGCCAATCAATTACCAACGCCGCGCACTTTTGGTGCGCGGCGTTCTGCATCCGTCTCCGCTGCAGTGCTTTCCCGGCGCCAACTCTCAAAGAGTTATTGAACTAAAGAATAACATATGCATATAAGAATTAGAATTTTTCTGTGGAGGCACGCATGCTCGAAACAAATATGGGAAGCATTGATCGGATCTTACGCGCTGCGGTCGGCGTCGCGCTGATACTGGCGTTTTTCCTGTTGCCTGACCTGTCCTGGCGCTGGGTTCTATGGATCGGTGTGATTCCGCTGGTCACCTCGGTCATCGGCTGGTGCCCGGCCTACACACTGGTCGGCATTTCGACATGTCCGCGCAGTGGTGGATCACGTTGACGGCAAAGGCCTCTTGCGCGGGCCGGTCAGGCGCGGACCTGCAAGGGCACAGCGGCCGCTAAGGCCTCGACTTTGGCCATCGCCGCGCCTGTCCCAATCACTTCGCGGGCAAGCGCCACGCCTTCTATGAGGTTTGCGACTCGCTCGGCGACAACCAGCGCCGCCGCGGCATTCAGCAGTACTGCGTCGCGGTAGGCGGGCCGTCCGCCACCCGTCAGGACGGCGCGAAGTTCCGCGGCGTTGTCCGCGGCTTCTCCGCCCAGCAATTCCTCGAAAGGGTGAATCGGCAGTCCTGCGGCCTCGGGGTGCAGTGTGAATTCGCGGATGACGCCGTCCTCAAGTGCGACGACCTTGCTGCCGCCTGCGATCGACAGTTCATCCGTTCCGTCGTCGCCATGCACCAGCCAGGCCCGTTCGGACCCCAATGCCTGCAAGACCTCGGCCATCGGGCGCAGCAGATCGGGTAAAAAGGCACCGGTCAATTGCCGCTTCACGCCCGCCGGGTTGGTCAGCGGCCCCAGAATGTTGAACACCGTGCGCGTGCCAAGTTCTGCGCGCACGGGTCCGACATGGCGCATCGCCGGGTGGTGCATTGGCGCCATCATGAAGCCGATACCGGTGGTCGCCAGTGCCCTTTCCACTTCGGCGGGACCGACCATGACGTTGATCCCCAGCGCGGCCAGCGCATCCGCCGCCCCCGATTTCGAACTCAGATTGCGGTTTCCGTGCTTCGCGACAGGCACGCCCGCACCCGCCACCACGAACGCCGTGGCGGTCGAGATGTTGAGCGTCCCTTTGCCGTCACCACCCGTGCCGACAATGTCCATCGCCCCGTCCGGCGCAAGCACTTTCAGGCATTTCTGGCGCATCACGCTCGCGGCGGCGGCATATTCATCGACCGTTTCACCGCGCGTGCGCAGCACCATCAACAGCCCGCCCATCTGCGCGGGGGTTGCTTCGCCCTCGAACAGGATGTCGAAGGCACGTTCCGCCTCTGCACGGGTCAGGGGGCGTTCGATCGCCATTGCGATCAGCGGCTTCAGGTCGGTGCTCATGCGGCGACCGGCAGTCGGGAAAGGAAATTGCGAAGCAGCGCGTGCCCGTGCTGCGAGGCAATGCTTTCGGGATGGAACTGGACGCCCTCGATCAGCAATTCGCGGTGGCGAAGACCCATGATCGTGCCATCTTCCAGCCAGGCATTGATCGTCAGCGCCGCGGGCAAGGTTTCCGGATCAACGACCAGACTGTGATAGCGCGTGGCGGCGAAAGGCGACGGCAAGGCGTTGAAAACCCCGCTACCGTCGTGATGCACTTGGCCCAGCTTGCCATGGACGATGTCCCGCGCGCGGACCACATTTCCTCCGAACGCCTGCCCAATGGCCTGATGTCCAAGGCAGACGCCCAGGAGCGGGATGCGCGCCTCGGCCGCGGCGGCGATAAGCGGCAGACAGATGCCTGCGCGGTCCGGATCGCACGGACCAGGGCTCAGCACGATGCCGGCGGGATGTAGCGCCATCGCTGCCTGCACATCCAGCGCGTTGTTTCGCCGAACCGTCACCTCGGCGCCCAGTTCGCCCAGATAATGAACGAGGTTGTAGGTAAAACTGTCGAAATTATCGATGAGCAGCAGCATTCCGCGACCTTTCGCCGGGCGAGCCCTTTCATGCCCTTCTGCACGCGGCAGGGTCAAGTGCGGCTTGGCGCTCATCGGGGTGCTGCCTTGGTAGAAAAGGGTCGAATCCATGGCCATCGACCGGTAAACGAAGCACGAAACATGGAGAGGCACGCAATGAGCGGAGTTTTCGGAGGTATCGTGACGGGATTGGCTGTCGTTACGGCAGGTTTCGTGGCGCTTTCGTTGACGCTGCCGCCGGTTCCCGAGACGCCGCCGCTCTTGTCCGGCGAGACCACGCCAATCGAAGATGCTTCTTCGCAGACGCTGGTCGAAGAAACCGATGTTCTACGCGCCCCAGAGCTATCCGGCGTCGAGGAGTCCGCTCAAGATCCTTCGGAAATGCGCGCCACTATTGAAGATGTTGAAGATACGACTGCTCTGGAAGCCCATGATCTGAGTGCGTCGGTGCCCGGTTCAGATGCTGGTGACGCAGCTGACAGACCGAAGGGTAGGACGGAAGCCAACGGAGCCGCCGATCCCCCTGCGACCGCGCTTGCGTCACCCGGGACGGAATTGGGCGCAACCCGGTCACCACCTGATCCAGCGGCGCCTGACACTCCAACGGTTGAATCGGTGCCTCCACCAGCCACGTCATCGACAGGCGAAGCACCCGAGCCGACGCCCGATTCGGCAACGGCACATCCGCGGGAGCAAGAGCCAGACGCGACGCAATCTGCACTGAACAGCGGTGAGCAGGAGCCTGAAGTCGAATCGTCAGGCGAGGTGCGGGCGCTGGCGACTGAAGCGGCGCGACTGGCTCCGGCAGGGTCGCCTGAAGCGGCAATCGAATTTACGAAAGAGGGGGAGATGCCCCTGGCCGGTCCCGAGACATCTGTCGATCGCTCCGCCGAACCCTTGCCCGCGTGGCGCCAGTTCGCGGCGGCGTTCGACGCGCCCGAGGGACGTCCGATCTATGCGGTCATCGTGATCGACGCGCCGGCAGATCCGCAGGCCGAAGCCGACCTTCTGACGCTGGCAGCGCCAGTTACGGTTGCGCTGGATCCGTCGGATCCGGATGCACCACGCCGCGCCGGCGGCTACCGTTCTGCCGGGCATGAGGTGGCAATTCTGGCGACGGCGCCGATCACCACCGGCGCAATTTCGAACCAACGCCGGGCGTTGCCCTACGCGGTGGGATGGATCGCCCCGCCGGCCGCTTCGTGGCCCGCCGATCCAGCTACGCGAGAGAGGCTCTTGGGAACACTCGAGGCGTCGGGCTTGGCGATCGTGGTGCGAGACGGGAATACAAGCTTCCCCGAGTCTGAAACGACAGTGCGCGTGTTCGAGCAGATCGATGCGGCGTCGGCGGACCGCGCCGCTGTCCTTTCGCGCTTCGATCTGACGGCGAAGGCAGCCAGCGGCGGCGCGTCGGTCGCGCTGCTGGGACGTGCGGCACATTCGTTGATGCTGGAGGCGTTGATGCAGCGCGCCGGCCGTACTGCCGGGACATCCGCCACGCCTGCGCCCCTCAGCGCGGTCGTTGCGGCGGCCCGAAGATGATTACATCGAGAAACTGATACCGCAGCCGCAGCTCGACGCGGCGTTCGGGTTCTCGATCACGAACCGGGCGCCGATCAACTCGTCGGAGAAATCGATCACCGCGTTCGACAGAAAGGGCAGTGAGACCGGATCGACCAGCACACGCTGGCCGTCCTTTTCCAGCACCAGGTCATCCTCGGCAGGCTCGTCCAAGGTGATCTCGTACTGAAAGCCCGAACAGCCGCCACCGGCGACGGCGACTCGCAGGGGCCGCGCTTCGCCGGCATCCTCTGCAATCTCGGCAAGCCGGGCAAAGGCGCGATCAGTCACTTTCGGGGGAAGGTTCATGCGTTGGCTGCTGCTTTCGACATTTATCCGATAGGCTCGCTCGGATATAAGCGGACGGGCGGCGTCGGACAAGCCCGCCCCCGACAGGAGCCTTGATGACCGTCAGCCAGACGACCGCCGCCTTCGCCGCCGATCCGGCTCTCAGTCGTGGCCGGCTACATCCTGAGCGGATCTCGACCTTTCGCTCGGAGTTCCAGCGAGACCGCGACCGGATCATCCACTCCTCGGCCTTTCGGCGGCTCAAGCACAAGACGCAGGTCTTCATCGAGCACGAGGGGGACTATTACCGCACGCGGCTTACCCATTCGATCGAGGTGGCGCAGGTGGCGCGGACGCTGGCCGCTGCGCTGGGATTGAACACCGATCTGGCCGAGGCAATCGCGCTGGCCCATGATCTGGGCCATACCCCCTTCGGCCATACCGGAGAGGAGGCGATGGCCGAGCTGATGGCACCCTATGGCGGGTTCGACCACAACGCCCAGGCGCTGCGCATCGTGACACGGCTTGAGCGGCACTATGCCGAGTTCGACGGGTTGAACCTGACCTGGGAGACGCTGGAAGGCATCGCCAAGCACAACGGTCCGCTGGTCGACGCCGAGGGCACGCCGCGCAAGGGGCCGTTGCCGGCGGCGCTGGTCGATTACAACGCCCTGCACGATCTGGACCTGCACACCCATGCCTCGGCCGAAGCGCAGGTCGCGGCGATTGCCGACGATGTGGCCTACAATCACCATGACCTGCATGATGGGCTGCGTTCCGGTCTTTTCACCGAGGACGACCTGATCGACCTGCCGATCACCGGGCCTGCCTTTGCCGAGGTCGACTCGCTCTATCCCGGGATCGAGCCCATGCGACGCCGACACGAGGCGCTGCGCCGCGTCTTCGGCACGATGGTCGAGGATGTGATTGCCGTCGCGCGCCACCGGCTGCAGGCGGCGGAGCCGACGGACGCGGATGCGGTGCGCGCCCTGGGCGTCACCATCATTCGCTTCTCCGACCGTCTGTTCCGCGAATTGAAGGTGATCCGGCGCTTCCTTTTTGAACGGATGTACCGCGCCCCCAAGGTCGTGGCGATGCGGGCCGAGGTGACCGAGGTCGTGCGCGATCTCTTCCTGCTCTATCTGCGCGACGCGGACCTGCTGCCCGCGGAATGGCGCGCCGATGTGGCGGGGGCAGGGGACGAGGCGGCGCTGGCCCGCGTCGTCGCGGACTACGTCGCCGGAATGACCGACCGCTTCGCGCTGCAGGAACACGCGCGCCTGCTGGGCTCGGACGCGGCGCGCTTCACGCGCTACATCGTTTCGGGGCAGGGCTGACCGGCGCGTCGCTTCCTCGGTAATTCTTGCCTACAAGCGTTCCAGCGGGCACCGTGGCGCAGGTGTCCAAATTTGGACGCTTCGACAAAGCATTGATATAAATATGAAAAGTCGCAAAATTAACCGCAATGAAACTTTTGACCGAAGCCCTGTCGACGTGGTGCGACACCGGCCCCCGGTAGCACGGAAACGCCAAGAATCAGGCCCCGACTTCAGGCCGCGCCTATCACGCGGTGCTGCTCGGCGCCTCCTGCCGCAGCAGCAGGCAGGCTTGCCAGGGGCCGAGTTCCATCGGCCCCCCGGCGTGCACCTGTCCAACGGCTGGTTCCGCGTCGATCGCGAGCCATGACCCGCCTGGCAGATCAACGCTGGTCGGCCGGTCCGAAAGGTTGAAGGCGCAGCGGATCTCCTCGCCCGCGTGCCGGCGATCGAAGGTCAGGACCGAACCCTCCGCCCGCGCCCGCGCGATACTGCCGATGGCCAGCGCCGGGTGCGCGTGGCGCAGGGCGATGGCCCGCCGATAATGATGCAGCAACGCGCCGGGATCGGCTTCCTGCGTCGCCGTTGCCAGCGGCAGATGCGCGGGCGACACCGGCAACCACGGGAGCCCGGTGCTGAACCCGCCAGCGGGCGCGTGTTCGTCCCATACCATCGGGGTGCGGCAACCGTCGCGTCCGCGATATTCGGGCCAGAATTCGATCCCGTAGGGGTCGCGCAGGGCTTCGAAGGGCAGTTCGGCCTCGGCCAGACCCAGTTCCTCGCCCTGGTAGAGGCAGACCGTACCGCGCAGGCAGATCATCAGCTTCGCATAGGCCCGCAACGCCGCGGGGCTCAGGTGCCAGCGGCTGACGTGGCGCGCGACATCGTGGTTGGAGAACGCCCAGCAGGCCCAGCCGTCGGCGGCCACCTGGTCCATGCGGTTGATCACCGCGGCCACGCTTGCCGCGTCGGGGGCCTCGGGCGCCAGGAATTCGAACGCGTAGCACATCTGCACGCGGTCAGACCCGGCCGTGTATTCGCCCAGAAGCTCGATGCCGTGTTGCGCGTCGCCGACCTCGCCCAGAGCAATCGCGTCGTATTCGTCCAGCAGCACACGCAGGCGCCCCAGGAACAGCGGCGTCTCGGGCCGGTTCTTGCTGTAGAGATGTTCCTGGTGATTGTAGGGGTTCACTGCCGGGGCGATCGTGTCGTTGCGCCGCTCCGGCGGCAGCGCCGGATTGTCGCGCAACTCGGCGTCGTGGGCATAGAAATTGATCGTGTCCAGCCGGAAACCCGCGACCCCGCGATCCAGCCAGAAGCGTGCGACATCCAGAAGCGCGTCCTGCACCGCCGGCTCGTGAAAGTTCAGGTCGGGCTGCGAGGTCAGGAAGTTATGCAGGTAGTACTGGCAGCGCCGCGAGTCCCACTGCCAGGCCGTCCCGCCGAAGATGGACAGCCAGTTGTTGGGCGGCGTGCCGTCCGG
The DNA here is from genome assembly GCF_017811755.1 of Pararhodobacter sp. SW119. Classification (GTDB taxonomy): domain Bacteria; phylum Pseudomonadota; class Alphaproteobacteria; order Rhodobacterales; family Rhodobacteraceae; genus Pararhodobacter. Next base: position 37,934 of record NZ_JADDJF010000002.1, on the reverse strand, counting down.
GCGCGGATCGGACCAGACATACCAGTTCGACCGCGGATTGTCGCGGCTGGCGCGGCTTTCGCGGAACCATGGATGCTGGTCCGAGGTATGGTTGAAAACGAGGTCGATCAGCACCTTCAGGCCCAGTTCGCCCGCCTGCGCGATGACGCGGTCGAAATCGGCGAGCGTGCCGAACATCGGATCGACCTCGCAGTAATCCGAAACGTCATAACCGAAATCTCGCATCGGCGAGGGGAAGAAGGGCGAGATCCAGATCGCGTCGGCGCCCAGCTTCGACACATGCTCCAACCGGTCGAGGATGCCGCCAAGATCGCCGATTCCATCCCCGTTGGAATCCTGAAAGCTGCGCGGATAGATCTGATAGATGACCGCGCCGCGCCACCATTCCGTACCTGTCCGCGGGGCTGCGATCCGGCTGCTCAGGTTCATGGCGTCCTCTGCGTTGGTTCGGTCAGGCCGTTCATCGGGGATTCTGCTTTGCCTGCAAGCGCCGGGCGCTGTCAATCGCGGGAACCACGCGCCTTCACCATCGCTTGAGAAGACGCGAGGCGATTTGCGTCTGCCGATTTTGTGCCTATCTTGCAGGCAGAATCGCGTTTTCCCGGCGTGCGCACAGGCCGGCCGCGACGAAATGAGAGAGGTTCGCATGACGACAGATCGTGATCAATCCGCGGCCGGCAAACCCGCCGTCGCGCTGGCCGCCGCGCGGCCGCAACGACAGGGCTGGCCGCTTTTCGCGCATCTTCTGGTGATGCTCATGGTTCTGGCGCTGGCCTTGCCGGCCTTCGCACAGGAGCCGCAGGATCGCCCGATCAGCTTTGCCGACCTGGCCGAGGAGGTCAGCCCGGCGGTGGTGAACATCACCACCTCGACGCGGGTCGCGACCGAACTGGCGCCGGGTGCCCCCCGCCTGCCCGAAGGGTCGCCCTTTCAGGAATTCTTCGAGGAGTTCTTCAACCGCGAGGGGCAGCCGCAGCAGCCGCGCCCGCGGCAAAGCCAGTCGCTGGGATCGGGCTTCGTGATCTCGGGCGACGGCTACATCGTGACCAACAACCACGTGATCGAAGGCGCGGACGAGATTTCGGTCGAGTTCTTTTCGGGCCGCACCTTGATCGCCGAACTGGTCGGCACCGACCCGGCCACCGATATCGCGCTTCTCAAGGTCGAACCGGATGACGAGCTGCCGCATGTGATGTGGGGCGACAGCGAAGCCGCGCGCGTCGGTGAATGGGTCATCGCGGTCGGCAACCCGTTGGGGCAGGGCTTTTCGGTCTCGGCCGGGATCATCTCGGCCAAGGGGCGGGCGCTGCAGGGCAATTTCGATGACTTCCTGCAGACCGACGCGGCGATCAACCGCGGCAACTCGGGCGGGCCACTGTTCAACATGGATGGCGAGGTGATCGGCGTGAACACCGCGATCCTGTCACCCACCGGCGGCTCGATCGGCATCGGCTTTGCCATGTCCTCGGCGGTGGCGACGCGCGTCGTCGACCAGTTACGCGAATTCGGCGCGACGCGGCGCGGCTGGCTGGGTGTGCGCATTCAGGACGTGACCGATGACGTGGCCGACGCGCTGGGTCTGGACCGGCCGAACGGCGCGCTGGTGACCGAAGTGATGGACGGCCCCGCGCGCGATGCGGGCATGCAGGCCAGCGACGTGATCCTGCGCTTCGATGGCGGGGACGTGGCCGACACGCGCGATCTGGTGCGGCGCGTTGCCGACGCCGGCGTCGGCCGTGCGGTCGAGGTGGTGGTCTTCCGCGACGGCTCGGAGGCGACGATCGAGGTCGTGCTCGGCCTGCGCGAGGATGGCACTGCCGTTGCGCCGCGCCCCTCGGCCCCGGTAGCCCCGGCGCAGGTCATGGGCATGGAGCTTGCCCCGCTGACCCCGGAAGCGCGCCAGGAACTGGGCTTGCCCGCCGGCATGGAGGGCCTCCTGGTCCGGTCTGTCGAGGCCGGCACCGATGCCGAATCGAAGGGCCTGCGCCCCGGGGATCTGATCACCGAGGCCGGTCAGCAGCCGGTCGCATCGGTCGCCGATTTCCAGGACCGTGTGCAGGAAGCGCGCGATGCCGGGCGGCGCACGATCCTGCTGATGGTGCGCCGGGGCGAGGATCCGCGCTTCGTTGCGCTGTCGCTGGAGGACTGAAGCGCTGCTTTGAGCCTGCGCAAGTCGACGCCGGGAAGCGAGACACGAAACGCCCGCGCCGGTCCGGCGCGGGCGTTTTCACGTCTTGGCTGGGCGGATGGGCGCGCTTTCCGTAGCGTCGACGGGCGACGTCCGTCCCGCCAGCCGGGCAGGGCGTCGGGTCAGTAGCCGTAGCCGTAGCCGTAGGATTCGGACCGTTCCAGATAGCGGCACTTGTTCAGAACGACGCCCAGGAAATTGCAGCGCGCGGCCAGTTCCGCGCTGCATTTCTCGATCTCTTCCATGTTGGTCCGTTCGGCGGCGGCGACCAGCAGCACGCAATCGATCTGGTCGATGAAGGCCATCGTGTCATCGGTCAGCAGCAGGGGAGGCATATCGCAGATCACCACGTCGGGCGCGAACTTCGCCTCGATCGCGTCCATCGCCAGGCCCGCCTTCACCCCCTGCAGCAGTTCCGCCGCATCGGGCACCGGCCGCCGGTTCGTAGCCAGCGCCAGGTTGCTGCCGATCCGGATCAGATGTTCCTCGGCGCTCGCGTCGCCCGCCAGCACGTTCGAGAATTGCCGCCCGCCCCCCAGTCCGATGAGATCGGCCATCGCGGGGCGGCGCAGATCGAACTCGGCCAGCAACGTGTAGAGATCGGGCTGCCGTCCCAGGCTCAGGGCCAGGTTCAGCGCAAGCGTCGTCTTGCCGCAGGCGCTGCCGGGCGAGGTGATCGCCACTCGCCGCCAGTTGTTCGCCCGCAACTGGTGCAGCAGGCGCGTGCGGATCATGTCGAAATGCTTGGCTTGCGGACCGGCGCGCTGCGACACGATCAAGTTGCGCTCCAGCCGCTTGTCGCGCGGTTGAAACTCGGTCAGTTCGGCCCAGAGCGCGTCCCGGTCCGGTGGCGTCTCGACGTTCGCGACGGTGGCCTTGTGCGGTGACCGGGGGCGCGCGGGTGCTTCGCGCGCGTTCTCGGTTCGGCGTCGCCGCTCCTCGCGGGCGCGCTCGATCGCCGCCTGGATGAAGTCCATCGCCACGCCTCCGTTACTGCGCCGCGCCGCGGAAAAGCGCGATAAGGCCCTCGATGCCGGTGCGGCTCAGCACGCGGTCGAAAGCCATGTCAAGCGGCATCACTTGTTGATCGAACACATAAAGTCCCGCCGCCGCACCCACGGAGACGAGTATCAGGAGCCCCCAGATCGTCACGCGCCGAACCAGGATCTGCCGGCGGCTGCGCAGATAGGGAATGCTGGCGAAGGGCGGCACGCCCATGCGCGCGGTGATCTCAGCGGGGCGGCGCACGGCGGTTTTCAGAAGCTCCAGCAGCGTGACGAAACCGAATCCCATGGCCAACCCGCCGCCAACTCCGGCGGCCGCCAGGGCGCGCCGGTTCGGCCGACTCGGCTCGTCGGGAACCGAGGCGTATTCCAGAACGATGATGCGCTGCCCGCGCGATTGCGCTTCGATCCGCTCGCCCGTGCGCGCCTGGGCCCGGCGGGCGATGGCCTGGTTGTACTGCGCCTGGATATTGGCCAGGTCGCGTTCCAGCGCATTCAGCGCAATCGCGTTCGAGGGTGTCGCCTCGATGGTGACGCGCAAACCCTCCACCTCGGCCTGGATAGAGTCGATCTGGGCCCGAATGAATTGGATTTGTCCGTCGATGTCGGAAAGCTGCATGTCGTAAAGCGTCATGCCCTCGGATTCGCCGGGCATGTCCGCCGCCTGAGTGGCGACCGTTTCCTCCAGCGCCTCGATCTGGCGGCGCAGCACGCGGATGCGCGGGTTGTCGGGCGCAAAGATCGCCTGCGCATTCGACAGCTGGTTCTGTAACTCGCGCAGCTGGCGCTGCTCGGCCGTCAACGTGGCGGGGTCCACGTCGATGCGTCCTGTCCGCTCGAACAACGACACCAGCCGCTCCCGCCGGTCGCGCAAGGAGGCCAGGTCACGTTCAAGCTGCAACAGCCGTTCCTGCTGCGTGGTCTGCCGCGCCCGCCGGAACGCGAGGCTGTCGGGCAGGGCGTCGCGGTTGGCTTCCTGGAACTCGATGATCCGCCCGGTCTGGCGGGTCAGATCGTCTTCCAGCCGGCTCACTTCCTCGTCGAAGAATTGCAGGGTCTGGGTTGTGGTAGCGGTGCGCAGCGCGACGTTCTCGCGCAGGATCCGCGTGACCAGTTCGTTTGTCACCTCGGTCACGACGCGCGGATTGCTGCCCGTAAACGAGACATTGACGAAACTCGCCGCCGCGCCGCGACCGGGCAGGCTGATCCGTGCGCGCCGGCGCATGTCGGCCACGATCGCGTCGGCGTTCATGTCGGCCTGGTCGGCATGCAGGCGGAACTCGCGCGACAGGTCCAGCATGTTCGCCCGCGTCAGGATCCGCTGCGAGATCACCTGAAGCACCTCGGCGGTTTCGGCGCGCATTGTCGAGGCGGCAAGATCCGACGGCACCTGCGGCGATTCCACCAGCAGCCGCGCCTCGGCGCTGTAGCTGGGCGGCAGGTTGTAGGCCAGCCAGACGCCCGCCACCGCGACGGGCAGCGCCACCAGCAGCAGATAATGGAGCCGCCGCAGGAAGAGCTTGAACAGAAAACGCAGGTCAATCGTCATCGTATCTCCCTCCGGGCGGCGCGAAGCTCACGCCCTGCCGGAGCCCTTGTCCACGCCCGATCCCGCCGGGGCCGGGCACGACCTCGAAAATCAAGCCGTTATCAGCCAGAAGTTCGAGGTCAAGGCGAATCACGGATTGATGAACCGCCTTGCGGGCTGCGCTTGCCACGGCAACCCGAGCCGCCCCGCACCGCCCGGGGGCCGCGCGCGCCTGCCGCCGGGCTACCGCCCGACCGGCAAGGTCGCTTCCGGCTAGGGGGTACACCCCCCTGTCCTGGTAATGCTGCATGACAACGCGACTCACTCCAGACACACGCTAATATCCCTCGGCACGCCCAAAGCAGGCGCGGCTCCGTTCTAGAATGAGAATATTTCACAACCGTTCAGAACGCACCACAATTCCGACAGATCCTGTCCGTGCCCCCTCGACGCAGGGCCGCCGGTCGGGCCTTGCCATGAAATCGGTCAGTCAGCGATCATCGCTCGCGGCTTCGGTCCGCCGGTGGCCCAGTCCATCAACTCCACCGTATGCACCACCGGAACGCTGGTGCCGCCGCCGATCTGCATCATGCAGCCGATATTGCCTGCGGCGATCACCTGCGGCGCCTTCGCCTCCAGCGTCGCGATCTTGCGCCGCTTCAACTCGGCCGAGATCTCTGGCTGGAGCAGGTTGTAGGTCCCGGCCGAGCCGCAGCAGAGATGCGGATCCTTCGGCTCCACCACCTCGAACCCCGCCGCCCGCAGCAGATCCTTCGGTGCGGTCTTGATCTGCTGGCCGTGCTGGAGCGAGCAGGCGGCGTGGTAGGCCACGCGCAGCGGCTCGGGCGCGCGGGCCTCGGGGCTCAAGCGCACCAGCACCTCGCTCACATCCTTCGCCAGCCCCGCCACCGTCGCCGCATCCTCGGCCAGTCGCGCATCGGTGCGGAACATGTGGCCGTAGTCCTTGACCGTGGTCCCGCAACCGCTGGTGTTGATCACCACCGCATCCAGCCCCGCGCCGTGCTTTTCCTTCATCCAGGCGCGAATATTCGCCGCCGCCGCCCGGTGCGCCGCGCCCTCCATCCCCATGTGATGCGTCAGCGCCCCGCAGCAGCCGGCGCCCTCGGCCACCACGACCTCGCAGCCCAGCCGCGTCAGCAGGCGGATCGTCGCGTCGTTGATGTCGGTGTTCAGCGCCTTCTGCGCGCAGCCGGTCATCAGCGCCACCCGCATCCGCCGTTCGCCCTGCGCCGGGAACACCTGCGGGTCGTCGTTGCGGCTGACCGGCGGCACTTGGCGCGGCGCCATCGCCAGCATCGCGCGCAGCCGCGCATCCGGCATCAGCCGCGCGAACGGCCGCCCGATCTTTGCGCCCAGCAGCGCCAGCCGGAACCGCGTGGGGTAGGGGATCACCTGCGCCAGCACCCAGCGCAGCGCCCGGTCGCGCCAGGGCCGCCGGTAGGTCCGCTCGATATGCACCCGCGCATGGTCAACCAGATGCATGTAATGCACGCCCGACGGGCAGGTGGTCATGCAGGCGAGGCAACTGAGGCAGCGGTCGATGTGCTTGACGGTTTTCTCGTCCGCCGGCCGCCCGCTCTCCAGCATGTCCTTGATCAGGTAGATGCGCCCGCGCGGGCTGTCCAACTCATCCCCCAGCACCGCATAGGTCGGGCAGGTCGCCGTGCAGAAACCGCAATGCACGCAGGCGCGCAGCACCTCGTTCGACCGCGCGATCGCCGGGTCCTGCAACTGCCTGGCCGAGAAATTCGTCTGCATGTCTACTCCATCAGCCCGGGATTGAGGATGCCGCGTGGATCGAACCGCGCCCGCAGCCCTGCCGACAGCGCCGCCACCGGCGCGGGTTCGGGCGGGAAGGGCGCAATCGTGGCGCGCGTCGCGTGGGACGCGCGCACCAGCGTCGCATGGCCGGCAAACGGCCCCAGCTTCGCGCGTAAGTCCGTGCCCTCAGGCAGCAGCAGCCACAGAAGGCCCCCGCCCCAGTCGTACAGCGCCTGCCCGCCGGCCTTGGCCGCGAGCCCCGGCGCGTCCGAGGGGCGCGTGGCCAGCCGCCAGACATTGCCCGCCGCGCCGTGAAACGCAGCCACATCGCGCACCGCGACCCACAGCGCCGCGCTCTCCGCGCCCTCGACCCGCCCGGCCGCGCCGAACCGGCCCAGATGCGCCGCCAGCGCGCCGGCCCGGTAGGCGACCGACGCCGCGAACCCATCCAGCCGCAGCAGCGTCCGCCCGTCGGGCAAGTGCGCCGCGCCATTGACCTCGAAAGGTGACCCCAGGGCCGCTGCCATCGCCGCCACCGCCGCTTCGGGCGCCAGCCCCTCCAGCACCAGCGTCGTCGCGGCCTCGGGCGCGGGCAGGACCTTGAAGGCGACCTCGGTCAGCACCCCCAGCGTGCCCCAGGACCCCGCCATCAGCTTCACCAGGTCATAGCCGGTGACGTTCTTCATCACCCGCCCGCCGTTGCGTGTGACCTGGCCCGAACCGTCGACAAAGCGCGCCCCGATCAGGCTGTCCCGGCACGCCCCCGCCTGCACCCGCCGCGGCCCCGAGGCATTGGCCGCCACGACGCCCCCGATGGTCGGCTCGCCTTCGGTGCCCAGCAGACCGCGATGATCCATCGGCTCGAAGGGCAGCCGCTGCCCCTCGGCCGCCAGCGCCGCCTCGACCTCGGCCAAGGGCGTGCCCGCCCCGGCGACCAGCGTCAGCGCGCCGGGCTCGTAAAGCCGGATGCCCGCCAGCCCCGCCGTGGACAGCGCCGCGCCCGAGACCGGCCGCCCCACCGGCCGCGTGCCGCCGCCGACGATCCGCAGCGCCCCGCCGGCCCCCCGGACCGCCTCGGCCAGTTCCGCCTCATCGCTCGGACGCATCGCCTCCACCCTCATCTCGCCCCTTCATCTGTCCCTAAATATCCATTGCGGAAACTGTCGGTTTGCGAACCGATCGGCCGGGGGCAGGGCGCCTGCGTCACCGCCCGCGTTGCGCATGGATGAGCGGTGCGCGCAGCTCTGTGCGAAAATCGCGTATAGACGTGATGCCGAAGCTGCGGCAGGTCCGGCGGAATGGTCCGGCTTTCGGGCCGCGCACCCGGGCAGAACCGCCGCAACGTTCACGCCGCCGCCCGGCGCGTATCGCTCGCCGCCAGCGGAAAGACCTTGGCGGGGTTAAGGAGCCAGCGCGGATCGAAGACATCCTTGATGCGCATCTGCGCCTCCAGATCGGCCGGATCGTATTGCACCGTCATCAGGTCGCGCTTCTCGATCCCCACGCCGTGCTCGCCGGTCAGGCAGCCGCCTACCTCGACGCAGAGCTTCAGGATCTCGGCCCCGAACGCCTCGCATTTCTCCAGATCGCCGGGCTTGTTGGCGTCGAACAGGATCAGCGGGTGCATGTTGCCGTCGCCGGCGTGGAAAACATTGGCGACATCCAGCCCGACCTCGCCGCTCATCTCCTTGATGCGCTTGAGCACGAAGGGCAGGGCGGAAACCGGGATCGTCCCGTCGAGGCACATGTAGTCGTTGATGTTGCCCATCGCGCCGAAGGCCGACTTGCGCCCCAGCCAGATGCGCGCCGACTCGGCCTCGGACCCGCTTTCGCGGAACTCGACCGGGGCGTGCTTCGCCGCGATCTGGCGGATCAGGCCTAGCTGCTCGTCGATCTCGGGACCGCTGCCCTCCACCTCGACGATCAGCAGCGCCTCGCAGTCCGGGTAGCCGGCCTTAGCGAAATCCTCGGTGGCGCGGATGCAGGGCCGGTCCATGAACTCGATCGCCACCGGCAGGACGCCTGCCTTGATGATGTCCGACACGCAGGCGCCCGCCACCTCGTTGGAATCAAAGCCGATCAGCACGGGGCGCGCGCCCTCGGGCTTGGGCAGGATGCGCAACCAGGCTTCGGTCACCACGCCCAGCTGCCCTTCGGAGCCGCAGACGACGCCCAGCAGGTCCAGCCCGCCGGCATCCATGTATGGCCCGCCCAGTTCGACCACCGTGCCGTCCATCAGGACCATCGTCACGCCCAGCAGGTTGTTGGTGGTGACCCCGTATTTCAGACAATGCGCCCCGCCCGAATTCATCGCGATGTTGCCGGCGATGGCGCAGGCCAGTTGGCTCGACGGGTCGGGGGCGTAGAAAAAGCCCGCCTCCTCGACCGCGCCCGAGACGGCGAGGTTGGTGATCCCCGCCTGCACCCGGATCGCGCGGTTCAGTGTGTCGACCTCCAGCACCTCGCGCAGGCGCGCGACGCCCAGGATCACGCTGTCGGCGGTCGGCATCGCGCCCCCGGCCAGCGAGGTGCCCGAGCCGCGCGGCACCACCGGCACGCCGGCGTCGTGACAGACCTTCAGCGCCGCGGCGACCTGCTCGGTCGTATAGGGCAGCACGACGGCCAGCGGCGGGCAGCGATAGGCGGTCAGCGCATCGCATTCATAGGCGCGCGTCTCGGCCGGGTCGTGGATCACGGCGTCGGCCGGCAGGACCTCCTGCAAGCGCGCGACGAGCCAGTCGCGCCGGTCCAGCACGGCCGGATTCGGTACCGGCATCTGCATGGCGTCTCCCCCTCCATTGGTAAAAACATATTACCAATCGGTGCGTGCGTCCAGCCCTCCCGTCCTTATCCCCGCCGGCGCGCCGCCCACTCCCCCACGGCCTCGCCGAACTTCTGGAACAACGGGCGCGACACCGGGTCGTGGGCCGCATTCCATTCCGGATGCCACTGAACGGACAGGGAAAAGCCGGGAGCGTCGTTCACGTAGATCGCCTCGGGCGTCCCGTCCGGGGCGTGGCCGTCGATTACGATCCGCTTGCCGGGCGTCTTGATGCCCTGTCCATGAAGGGAATTCGTCATCACCTCCTCCGCGCCGAGGATCCGGTGAAACACGCCCCCGTCGGTGAAGCGGACCGAATGGCGCAGCGCGAACTTCTCCTCGATCGTGCCGTCGGGGGGCATGCGGTGGTTCATGCGGCCGGGCAGATCGCGGATCTCCGGATGCAGGGTGCCGCCCAGTGCCACGTTGACCTCCTGAAAGCCGCGGCAGACGCCAAGGAAGGGCTGCCCGCGCTCGACGCAGGCGCGGACCAGGGGCAGGGCAATGGCATCGCGGCCGCGGTCGAAATCGCCGTGCGCGGGGGTCGGGTCCTCGCCGTATTCCTCGGGGTGGACGTTCGGCCGGCCGCCGGTCAGCAGGAAACCGTCGCAGACCTCCAGCAACTCGTTGACCGAAACGAAGCGCGGGTCCGAGGGGATAAGCAGGGGCAGCGCGTTCGCGACCTCGGCGATGGCCTGGCTGTTCATCGTACCGCCGGCATGGGCGGGGTACTGGTCGTTGATCATGTGGCTGTTGCCGATGATGCCGACAACGGGGCGCGGGCGCGGCATGGCGATCCTTCTTGCAAGCGGTACGACACGTTCTAGGGCGTTGCGCGAGCGAGGAAAAGGGGCGCGGCCCTTCCCCCGACCACCGACAGGGGCCGGATCAGGCATATCCCTCCACAAGTGGATGGCCCGCCTGTCCGCGGGGCCGGGCAGCGGCACGGCCGCGACCGCAGGTGCGCGCCGCGCCGGAGGGTTGCCGCGGTCGCCGCAGAGGGTCGCGGGGCGTCGGAAGCCTGGTGGCGGGGGGTTGTGCAAGTTGCACACCCTTTTCAACGCACTGAAAAAGATAGACAAAATTTCCGGCGTTAACCGGGCGTACACCTGTTCACGCGGGGGGCATGCAGGTCCGACGCCTGCGCCGCGATCCGCTGGTGCCCCCTTAGCTTCCCTCGCGCGCCAGCGGATGATGGGCCATCACCAGCGCGCGCAGGCGGGCGTCCAGCACATGGGTGTAGATCTCGGTCGAGGAGAGATCCGCGTGGCCCAGCAGCAACTGGATCACCCGCAGGTCGGCGCCGCCGGCCAGCAGATGCGTGGCGAAGGCGTGACGCAGCACATGCGGACTGGCACGGTCGGGGTCGATCCCGGCGCGGACAGCGACTTCCTTGACCAGCGTATGAAAGCGCACGCGGCTCAGATGTCCCGCCGCCCCGCGCGCCGGAAACAGGAAGCGCGAGGGCGGGCGTCCCTGCTTCTGCGCCGCGGCTTCGGTACGGTCGCGATGCGCCAGCCAGATGGCGACCGCCGCGCGCGCGGCATCCGAAAGCGGCACCATCCGGTCCTTGCCCCCCTTGCCGCGCACCAGCATCATCTCGGGCGCGCCGCGCAGCGCGGTATGGGGCAGGCTGACCAGTTCGGACACGCGCAGCCCGGTCGCATACAGCAATTCGAACAGGCAGGTGTTCCGTGCCCGGCTAGCCGCATCGGAGCCATGCGTGCGCGCCGCCTCCAGCAGGGCGGCGACCTCGTCCTCGGTCAGCGTACCGGGCAGTCGCTGGGCGCGGCCGGGGCCGTCGATGCGCAGCGCCGGATGATCCGCGCGCCAGCCCTCTTCCACGGCGAAGCGGAAATACCGCTTCAGCGCGGAAAGCCGGCGCGCCCGTGTCGCCCGCGACATGCCCGCGGTGTCGAGGGCGATGAGATAGCCTTCGATGTCGGCCCGCCCGGCGCGGTCCAGATCGCTGCCGCGGGACTGAAGCCAGCCGGCCGCATCGCGCAGGTCGCGCCCATAGGCCAGCAGCGTGTTGCGCGCCGCGCCGCTTTCCGCGGCCATCGCCTCGAGGAACGTGCTGATGTGGCGGGCATCCAGCGCGGACAGGAGCATGGCTAGCCCCGTCGTTCCAGCAGCAGCGCCTGCAGGGCGGTCCGGCGGGCGATATCCTCGAACCCCAGATAGCGCAGCAACGCGAGACCCTCGCCCAGCATGCGCGGGTCGCTGCCGCTGCCGATCCGGCCTAGGACGCGCAGCGCCTCCTCGCCGTTGCGCCCCTCGGTCAGGCGCTCGTGCGAGGTCGCGGGAATTTCCGGCGTTTCGGCAAAGGCCTCGACCACCGCGGCCTGCGTGGGATCGCCGGCGGTTTCGGGGTCGGGCGGCAGTCCACGCGCCACGGCGGCGAGCAAGCGGGAGCGCGCATCCTCGCCGGTTTCGGCCAGCGCGATCTCCTCGTAGTCGTCGGACAGGTAGTTCATCGCGCGCGCGACCGCGGCCGCGTCGCCGTCCAGCGGGATGTCGCGCAGGGCCCCGGTAAAGAGCGACACCAGAACCATTTCGAGTTCCGCCGCGGCCATCTGCGTCCAGGCATGGATCAGCGCCGCGCCGATCTCGTCCGGATCATCGCGCGACAATGCGGCCTCCAGCCGCTGGACGGTGCGCACGCGGTCCCAGATCCCGCCTGACGCCGCTGCCGCACGCTCGGTATAAAGGCCCAGCAGCCGGTTCGGCGTCAGCGCGCCCGAGCGCACCAGCCGCTCGGCGGCCTCGATCTGCGCGCGCCAGCCAACGGTGCCGCGCAGGTCGGCATGCGCGAAGGCGACCGGCAGACCATGCGTCGCTACCGATTCGCCGATCGCTTCGCGCATGCGCCAGGCAAGCGGGCTCAACTGCGCGGGCAGTCCGGCGAGGGGGGGCAAGGGTTCGTGGTCGACATGCCCCTCGACTTCGAGGAAGCGGGCCAGCAGTTGGTCATAGGGGGCGGGCAGGCTGTCCTCGGCCGCCATGTAGGCGCTTTCGGCGCCGGCCCAGTCGCCGCTGCGCGCCTGGCAATAGATGCGCGCGGCTTCGAAGGGAAACGGCGCCTCGGATTGCAGGACGCGCGTGCAGACCGGGGTTTCGTCCCCCAGCAGCAGGGCGATTTCCAGCCAGCGCAGTTTCAGCGCCGCATCGCGCGAATCGAGCGTATCGAGCAGCGCCACCGCCTGGTCGAGCGCGCCGAATTCGTAAAGCTTGTCGATGCGCGCGGACAAAAGGGGCGAGGTCTGCGCGTCGGTCGCGTCGCCCGCCGGGGCCTCGAATTCGGCCAGCAGCAGCCGATAGGCCAAGGTCCTGAGCGCGGGCAGCGTATCCTCGGGCAGATCAAGAACCAAGGGCGCCAGTTGCGCGGCCGTGCTGGGTTGCCAGAAGTCGCGCGGCAGCCCGACCCGCGCCGCCGGGAAAAGGCCGACCGCATCCGGCTGCACCCGGTCCAGCGGGCGCATGGTAATCACGCCGTCCATCCAGGCATCGCCGGTCGGCGGTGTCACCGGCTGCAGCCCGTCCGGATCGGGCACGAGGACCGAGTCCTGCAGCCATTCGATGGCCGAAAGCGGACCCTGCGCCGCCAGCGGCAGGGGGCAAAGCCCTGCAGCAAGCGCCACCGCGACGACCACGCGGATCGGCTTCGGATGTGCCGCGCCGTGCCACATGCCGCCTATCCCGTTCCCAGCTCGACCGGGACGCTGCGCGGCTCGGTCGGCCTGTCGAGGTTGCCGAGATAGGCGAACGCGAGAAACCCGAGGCCGGCGATCACCACCAGCAGCAATAACGCACGGAAGAGGTAACCAAGAAAGCCGGGGCGGTCGACGTGTCGGGGCATATAGCTGCTTGCGCCTTCTTTTCTGAGGGGCCGGGCGCGCGCCCTGCCGGCGGCGCCCCTGCCATTTCCGGACGATTTATATATGGTACTCGCGTCAAGATCACGCCATTGAATGCACGCACAAGAGAAAACATGCCCGGCGGCATCGTCGGGCCGAAGGTTGGAACCGGCAGCGCGGCATGGCAGCGGCAAGAAGCGGCAGGCTGAGGAAGACGGTGGTCATGGTCGGCATGATGGGTGTGGGCAAGACCGCGGTGGGGGGGGAGCTGGCCCGGATCCTCGGCGTCCCCTTCCTCGATTCGGATGCCGAGATCGAGATGGCCGCGAATGCCAGCATCGCCGAAATCTTCGCCCGCGACGGTGAGCCCTTCTTCCGCGAGAAGGAGGCGCAGGTGATCGGTCGGCTGCTGAGCGGGGCGCCGGGCGTGCTGTCGGTCGGCGGCGGGGCGTTCCTGAACGCCGGGACGCGCCAGCTGGTGCACGACCGCGGCGTTGCGGTCTGGCTGAAGGCCAGCCTGGAGCTGCTGTGGAGCCGGGTGAGGCGCAAGGACACGCGTCCGCTGCTGCGCACCCCCGATCCGCAGCGCACCCTGGCCGAGTTGATGGCGGCGCGCGAACCCGCCTATGCGAAAGCCGACCTGATCGTCGAGGTGCGCCCCGACGCCTCGATCGAGGAGACCGCGCTGCAGGTGCGCGCCGCGCTTGCCGCGCGCCCTGATGTCCTGCCCCCCGCCTGAGGTGCTGCCCATGATCGACAACGCCATCGACACCGTCACCGTCGCGCTGGGGCCGCGCAGCTATGACGTGCGCATCGGATCGGGCCTGATCGCGCGGGCCGGGACCGAAATTGCGCCGCTTCTGCGGCGCCCGCGCGTCGCCGTGCTGACCGAGGAACGGGTGGCCGCACTGCATCTGCCGGCGCTCGAGGTGGGACTGCGCGCGCAGGGGATTTCCCTGCAGGCGCTGGCGCTGGCGCCGGGCGAGGCGACGAAGGGCTGGCCGCAATTGCAGCGCGCGGTCGAATGGCTGCTGGAGGCCGAGGTCGAGCGCGGTGATGTCGTCGTGGCGCTGGGGGGCGGCGTGATCGGCGATCTGGCGGGGTTCGCCGCCGCGATCCTGCGGCGCGGCGTGCGCTTCGTGCAGATCCCGACGACGCTGCTGGCGCAGGTGGACAGCTCGGTCGGCGGCAAGACCGGCATCAACACCGCGCAGGGCAAGAACCTCGTCGGCGCCTTCCACCAGCCCAGCCTCGTGCTGGCCGATATCGCGCTTCTGGACACGCTGCCGGCGCGCGACCTGCTTGCCGGATATGGCGAGGTGGTGAAATACGGCCTTCTGGGCGATGCCGAATTCTTCGCCTGGCTCGAAGCGCATGGCCCGGCCCTGGCCGCCGGCGACCGCGCGCTGCGCCAGGAGGCCGTGCGCCGCTCGGTCGCGATGAAGGCCGGTATCGTCGCGCGGGACGAGACCGAGACCGGCGAGCGCGCGCTGCTCAACCTCGGTCACACCTTCGGCCACGCGCTGGAGGCCGCGACAGGCTATTCCGACCGCCTTCTGCATGGCGAGGGGGTGTCAATCGGCTGCCAATTGGCCTTCGATCTGTCCGCGCGGCTTGGCCTTTGCCCGCAGGAAGCCCCCAGCCGGGTGGCAGCGCATCTGCAGGCGATGGGGATGCGCCGCCAACTGGCCGACATTCCGGGCGATCTGCCCGACAGCGCCGCGCTAATCGCCCTGATGGCGCAGGACAAGAAGGTAGTCGAAGGGCGGATGCGCTTCATCCTTGCCCATGACATCGGCCAGGCCTTCGTCACCGCCGAGGTCTCGCCCGCCGAGCTGCGCGCCCTGCTCGACGCCGCGCGATAGCGCCCCCCCGGCACCCGCCGGAAAATTTCATGAATTCTTGACCCGTCTGTCACCGGGCCGTGATCTTGGCGGGCAAGGACGGGACAATGCGCGGCCGGGCTTCGGCGCGCGTCGCCCTGCATCTTGTCATCAGGAAGGAAGCGAATGATGCCCGTTCCCACCCCGCGCCGGCTTGCGCTCTCCACCACCGCCCTGGCCCTTCTCCTCGTCGCGGCGCCTGCGGCAACCGTCCAGGCGCAGACCTGCACCGACGGGGTCGCGGGCGGGCTTCCGACCCTGACCTGCCCCGATGCCGGCACCCCGCCGGTAGCCAGCGATACCGACGATCTGCAGGTCACGGTAGAGGCCGGGGCCTCGATCCTCTCTGACACGCGCGATGCGCCGCCCCTGGCGCTGGGTGGGACCAACCAGACGGTGTTCAACGACGGGCTGATCCGCAACAGCGATCCGCGCAACAACACCAACGCCATCGCCGGGACCGGCAACGCGCTGACGGTCGACAATGCCGGCATGATCGAAAGCGGCGACCGGGCGGTGCATGTGCTGGGCGGGGCGCGCGATTTCACCCTGCTGAATCGCGCCGGGGGCCAGATCCGCGCCCGCCGCCAGGCGGTCCGCACCGAGGACGAGACGGCGTCGATGAACGGCCGGGTCGAAAACCACGGCCTGATCGACAGCAGCAACGGCCGCGCGGTCCAGATGCGCGGCACCGGATCCACGGTCATCAACCACGGCACCCTTCTGGGCGGTGAAGAGGTGATCGAGGGGCGGCTGGACTTCACGGTCGAGAACCACGGCCTGATCGCGCTGCATGGTCTGAGCTTCGACCGCGCGACGATGACCTGGACCGACACCGGCGCAGTTGCCGATGAGGACGGCGTGCAGTTCGCCAGCGGCCGGATCGACAACCACGGCATCATCATGTCGACCGATGACGGCGTCGATATCGACGAGGGCGTCGTGCACAACCACGCCAGCGGCGTCATCATCTCGGCCGGGCCCGACACGGTGCGCAGCAGCGGCGGGATCGACATCGACCCGGTCCTGCAGATCCCCGGCCTTCCCGGCGCCGAACATCCGCCGGCGGGCCGGGTGAGCGTCATCAACGAAGGTTTCATCGAAGGGCCGCGCGCCATCGTCTCCGCGCTGGACAGCATCGCGCCCATCGACATCGCCAATACCGGCACGCTTTCCGGCCGCAGCGGGATCGCCATCGACCTCGCGCCGGGGCAGGGCGACACGACCATCGCGCTTTCCGGCGGCAGCCGGGTTCTGGGGGATATCCTGTTCGGTGACGGTGGCCGGAACACGCTGGAACTCGGCCTCTTCGACGAGGGCGCGGAAATGGCGGGCCGGATCGGCGCGCGGACAGCCGGGGATCTGACCGCCGGGCTTTCGGACTTCGCCGGGCTCTCGGGCGGGTTCGAGCTGCAGTTCGACGCGGCCGTGTCGCTGGCGGATTTCGGGCGGTTCGGCCTGGGCGACAACCGCCTCTCGCTGGAAATGAGTGCGGGCGCGGGGATGCTGCGGTTCGACCTCTTCGGGGTGCGCGGCGTCGATTTCGGCGGCGCGCGGTACAACGCACGGCAGTTCGCGGCCATGCTGTCCGAGAACGGCGTCGCCCCGATCCCGCTGCCGGCCGGCGTATGGCTGGTGCTGGGTGGCCTCGGCGCGCTGGTCGCACTGCGCCGGCGTCGCGCTGCGTGAAGGCGGGCCGGGGCGACGCACGCGCCGCCTCGCCAGCGGTCGCCGACCGACCCGCGAAGCCGACGCCATCCCCCCGGCGTCGGCTTTTCGCTGCGCGCGCGGGGACGGGCAACGGCGCGGGCCGGGCTGGGGGCGGAAGCGACTTGTCAGAGCGCTCGATGCAATCCGATCACGAATTTTATCGTTCTGCATCAATATATTGATTGCGTGTCCGCATGCGGACGCGCCCCCGTAACGTCCGACCTACAGCCAAACAGGTCGAAAAGCCCGCTCGCGGCTGGAAGGGCCGAGTGTTCCGCGAAGCCGGCGCACGCATCGGCCGCGGCTCATTGGGAGTGGAGCGGGTAGCGGGAATCGAACCCGCGCGTTCAGCTTGGGAAGCTGACAGGCTACCATTACATCATACCCGCGCTGAGGCGTGCTCTAGCGCCGCCCCCCGATTCCGTCAAGGGCGCGTGGCCTCAGAACGGGATCTCGTCGTCCATGTCGGCGGAACCGCGGTCGAAGCCGCCGCTGGAGCCGCCGCCATAACCGCTGTCCCGGCCGCCCTGATCAGGATAGCCGCCACCGCCGCCGCCCTCGCCGCCGCGGCCGTCGAGCATGGTCATCGTGCCGCCGATGCCGCTGACCACGACCTCGGTCGAATAGCGGTCGGCCCCGGACTGGTCCTGCCATTTCCGGGTCTGCAGCTGGCCCTCGATATAGACCTTGGAGCCCTTCTTCAGATACTGCTCGGCCACCCGCACCAGCCCCTCGCCGCGTAGCACGACCGAGTGCCACTCGGTCCGCTCGCGCCGCTCTCCGGTTGCCTTGTCGCGCCAGTTTTCCGACGTCGCGATGCGCAGGTTGCACAGCTTGCCGCCATCGGGAAAGGTCCGCACCTCGGGGTCGCGGCCCAGATTGCCGATGAGGATGACCTTGTTGACCGAACCCGCCATGCCGCTTTCTCCGTCGAATCTGAACTCGCCCCGCGGTAGCACGACTGTCGGCGCGACGACAGAGGAAACCGCGCGTCGGGCGCGGCCAGCCGCGCCAAATCCTGCGGGTCCGCACCCGTCCCGCGCCCCTCGCTGGCATCTCCGGCTTGCCTTGAGCGGTGATTCCGGGCACTAATCGGTGCGGCGCGCAACTTTTCGCAGCGGCGCGCAGGCTGGGGAAAGGAAAGCGGCTTTGCGGACAACCATCGCCATCGTGGTCCTGTCGCTGGGGATCGTTCCGCTGGCCGGGCCGGGAGTGGCCAACGGGTTGCGGCTGGGTGGCAACGCCGGCGCGGAGGTCGTCGCGCGCCAGCAGACCCGGTTGATGGAAACGCGACTCGCCCGCCAGTACTCGGCGTCAGAGCGCCATCTGCCCAACCTGCCGCAGCCGGTCGACGCGCGCGCGCCGCGCTACACCGGTCCCAATGCCGGACCGTTCCTGGACATGGCGCGCACCGCCGCGCGCCGGCACAACATCCCCGAAGACATGTTCCTGCGCCTCGTACACCAGGAAAGCCGCTGGAACGCCGGCGCCATCTCGCCCAAGGGTGCGCGCGGACTGGCGCAGTTGATGCCTGACACGGCGCGCCTTTTGCGTGTCGATCCCGACGATCCGCGCCAGAACCTGGACGGCGGCGCGCGCTACCTGCGCATGATGTACGATCGTTTCGGCAACTGGCGGCTGGCGCTGGCGGCCTACAACGCCGGCCCCGAGGCGGTGCAGCGCCACGGCGGCGTGCCGCCCTATGCCGAAACCACGCAATACGTTCGGATCATCCTCGGCTCTGGCTGAGCGGTGGGTCGCGATCAGGCGTTCGGCACCACTGGCGGGCGTGCCGGCCCCTTGCGAAAGGCCGACGGTGTCAGCCCCGCCGATTTCTGGAACGCACGCGTGAAGTAGCCGGCCGAGTTGTAGCCCAGATGCTCGGCCACCGCCTTGACCGGCAACCGGGTCTCGGTCAGCAGCCGCCGGGCTTCGAACAGGATCCGATCCTCCAGCAGCATATGCGCGCTGCGCCCGCTGGTCATCCGGCACGCGCGGCTGAGATGCGTGGGCGTTACCCCAAGCGCCGCGGCGTAATCCGCGACCGACACGTTCGACCGGAAATCGCGTTCCAGAAGCGTCGCAAACCGCGCGACCAGCCGTTGCGCCGCCACCGAGCGGCCGGGCAGCGGGTCCGGCGCGCCGGCGCGCAGGATCTGCCGTTCCAGCCAGACGCTGAGAAGGCCCAGATGGTGCTGGGCGGCGCGCGCGGCGCCCGGGCGATTGCCTTCGATTTCGCGCTGGATGTTCTCAAGGATGCCGACCAGTTCCTTCTGGGACACCGGATCGGGTAGCCGCAGGATCTGCACCGCACCGGGAAGATCGAGCCCGTGATCGCGCCCGAAGAAGATCGCCGTGCCCTGAACGCGCGGCGTGACCTCGAACCCGTGCATCGTGCCCGGCGGAATGAAGATCGCGTTGTGCGGTCCGTAGCCGCGGGTCGTTCCCGCGATGGTGATGCGGCCCTGACCCTGGGTGAACCACAGCAACACCGCCTCTCTCAGGGCGCGCATCGCCTCGACCCGCCAGCGCCCGCCCGAGGCCAGACGCGAGATCGGCGTGATCCGCAGCGCGGAGGGTGTGCCAGGAACAATGGTCATGGTGATCCGATCAGATTTCGGGACAGACTAGGCAGTCACGCCCAGAACGCCAACGGAAATGTGAAAGAAAGGGGCCAGTATTCCAACGCAGGCAACCGAAATGGTTGCAGAAATGCGACCGGGCTTTCACGCGGGATCGAGCGGACGCCATGCCCTCATCCGGTTCCGGAACCAGGTGCGCTGCCGCTTGGCGTACTGCCGCGTGGCCAATGTTGCGGCGGCTTCGACTTCCGGCAACGACATCTGGTCCCTCAGATGCGCGATCAGTTCCGTCGCCCCGATCGCACGGGTCCAGGGCGGCATAGGTTCGCTGGCCGGCCAGTGAGGCAGGGCGGTGCGCGCCTCCTCGATTGCGCCCTCGCGCAGCATCGCGGCGAATCGCCGGGCGATTCGCCGTGCCAGCCATTCGCGGTCGGGCGTGATGAGATAGGCCGACGTCCGTGACAGCGGCAGGATCGGCGGATCGGTGTCCTCCTGCCACTGTGCGAGGCCCCGTTCGGTTGCCGCCAGCACTTCCCAGGCGCGCTGGATGCGCGCGGGGTTCTGCCGGTCGATCCGAAGCGCGGTCGGCGGGTCGAGTTCGGCCAGCAGCGCGCCGGCGCCTTCCGCGCGCAGACGCGCCTCGGCCGTCGCGCGCACTTCGGCAGGGACGGGCGGTATCGTCGCGAGGCCCTCGGTGAGGGCGGCGAAATAAAGGCCCGTGCCGCCGACCACCACCGCGTTCGGATGGGTGTCGAGGATGGCGCCGACCTCTCGCAACCAATGGCCCACCGAATAGTCGGCATCGCGCGCGACATGGCCGTAGAGGAGGTGCGGCACTCGCGCCGCCTCGTCCGGTGTCGGACGGGCGGTGAGGACGCGCCATGCGTCGTAGACCTGCAGCGCATCGGCGTTGACGACGACGCGGCCTTGCGCCGCGGCGATGTTCAGGGCGAGCGCGGACTTGCCGCTGGCCGTCGGCCCGGCGATAAGCACCGGAAGGTCAGGGTCGGGCAGAAGCTGGGCAAGAGGTGGCATGGCCTGCGCGTCATTGAGCGAAAACGGGCCGGTATGCGGATTGACCGTTGAACCCGCGCACCTTTTCCGACATTTTCCGCGCGATTGAAACACCTCATGGTTGATGATCCGGTGTGGCGGCCCGTCCGGGCGCGACCGGGCAGGAAAGGCGCGGATGCTGGACGAGACCCCCGTTACCTATCGGCGCGTCATGTTGAAGATCTCGGGCGAGGCCTTGATGGGTGATCAGGGGTACGGGCTGCATCCGCCAACCGTCAGGCGGATCGCCGAAGAGGTGAAATCGGTCCACGACATGGGCGTCGAGATCTGCATGGTTATCGGCGGCGGAAACATCTTCCGCGGGCTGCAGGGTTCGGCCCAGGGGATGGAGCGGACGACGGCCGATTACATGGGCATGCTGGCGACGGTGATGAACGCGCTGGCCATGCAGGCGGCGCTGGAGTCGCTGGGCGTCTTTACCCGGGTGATCAGTGCGATCCCGATGGACCAGGTCTGCGAGCCCTACATCCGGCGCCGCGCGGTCCGGCACCTGGAAAAGAAGCGCGTCTGCATCTTTGCCGCCGGGACGGGCAATCCCTATTTCACCACGGATACCGCAGCGACCCTGCGCGCGAACGAGATGTCCTGCGAGGCGATCTTCAAGGGCACCAAGGTCGACGGGGTCTACGACAAGGACCCCCACAAGCATTCGGGCGCCAAGCGCTACGACAGGATCACCTATGACGAGGTGCTGGCGAAGCATCTCAATGTCATGGACGCCTCGGCCATCGCGCTGGCCCGCGACAACAATCTGCCGATCATCGTGTTTTCGCTGGACGAACCCGGCGGTTTTCGCGGAATTCTGCGCGGCGAGGGGACTTACACGCGTGTGCAGGATTGATGGGTGTGGCTTTCGGGCGGGCCTGCGTGTAGATCGATAAACAGAGTTTTCAACCCGTCGCCAGGACGGCAGACAGTGCCGGACGGCGAAGTGAAGATGCAGGTACCTCCATGTCCGACGATCTAGATATCGACATAAATGACCTGAAGCGGCGCATGGACGGCGCTCTGGTTGCCTTGCGCACCGAATTCGGATCGCTCCGCACGGGCCGCGCCTCGGCGTCGATGCTCGAGCCCATCCAGGTCGAATCCTACGGCCAGATGAGTCCGATCAACCAACTGGGCACAGTCAACGTGCCCGAACCGCGCATGGTCACGATCAACGTCTGGGACAAGTCGATGGTCAGCAAGGTCGAGAAGGCCATCCGTGAATCGGGGCTGGGCATAAATCCTCAACTAAATGGCACGATCATCATGCTGCCGATTCCCGAACTGAACGAGGAGCGTCGCCGCGAATTGACCAAGGTCGCCTCGCAATACGCCGAGCACGCGCGCGTCGCCATCCGCAACGTCCGGCGCGACGGCATGGACCAACTGAAGAAGGCCAAGTCCGCGGGCATGGGCGAGGACGAGCAGAAACTCTGGTCCGACGAGATCCAGGAACTGACCGACAAGTATATCGCCCGCATCGACGAGGCGCTGGAGGTCAAGCAGGAAGAAATCATGCAGGTCTGATCCCAGGCCGGCCTCGCGCAGCTGCACGGGAGTAAGGTGTTGAACACGGCGGACAGGAAGGCTCTTCGTGGGCTCCATGTGGCGATCATCATGGACGGCAATGGCCGCTGGGCGCAGAGCCGTGGCCTTCCGCGTCTGATGGGGCATCGCGAAGGGGTGCGCCGCCTGAAGGAGGTCGTGCGCGCCTGCCCTGACCTGGGCGTGCAGTACCTGACGGTCTATGCCTTCTCGACCGAGAACTGGCGCCGGTCGCGTCGCGAGGTGACCGGATTGATGAGCATGTTCGCCCGTTCGATCCGCCGCGAGGCGCGCGAACTGCTGAAGCAGGGCGTGCGGATGCGCTTTGTCGGCGACCGGACCGGCCTCAGCCCCGTGCTGCAGGACCTTTTCGCCTGGATCGAGGATCTGACTGCCGGCAACACCCGACTGCACATGACGGTGGCGATCAACTACGGGGGGCGGGACGAACTGGTGCGCGCCACGCGGGCGATCTGCGCCGCTGTCGCTGCCGGCACCCTGAGGCCCGAGGCGGTGAACGAGGAGCTTATCGCGGCGCAACTGGACACACGCGACCTGCCCGATCCCGATCTGGTCATCCGCACGTCGGGCGAGGTGCGCTCCTCGAACTTCCTGCCCTGGCAGTCCGCGTACTCGGAGTTCGAGTTCACACCGGTCCTCTGGCCCGAATTCACGCGCGCCGAGTTCGAGACGATACTCGACGCCTACGGCCTGCGGGAGCGGCGCTTCGGGGGGGTGACTGCATGAGTGACGCGCGCTTCGCGGATCTGCGCGTGCGTGTCCTTTCGGCTCTGGCGATGGTGGCGGTGGGGCTGGGCGCGCTCTGGCTGGGCGGTCATGTCTTCGCGGCGCTGGCGATCGCGCTGGCCGGTCTCATGGCCTGGGAACTTTACCGGATGATGGTGCCGGACGCGCCGCCCGCGCGCGCCGAGGCGCATGGCGTGGTCGCTGCGATCCTGGTCGCTGTCTTCAGCTACACCTGGGGCGGCTGGGTCTCGGTTCTGGGACTGCTGGCGGCTGCAGCACTCATCGCCGGGCGGGTGTCGGGCGACCGGCGCATCTTCGGCGCCTATCTCGCGCTGATCCTGCTGGCGGGGCACGCGCTGATCGTGTTTCGGTGGGATTACGGCGCGGACTGGGTGCTGTGGCTGATCCTGATCGTCGTCGGCTCGGACGTGGCGGGCTATTTCGCCGGCCGCGTCATGGGCGGGCCGAAATTCTGGCCGAAGGTGAGCCCGAAGAAGACCTGGTCGGGGACGATTGCGGGCTGGTTCGTCGGCGCAGCGGTGGGGGCCGCCTTCATGCCGGTGCTCGGCGTCGGGGCAGGGCTGATCGTCCTGTCGGTTCTGCTGGCGTTCGCCGGGCAGATGGGCGACATCGCCGAAAGCGCGATCAAGCGGCGGATGGGCGTCAAGGACAGCTCCGCCCTGATCCCCGGTCACGGCGGCGCGCTGGACCGGTTCGACGCGATGATCGCCGTGGCGCTGGTCGCGCTGGTCATGGCGAACCTGGGGCTTCTGCGCGCGGTCGCCGGGGCCGCGGGCTGAGATGCGCCGGATCACGGTCTTCGGCGCGACGGGCTCGGTTGGGGAAAGCACGCTCGACCTGATCTCGCGGCGCGAGGACGTCGCGGTCGTGGCGCTGACCGGCGGGCGGCAGGTCGACCGGCTTGCCGAACTTGCGCGCGCCCATCGAGCCGAGCTTGTCGTCACCGCCTATGAGGAATGCTACCGCCCGCTCAACGCAGCGCTGGCGGGGTCCGGCATCGAGGTCGCCGCCGGCCCTGGCGCGGTGGTCGAGGCCGCCTATCGTCCGGCCGACTGGGTCATGTCCGCCATCGTCGGCGCGGCGGGGTTGGCGCCAGGGTTCGCCGCGCTGTCGCAAGGCCTCATCCTGGCGTTGGCCAACAAGGAAAGCCTGGTCACCGCCGGCCCGTTGCTGCTGGCCGAGGCCCGCGCGCATGGCGCGACGCTGCTTCCGGTGGACAGCGAGCATTCCGCCGTTTTCCAGGCGCTGGTCGGCGAGACGATCGAGACGGTCGAAGAGGTGACGCTAACCGCTTCCGGCGGGGGTTTGCGCGACTGGCCGCTGGAGAAACTTGCCGAGGCGACGGTCACGGATGCCGGCAACCATCCCAACTGGGCGATGGGCCAGCGGATCACCATCGATTCCGCGACGATGTTCAACAAGGCGATGGAGGTTATCGAGGCGCGCGAATTCTTCGGCCTCTCGCCCGAGCAGATCCGCGTGCTGATCCATCCGCAATCGCTGGTGCATGCGCTGGTCGCCTTCCGCGACGGAGGCGTGCTGGCGCATCTCGGCAGTCCCGATATGCGCCATCCCATCGGTTATGCGCTCAACTGGCCCGCCCGCGCCGCGCTTCCTGTGGCGCGGCTGGACCTTGCTGCTGCCGGCCGCCTCGACTTCTTCGAGGTCGATCCGCGCCGCTATCCCGCCCTGGGGCTGGCCAGGGTTGTCATGCAACGCGGCGGTGCGGCGGGAGCGGTCTTCAATGCGGCGAAGGAGGTCGCTCTCGACCATTTCATCGACGGACGCATCGGTTTTCTGGACATGGCCCATGCGGTCGAGGATACGCTGGAGCGATACGAGTCACACGGTGGCCTTGGAATCGCCCCGAATTCATTGCAGGACGTGCTGGATATCGATACCGCGGCGCGGCGCCATGCGGTCGAGGTGATCGGCGCCGGCTATCCCGCCGCTTAAGGAGACTTCATGGACCTGTTCGGGTTGCTGCCGGAGTTCGGCAACGTGTTCTTCACGCTCGGCGCCTTCGTCGTGGCGCTGTCGGTGATCGTCGCGGTGCACGAGTATGGCCACTACATCGTCGGCCGCTGGTCCGGCATCCATGCCGAGGTCTTCTCGATCGGCTTCGGACCGGTCCTGTTCAGCCGCGTTGACCAGCACGGAACGCGCTGGCAGGTCGCGGCCTTGCCGTTCGGCGGCTATGTCAAGTTCCTGGGTGACAGCAACGCCGCCTCGGCCACGGATGCGGACGCCGTCGCCCGCATGGACCGGGCGCAGCGACGCCGCAGCATGCCCGGTGCGCCGCTCTGGGCGCGCTCGGCAACGGTGGCGGCGGGTCCGGTCTTCAACTTCATCTTTTCGATCCTCGTCTTCGCGCTGTTCATCGGCGTGCGCGGCATCGCCGAAGACACCCCGGTGATCGGCGAGATCCATCCGCTTCCGGCGACGGTGCAGGAACTGCGCGAGGGTGATCGCATCCTTGCCATCGAAGGCAGGCCGACGGAGACGCTGGCTGATTTCTTCGCCGTCTCGGGCGAGATCGAACCGGCGCCCATTGTCGACTACACGGTCGAGCGTGCGGGCCAGCGGACCGAGGTGGCCGGGCCCTTCCCGGTGCCACCGCGCGCCGCCGGGATCTCGCTCAACTCGGCCGCGCGCGATGCCGGCATGCAACCGGGCGACGTGATCCTGAGCGTCGCCGACACACCGATCCATGCGTTCAGCGAACTGCCGCCGATCGTCGGTGCCGCCGAAGGCGATCCGGTCGCGTTGCGGATCTGGCGCGACGGAGAGGAACTGGACCTCGCCCTGACGCCGCGCCGCACCGATCTGCCCGTGCCCGGCGGCGGGTTCGAGACGCGTTGGCTGATCGGACTGGAAAGCGGCGCCTTCTTCGACCATCCGGTGCGGCGTCCCGGCCCCGTCGAGGTGCTGCCGATGGCCGCCGCGCAAACCTGGTCCGTGGTGGCGCGCAGTTTCGACGGACTATATCATATGGTGGTCGGGGCGATCAGCACCTGCAACCTTTCCGGTCCCATCGGCATCGCCCGTGTCTCGGGGGCGATGGCGGCGGACGGGATCTGGAACTTCATCTGGTTCATCGCGGTGTTGTCGACGGCCGTGGGGTTGCTGAACCTGTTCCCGATCCCCGTCCTAGATGGCGGGCATCTTGTCTTTCATGCCTATGAGGCGATTACCGGGCGTCCGCCAAACGAACGCGTGGTCGGTGCCATGATGACCGTCGGGCTCATGCTGCTTCTGTCATTGATGGCCTTCGCCGTCTTCAACGACCTCATGTGCTAGAAACGGCGTTCATCATCCGTCAACCATGCCATTCTTTCGCCCCCGCGGCGCCCTGACCGGGTCATCGGCGCCTGCCATCTTGCAGGCGCGTCGATGCAGGGAGCGCCCATATGACACCGCTTGGCCCAGATCAAAACGGTCTGCGAACCGTCTACCAGCTTGGCGGCGACTGGCTCTGGTTCTTCCTCGCCGTGCTTGTCGGTCTGTTGCTGGCCGGATGGCTTGGCGGGCTTGCGATTGAGGCGATCGATCTGCCCCCCGGCGCGCGCGGCTGATCCCGGCCGTTCCACGCGCGCCACAGCCCCACAGGAACTGCCGACTGCTCTTTGACATTGCGCTGCTCAGCGGCTACTCACGATCAAAAGAACGAGGGTATGCGGGGCTTCGGAATGCGCGTGATCAACCTGACCGGAATGGCGCGGGAAATTGTCCGGGCATTGCGCCCCGGATCTGCCTGCATGGCGGTTCTCGCCGCGATTGCAGCGCTTTCGCTGCTGGCCGCGGCACCGAGTGCGGCTCAGACCTACAACTTCTCGACCATCGCGGTCGAGGGTAACCGGCAGATCGACGCGCAAAGCGTCGCGGGCTTTGCCAGAATCGCGCGCAACCGCAGCCTTTCGGCGGCCGAACTGAACGCCGCCTATCAGCGTGTCGCGTCGAGCGGTTTTTTCCGGTCGGTCGATTTCATTCCCTCGGGCAACCGCCTTGTCATTCGGGTCGAAGAGTATCCTATCCTCAACCAGGTGAATTTCGAGGGCAATCGCCGCGTCAACGACGATGTGCTGCGCGAGGTGGTCGTCCTGCGTGCGGGTCGCGTCTTTTCGCCCGCGCAGGCCGAAGCGGACGCCACCGCGGTTGCCGAAGTCTATGCCGCGCAAGGTCGGCTTGCCGCGCGCGTCAATCCGCGCCTGATCGAGCGCGGCGACGGCCGTGTCGATCTCGCCTTCGAGATCGTCGAGGGCCGGGTGGTCGAGGTGCAGCGGGTCAGCTTCGTCGGCAACCGCTCGTTCTCGGACCGCAGGTTGCGCAACGCACTGCAGACCAGCCAGGCCGGCGTGCTGAGCTTTCTGTTCCAGTCCGACAACTTCAACGAGGCGCGCGTCGCCAACGACCGGCAACTATTGCAGGACTTCTACCTGTCGCGTGGCTTCGTCGACGCGCAGGTGACCGCCGCCGTGACCGAGGTTGCCCGTGAACGCGACGCGGCCTTCGTCACCTTCACCGTCCGCGAAGGGCAGCAGTACCGCCTGGGCCAGACTTCGGTCGTGTCCGAGATCGCCGGGATCGACCCGGCGCCCTACCGGGCCGAGATGGGGCTGCGCGCCGGCGCAATCTTTTCGCCCGTGGTTCTGGATTCGGCGGTCGACCGGATGGAACGCGTAGGCGAACGGTCCGGAGAACGCTTCCTGCGCGTTGAACCGCGCCTGTCCCGCAACGAGCGCGCGCGGACCATCGATGTCGAATTCGCGATCGTCCGTGGCGAACGCATCTTCGTCGAACGGATCGACATCCAGGGCAACGCCACCACGCAGGACCGTGTGATCCGGCGCCAGTTCGACCTTGCCGAGGGCGACCCGCTGAACCCGCGGAAGATCCGCGAGGCGGCCACGCGCATCCGCGAGTTGAACTATTTCGCCGACGCCAATGTCGACGTTCAGGGTGGCAGCGCCCCGGACCAGGCGATTGTCGACGTCCAGGTCGAGGAAACGACGACCGGCTCGCTCGGCCTTGGCGTCAGCTACGGCGCGCGCGAAGGGATCGGCGCCAACATCCAGTTCTCCGAATCCAACTTCCTCGGGCGCGGCCAGCGCGTTTCGCTGAATCTGTCGACCGAGCGGCGCGCGCGCAGTTTCAACCTGTCCT
Source organism: Pararhodobacter sp. SW119 (assembly GCF_017811755.1). Taxonomy (GTDB): domain Bacteria; phylum Pseudomonadota; class Alphaproteobacteria; order Rhodobacterales; family Rhodobacteraceae; genus Pararhodobacter. Next base: position 10,041 of record NZ_JADDJF010000002.1, on the reverse strand, counting down.
TCGTCGAGCCTGCGCTTCTCGGCCGCGATCTGGAATTCGGCATCCGCGCAGGGCTCAGCGCCACGACCGGCAGCCGCTATTCGCAGTTCGATACCCGGATGCTGCAGTTCTCGCCCTCGCTCACCGTCCCGGTTTCCGAGTTCGGGCGGCTGGGCGTGCGCTATTCGATTGCACGGGACGAGATTCGCAATGTCGACCCCGCCGCGTCGCCCCGGATCCAGCAGGATGCGCTACTGGGCAGCGTGGTGACGTCGTCGGTCGGGTTTTCTTACATTTACGACACGCGCCGTATTGGTCCCGATCCGGATCGCGGCTTCGTCCTGCGATTCGATTCGGATATCGCCGGACTCGGCGGCGACCGGAAATGGGCACGTTCGACCGCACTGGTGGGATACGAACATCGTATCCTTGGCGGCGACGTGACGCTGCGCGCCGAGGCCGAGGCCGGCGGGATCTGGCACCGGTCCGGTGCGAGCCGCATCACCGAGCGTTTCGAACTGGGTCCCGACCAAATCCGCGGCTTCCGACCGTACGGCATCGGGCCGCGGGACGCGAACACCCTCGACGGGTTGGGCGGCAACTACTACGCCGTCGCACGGCTCGAGGCCGAATTTCCACTGGGCTTACCGCAGGAATACAACATCTCCGGCGGGGCGTTCTTCGATGTCGGCTCGCTCTGGGGGGTCGACAGTCCGGGCGTAACCCTTCTGGGCGGCAACCGGTCGCTGCGCGCCACGGCGGGGCTCTCGCTTTTCTGGGACACGCCCATCGGGCCGCTGCGGTTCAACTTCTCGACCCCGGTTCGCCGCGAAGACTTTGACCGGATCCAGCGGTTCGACCTGACCATCTCTTCGCGTTTCTGATGCCGGGCAGGCTCCGCGGCGCGCTGCTTGCCGCGGCCGTCGTCTGCCTCGGCGGTGCGGCATCCGCCCAGGATGCCGATTTCCGCATCCTGAATGAGGAACGCCTGCTGCGCGAATCGCGATACGGGCAAGCCGTGCTGGCCGGTGTGCGCGACGCCGAGCGCCGGCTCGAGGCCGAGAACGAACGCATAGCCGGCGAATTGGCCGCCGCGGAACGCGCCCTGACCGAAGCGCGCGCCGAACTTTCCCCCGAGGAATTCCGCCTTCGCGCCGACGAGTTCGACCGCAGGGTCGAGGCGATCCGCGCCGAGCGCAACGAACTCAGCCTCGAGCTTGCCCGACAGTCCGACGCCGCGGCCTCGCGTTTCTTCGACGAGGCGCTGCCAGTGCTTCTGGAACTGATGTCCGAGGATGGTCTTGTTGCGATCCTTCGCCCGGATGCGCTGATCCTCGGTGCCGACTGGCTGGACATGACGGATCGCGTGATCGAACGGCTGGATTCGGCCTTTGGCGACCGCGAGCCGCCGCCGCTCGCCGACTGACCACCGCCGGCTGCCTTGCCGTGCTGGGGCGAAATTGCTAACGCTGGCGTCGAGCGAAGCCCAGCGCAACGGAGAGAGCCCAGATGCCCGATACCGCCAAGGAGACGGCGCAGGACTGGTCAGGCACGACCGAGGCCGACCTTGCCCTGATCCAGCGAATCATCCCGCATCGCTATCCCTTCCTCTTGATCGACAAGCTGCGGGACATCCGACTGGGCAAGGGGGCGACCGGCATCAAGAACGTCACCTTCAACGAACCGCATTTCCAGGGTCATTTTCCCGGTGTGCCGATCATGCCCGGCGTCACCATCATCGAAGCGATGGCGCAGACCTCGGCGGTCCTTGTCGGGCTGACACTGGGCCTCGTCGACCGCAATCCGCTGGTCTACTTCATGTCGATCGAAAAGGCGCGTTTTCGCCGCAAGGTCGTGCCCGGCGACGTGCTGGAACTGGACGTGACGGTCAAGCGCGGCTCGTCGAAGATCTGGAAGTTCGACGGCGTCGCCCGCGTCGGGGACGAAGTCGCCGCCGAGGCGGAATTCATGGCGATGATTGACCTGAACGGCCGGGACTGAGGTCATGGCGGTTCATCCATCGGCGCAGGTTCATCCCGCCGCTATTGTCGAGGACGGCGCCGAGATCGGCGCCGGCTGCCGCGTCGGCCCCTTCGCCCTGATCGGCCCCGAGGTAACGCTGGCGGCAGGCGTCGAGGTAAAAAGCCACGCCGTCATCACCGGCTGGACCGAGATCGGCGCGGAAACCACGATCTTTCCCTTCGCCGTCGTCGGCGAGGTGCCGCAGGACCTGAAATTCGCCGGCGAGCGTACGCGCCTGACCGTCGGGGCGCGCTGCCGCATCCGCGAGGGCGCAACGCTGAACACCGGCACCGCCGGCGGTGGCGGGATAACGCGGGTCGGCGATGATTGCCTGTTCATGACCGGCGCACATGTCGGGCACGACGCGCAGGTGGGCAACCGGGTGATCATGGCCAACCAGGCCGCCGTTGCCGGTCACTGCGTGATCGGCGATGACGTGATCATTGGCGGCCTTGCCGGCGTTCACCAGTGGGTGCGCGTCGGCCGCGGCGCGATCATCGGCGCGGTCACGATGGTGACGAACGACGTCGTTCCCCACGGTCTGGTGCAGTCGCAGCGGGGTGAGCTGGACGGGCTGAACCTTGTCGGGCTGAAGCGTCGCGGCGTCGAACGCGCCGAGATCACGGCACTGCGGGCGGCCTACCAGATGCTGGCGCAGGGCGAGGGGACTTTCCTGGACCGCGCGCGGCGGCTCGGTGACGAGACCGAAAGCCGCCATGTGCGCGAGATGACGGATTTCATCCTGTCCGCCTCCGACCGGTCCTTCCTGATCCCGAAATGACCCGGCTCGCCCTCATCGCCGGGGCGGGCGACCTGCCGGCCGAACTGCTGACGCATCTGCCCCAACGCCCCCTCGTGTGCGCGGTCGAGGGCTATCCGCCGGCGGGCCTTACCCCCGATCTGACCTTCCGCATCGAACGGCTTGTCCCCCTTCTGCGCCGCTTGCAGGACGAGGGTGTGGCGCAGGTTCTCTTCGCCGGGGTCGTGCACCGCCCGCGTCTCGACCCCGGGCTTTTCGACCCCGAAACCGCTGCGCTGATGCCGCATCTCCTGCCCGCGCTGGGGAAGGGGGACGACGCCCTGCTGCGGGCCGTCATCGCGGTGTTCGAGGATTACGGCCTGACCGTCGTCGGGATGGCGGACTGCGCCCCCTCTCTCCTCGCCGGCGCGGGCGTGCTTGGTTCCACCGCGCCCGATGCCGCGCAAACGGCCGACGCCGCGCGCGGGACCGAGATCCTGCGAACGCTCGCGCCGCTCGACATGGGGCAGGGCTGTGTCGTCGCGGGCGGCCTCTACCTCGCGGTCGAGGCGCTCTATGGCACGGACGCCATGCTCGCCCATGTTGCCGCCAGCCGCGATCTGCGAGAGCCGCGCGCGGGGGGTGTGCTGGTCAAGCGCGCCAAGGTCGGGCAGGACTTGCGGATGGATCTGCCCGCCATCGGGCCGGCGACCATCGGCGCGGCGCGGGCGGCGCGGTTGTCCGGCATCTGCCTGCAGGCGGGTCATGTGGTCATCCTTGATCGCGCGCGGACCGTTGCCGCCGCCGATGCAGCGGGCATCGCCCTCTGGGCGGCGCCGTGAAGGTCTTCCTGATCGCAGGCGAGCCTTCGGGCGACCGGCTGGGCGGGGCGCTGATGGCCGGGTTGCGGCAGTTTCAGCCTGACGTCCGCTCTGACGGCATCGGCGGGGCCGAGATGGCGGGGCAGGGGTTGCGCAGCCTCTTTCCGATGGAGGAGCTGTCGGTCATGGGCCTGGCCGAGGTGCTGCCGCGCTACTTCGCGCTCAAGCGCCGGATCGCGCAGGCGGCAGAGGCGATCTTGGCCGCCGCGCCGGATGTCGTCGTCACCATCGACAGCCCCGATTTCTGCCTGCGCGTCCTGAAGATCGCCCGCGCCGCCCGGCCGGACCTGCCGACAGTCCACTACGTCGCGCCCTCGGTCTGGGCCTGGCGGCCGGGGCGGGCGGCGCGGATGGCGCCGCTGGTCGATCATGTCTTGGCCCTTCTGCCGTTCGAGCCGCCCTTCATGCAGGCCGCCGGGATGAGTTGCGATTTCGTCGGCCACCCGGTCGTCGCCGAACCGCTGGCGACGCCCGAGGAGGTGCGTGCCTTTCGCGTCGCGCACGGGATCGGGGAGGCGCCGCTGATCCTGACCCTGCCCGGTTCGCGCCGGGGCGAGGTCGAGCGGCTGGCGCCGCGCTTCGGTCCGGCGCTGGCGCGGGTGATCGCCCGGCATCCGCAGGCCCGCGTGGTCGTTCCCGCGGTTGCCGCGCAGGCGGCGCAGCTGCGCGGGCTGATCGCGGATTGGCCGGGCGCGCCGGTCCTGCTGGATGCGGCGACCACCCCGCCCGAGGCCAAGCGCGCGGCGTTCCGCGCCGCGGACGTGGCGCTGGCGGCGTCGGGCACCGTGTCGCTGGAACTGGCGGCGAATGGGGTGCCGATGGTGATCGCCTATGACTTTCACCTGCTGACTCGCGCACTGATCCGCCGGATGGCGCGGATCGAGAGCGCGACGCTGGTCAACCTCGTGTCCGAGACGCGGGCAATCCCGGAGTTCCTGTTCGGGGACTGCCGGCCCGACCTGATCGCGCCCGCGCTGCTGCGCCTGCTGGACGAGTCCGGCGCGCGCGATGCGCAGCGGGCCGCGATGGATCTGACGATGGCGCGCCTGGGCCGGGATGGCCCGCCGCCGGGGCTGCGGGCGGCACGCTCGGTCCTGGATTTTCTGGCGCGGGGGCGGCGCGGCGCGGCCGGTCCAAATTTGGACCGCGAAGCAAGTCGCTGATTTAAAACAGAAAGTGTTTCTTCGTTAACCGGATTTTTACCGCGCGGGCCGCCCCGGCGCGGCCGTTCGGCCCCTCTCGGGCTCGCTCAGACCACAAAGATCACCGCCAGCCCCAGCGGCAGGGCAGGCAGCCGGAGCCATTCCCAGAGCGGGGTCTTCTGCGCGCCGATCACCGCATAGCTGATCAGCCACAGGCCCGCCGCGATCTTGGCCATCACCGCCAGCGCCGCGATGGGCGTGGCGGCCAGTTCCAGAAGCGCCGGGTTGGCGATGAACCCGAGCGGCACGATGAACAGCCCCACCCCCAGCCGCATCGCATTTCCCGCGACCGGCAGCCAGGGCGTCTGCGCGATGCCGGCGGCGATGAAGACATTGCCGCAGACCGGCGGCGTGATGGTGCACAGAAGCGCGTACCAGAAGACAAATAGATGCGCGTAAAGCTCGGGCACGCCCATGCCGACCAGCGCCGGCGCGGCGACGGCGGCGCAGATCACGTAGGCGGCGGTCGTCGGCAGTTCCATCCCCAGCACTAGCCCGGCCAGCGCCGTCAACAGGAGTGCTATCCACAGCGTATCGCCCGAGGCCGACAGGATCAGTGAGGTCAGCTTCACCCCCAGCCCCGTCATGTTGAAGACGCCGACCACGATCCCGGCGCAGATGATCACCGCGGCGATGATCGCGACCTGCTGCGCCGCGGTGACCAGCGCCACCAGCGTGCGCCGCCACCAGCCGATCAGGGACATCCGCCCGTTCGGCTCGAAAATCAACGTGACCCAGGTGACGAGCGCGGCGAAAACCGCCGCATAGGCCAGCGTGTAGCTGGTAAAGGCCAGCGTGCCGATCAGGATGCTGAAGGGCAAAAGGAAAAACGGCACCGATTTCGCCACCGCGGCCCAGCCGGGCAGCGCCGATTTCGGCAGCGCCGCCAGGTCGTAGCGCAGCGCATAGACATGCACGCCGAACCAGGCCGCGACGAAGAACAGGATCGCCGGCAGCAGCGCCGCCACCATGATCTCGGTGTAGGGCACGCGCACCAGTTCGGCCATGACGAAGATGCCCGCGCCCATTACCGGCGGCAGAATCTGCCCCCCGGTGGAGGCTACCGCCTCGGTCGCGGCGGCCAGTTGCGGGGGGTATCCCAGCCGCTTCATCGCCGGGATCGTGATCATGCCGGTGGTCGCCGTGTTCGCCGCCGCCACGCCCGAGATCGAGCCATAGAAGGCCGAACTGAGGATCGCGACCTTGGCCGCCCCGGCGCGCAGCCGCCCGGCGATCTGCGTCGCAAAGGCCATGAACCCAGCGCCCGCCTGCCCGGCCGAGATGAACCCGCCGAGGATCACGAACATCGCGATCGTGTCGACCGAGGTGCCGGTCAGCGTGCCCCAGAGCCCGCCTTCGGTGATCATCATCGTGCCCAGCAGGTAGTCGACCGGCATGCCGGAATGGCCGAAGCGGCCGGGGATCAGGTCGCCCAGGAACGCATAGGCCAGCACCAGCGCCGCCACCGCCGGCAGCACGATGCGGATCGCCCGGCGCGCCATTTCCAGCACCACCAGGATCAGCACCACCGCGATCAGGATCTGCGTCCAGCCGTCCAGCGCGCCGTACTGAAAGACCAGCTGGCGCCGGTAGATCATGACATAGGCGCAGGCCAGCGCCCCCGCCGCGGCCAGCACCCAGCCCGACCAGCGGTAGAGTGCTGAGGCATCCGGGCGCAGGCCGAAGACGAAGATCCAGGGCAGCGCCAGCGCCAGATGCGCGGGGCGCGTGATCAGGTTGGGGATCAGCCCGGCAAAGGCGTTCCACAGGTGAAAGCCGACCAGGGCCACCGCGGCCAGGATCGCCACCGCGCCGAAGCGCACGCCGTCGACCTCGGCGGAAAAGAGCGCGCGGGGGGATGCGGTCATCGAGGCCTCGGCTATCGGGAGGGATCGGAAAAGGAAAAGGGGCGGCCGCGGCCGCCCCCGTACCGCTGGGGCGGCTCAGTCCATGCTGATGCCGCGTTCTTCGTAGAACGCGACCACGCCTTCGTGCAGCGGCGCGCCCAGTTGCGGCACCAGGTCCGGCGAGACGCCCGCCCACCAGGGGTTGGTTTCCGCCATCGCGTCGCGCTGTTCCCAGAAGGCGCTGACGATCGCCAGCGCGGTATCCTCGTCCATGTTGGTGGCATAGGCGCCGACCGGCACCGCCATCGTTTCGATCGCGCCCTCGATCCCGGTATAGGTGCCCGCGGCGATGGAGACCTTGCCCGCGCCCGGATTGGCCTCGATGATCGCGTCGCGCTCTTCTTCGGTGAACGACAGGACGCGGATGGGCAGCGTGGCCGACAGTTCCTGCAGTTGCGGCGTCGGATGGGCCGAACAGGTGGCGAAGCCGTCGACCTGGTTGTTGCGCAAGGCGCCCGAGGCGCCCGAAAGCTCCATCTCGGCATAGGTGACTTCATCGGCGACGCCCAGCGTCTCGAAGATCGCGGCGACCTGGCCTTGGCAGAAGGTGCCGGTGCCGCCGGCGATGAAGCTGCGCCCGGCCAGATCGGCGACGCTTTCGATGTCGCTGTCGCCGCGCACCACCAGATGAACGGTGACGAAGGGCATCGGGAAAAGCGTGCGGATTTCCTCGTAGTTGCCGCGCTCGAACGGCGCCTCGCCGGCCAGCGCGTTGCTGATCAGGTTCGGCGGCGTGGTGAACAGGAAGGCGCCGGGGCGGCGGCCCGCCTCGGCCACGTTCTGCACCGATCCCTGGCTTTCCTCGACCGTCGGCAGGATCTGGCCGTCCGACTGGTTCAGGATCACCTCGCCCAGCTGCACCATCATCACGTAGTACGAACTGGTCGAGGACGCCGATTTCAGCGTCACCCGCGTTTCGGCCGCGGCCGCGCCCCCCAGGGCGACCGCCGCCCCCACGATCCCGGCCATGACCGGCGCCTTCATCTCGAACATCGCATTCCCTCCCTTGTCGCTGCGGCGCGCGGTGTCGCACGTCCTGCCGGCACTCTATGCCGCGGCCCGGCGCGATGACAAGCAGCCGCCGCCGGCTTGACACCGGCGCCGGCCGCGCGCAGAAAGCCCGCCGACATACCCGCAGCCGGGCGTTCCGTGGGCGCCGAAACGACGAGGAGTGGCCGATGGCCCAGATTTCCCTGACCTTCCCCGATGGCAATGTGCGCAACTTCCCCGCCGGGGTGACCGCGGCCGAGGTGGCGAGCGCGATCTCGACCTCGCTGGGCAAGAAGGCGATTTCGGCCACGGTGGACGGCGCGCACTGGGACCTGCAGTGGCCGATCGACCGCGACGCCGCGATCACCCTGCACACGCTCGCCGATGACGGCCCGGCGCTGGAGCTGATCCGCCACGACCTTGCGCACATCATGGCCCGCGCGGTGCAGGAGATCTGGCCGGACGTGAAGGTCACCATCGGCCCGGTGATCCAGCATGGCTGGTACTACGATTTCGACCGCGCAGAGCCCTTCACGCCCGAGGATCTGGGCGCCATCGAGAAGAAGATGAAGGAGATCATCAACGCCCGCGACCCGGTCCGCACCGAGGTGTGGGAGCGTGAGCGCGCGCTGGCGCATTACCGCGCGAACGGCGAGAACTTCAAGGTCGAGCTGGTCGAGGCGATCCCCGCGGACCAGAAGATCCGCATGTACTGGCACGGGCATTGGCAGGACCTCTGCCGCGGCCCGCACCTGCAGCACACCGGCCAGGTGCCGGCCGACGCCTTCAAGCTGATGAACGTCGCCGGCGCCTACTGGCGCGGCGATTCCGATCGCCCGATGCTGCAGCGCATCTATGGCGTCGCGTTCAAGAACCGCGAGGCGCTCAAGGCGCATCTGACCATGCTGGAGGAGGCCGCGAAGCGCGACCACCGCCGTCTGGGCCGCGAAATGGCGCTCTTTCACCTGCAGGACGAAGCGCCGGGCATGGTCTTCTGGCATCCCAACGGCTGGACCGTCTACCGCGCGCTGGAGGACTACATGCGCCGCCGCCTGACCGCGGCGGGCTACCGCGAAATCCGCACCCCGCAGGTCGTCGACCGCGTGCTTTGGGAGAAGTCCGGCCACTGGGAGGCCTATCGCGAACACATGTTCCTGGTCGAGGTCGACGAGGAGGGGGCGAAGGAAAAGCGCACCAATGCGCTCAAGCCGATGAACTGCCCCTGCCATGTGCAGATCTACAACCACGGACTGAAAAGCTACCGCGACCTGCCGCTACGGCTGGCCGAGTTCGGCTCGTGCCACCGCTATGAGCCTTCGGGGTCGATGCACGGGCTGATGCGCGTGCGCGGATTCACCCAGGACGACGCGCATATCTTCTGCACCGAGGACCAGATCGAAAGCGAATGCGCCGGGTTCCTGGAACTGCTGTCGTCGGTCTATGCCGACCTCGGCTTCCAGAAGTTCGACATCAAGCTGTCGACCCGGCCCGAATTGCGGGTGGGATCCGACGAGGTCTGGGACAAGGCCGAGGCCGCGCTGGAGCGCGCGATCCTGAACGTGCGCAACGATTTCGAACTCGACCCGGGCGAGGGCGCCTTCTACGGCCCGAAGCTGGATTTCAAGCTGACTGACGCCATCGGGCGGGAATGGCAATGCGGCACCTTCCAGGCCGATTTCATGCTACCCGAGCGTCTGGACGCGGAGTATGTCGGCGTCGACGGCAAGAAGCACCGCCCGGTCATGCTGCACCGTGCGATCCTGGGCTCGTTCGAGCGCTTCATCGGCATCCTGATCGAGAACTACGCCGGCAAGCTGCCGTTCTGGCTGGCGCCGCGGCAGGTGGTCGTGGCCTCCATCGTGTCCGAGGCTGACGACTACGTGGCGGAGGTCGTGTCCGCATTGCGTGCCAAGGGCTTGCGGGCCGAAGCTGACACGCGGAATGAAAAGATCAACTACAAGGTGCGCGAGCATTCGATGGGCAAGGTGCCCGCGATCCTGGCCATCGGCGCGCGCGAGGTGTCCGAGCGCAGCGTCAGCCTGCGCCGCCTGGGCGAGAACCGGACCGAGACCCTGTCGCTCGATGCGGTGATCGCGCAACTGGCGGACGACGCGCTGCCGCCGGACCTGCGCAGCGGCGCGTAACGGAACACTGGCCGCGTCGCATAGCCCTGCGTTGCGGCCGGTGCAGAACAGCGGCGCACCCGGTTGCGGCGCTTAAAATTCGGTTAAGATCACGGATAATATATATACGGATCAATCATTTAGACAAATTTTCGCACACCTGCGTGCAGCCCGCCCACACCCGCGTCATGCGCCCGC
>NZ_JADDJF010000192.1 GCF_017811755.1 Pararhodobacter sp. SW119 | reverse complement strand
TCTAAAAAACGGCACGGCGATGCCGGGAGTTTTATGAGGACCGGGGCGCGCGGATATCAATCTTGGCCACGAGCATGCCCTCGCGAGACCGGATACGTTTGAGCAGACCTCTCACGCCAACTTCAAAACCCTCTTGCGGACGGGGCGAGCCATACGTTTTTAAACGCGTCCTGCGCCTCGGGCGTTGCCGCCCGCGCATGTTGCGGCCGAGGGCGCTGGATGGTCCAGTCGATCGCCCGAAGCGCCTCCCAGCCGCGCTGCTCGGCGACCCGCGGCACGCCGAGCGTGCCCGCGATCACCGCCGCCACCTTCTTCGCCGCCCACACCCCGCCGTCGTCGGGCGGGGTCTTCACCCGCTCGCGCAGCATCGCAAGGATCTCCGGCGTCAGGATCTTCGGCTTCGCGCCGTTGCCCCCGGCGCCGGTCGCCGAGGCTCGACGGTCCGAAACGGTTGTAGCGCCACAAGCTCCTCGACCCAGCGCCGCACGAAGCCGGTCAGCCGCGCCACCTCGGC
>NZ_JADDJF010000191.1 GCF_017811755.1 Pararhodobacter sp. SW119 | reverse complement strand
CTTGACCTCGGAGCGGAACTCATAGGCAGAACCTTACCGTCCCGCTGACCTCGCAAGTAAGCTCGTGCACTTGCTGGACTGATGTTGCTTGATCCGCCCTGCATCAAACCCGATCACCAGGGGCATTGATGCACCCGTGCAGACCGCGAACGATACTGTAGTGTGCATGGAGCGGTTGCGCGCATCGTCGCAATCAATGAAGCGCCTGAAACGGAGTGCTCATGTTCTTCCACAGCCGTCCCCAGGACCTTTTCGGTCGGTTTGCGGTCTTGGTCGCGTTCGTGCTGGCTCTTTCCGTCGCGCCAATACAGGCGCAGACACCTCCGGCAGTCGAGGACGCGGGGGCTGCCGGTTCGGCCAGCGAGATCGCGGTCGCGCCGGATGCACGCGACGCGCAAATTGCCTACCGTCTCAGGCGAATCCTGGACGCAAGCACCTGGTTCTCGCCTCTCTCGGTTTCTGTACGTGAGGGGATAGTGTTTCTCGACGGACAGACTGAGACGGATGAGCGGCGGG
>NZ_JADDJF010000190.1 GCF_017811755.1 Pararhodobacter sp. SW119 | reverse complement strand
AATGTCGATACCATGTTCATCGTCACCTCGTGCAATGAGGATTTTAATTTGGCCCGGTTGGAACGGTATCTGGTGCTCGTGAACGAGGCGGGGATCAATGCAGTGATCCTCCTGACAAAGGTGGACCAGGTGGACGATGCAGAGTTCTATCGTGCGCAAGCCGGGGTGTTGCAGCGCGATCTGCCCGTCGTCGCGCTGAATGCAACGGCCCCCGACGCCGCCGACAGATTGTCGCCGTGGTGCGGACCCGGCCAGACTGTGGCCCTCACCGGCTCATCCGGTGTCGGCAAGTCGACGCTCCTGAACAATCTGGCCGGCAAGGCGCCCGCTGAAGCCCAGTTGATCGGGAGTATCCGTAAAGGTGACGCCAAGGGGCGCCATACGACCACAGCGCGCACGCTCCATGCCATCGCCGGGGGAGTGTGTGTGATCGACACGCCGGGGATGCGAAGCCTGCATGTCAGCGATGCCGGCGCCGGTCTGGACATGCTCTTCGCCGAGATCACGGAGTTGGCCCCTAAG
>NZ_JADDJF010000019.1 GCF_017811755.1 Pararhodobacter sp. SW119 | reverse complement strand
TTCGCCCCCCGTCGCCTTCGACAAATGGATCTTCGACAAGCTCGCGCAGGACGACGACGGCCATATCGCCACCAACCTCGGCGTCGAGCCGACCGAGGTCTACAGCCCCGCGCAGCGCAAGGTGATGATAGAAGCGATCTCGGAGGCGCGGCGGATCTGCACGAATGCCGCGCTCAAGGTCGAAAGCCCCGATGACGCCGCCAAGGCGCTGCTTCGGCAGTATTTCACGGATGCGACGAACACGGATCTGACCGACATCTGCGTCACCCTGGCGAAAGGCTACAAGAAGATCGCGGCGGGCCTCGGGTCCTCCAGCCTGATCATCTCGGACGAACCCGGCGACCGTCTGGGCGGCGGCTGGAACGACTGGGCCTTCATCTATCCGTCCGAGGACATGAAGGTGATTTACTTGCAGAACGCCTGGCTGAAGAAGGCTGACGAGGCGACGCCGGACAATTCAAGCCCGCTGCACCGTTGCGCCCGCACCATCATCCACGAGATGTCGCACAAGGAATGCCGGACCGAGGATATCTGCTACGGGCCGAAAGGGCTGAAGCCGAACGGCGCGCTGACCGGCGCGCATGCGCTGCACAATGCCGACAGCTGGGCCTATTTCGCGGTCGCCGTGAACGGGCTGCTGACCGGGCCGGACGCGGCCAATGCGACCAAGAAGAACGTCGCCATTCGTAACACGCCGTCGAGGCAGCTGACGCTTTAATGCCGCTGCCCCGCGCAGGAAAGGAAACCCCATGTCCGAGATGGCGAAGGAACGCGCAGAGCCCCCCGAACCGGAGCCCGTGGTGATCGACGGGGTCCGCTACGAGGCGCTGCTCTGGGGAAAGGCGCGCGGGTTGGGGCAGAACGGCGGCCTGATCGAGGCCTTCGACAACCGCAGCGGCGACAGCCTCTGGGTGCTCAAGGTCTACGACATCGACTATGACGTCGACATGGAGGGCGACAAGCTCGACCTGTTCATCGAGGAACTGGCCGCCGAGGGACCCGAGGCGCTGCGCGTGGTCACCGAACGCGGAGGCCGCTACCGCATCGACCTGCGCGACCGCAGCGTGCGCGCCATCACCAACTGACCACGCCGCCGACCCACCCCCCGTTTCGCGCCCGAGGTGCGCCGCGCCCGGAATGCGCGCGCAGGCGGCACGGGGCGGGTGGGTGGGCGTGACGCCGGCGCGCGCCGGCGCCCGGCCTCTGCGGTGGGGCGTGCAGGCGGGGCGCGTTGCCCCTTTCCCCCGCCGCGGGCGCGCGCTAGCCTGCACGCTGAACAGGTGAAGGGGTTCCCATGCGCGATTTCGAGAAACCCGGCCGCTCGGCCGTCTATGCCACGCAGGGCATGTGCGCGACGTCGCATCCGCTGGCCGCGCAGGCGGCGGTCGGCATCCTGCAGGACGGCGGCAACGCGGTCGATGCCGCCCTTGCCGCCGCCGCCGCGCTCAGCTTCTGCGAGCCGCACATGTGCGGGCTGGGCGGCGACTGCTTCGTGCTGCTGAAACCCGCCGGAGAGGAACGCGTCATCGGGCTCAACGGCTCGGGCCGGGCCCCGGCGGGGATGGATGCCGCCGCCCTGCGCGACCAAGGACTGACCACGATTCCGCTCTACGGGATCGAGCCGGTGACACTGCCCGGCGCGATCGACGCCTTCTGCCGGCTGTCGGTCGACTGGGGCCGGCTGGGCCTCGACCAGGTGCTGGCCCCGGCCATCCGCATGGCCGAGGAGGGCGTGCCGATCGCCCCCCGCGTCGCCCGCGACCTGGCGAAGATCGCGCATCTCAAAGGCGCCGCGCGCAACCATTACCTGAAGGACGACCGGCCGCTGCGACTGGGCGAGATCTTCCGCGCCCCGGGTCAGGCCGAGGTGCTGCGCCGCGTCGCGCGCGAGGGGCGCGCGGGCTATTACGAGGGCGAGGTGGCCGCCGACCTGATCGACAGCCTCCGCGCGCTGGGGGGCAGCCACACGCTCGAGGATCTGGCCGCCACCGCCTGCGACTATACCGACCCGGTCGAGGGCAGCTACCGCGGCGTCGATCTGATCGAGCACGCGCCGAACGGCCAGGGCGCGACGGCGATCCTCCTGGCGGGCATCCTGAGCCATTTCGACCTGGCCGCGATGGACCCGTTCGGGGCCGAGCGCCTGCATCTGGAGGCCGAGGCGACGAAGCTCGCCTACGACGCGCGCAACCGCATCATCGCCGATCCCGACCACACGACGCGCCTCGCCCACATGCTGGCGCCCGAGACGGCGGCGAAGCTGGCCGCGCTGATCGACCCCGACCGCGCCATGGAAAGCGCCACGCGGCTGAGCGGGTCGGTGCATCGCGACACGGTCCTCTTGACTGTGGTGGACCGCGACCGCATGGCGGTGTCCTTCATCTACTCGCTCTTTCACGGCTTCGGCTCGGGGCTGGCGTCGACCCGCTTCGGCGTGCCGTTCCAGAACCGCGGCGCCGGCTTCACCCTGACCGAGGGCCACCCGAACGAGGCCGGGCCGGGCAAGCGGCCGATGCACACGATCATCCCGGCGATGCTTCGCGAGGGCGGTCGCATCACCCTGCCCTTCGGCGTGATGGGCGGGGCCTATCAGGCGACGGGACATGCGCGGCTGATCTCGAACCTCGTCGATGACGGGATGGAATTGCAGGCGGCACTGGACGCGCCGCGCAGTTTCGCGGCGCCTGGCGCCGATGGCGGCGACGTGCTGTCGCTGGAGGCGGGCCATGCGCCCGGCGTGGCCGAGGCGCTGGCGGCAAAGGGCCACCGGGTGCAACCCGCCGCCGACCCGATCGGTGGCGCGCAGGCGATCCGGATCGAGGCGTCGGGCGTGCTGGTCGGCGCGTCCGATCCGCGCAAGGACGGGTGCGCCGCCGGCTACTGACGCCCGCGCCCGCCCGCGCGTCGCGCCGAAGCGCGCGCGCCCCGACGGCAACCGCGATGGAACCGGGCGCGTCCCGGTGCGGTTTTCGGGGTGAACGGAGGGCCGCGACATGACGCAGTTCTGGAGCCTGTCGGCAGCCGGCTTCGCGGCGACCGCCATCGCCTTCGGTCCGGCGCGCATGGGCTTCGGCCTTTTCGTGCCCGAGTTCAGGACCGAGTTCGAGATGTCGAGCGCGCTGGTGGGGCTCATTTCGAGCCTGGGCTTTCTGGGCTTTCTCATCGGGCTTCTGGTGGCGCAAGCCCTGCTGAGCCGCCGCGGCCCGGAGTTTCCGGTCCTGGCCGGGCTTGCCGCCGCGACGACGGGCATGGGGCTTGTCGCGCTGGCCCCCGGCCTGCCGGTGCTGGCGTTCGGCGTCTTCCTGGCCGCGTCGAGCGCGGGACTGGCCTGGACGCCGTTCAACGACGCCGTACACCGCAAGGTCGCGGACCCGGATCGTCCGACCGCGCTGTCGGCGGTCAGCACCGGCACCGGCAGCGGCATCGCGCTGGCCGGCTTCATCGCGCTTGGCATGCATCTCTGGGGGTTGCCCTGGCGGTTTTCCTGGGCGGTGTTCGCGGCGGCCAGCGCGGCGGCGTTGTGCCTCAACTGGCGTGCCCTGCGCCGGGTCGAAAAGGCGGGCGACACGGGGCCGGAAAACGGCTGGCGCGCGCTTCTTCACGCCGCGGCGCTGCCGCTCTTCGTCATCGGCTTCGCCTTTGGGACGACCACGGCGATCTACATCTCCTTCGCCGCCGACCGCATGGTGACGGTGGGCGGCGTTCCGGGGCTGCCGGTCGCGGCAACGCCGGCGCTGGTCTACATCTGCTACGGGCTGATCGGGCTGTCGGGGATGCTGACCGGGCGCGTCAAGGCAATGATCGGCCTTCCCTGGCTCTTGCGGTTTCTGATGCTGGCCGGGGCGCTGTCGCTGGTGCTGGTGGCGATCAGCCCTGACACCTGGGCCGGGCTGGTCCTTTCGGCCGGGCTGCAGGGCGTGCATCTGATGATGATCAGCGCCGTGCTGGCCTTCTGGTCCGAGCGGCTGTTTCCCTCGCTGCCCTCGCTCGGCTTCACGGCGGTGCTGCTGGCGGCGGCGGCGGGCAACGTGCTGGGCCCGCTGGCGGCGGGCATGGCCCTGGATGCGGTCGGTGCGCAGGCGATGTTTCTGGGCGCGGCCGTCCTGCCGGCGCTGACGGCCCTTTGGCTGCGCGACCGTCACGCCCACGAACGCCCCGCCGCGACGGCCTGAGCGGGCGCCGGTCGGGCGCAGGCGTCCCTGCCCCTTGGACAAGGCGGGGCTTCCGGTCTATCTGTAGCCTGAACCGCCCTGCCTGAGGCCCCCGGATGACCGACACCCTGCCCCCCCCGCTCCGCGATCTGAAAGCGCCCGGCCAGCGCCACCCCGAGAAGGCGCACCGCGCCGATCAGGCGCAGCCGAAGAAACCCGCCTGGATCCGCGTCAAGGCGCCGGGGGGCGAGGCCTATAACGCCACGCGCCAGATCATGCGCGACAACCGGCTGGTGACCGTCTGCGAGGAAGCCGGCTGCCCGAACGTCGGCGAATGCTGGGCGCAGGGCCACGCCACGATGATGATCATGGGCGAGATCTGCACCCGCGGCTGCACCTTCTGCAACGTCGCCACCGGCCGCCCCGACACGCTGGACGCGTTCGAACCGGGTCGGGTGGCGGATGCGGTGGCCAAGCTCGGCCTCAACCATGTCGTCGTGACCAGCGTCGACCGCGACGATCTGCAAGACGGCGGCGCCGAGCATTTCGCCCAGACCATCCGCGCCATCCGCCACCGCGCTCCCGGCACCACGATCGAGGTGCTGACGCCGGATTTCCTGCGCTGCGGGCCCGACGCGCTGGAAACCGTGGTCGCGGCGCGCCCCGACGTCTTCAACCACAACCTGGAGACGGTGCCAGGCCTCTACCCCGAGGTGCGCCCGGGCGCGCGCTATTTCCATTCCCTGCGCATCCTGCAGCGGGTCAAGGAACTCGACCCCGGCATGTTCACCAAGTCCGGCATCATGGTCGGGCTGGGCGAGGACCGGCAAGCGGTCCTGCAGGTGATGGACGACATGCGCGCCGCCGATGTCGATTTCCTGACCATCGGACAGTACCTGCAGCCGAGTTCCAAGCACCACCGGATCGACCGCTTCGTCACGCCCGAGGAATTCGCGGGCTACGCCAAGGCGGCCTGGGGCAAAGGGTTCCTGATGGTCTCGGCCACGCCGCTGACGCGGTCGTCCTATCACGCGGGCGACGACTTCGCGCGGCTGCGGGCGGCGCGAGAGGCGAAGCTGGCGCAGGTCTGACCGTCCGGGCGCGCGGCCGCAGCGGGATCAGTTGCGCCAGAAGCGCGGCAGCAGCAGGACCAGCACGGCGACCATCTCCAGCCGGCCCAGCAGCATGCCCAGCATCATCAGCCATTTCGCCGAATCGGGAAAGCCGTCGACGGCGCCGGTCGGGCCGACCTCGCGCCCGAAGGCGGGGCCGATGTTACCGATCGCGGTCCAGGCGGCGGTGATCGAGGCCCGCATCTGCAAGCCGGTCAGGCTCAGCGCGACGGCGAGCAACCCGAACCCCAGAACGAAGGCGGTGAACAGCACCACGACCGAGGTGATCACGTCCTCCTCGACCCGGCGTCCCTGCAGATGGATCGGCGCCACGCGGCTGGGATGGACCAGTTGGCGCAACTGCGCCCGGATCGCCTCGAACAGCACCAGATAGCGGAAGACCTTGATCGAGCAGCCAGTCGAGGCGGTGCAGGCCCCGATGAAGCCGGCCATGAGCACGACCAGAAGCACGAAATCGCCCCAGGCGGTGATGTCGGCCGATCCGTACCCGGTCCCCGACATGAGCGAGACGAGATTGAATGCGCTTTCGCGGATCACCGCCTCCAGATCGCCGCCGCGGGTCAACAGTCGGTAGCCGACGATCAGCGCGATGGCATAGAGCGTCCAGCGAAAATAGGCCCGCACCTGCACGTCCTGCAGAAGCGGGCGGACGTCGCCGTTGACGAGCTGAATGTAGCGGATGAAGGGCAGGCCAGCGAGCCACATGAGCGCGATGGCGGCGTATTGCGCTGCCGCAGAGTACTCGCCGAACGAGGTGTCGCGCGTCGAGAAGCCGCCGGTGGCGATGGTCGTCAGCGCGTGGTTGATCGCATCGAACGCCGACATCCCGGCCAGCACATAGGCGACGGCGGCAGCGACGGTCAGCGCCAGATAGACCTCGATCAGCATCAGAGAGATGTCGCGGACCCGCGGCAGGATCTTGCCCAGGGTGTCGAACCCCTCGGCCCGGAAATACTGCATGCCGCCGACCTTCATCACCGGCAGAAAGACCAGCGCGACGATGACGATCCCGAGGCCGCCCAGCCATTGCAGGATTGACCGCCAGAGCAGGATCGCGTCGGGCTTTTCGTCCAGGCCGACCATGATCGTGGTGCCCGTGGTCGTCATCCCGGACATCGATTCGAAAAGCGCGTCGACCAGCCGCTCGCCGCCCGGCCCCAGGAAGAACGGCATGGCGCCGAAAGCCGGCAGGATCACCCAGGTCAGCGTGGTCAGCAGGAAGGATTGGCGCAGTGTCAGCGACTCGGTCAGCGCGTTCAGCGTCGACAGCGCCAGAAAGCACCCGGTGAGCATGGTCGCCACCGCCGATTGCAGGAAGATCGCCCAGCCCGGCTCGGCCTGCGAAACGGCGACGGCGGCAGGGATCAGCATCATGACCCCGAGCGCCACGAGCATGAGACCGATAATGTGGGCGACGGGGCGCAGATCCGGCATGGCCTAGGGGATGGCGGCGGCGGGGGGACCTGTCAAGCCGCGACGACGCGGCAGCGCGACGCGAGGCGCGCCACATCCGCCGCGCGGCAAAGCTCGGACCCGGGGGTCATGACGGCGGCGGCGGCGGCGGCGGTGCCCTGGCGCAAGGCTTCGGCCGGATCGCCGCCCCGCGCCAGCGCCAGCGTGAACGCGGCGGTGAAGCTGTCGCCGGCGCCGACGGGGCTGACCACCTCGACCGTCGGGGGCGCGCAATGCAGGCGCAGATCGGGCGCGGCCAGCACCGAGCCTTCGGCGCCGCGGGCCAGCACCACCATTCCGGCCACGCCACGCCGCACCATGTCGCACGCCAGATCCAGGCTCTCGGCAGGCGATGCAAGGGCACGCCCGGCCAGCGCCTCGGATTCCGCCTGGTCCATGCGCAGCACCGCGGGACACGAGGTCGAAGGCTGTCGCGTCAGCCGGTCCAGCGCCGACCCCGACGTATCGACGATCAGGCAGGCGCCGCAGGGCGCAAGCGCCTGCGCAAGCCCCTGCTCGAAATCATCGCCCATCCCGGGCGGCTGGCTACCGCTGAGCACGACCCAGCCCCCCTGCCCGCCCGCATCCCTTTCGGCTTCGAGCGCGGCGGAGACAATGGCATCGCGCACCGCCGTTTCGCGCGCCGCGTCAAACTCCGGTCCGGGCAGGACGAAACGGTATTGCCGCCCGTCGTCGTCGGTGACTGCCAAACTTTCGCGTGTGTCGCCCGGCAGGTCGAACCGGCGCAGCGCGACCCCTTCCGCGCTGAGCAACGCAGCAAGCCGCTCGCCATTGGGTCCGCCCAGAACCACGAACGCCGCGACCGCGCCGCCGAGTCGTTGGATCGCACGGGCAACATTCACCCCGCCCCCGCCGGGTTCGACGACCACGTCCCGCACCCGCAACTTGGGCCCGGCGACGATGCGCGGCACGTGGCCCGAGATGTCGAGCGCGGGGTTGAGGGTGACGGTCAGGATCGGCGGCATCGCGGGCTCGGCGGTTGGGACGCGCCAAGCCTAGCGCGCCCCGCGCCGCATCGAAAGGACCGTCCTTTAGCCGAACCCGTCAGCCGTAGCGATCAGCCAGAATGAACCAGGCTCGCGAAAAGCCGCGGATCGAGGCTTTCGCCCTCGAATGTCGGCCCCTGCGTCAGCATGCTGACCGCGTCATGGCTGTGCAGGCTTTCCTGATGGCTCGCGATGACCCGGAAATCGCCGATCCGGGCATCATCGGCCAGGCCCTGGCAGAAAAGCCGTGCCGCATCCTCGACAAAGATCGGATTGGCGGCGTTGAGTTCGGCGAAGGCCTGCTCGTCCTCGCGCTTGACCATGACCTGCGTCTCGGTCGGCACGGCGGCGCGGCAGATCTCGATCAGATCCTCGAACCAGAGCGTCGCGCCGGGCAGCAGTTCGACCGAAATCCGCGCAACCGACCGCTGCGAATGCGGCGTCGCCAACTGCCCGCGCCCCGACCGGGCATGCTCGCTCAACTCCAGCGAGCAGGGGCAGGTGGAGGAGTAGACGTAGTCGAGATGCAGGAAGCGACGCCGCTGCCCGGCCTTTTCGACCAGCTCCAGCGCGATGTCGTAGTACTGCCAGCCCGAAAGCCCCGAGCGCAGGCTGTCGACCCGCATCGGAAACGAGAACCGCATCTGGATACGCGCGTCGATGCTTTCCAGGTCGGTCTTGTAGGCATCGAGTGCGGCTTCGATGACATGGATGCTGAACCGCTTTTCGGCATGCACGTAGAAGCTGCGCATGATCCGGCTCATGTTGATGCCCTTCTTGTCGGCGTCCAGGCTGACCGTGCCGGTCACCGAGGTTTCCAGCGTGACATCGCCCTGCCCGGCATGGTCGGAAGCGCGGGTGCGGAACCGGATCGGCAGACGGAAGTTGGATATGCCGACATGCTGGATCGGCGCGCGGGTCCCGCGGATCAGGCTCGCCGGCCCGTTCTGCAGATCGGGCATGCTGCGGCGATAGGCGGTATCGGGCACGAAGTCGGACGGATAGCTGCGCGACAGCGCCGGATAGGCGGGGTCGGGCAGGCCGGGGATCAGGCGCCGCATCCTGGGGTCCAGGGCCGCGATCTCGTCGTCGCTGGCCCGGCTTGCCCAGTTGCGCAACACGTCGAGGGCCGCTTCGGCCTCCGCTTTGCCAGGTTCGCGATCGGCGGGCGGGAAGTGGATGTTCATGTCGTCCCCTCTGACAAACAACGGATCAGACGCAGGCTGGCCCAAGGACACCGCCCGACAAGCATTACCGTCTTTTCGAGGTTTGTACGAGAGGCTCGCTTGTTCGGATCACTCCAAACCGGCGTTGCCAGGGGTGCTTACGACAGGTGCGCGCCCTAGCGCGTAGGGCGCAGGCCATCCGCGCCGACGCCTTGAAAACACGCGGATCAGCGCAGCGCGGCGCGCTCAGCGCAATTCGTGCAGATGGGTGTTCCAGCGGCCCGAGGTGACGGCGTCGGCATTCTCGCGCCCGCGGCGAATTGTCGCCAGATCGGGCTTCGAAAGCGGCGTCAGCAGCCGCAGCCCGATCATCCCCGAGCGCACCCAGCGGACGGTGCCGGCGAACCGGCGCTTGCCCAAATCGACGGTCAGCACCTCGCCCACCGCGACCGCAAGCTCGGTGCGCAGGCGCGCGCCGCCGGAACTGACATTGACGACCACGGCCGAAGCCCTTTGCCCCCCGTGCAGGAGGAGTACCGGATAGTCGCACGGCCAGCGCATTTCCCGATAGCGCATGATCTTGCCCCTTTCCTTCCTTTTCCACCTTGTCGCCGCAAAGGGTTGCCCCGCCGTTAACGTATTCGCCCCCTTGCGCCCGTACGGCCGGTACTTGCACCGGTCGCCCCGGCTTCCCAAATAAAAACCGAGGCCCGCGGGCCGGCGATGCTGACGGTCAGGTTGCCGGCGAATTCGGGTGCTTGCACAGGAGATGACAGCGATGAACCTTGAAAAATTCACCGAACGCGCACGCGGCTTCCTGCAGGCTGCACAGGTGATCGCCCTGCGCGAGGGCCACCAACGGCTGACGGCCGAGCATCTGCTCAAGGCGCTGATGGACGACGATCAGGGCATGGCCGCGAACCTGATCCGCCGCTCTGGCGGCGCGCCGGAACGCGTCGCGCAGGCCGTCGATCTGGCCATCGGCAAGCTGCCGAAGGTATCGGGCGACACCGGCCAGCCCCATGCCGACCCCTCGCTGGTGCGCGTCCTCGACGAGGCCGCGAAGATCGCGAAGAAGGCTGGCGACAGCTTCGTGCCGGTCGAGCGGGTTCTGATGGCGCTGGCGCTGGTCAAAAGCCCGGCGCGCGAGGCGCTGGAGGCCGGCGCGGTGAACGCCCAGTCGCTCAACAACGCGATCAACGACATCCGCAAGGGCCGCACGGCGGACTCGGCCTCGGCCGAGGACAGCTATGACGCGCTGAAGAAATACGCCCGCGACCTCACCGAGGCGGCGCGCGAGGGCAAGATCGACCCGATCATCGGCCGCGACGAGGAAATCCGCCGCGCCATGCAGGTCCTGTCCCGCCGCACCAAGAACAACCCCGTCCTGATCGGCGAGCCCGGCGTCGGCAAGACCGCCATCGCCGAGGGGCTGGCGCTGCGCATCGTCAACGGCGACGTGCCCGAAAGCCTGCAGGACAAGACGCTGATGGCGCTCGACATGGGATCGCTGATCGCCGGCGCGAAATACCGCGGCGAGTTCGAGGAACGGCTGAAGGCGGTCCTGAACGAAGTCACCGCCGCCTCGGGCGAGATCATCCTCTTCATCGACGAGATGCACACGCTGGTCGGCGCGGGGAAATCCGAGGGCGCGATGGACGCCGCGAACCTGATCAAGCCGGCGCTGGCCCGGGGTGAACTCCATTGCGTCGGCGCCACGACGCTGGACGAGTACCGCAAGCATGTCGAGAAGGACGCAGCCCTCGCCCGCCGCTTCCAGCCCGTCTTCATCAGCGAACCGACGGTCGAGGATACCATCTCGATCCTGCGCGGCATCAAGGAAAAGTACGAACTGCACCACGGCGTGCGCATCGCCGACTCCGCCCTCGTCGCCGCGGCGACGCTGAGCCACCGCTACATCACCGACCGCTTCCTGCCCGACAAGGCGATCGACCTGATGGACGAGGCGGCGAGCCGGCTCAGGATGCAGATCGACAGCAAGCCCGAGGAACTCGATGCGCTGGACCGCGAGATCCTGCAGAAGCAGATCGAATCCGAGGCGCTGAAGAAGGAAGACGACGCCGCCTCGAAGGACCGGCTGGTCAAGATCGAGGCGGAACTGTCCGAGCTGCAGCAGAAATCCTCGGAAATGACCGCGCAGTGGCAGGCCGAACGCGACCGGCTGGAAGCCGCGCGCGATCTGAAGGAGCAACTCGACAAGGCCCGCGCCGAACTCGACCAGGCCAAGCGCCAGGGCGACTTCGCCAAGGCCGGCGAATTACAGTACGGCCGCATCCCCGAACTGGAACGCCAGCTGGCCGAGGCCGAGGCGCGCGAGGCCGAGAAGATGGTCGGCGACGCCGTCCGCCCCGAGCAGATCGCCGAGGTCGTGGAACGCTGGACCGGCATCCCGACGACAAAGATGCTGGAGGGCGAGCGCGACAAGCTTCTGCGCATGGAGGACGGGCTGCACAAGCGCGTCATCGGCCAGCACCACGCCGTCCGCGCCGTGGCGAACGCCGTGCGCCGGGCGCGCGCCGGGCTCAATGACGAAGGGCGTCCGCTGGGCAGCTTCCTCTTCCTCGGCCCGACCGGCGTCGGCAAGACCGAGCTGACCAAGGCCGTTGCCGAGTTCCTCTTCGACGACGACAGCGCGATGGTGCGCATCGACATGTCCGAGTTCATGGAGAAACACGCCGTCGCCCGCCTGATTGGCGCCCCCCCGGGCTATGTCGGCTACGAGGAGGGCGGCGTGCTGACCGAGGCCGTGCGCCGCCGGCCCTATCAGGTCGTGCTCTTCGACGAGGTGGAAAAGGCGCACCCGGATGTCTTCAACGTGCTCCTGCAGGTGCTCGACGACGGGGTGCTGACCGACAGCCACGGCCGCACGGTCGATTTCAAGCAGACGCTGATCGTGCTGACCTCGAACCTCGGCAGTCAGGCGCTGAGCCAGATGCCCGACGGCGCCGACCCGGCCGAGGCGCGGGCGCAGGTGATGGAAGCCGTGCGCGCCCATTTCCGGCCCGAATTCCTCAACCGCCTGGACGAGACGGTGATCTTCGACCGGCTGGGCCGCGCGGACATGGCCGGCATCGTCGAGATCCAGATCAGGCGGCTGATGAAGCGACTGGTCAGCCGCAAGATCGCGCTGGAACTGGACGAGGCGGCCCACAAGTGGCTGGCCGACAAGGGCTACGACCCGGTCTACGGCGCCCGGCCTCTGAAGCGCGTGATCCAGCGCCACCTGCAGGACCCGCTGGCGCAGATGCTGTTGTCGGGCGAAGTGCTCGATGGCGCCACGGTGCCGGTCAGCGCCGGCCCCGAAGGCCTGATCATCGCCGGCCAGACGCATGGCGACGATGCCGAGGCGCCGCCGCGGATGAAGGTCGTCCACTGACCGGCAGGAAATCCTGCCCATGCCAAAGGCCGGCGCCGAAAGGTGCCGGCCTTTTTCAGTTCCCCAAACCCTCGAGAGCTTCTGTCATCTGGCCGTTCCAGATGCGCCGTCCGCGGCGCTTCTCCGCTCGCGCGGACTTTCTACCGGATCAATTGGCCATGTCGCCGTCGGTCATCGTGGCGATTAACAAGAGATTAACAGAAAATCCGTTTCCGTGTCTTTTCCGACACTTGCCGAAAGGTCCACGCGTGGACCGCGGCGCGTGGGGGCTGCCCTGCGCCCCTACACCGCCGACGCGGCCCCCTTCGCAACCCGATTGTCATGGAACTGTCATGCGAACGTGGCATGGCCGTCACATCGCGGGACTACGCCGAGCCCACCCAACGCCCGGACAGCGAATCGCCGGGCACCCAGGGCCAACGTCAGACTGAACTGGAGACACCATGACCCGTCTGTCCCTTCTCGCTTCTTCCGCGGCGCTCGCGCTCGCGACCGCCGCCGGCGCCCAGTCGGTGGACCCGAACCTGCCCGAATACCAGCCCGTCTCGGGCGTCTCGGGCAACCTCGTCTCGATCGGCTCGGACACGCTCAACAACCTCATGACGCTCTGGTCGGAAGGTTTCCGCACCTTCTATCCGAACGTCGCCATCCAGATCCAGGGCGCCGGGTCGGGCACCGCCCCGCCCGCGCTGGTCGAAGGCACCGCCCAGTTCGGCCCGATGTCGCGCCCGATGCGCGGCACCGAGATCGAGGAGTTCGAGGCCCGCTACGGCTACGAGCCCACCCCGATCCGCGGCGCCATCGACGCGCTGGGTGTCTTCGTGCACCGCGACAACCCGCTCGAATGCCTCAGCCTGCAGGAAGTCGACGCCATCTTCTCCTCGACCCGCTCGGGCGGCGCCGACGCGGCGATCACCACCTGGGGCCAGGTCGGCGTGGAAGGCGAATGGGCCGACCGTCCGATCGCCATGTACGGCCGCAACTCGGCCTCGGGCACCTATGGCTACTTCCGCGAAGTCGCCCTCTTCGGCGGCGACTACAGCCCAGAGGTGCGCGAACAGCCCGGCTCCTCGACCGTGATCCAGGGTGTTGCGGCCGACGTCAACGGCATCGGCTACTCGGGTATCGGCTACGGCACCGCCGACGTGAAGGCGATCAACCTGCGCGGACCGGATGGCGAATGCTACGCCCCCACCGCCGAGGATGCCTCGACCGGCAACTACCCGATCGCGCGGTTCCTCTATGTCTACATGAACAAGGACCCGAATGCCGACCTGGAGCCGCTGCGCGCCGAGTTCATTCGCTACGTCTACAGCCGCCAGGGCCAGGAAGACGTCGTGCGCGCGGGCTTCTTCCCGCTGGTGAAGGCGATTGCCGATCAGGATCTCGCCACCTTCGGCGTCCCGGTCACCAACTGATCGTCTGCGCGCGGGCCGGCCACTAGGTCGGCCCGCGCACCTCTTTCCCTGCCCGGCGGAGCCCCCATGCCCGACAGCACCACGCCCTCCGAACACAGCGCCGCCGCGCGCACCGAACGGAAGCGTCTGCGTAGCCTCGACACCAAGCGCAGCGTGATCTGGGGCGAGCGGATCGCGGGCGCCGTGATCACCGTCGGCGGGCTGATGGTGATCTTCGCCGTCCTCGGGATCATGGTCTTCCTGTTCCGCGTCGTCATGCCGCTGATGGATGGCGGCGAAATGCTGGGCAACACGCGCTACCAGCTCGACACCCAGCAGGACGTGATCTGGGTCAACGGCGACGAATTCCAGACCCTCGGCATCGCCGTCGCCGCCGAAGGCCGCGTCATCACCTACCACGTCCCCACCGGGACCGAGATCTCGCGCGACCAGTTCGATTTCAACGGCGCCAATGTCACCGCCGTTTCCGGCACGCTGAGCCGCGATCAGGTCGCCTTGGGCTTCGACGACGGCACCGTGCGCTTTGCCGAACTCGGTTTCGCGACATCGACGACGGCCCGGCGCAACCTGCCCGACGGCCTGACGCAACTCGATGACCGCGACCTCATGGGCGACGGGCGCATCTTCACCGAAGTCGGCACCGGCGATTTCCGTACGCTGTCCAGCGTCATCGACCTGGGCGAGGCCGACGCGATCTCGGACCAACCGATCATTGCCGTCGACTACCGCGTCGGCGGCACCCGCGAACGCCCGACGCTGGCCTTCGCCACCGTCGATGCGACAAACCAGGTCCGCGTCAGCCGCTCGCGCATCCAGGTCAACATGATGACCAACGAACGCACGGTGACGACCACGACCTCGGACCTGCCATCGCTCAACCTCGCGCCCGGCGTCGCGGTCACGCGCATCCTGCTTTCGGGCACCGGCGACCGGGCGATCGTCTCCACCGACGACGGCTTCGTGCACCGCTACGATCTTCGCAACATGGACGCCCCGCAACTGGCCGAATCGCGCCGCGTCGGCGACGCGGGCGTGGCGGTGACGGCGATGACCTTCCTATCGGGCGAGGATTCGCTCGTCGTCGGCTCCGAGGACGGCGAGATCAATGTCTATTTCCGCCTGCAGACCGGCACCTCGGCCACCACCGACGGGCGCGAACTGGTCCGCGCCCGCACCCATGTCCCCATGCCCGCCGCCATCGTCGATCTGTCCGAGGCGCAGCGGCAGAAGGAATTCGTCGCCGTCGATGCGCAGGGCAATGTCTGGGTCTACCATTCGACCTCGGATCAGATCCTCTTCGAACTCGCGCGTTCGGGCGACGTCACCACCGACTCGACCGCAATGATCTTCCCGCGCTCGAACGGCGTGATGCTGGTCAGCCAGGGCGGCGAGGTCGAGGCCTGGCAATACAACCAGCGCCACCCCGAAGTGACCCTGCGCGTCCTCTTCGGCCGCATCTGGTACGAGGGCTACATGGAGCCCACCTTCGTCTGGCAATCCACCGCCGGCACCGACCTGGCCGAGCCGAAGTATTCGCTGGTCCCGCTGATCTTCGGCACGATGAAGGCCGCCTTCTACGCCATGCTCTTTGCCGTGCCGATCGCGCTGGGGGCCGCCATCTACACCTCGGAATTCGTCGACCGGCGGGTGCGGGCGACCGTCAAGCCGATGATGGAGATGATGGAAAGCCTGCCCACGGTGGTTCTCGGCTTCATCGCCGCGCTGGTGCTGGCGCCGCTGGTCGAGGAGTGGATCGGCGCGGTGCTGGTCGGGTTCTTCGCGCTGCCGATGGGGCTGATGCTGGGCGCCTTCGCCTGGCAGATGCTGCCGCCCAACCTGGCGATCCGGCTGGACGGGTTTCCGAAATTCTTTCTGATGGGCGCCTCGATCCTGATCACCGCGCAGGTGGCGATCTGGCTGGGCCCCCTGTTCGAACAGGTGCTCTTCTACGGCGACTTCAAGCAATGGACGACCGGCCGCGTCGGCACCGGCACGCCCTTCATGTTCCTGATCCTGCTGCCGCTCTCGTACCTGATCGTCGCCTGGTCCTTCCGCAAGCTGCTCGGCCACCAGTACCGCGCGTTCCTGGGCGACCGCGAGCGCGCCGCCGCCGGCCGCATCGACGCGCTGCGCTGGCTGGTGATGCTCGCCGCCGCGCTGGTCCTCTCCTACGCCTTCGCCGCCCTGCTCACCGCCATCGGCTACGACCCGCGCGGCGGCTTCATCGACAGCTACCAGCAGCGCAACGCGCTGGTCGTCGGCTTCATCATGGCCTTCGCCGTGATCCCCAACATCTACACCCTGGCCGAGGATGCGCTGAACGCGGTCCCCGGCCACCTGCGCGCCGCCTCGCTCGCCTGCGGCGCGACGCCCTGGCAGACCTCGCTCTGGGTGGTGCTGCCGACTGCCGCCTCGGGCGTCTTCTCGGCGGTGATGATGGGCATGGGCCGCGCCGTGGGCGAGACGATGATCGTGGTCATGGCCGCCGGCAACACGCCGATCATGGAATGGAACATCTTCTCGGGCCTGCGCACGCTCTCGGCCAACATCGCGATCGAGCTGCCCGAGGCCGTGAAGGACGGCACCAACTACCGCGTCCTCTTCCTCGCCGCGCTCACGCTCTTCATCATGACCTTCGTCATCAACACACTCGCCGAACTGGTCCGCCAGCGCTTCCGCAAGCGCGCCTTCCAGCTCTGACCCGGGGACCGCCATGACCACCTCCACCGACCACGACATCCCCGCCTCGGGCGGCGCCGGCCTTGCCGGGATCGCGGCGCGCGAAAGCGTCAGGGGCGGCCGGCGCGTGCGCCGCTTCTCGGCCGACATCTCGGCCGTGGGCGAACCCGGGCTCTGGGCGCTCGGTGGCGCGCTGGCGCTGGGGATCATCCTGATCGCGGGCTTTCTGGCATTCATCGCATGGAACGGCATCGCCACCTTCTGGCCGAAACCCATCGAACAGGTCGAACTGCGCGATGGGGATGTTCTAGCAGGCGTCGTGCGCCGGGGTGGCACCTACCGCGTCGGCGCCGACGTTCTGCCGCGCCTCTCCGACGAACAGCGGGCCGAGATCGAGGGCGACCTCGGCTTCGCCAACCGCACCCTCTACCAGACCGCCAACTACGACCTCTATGGCGACGATTTCCGCTGGGTGTCGGAATTCGAGGTGGCAAATGTCACCAGGCCCGCCGATTTCCACTATTTCGAACGCCAGACCTGGGGCGTCTTCATCGGCCGCGTCGCCGGACTGACCATCGACGGCGAGGCGCGCGCCTTCGACCCGGCGCTGATGGAACGCGAACAGGCCGCCGCCCGCGACCGCTTCCACGACATCCGCCAGTTGGAACAGCGCGACATCGGCCGCATCAACCACCAGATCGAACGCGAACGCCTCAACCAGCGCCGCGCCGTCCTGCGCCAGGGCGAGGAGGCCGCCGCCCCCACCGTCGCCGCCAGCCAGGCCCGCATCGCCGAGTTGCAGGCCGAATTCCAGATCCTGCAGACCCGCGTCAACGAGATCCGCGAAAACGACCGCCGCTACCGCGTCCAGATGGAGGAGGTCGGCGGCCGCACCGTCGATACCGAACTCAGCCAGATCGTGCGCTACTTCGCTGCGAACCAGCTCTCGCTTCTCGACAAGATCGGCATCTACTTCTCGCGCTGGTGGGAATTCGTCTCGGCCGAACCGCGCGAGGCCAACACCCAGGGTGGCGTTCTGCCCGCGATCTTCGGCACCGTCGCCATGACCCTTCTGATGGTGGTCTTCGTGGCCCCCTTCGGCGTCATCACCGCGCTTTACCTGCGCGAATACGCCAAGCAGGGGCGGCTGACCTCCATCGTGCGGATCTCGGTCAACAACCTTGCCGGCGTGCCTTCCATCGTCTACGGGGTCTTCGGGCTGGGCTTTTTCGCCTACACGATGGGCGGCACCATCGACCAGCTTTTCTACCCCGAGAACCTGCCCAACCCGACCTTCGGCAAGGGCGGCATCCTCTGGGCCTCGCTGACGCTGGCGCTGCTCACCGTCCCGGTGGTCATCGTCGCCTCCGAAGAAGCACTCGCCGCCGTGCCGCGCTCGATGCGCGAAGGCTCGCTCGCCTGCGGCGCGTCGAAATGGCAGACCATCCGCTACGTCGTCCTGCCCAAGGCCCTGCCCGGCATCATGACCGGCATGATCCTGGCGATGGCGCGCGGCGCGGGCGAGGTCGCACCCCTGATGCTGGTCGGCGTCGTCAAGCTGGCCCCGGCCCTGCCCATCGACACCTTCTTCCCCTTCATCCATCTCGACCGCAGCTTCATGCACCTGGGCTTCCACATCTTCGACGTGGGCTTCCAGTCGCGCAACTCCGAGGCCGGCAAGCCCATGGTCTTCGTCACAACGCTGCTGCTGCTGGCGCTGATCGTGGCGATGAATGCCACCGCCATCATCATCCGCAACCGGCTCAAGCGCCGCTACGCCACCGGCCAGTTCTGAAACGGATACCCAGATGAACACGACCCTCGACATCGAACCCACCGACTACCACATCACCCGAAGCCCCGACGGCCCGGTGCTGGAGATCAAGGATTTCAACCTCTGGTACGGACAGGCGCAGGCGCTCTTCGACTGCAACCTCGACATCCAGAAGGGCATGGTCACGGCCCTGATCGGACCCTCGGGCTGCGGCAAGTCAACCATGCTGCGCTGCCTCAACCGGATGAACGACCTGGTCGACGACCTGCGCATCGACGGCCGGATCCTCGCCGACGGGTTCGACATCTACGGCCCCGGCGTCGACGTGATCGCGCTCAGGAAACGCATGGGCATGGTCTTCCAGAAGCCCAACCCCTTCGCCATGTCGATCTACGACAACATCTCCTACCCGCTGCGCGTCGACGGCGTCACCCGCAAGTCGGTCCTGGATGAGACAGTGGAACGCGCGCTCCGCTCCGCCGCCCTCTGGGACGAAGCGAAGGACCGGCTGCAGGAAAGCGCGCTTGGCCTCTCGGGCGGCCAGCAGCAGCGCCTGTGCATCGCGCGCGCCGTCGCCTCCGACCCCGAGGTGCTGCTGATGGACGAGCCCTGCTCGGCCCTCGACCCGATCGCCACGGCGAAGATCGAAAGCCTGATCACCGACCTGCGCGGCCAGTATTCCATCGTCATCGTCACCCATTCGATGAGCCAGGCCGCCCGCGTCTCGGACAACACCGCCTTCATGTATCTGGGCCGCATCATCGAATACGGCGAAACCGAAACCATCTTCACCCGGCCGCACAAATCCCGCACCAATGATTATGTGACCGGGAGGTTCGGATGAACGACGATGCAGGCACGCGACGTTGACACGCTGATCGCCGCGCTGCCCGACCCGGTGCTTCTGGTCGGGCGCGACGGGCGGGTGCAGGCCGCCAACCAGGCGGCGACGGAACTGCTGGGCGGCCAGATCCGCGGCGCCCAGATCCGCGCCCATCTGCGCCAGCCCGAGGTCGCGGCGATGCTCGACCGCGCGCTCGCCGGCGATGCGGGGGCTTCCGCGCGCTTCGTCACCGCCTCGACCAGCGCCGAGACGGTCTGGCAGGTCACCGCCCGCCCCGCCGGCCCCGGCGCGCTGGTCTTCAGCTTCCGCGACGTCTCCGACCGCGAGGCCGCCGAGGCGCAGCGCCGCGAATTCGTCGCCAACGTCAGCCACGAGCTGCGCTCGCCCCTGACCGTGCTCGCCGGCTTCATCGAGACGCTGCAGGGTCCCGCCGCGCAGGACGCCGCCGCGCGTGCCGAGTTCCTGGCGATCATGGCCCGCGAGGCCGAGCGGATGACCGGCCTCGTCGCCGACCTGCTGTCGCTCTCGCGCGTCGAGGGGGCGGCGAAGATCCGCCCGCGCACGCCCGTCGCGCTCGACATGGTGCTGCGCGCCACGCTCGCCGCCCTGCGCCCGCAGATCGAAAGCGCCGGCCTCAAGGTCACGTTGACCCTGCCCGACGACCTGCCCGAGGTGCCGGGCGATTACGACCAGCTGGTGCAGGTCTACCACAACCTGGTGGAAAACGCGGTGAAATACGGCGCCACCGGCGGCGCGATCGAGATCCTCGCCGACACGCTGCCCACCGCACCGGGGGTCGAGGGGCCGGTCCTGCGCATCAGCGTCACCGACCACGGCGACGGCATCGACCCGATCCACATCCCCCGCCTGACCGAGCGTTTCTACCGCATCGACCGCGCACGCTCGCGCGAGCAGGGCGGCACCGGGCTGGGTCTCGCCATCGTCAAGCACATCCTCAGCCGGCACCGCGGCCGGCTCTGCATCCGCAGCGCGCCGGGCGCGGGGGCGACCTTCACCACGCTCCTGCCCGCATTCCCGGCCGCCCCGCCCGACACCCCGGCCGAACCCGCCCCCGACACCGTCACCGAACCGTCACATCCCGCCGCTAAGGCTGCGGTGAAATGAAAGCTCGCCCATGACCAAGCCGCATATCAACTCCGCCTTCGACCGCGATCTGGAAACCATCCGCCTGGGCGTGCTGGCCATGGGTGGCCATGTCGAGGAGGCGATCCTGCGCGCCGCCCGCGCGCTGGAAACCCGCGACGAGGATCTGGCCGCCGAGGTCGTGCGCGGCGACAAGGTCATCGACGCCGCCGAGGAGGAGATCAACAGCCAGGTGGTGCGCCTTCTGGCGCTGCGCCAGCCGCAGGCGGACGACCTGCGCTCGGCCGTCGCGGTGATGAAGATGGCGGGCGATCTGGAACGGCTGGGCGATTATGCCAAGAACATGGCCAAGCGCGTGCCCGTCCTGATCGCCAGCCCGGTGATCGAGGGCGCGGCAGGCGCGCTCCGCCGCCAGGCGCGCCTCGTCGGGCAGATGCTCAAGGACATGCTCGACGCCTTCGCGCGCATCGACGCCGCACTCGCCCGCGATGTCGTCACCCGCGATGTCGAGGTCGACGACATGACCAACGCGCTTTTCCGCGAATTCATCACCCACATGATGGAAGACCCGCGCAACATCACCCCCTGCCTGCACTACATCTTCATCGCCAAGAACATCGAACGCATGGGCGATCTGGTCACCCACGGCGCCGAACACGTCATCTACGTGGCCGAGGGCGCCCAGGCCGAGCCGCGCGTGAAGGGCCATTCCACCGCCACCATCGCCATGCCGAGGGACTGATCCGATGCAGGAGACCGAGAAGCCGCTGGTTCTGGTGGTCGATGACGAACCGGCGCAACGGGCGCTGCTCAGCTACAACCTGAAGGCCGCGGGCTTCCGCGTCGCCACCGCCAACGACGGCGAGGAGGCGATGCTCGCCGTGGCCGAGGAAGCGCCCGACGTGATCCTGCTCGACTGGATGCTGCCCCGCCTCTCGGGGCTGGAGGCCTGCCGCCAGATCAAGGCCACGGCCGGCGGCCGGCAATCGGCCGTGATCATGGTCTCCGCCCGGTCCGAGGAGGCCGACCGCGTCCGCGGCCTCGACACCGGCGCCGACGACTACATCGTGAAGCCCTATTCGGTGGCCGAACTGCTGGCGCGGGTGAAGGCCAACCTGCGCCGCGTGCGCCCCACCGCCGCCGGCGCCGTGCTCGAGGTCGGCGACGTCCGGCTGGATACCGAAAGCTACCGCGTCACGCGTGGCGGCATGGCCGTCCACCTGGGCCCGACCGAATTTCGTCTGCTCGCCGCGCTGATGGAACGCCAGGGCAAGGTCTGGACGCGCGAGGCGCTGCTCGACCGCGTCTGGGGGCGCGACATCTACATCGACACCCGCACCGTCGACGTCCATGTCGGCCGCCTGCGCAAGGCGCTCTGCATCCACGGCGGTGCCGACCCGATCCGCACCGTCCGCGGCGCCGGCTACGCGATGGATTGACCGCGCACGGAATTTTCCGGCGCAACCGGGCCTTGACCTTCCCGCAACCGGAAGCCCCATATCCCTGAAATCGGGCCGCCGAAGCGGCAACACAGCAGGGACCAGACCATGACAACCGCCCGCAAGACCCTCGTCGCCACCGCCCTGGCCGGCCTTCTGATCGGCACCGGCTGGACCGCCGCCTCGCTCGCCGGATCGCACGGCCAAGGGCACGGTCACGGACACTACCAGACCCAGCAGGAAACCCAAGGGCACGGTCAAGGCCATGGCCAGGGCCATGCGACCGGCCACGGCGCCCACCACGGCGGCGCGGCGCAGCCCGACATCCCCGCGGATGCGACCCCCTCGACCCGCGCCTATCTGGAAGCCAACGACCGGATGCATGCCGACATGGACATCGCCTTCAGCGGCGACGCCGATGTCGATTTCGCCCGCGGCATGATCCCCCACCACGAAGGCGCCATCGCCATGGCCCGGATCGTGCTGGAACATGGCCAGGACCCCGAAATCCGCGCCCTCGCCCAAGCGATCATCGCCGACCAGGACGCCGAGATCGCCTTCCTGCGCACCTGGCTGGCCAACCACGGCCACTGAACCCGCGCCGCGCCCCCTCCCCGCCGCGACCGGCCAAAAAGCCAACGGAAGTTCTCCCGCCCCTCGTCAGGCTGTGCGCGTTCCGCGCACGAACCTTCCTCGCGTTGGCCCGGGCGCCGCGCGCTTCGCGCGCGGCGAAAAGAGGCTCCGCCGCCAAGGTCGGGCTGGCCCTTCTTGCCGCGGACTTTTCCTGTCCGAAAATATCCCGGGGGGTGAACTGGCGCAGCCAAGAGGGGGGCAGCGCCCCCTTCTTCGGTTTGGTTACAACCCCAAACTCGCAGGCTGAGCCGTTACCAGAACCCTGCCGCACCGTTCGGAACTGCCATACGTTTGCCATACGCTTGCCAGCCGCTTGCCATACGCCCGCCAGCCCCTGCCGACGGGCGGCGGAAGGCCCTTATCGCCCCCGCCGGAGCACCCGAAACGCCCCCCGTCCGGCGCTACTGCGTGATGCGCCCCTCGATCGCCGGGCTGTACGGGGCGTGGCGCGCAAGGTACTCGGCCAGCGCATCGGCCATGTCGATGGCGGTGTCGTAACCCTCCTGCCCGTCGCTGGCGAGCATCGCGTAGCCGTCCCCGCCGCGGGCCATGAAGTTGTTGGTAACAAGGCCATAATTCGCCTCGGGGTCGATCGGCACCCAGCCGTCTTCGGTCGCCACCTCGACCCCGGACACCCGCCCCGCGTTCGGCGCGACGCCGGTGTCCAGCCGGAACCGCATCCCCGCGACCTGCGGAAACCGCCCCGCCCCTTCCTCGATCCCGTTCACGCCATGCTCCAGCGCCGCGACCAGCGTCCGCCCCGGCACCTGCATCGTGTAAAGCGTGTTCTGGAACGGCAGCACCGTCAGCACGTCCCCCACCGTCACCATCCCCGCCTCCAGCGACGCCCGCAGCCCGCCGCCATTGGTCAGCGCTATGGTGATCGCGGGATTGCCGACGCGCTCCAGCATGGCGTTGGTCACCGAATTGCCCATCTCGCACTCCATCGCCCGGCAGCTTTCGCGGCTGCCGTCGATCGAGGCGGCCACCTCGGCGATCTCGGTGCGCTTCAACTCCTCGATCGGCCCGGCCAGCGCCGCCACGCGCGTCGCCACGTCCTCGGCCGGCTCGAAGCTCGCGTCCAGCAGCACCGTGTCGCCCTCGGCGGCGATCACCGCGCCGTCCTCGTCGAATTCCACCGACAAATCGCCCAGATAGCGCGAGAAGGCATAGGCCTGCACGATCGGCACCGCGCGCCCGTCCGGCGCTTCGACCATCGTCGCGTAGTCCGGCGTGCCCTCGACCGTGTTCGACAGAAGCGTGTGACTATGCCCGCCGATGATCAGCGAGATCCCCTCGACCGCGGCGGCGATGCGCTGGTCCTGCACGAAACCCATATGCGACAGCACGATGATGCGGTTCACCCCCGCTTCGCGCAGCCGCGCCACCGCGCCCTCCAGATGCAGGGTCTCGTTCTCGAACGTCACCGGCTCGGGCGAGGACAGGAAGACCGTATCCGGCGTGGTGATCCCCAGGATGCCGACCCGCGCCGCGCCCGCCTCGACTATCAGGTGATCGCGCACCAGGTCCTTCAGCGGGTGGCCCTCCGGCACCACGACATTGCCGGCGACGATCGGAAACGCCGCCTCGGCCAGCATCTCGGCCAGCGCGTCCGGGCCGTTGTTGAACTCGTGATTGCCCAGCGTCATCGCGTCGAAGCCGATCATGTTCATGATTTCGACCTCGGCCTTGCCGCGATAGGTCGTGTAGAAGAGCGTGCCTTGCGACTGGTCGCCGGCATCCAGCGTCAGCACCGGCACGCCCTCGGCGCCCAGTTCCTCGCGCCGCGCGCGGATCGCCCCGGCCAGCCGCGGCGCGCCGCCAAAACAGCTCCCCTCGGCCGAGGCGGTGGGCGAGCAGGTGGCATCCGACCCCGAGATCTCCTCGAGCCGGCTGTGCATGTCGTTGATGTGCAGCACGTGCAGCCGCGTCCCGGTCCCCGCGCGGGCCGAGGCCATGCTGAACACACCCGCGCCGGTGACCAGCATGGTCGATCCGGCGATCTGCAGAAAACGGCGGCGGCTGGGCGCCGGGCTGGCAAACGGCGAACGGGGCATCTGTCTCTCCTGTTGGCGGCGTCGTGCGGGACCGGCGGAGGGCCGCCGCGACCGCAGAGAGCCATGAAATCGCGACGGCAGGATGACGGCCCCCGCATCCCGCGATTCTAGCGCTCGCACGTCGCCTCACTCAAGCGCGATCTGCGCCCCGGCCTCTGCGCACTGGCGCAGACCTGCCATGCCCGCACGCAGACCCCGCCCCCTTCCCCAGCCTGCCCCCTTGCGCTATCTGCACCTGAGCGACGAAAGGAAGTCCCATGACCTTCGAAAACCCCGGCCCGGTCGAGGAGAACTGGCGCGACGCGATCTCCTCCATCGAGGAGATCATCGACGATGCCCGCAACGGCCGGATGTTCGTCCTGGTCGACCACGAGGACCGCGAGAACGAGGGCGACCTGGTCATCCCCGCGCAGATGTGCACGCCCGA
Organism: Pararhodobacter sp. SW119; assembly: GCF_017811755.1. Lineage (GTDB taxonomy): Bacteria > Pseudomonadota > Alphaproteobacteria > Rhodobacterales > Rhodobacteraceae > Pararhodobacter. The sequence continues at coordinate 45,676 of NZ_JADDJF010000019.1, read as the reverse complement.
GGCGATCAACTTCATGGCCATGCACGGGCGCGGCCTGATCTGCCTGACGCTGCCCGGCCCGCGCATCGACGCACTGGGACTGCCCTTGATGTCGACCAAGAACGCCTCGCGGCACGAAACGGCCTTCACCGTCTCGATCGAGGCGCGCGAGGGCGTGACCACCGGCATCTCGGCCTATGACCGCGCCCGAACCGTCGCCGTCGCCATCGACCCGACCAAGACCGGCGCGGATATCGCCACCCCCGGCCATATCTTCCCGCTGCGCGCCCGCGAAGGCGGCGTGCTGGTGCGCGCCGGCCATACCGAGGCCGCGGTCGACATCTCGCGGCTCGCCGGGCTCAACCCCTCGGGCGTGATCTGCGAGATCATGAAGGACGACGGCGAAATGGCCCGCCTGCCCGACCTCGTGGCCTTCGCGCAGAAGCACGGGCTCAAGATCGGCACCATCTCCGATCTCATCGCCTACCGCCGCCGCCACGACAACCTGGTGCGCGAAACCGCAACGCATGAGGTCGCGTCGCTCCACGGCGGCACGTGGCAGATGCGGCTTTTCACCGACCAGACGCAGGGCGCCGAACATGTGGTCCTCAGCAAGGGCGACCTGTCCTCACCCGCGCCGGTGCTGGTGCGGATGCATGCCCTCAACCCGCTGGAGGATGTGCTGGGCATCGGCGCCGAACACGCGGGCGACCTACAGGGCGCGATGCGCGTCATCGCCGACGAGGGGCGCGGCGTCGTCGTGCTGCTGCGCGACACCGCGATGAAAGTCGCCGGCGGCGACGGGCATTCGCCGCAGATCCTGCGCCAGTACGGACTGGGCGCGCAGATCCTGGCCGCGCTGGGGCTGCACGATCTGATCCTGGTGACCAACTCGCCGCAACCCAAGGTCGTGGGGCTTGAAGCCTACGGGCTGCAGATCGCCGGCACCCGCCCGATCCCGAAGGAGTGAGACGCATGGCCGGACCCAGCCACTACACGCTGTCGCTGCCCGAATTCGACACGCCGGTGAAGGTGCTGATCGTCGTCGCGCCCTTCTACCGCGACATCGCAGACCACCTGCTGTCCGGCGCCCGCGCCACGCTGGATGCCGTCGGCGCCACATACGAGACGATCGAGGTGCCCGGCGCGCTGGAGGTGCCGACCGCGCTCGGCCAGGCGTTCCGCATGGCGCATTTCGACGGTTTCGTGGCCCTCGGCTGCGTCATCCGCGGCGAAACCACGCATTACGAGACGGTGTGCAACGACAGCTCGCGCGCGATAACGCTGCTCGGGCTGCAGGGCGCCGCCATCGGCAATGGCATCCTGACGGTCGAAAACCACGCCCAGGCCGCGGTGCGCGCCGATCCCGCCGATCAGGACAAGGGCGGCGGCGCGGCGGCGGCGGCTTTGCACCTGATCGCGCTCGCCCGGCGCTGGGGCGGTACCCGCCGCTCGGTCGGCTTCCGCGCCGACAGCGACGACACCATCCTGCTGGCCGAGGGCGGAGACCGCGCATGACCACCACCGATACCCGCGCGCTGCGCGGCGCCGCGCGCTTCTACGCCGTTCAGGCGCTGTTCCAGATGGAAAAGACCGACCAGTCGGTCGAGGCGATCCGCCGCGAATTCGAAACCCACCGCATCGGGGTCGAGGCCGACGGCACCGCCTGGATCGAGGCCGATCTCGCCCTCTTCGGCCGACTGGTCGACTTCGCCGTCGACCGTCAGGCCGAGATCGACCAGATGACCGACCGCGCGCTGGTCGCCAAATGGCCCATCGCCCGGATCGACCCGACGCTGCGGGCGCTGTTCCGTGCCGCCGGCGCCGAACTGATCGCCGGCGACACGCCGCCGCGCGTGGTGATCACCGAATTCGTGCAGATCGCGCAGGCCTTCTTCCCCGAGGGGCGCGAGGCGAAGTTCGTCAACGCCGTCCTCGACCACATGGCCCGCGAAGCCCGGCCCGAGGCCTTCTGACCCCGAAGACCGCCCGCGCCGCCTGCACCGCTCAAGGCAAAATCGCCGGCGCTTCAGCCGGGCCAGACCACCCCCGCGCGACACCGATCGCACCGGCGTTCCGGCCGCAATGTTGCGGCCAGCGCCAAAGCTTTCATTGCGGTTAACGGCAATCTTTTTCTATGATTTGCCAAAGGCTTGTCGAAGTGTCCAAATTTGGACGCCTCTCGGAAACCGCGGTCTCGCCCGCCTTCAGCGCCGGCGCGTGACCGCCTGCCAGACCCAGAGCAAGGCCATCGCCCCCAGCACCGCCAGCACGAAGGTCACGAACCAGCCCCCGACGGTCAGCAAGCCGCGCAGCCCCAACCCGCCCAGGACCGCGCCCAGCACGCCGATGCCCATCGCGGTCGGCAGATCGACATCGACGCGCATCAGGCGCGTCGCGACATACCCCGCCGCCGCGCCGATCAGGGCCAGCAGCAGAACCCCGGGCAGCATGTCAGACACCTGCCTCGGCGGTGATTTCCGAGGCCCGCTTCCGGCCCCGTTCGGTCGCGGACTTCAACTGCCCGCAGGCGGCCATGATGTCCTCGCCGCGCGGCGTGCGGATCGGGCTCGCATAGCCCGCCTTGAAGACGATGTCGGCAAATGCCTCGATCCGCGCCCAGTCCGACCGCTCGTAGGGCGCGCCGGGCCATTCGTTGAACGGGATCAGGTTGATCTTGGCCGGGATGCCGGCGATCAGCTTGACCAGCCGCCGCGCGTCCTCGTCGCTGTCGTTCACGCCCTTCAGCATGACGTATTCGAAGGTGATGCGTTCCGAATTCGACAGCCGCGGATATTCGCGCAGCGCGCCCAGCAGCGCCGCCAGGTCCCACCTCTTGTTGATCGGCACCAGCCGGTCGCGCACCTCGTCGGTGGTGGCGTGAAAACTCACCGCCAGCAGGCAGCCGATCTCCTGGGCCGTGCGCGCGATCTCGGGGACCACGCCGCTGGTCGACAGCGTGATGCGCCGGCGGCTCAGGCTGATCCCCTCGCCGTCCATGACGATCTGCATCGCGTCGCGCACGTTCTCGAAGTTGTAGAGCGGCTCGCCCATCCCCATCAGCACGACGTTCGAGATCAGCCGATCCTCGCGCCGCGTGGCGCCGGGCACCGGCCATTCGTCCAGATCGTCGCGCGCCACCATCACCTGCCCCACGATCTCGGCGGCGGTCAGGTTGCGCACCAGCCTTTGCGTGCCGGTGTGGCAGAACGAACAGGTCAGCGTGCAACCGACCTGCGAGCTGATGCACAGCGTGCCGCGCCCTTCCTCGGGGATGTAGACGGTCTCGACCTCGTGCCCGCCGGCGATGCGCAGCAGGTACTTGCGCGTCCCGTCGGCCGAGATCTGGCGCGTCACGACCTCCGGCAAGCGGATCTCGAACTCCTCGGCCAGCCCGGCGCGAAACGGCTTCGACAGATTGGTCATCGCGTCGAAATCGCGCACCCCCCAGTGATAGAGCCATTGCCACACCTGCCCCACGCGCATCTTCGCCTGCGCCTCGGGCGTGCCCGCGGCGATCAGGGCCTCGCGCAGTTGCGGGCGGGTCAGCCCGATCAGGTTGGGCTTGCCGGCCACGTCCTTGCGCGGCAGGGTCAGCACGTCCTGCGTGATCGGGGTGGTGGGACTCTGGGCGGTCATGTGTCTCTCCGGGGCGATCCCGCAGATATAGGTGAAACCCGCCGGACTGAACAGCCCGGCGCGGTTTTGCCTCGTCGCGGACGGCGGGTTACTCGGCGCAGCGGCGCTGCGCTTCCTCGGTCGCGGCGGTCACCCCGAACAGCGAAAACGTATCGCGCGTGTTGGTTCCGCGCGACGACCGCGCGCTGAGCACCGCGTTGGCGCCCCGGCGCATGGCGGCCAGGATGCGCGCGTCTTCCTCGGGCGAGGCCGCCCAAGCCCATTCCGGCGTGCTGGGGTTGGTGAACAACTCGAAGCGATCGTCGCCCACCTGCACCGTCACGGTCGATCCCTCGGCGAACGGATAGCCGCCGGTGAACGAGATCTCGGGCGCGCTTTCGCCCTGCCGGTAGGTCACGAAGTAAAGGATATCGCCGCGGCGCACGTTGGGCGCGGGTTGTCCGCCGCGGGTGTTCACGGTCTCGGTCGGGGCCGACACCACCCAGCATTCACGCGGATCGCCATCCACGAACACGCTCCAGGCGGTTTCCACCGCGACCCGGTTCGTCGATTCCTGTGCTTGCGCACCCGTTGCGGCAGCCATCGCCAAAGCGGCGGCCGCGAACCCCTTCATCCATCCTGTCATCTGCGCCTCAGCCTCCGACACTCGCTTGTCCCGCCGGTCGTCGACCCCGCCCTGCGGTTCGGGTCTGGCGCCGCCGGGTTTTGCCCGATAGCCTTCCTCTTAACGCGATTCAGCCGTGCAGCGGAACCCCTCTGCGCGGAAAATTGCGCAGTTGTGAGGGAGGGTTGAATGCAGGTGACCGCTGGCGCACCGGACGTCGCGCAAGGCGCTATTCCGATGGTCGAACTGTGGCGCGGCGGGCGGCTGGAAAGCCGGCACCGCGGCCATGCCGTGATCTGCGACGCGACCGGCGCGGTCGTCGCCGCCTGGGGCAACCCCGCCGCCGTGATCTATCCCCGATCGAGCTGCAAGATGATCCAGGCGCTGCCCCTGATGGAATCCGGCGCCGGCGACGGGCTGAGCGCGGCGCAACTGGCGCTGGCCTGCGCCTCGCACCAGGGGGCCGGGACGCATGTGCGCGCGGTGGAACGCTGGCTGGCCGATCTGGGGCTGGCCGAACCCGACCTGCGCTGCGGCACGCACGATCCCGCCGACCGCCCGGAACTGGAACGCCTGATCCGCGCGCAGGAGGCGCCCTGCCAGCTGCACAACAACTGCTCGGGCAAGCATGCCGGGTTCCTGATGCTGGGCCGGCATCTGCGCGCCGGAGCGGAGTATGTCGAACCGGACCACCCCGTCCAGCGCGCCGTCCGCGCGGCATTCGAAGAGGTGACCGGCGAAGCAAGCCCGGGATACGGAATCGACGGCTGCTCGGCGCCGAATTTCGCCTGCAGCCTGCAGGGCCTCGCCGCGGCGATGGCCCGCTTCGCGGCCGCCCGTCCCGATGGCGACGCGCGCGCCCGCGCCATGGTCCGCCTGCGCGAAGCGATGGCGCAGCACCCCGAGATGGTCGCCGGCGAGGGCCGCGCCTGCACCGAACTGATGCGCGCGATGGACGGCATCGCCATCAAGACCGGCGCCGAGGCGGTCTTCGTCGCCATCCTGCCCGGCAGCGGCCGCGGCATCGCATTGAAGATCGTCGATGGCGGCACCCGCGCCGCCGAAGCCGCGATCGTCGCCCTGCTGGCGCGCGAAGGCGTGCTGGACCCCGCCCATCCCGCCGCCCTGAAGCGTCTGGGCGGCCCGATGCGAAACTGGCGCGGCCTGACCGTGGGCGAAACGCGGCTGGCCGCGGAATTCGCCTGAACCGGCCCCCCGCCACGAGGCAGGCTATCGCCGCAACCCTTCCTCTCCGCGGCTCGGCGGCGGAGAACCGGCGACCCGCGCGCCGAAACCCTGCCAGGGACCCCCAGCACGAAAGTTTCATTGCGGTTAACGCCACCGTTTTTTGTCCATAAATCAAACGCTTGCCCAACTGCGCAAATTTGCGCACCCCGGCCTTCCCGGCCCCCGCACGCGCCCGGCAGCCCTCAGCGCAGGTCCAATCCACGGGCGCGAAACAGCTCTTCGGCGATGATCAGCTTGCGCACCTCCGTCGTCCCCCCGCCGATCGAGGCGATCCGGGCATTCCGGTAGTGCCGGTTCACCTCGGTCTCCCAGACAAACCCCGCGCCGCCGTGAATCTGCACCGCCTTGTCGGTCACGCTGGCGATCATCGCCGCCCCGTGCAGCACCGAGGCCGCGGTCAGCATGTGGATCGCCCCGCGCCCGCCCTCGCCGCGCGCCAAGCCGTCGCAGGCCGCCAGCGCGCGATAGGCAAGCGTGCGCGCCGCCTCGATCTCGGCATACATTTCGGCCAGCATCCCCTGGATCATCTGGAAGCTGCCGATCGGCTGTCCGAATTGCCGCCGCGTCGCCGCATGCTCCAGTGACAGGTCCAGGCACCGCTGCGCCGCGCCGATGTACGGCAGCCCCAGAAACGCGCGCTCGATATCGAGCCCGCTCATCACGATGCCGACCCCGCCATTCTCCGGTCCCAGCCGGTTCGCCGCGGGCACCCGCACGCCGTCGAAGATCAGCTCACCCGTCGGGCAACCCCGCCACCCCATCTTCCTCAGGGTCTGCGCGACCGAGAAACCCGGCGCATCCGTTTCCACGACAAAGGCGCTGATCCCCTTCGCCCCGCGCTCCGGCGCGGTCTTGGCATAGGTCAGCACCAGATCCGCCACCGGCCCGTTCGAGATGAACATCTTGCGGCCCGTGAGCACGTAATCGTCGCCCTCCCGAGCCGCGCGCAGGGCCATCGACCCCAGCGCGTCCGATCCCGCCCCCGGCTCGGTCAGCGCCAGCGCCCCGACCTTGCGCCCAGCGCACAGGTCGGGAACGAAGCGCTCCACCTGCTCGGGCGTGCCGTTCCTCAGGATGTTGTTCAGGCACAGGTTCTCGTGCGGCCCCCAGATGAACGCGGCGTTGAGGTTCCAGTAGCCGAAGGCCTCGGCCACCAGACCCGCGCCCATCAGGTCCATCCCCGCCCCGCCCAGTTCCACCGGCGCGGTCAACCCGCAATAGCCATCCGCGCCCAGCTTCGCCATCAGGTGGTCGGGATACCAGTCCTCGTCATCCATCCGCGCCAGAAGCGGGTGCAGCTCCGCCTCGGCATAGCGCAAGGCGGCATCGCGGATCGCGCGTTGGTCCGCGGTCAGATCGAACTGCATCGGCTCTCCTCCTTGTGCCGAGAGCCAGGGCGCTGCCTGTGCACCGCCCCCCGGACCGGTTTCAGGCCCTCACGGCGTCCCCGGAACGCCCGGCGCGAAAGTTTCATTGCGGTTAATGGCGCCAAATCTGCCATCCACATCAACAGCTTGCCGAAGCGCACTAATTTGTGCACCCTGGCCGTGACCGCGTTTTGCGCCATCATCGGCGGCGGCGCGGGCCGGTCTCAGATCAGGTCTCCCTCGGGCGTGATCCGGCGCTTGCCGCCCAGCCAGGGCACCAGCGCCTCGGGCAGCGTGACCGAGCCGTCGACCTCCTGCCCGTTCTCCAGCACCGCGATCAGCGCCCGCCCCACGGCGAGGCCCGAGCCGTTGAGCGTCGCCACGAATTCGGGCTTGCCGCCGCCCGCCGGCCGGTAGCGCGCGTTCATCCGCCGCGCCTGGAATTGCCCGCAGGTCGAGACCGAGCTGATCTCGCGGTACTTGCCCTGCCCCGGCAGCCAGACCTCGATGTCATGGGTCTTCTGCGCCCCGAACCCCATGTCGCCGGTGCACAGCACGACCGTCCGGTAGGGCAACTCCAGCTTCTGAAGGATCGCCTCGGCGCAAGCGGTCATGCGCTCGTGTTCCTCCAGCGCCGCCTCGGGCGTGCAGATCGTCACCATCTCGACCTTCTCGAACTGGTGCTGGCGCAGGATGCCGGTGGTGTCCTTGCCGGCCGATCCCGCCTCGGACCGGAAACACTGCGAATGCGCGGTCATCCGCATCGGCAGCGCGCCCTCGTCCAGGATCTCGCCCGCCGGCACGTTGGTCAGCGTCACTTCCGAGGTCGGGATCAACCACCAGCCGTTCGTCGTGCGATAGCTGTCTTCGGTGAATTTCGGCAGTTGCCCGGTGCCAAACATCGCCTCGTCGCGGACCAGGACCGGCGTCCAGGTCTCGTCCAGCCCATGCTCGGTCACATGCGTGTCGATCATGAACTGCGCCAGCGCCCGGTGCAGCCGCGCGATCGCGCCCTTCAGCACCATGAAGCGCGATCCCGACAGCTTTGCCGCCAGCGGCAAATCCAGCCCCGGCTGCACGCCTGCGATCTCGAAATGCTCTTTCGGGTCGAACTCGAAGTTGCGCGGGTTTCCCCAGCGGCGGATCTCCACGTTCTCGGACTCGTCCGCCCCTTCGGGCACCTCCTGCAGCGGCAGGTTCGGAACGCCGGCCAGGATCGTTTCCAGCCGCGCCTGCTCGGCAGCGGCCTCCTCGTGCAGGCGGGCGACCTCGGCCTTCTTCTCGGCCACCAGCGCGCGCAGGCGCTCGAACTCGGCCTCGTCCCCGCGGGCCTTCGCGGCGCCCACCTCCTTCGACGCGCGGTTCTGCTCGGCCTGGGCATTCTCGGCCGCGGTGATGCGCGCGCGCCGCTCGGCATCCAGTTCCAGCAGGTCTGCGGACAGCGCCGAAAGCCCCCGGCGCCGGAGCGCATCGTCAAAGGCGGCGGGGTTTTCGCGGATGGCGCGGATATCGTGCATGGTCGTCCCTCTGGTTTTGCCTGTAATGCACCAAAGCTCAGCCTGGGTGAAGGGGCGCGGGCCTGCTTGCATGGCTTCCGGCACACGGGTAAACCCGCGCCAGACCCGCAACCGGAAAACACCGGAGAGCCCATGTCCACGATCGACCTGGAAACCGCGCGCCGCGTGGCGAAACTCGCGCGTATCCGCGTGCCCGATGACAACCTGCCGGCGCTGGCCGGAGAGTTGTCGCAGATCCTCACCTTCATGGAACAGCTCAACGAAGTCGACGTCGAGGGCGTGGAGCCGATGACCTCGGTCACGCCGATGCGGCTGAAGCGGCGCGCCGATGTGGTGACCGAGGGCGGCATGCAGGACCGCATCCTGTCGAACGCGCCCGAAGCGCGCGAGGGCTTCTTCGCCGTCCCGAAGGTGGTGGAATGACCGCACCCAACGAATTGACCATCGCCGAGGCCCGCGACGCGCTGCGCCGGGGCGAGATGACCTCGGTCGAGTTGACCGAGGCCTGTCTGAACGCGATCGAGGCTGCGGGCGCGCTCAACGCCTTCGTCCACAAGACGCCGGAGATCGCGCTGGACCGCGCCAGGGCCGCCGATATTCGCCTGCAGCAGGGCGATGCCCCGGCTATGTGCGGCATCCCGGTGGGCATCAAGGACCTGTTCTGCACCGAGGGCATGCCGAGCCAGGCAGCCAGCCGCATACTCTCCGGCTTCCGCCCCGAATACGAATCGACCGTCTCGGCGCAATTGCGCGACGCAGGCGCGGTGATGCTCGGCAAGCTGAACATGGACGAGTTTGCCATGGGCTCGTCCAATGAGACGGCGTGCTACGGTCCGGTCGTGAACCCCTGGCGGCGCTGCAACGACGACACGGCCCTGACCCCCGGCGGCTCGTCCGGTGGCTCGGCGTCGGCGGTCGCGGCGAACCTGTGCCTGGGCGCGACCGGCACCGATACCGGCGGCTCGATCCGCCAGCCCGCGGCATTCACCGGCACCGTCGGGATCAAGCCCACCTACGGGCGCTGCTCGCGCTGGGGGATCATCGCCTTCGCCTCCTCGCTCGATCAGGCCGGGCCGATGACACGCACCGTGCAGGACGCGGCGATCATGCTGCAGGCGATGTGCGGGCATGACGCGAAGGATTCGACCAGCGCCGACCTGCCCGTGCCGGATTTCGAGGCCGCGCTGACCGGCGACATCCGCGGCAAGCGCATCGGCCTGCCCCGTGAATACCGCATGGACGGCATGCCCGACGAGATCGAGAAGCTCTGGGCCGACGGTGCGCAGATGCTGCGCGACGCGGGCGCCGAGGTTGTCGATATCAGCCTGCCACACACGAAATACGCATTGCCCGCCTACTACGTCATCGCCCCGGCCGAGGCCTCGTCGAACCTCGCGCGCTACGACGGCGTGCGCTACGGGCACCGCGCGAAGCTCAGCCAGGGCGACGGCATTACCGAGATGTACGAAAAGACCCGCGCCGAAGGCTTCGGCCCCGAGGTGCAGCGCCGGGTGATGATCGGCACCTATGTGCTGTCCGCCGGCTTCTACGACGCCTATTACAACCGCGCACGCAAGGTCCGCGCGCTGATCAAGCGCGACTTCGACCAGGTTTTCGGCGACGGCATCGACGCGATCCTGACCCCCGCCACCCCCTCGGCCGCGTTTGGGCTGGGCGAGATGGCGGATGCCGACCCGGTGCAGATGTACCTCAACGACGTCTTCACGGTGACCGTGAACCTCGCCGGCCTGCCGGGGATCGCGCTGCCGACCGGGCTGGATCGGCAGGGCTTGCCGCTGGGGCTGCAACTGATCGGCCAACCCTGGGGCGAGGCCGATCTGCTGAACGTCGCACATGTTCTTGAACGCGCCGCGGGCTTCGTGGCGAAACCCGCGCGCTGGTGGTAGGACGATGTCGAACAGCAAGGGAATTGGCAGCATGCGTTTCGTCCTCGTTCTGGCAACCGCGACGGTGGCGCTGGCGGGTTGCGCCGGCACGGTCGGCGCTCCGGCGGCGAACGAGCCGGCGCCCCTGCGCAGCGATGTGAGCGATCAGAACCGCTTCGTGCCGCCGCCGGGCGGTTTCGCCGGGGCCTCGGCTGCGGCGCTCGCGTCCAATGCCGCGAACCCCAACCCGATGCAGGGCACCGGAACCGGTGCACCGGCCGCGGGATTCGTTCCGATTGACGACGACGGGTTTGCCGAAACCTCCACTGCCGCCGCCGCGCGCGAGTCCTCGGCCCCTAACATCGTCGACTACGCCTTGCGCACGTCCCATCCGGTCGGAACGGAACGCTACCGCCGCAGCAACCCGCTGCGCTGGCAACTCTGGGAACGCAACTGCACGCAGTTCAACAGCCATGATGCCGCGCAGGAAGCCTTTTTGGCCGCGGGCGGGCCGGAACGCGACCGTCGCAATCTTGACCCCGACGGCGATGGCTATGCCTGCTGGTGGACGCCCGAGCCGTTCCGCCGGGCCTTCCAAGCGGACGAATGATCCGACATCCTTCGCCGAATTTCGGACCGCGGCGTGACGGCTTGCAGCCCGAACTGATCGTTCTGCACTACACCGAGATGTCCTCCGCCGAAGCCGCTCTGGACCGGCTTTGCGCGCCCGAGGCGCAGGTTTCATCGCACTACCTGATCGGCGCGGACGGCCGGCTGTGGCAACTCGTCGACGAGGCCGCGCGCGCCTGGCACGCCGGCGCAGGCGCCTGGCGCGGACAGGGGGACGTCAATTCGCGCTCCATCGGGATCGAACTCGACAACGACGGGCGCAGTCCCTTTACCGAACCGCAGATACGCGCGCTGGAATCGCTGCTTCCCGCGATCATGACACGATGGCAGATCGCGCCCGCCGGCGTTATCGCGCATTCCGACCTCGCGCCCGAGCGAAAGATGGACCCTGGCCCGCGCTTCGACTGGCGGCGGCTCGCGCTGCGGGGGCTTGCGATCTGGCCCTGGACCCTCGAGAATGCCGATGCCGCACTTGCCGAATCACTGGACCGAATCGGCTATCCGCGCGTGCCCCCGGAAACGCGACTTGCCGCCTTTCGGCTGCGCTTTCATCCCGGCGCCACCGGTCCCGAGGCGGCAGAGGACCGAAGCCTTGCTGCCGCCGTCGCCGCCGCCTGCTGAAACGATCCCAAGGCAACTTTCGTGTCACGGGGCCCACCTCAGTGCAGCATCCGGCGCAGCCGACGCACCACGAACCAGACAAGCAGGATCACGAACGGGGTCAATCCCGCCATCACCAGCGTCCGCCCGATCCCCATCGGTTCGACCAGGGGCATGGCGATGTTCGCGGCGAGATTCACGCCATAGTAGCTTATCGCGACGACCGACAACCCCTCGACCGTGCGCTGCAATCGCAACTGAAGATCGGCGCGGCGGTCCATGCTTTGCAGAAGGTCCTGGTTCTGCGCGGATCGCGCGACCTCGACCTGGGTCGAAAGCAATCGGGCGGCGCGGATCGCCCGTTCGGACATTCCCGCCAGCCGGGTTTCGGCCGCCTTGACGGTGCGCATGGCCGGATCGAAGCGCCGCTGCATGAATTCGGCCAGTGTCTGCCGGCCCTGGAACCGGGTCTCGCGCAGAACCTCGATGCGGGCGTGAACCAGCGCCTCGTAGGCGCGGGTGGCACCGAAGCGGAACGAGGTGCTGGTCTGCAGCCGCTCCAACTCGGCCGAGACGCCCATCAGCGAATCGAGCGATGCCTCCGGCCGCGGCATGCCGGCCGCCATGTCGCTGATCAACGCGCCCATCCGCCGATCGAGCGCCCCCATCTCGGCCGAGATCTGGCGAACGCGTGCAAGACCCAGCATGGACATGGTCTTGTAGGTCTCGATCTCGCACAGCCGCTGGACCACGCGTCCCACCCGTTGCGGCCCGGTCCCGGCGCGCACGAAGACCGCCATGCGGATATGCCCCGCCGGGTCGATGCGAAAATCCGACGCCACTAGCACCGCCTCGTCGACCGCCCAGGACACGGCAAGGCTTTCGCCGACGAACCAGTCCCCAAGCCAGGCACTGATCGACGGGTCGGTCCCGTCGGCTGCGTCAGCGGGCAACTCGGCCAGTTGGATCAGCACCGAGGTGATGCGCACGCCAGGCGCCGCTTCCAGCCAGTCCTGCGGATAGAGGTCGAAGACCGCGGGATCGAAGGGCCGTTGCGGCAACCCGGCGGCGAAGCCGGTATAGGACACGAACTCGGTATGGCTTTCCCATTTCAACCCGTGGCGGCCCAGTTTGCAGCCGTGATGCGTGGCGCCGGGCGCAGGATGCGTCGCGCCGGACCGATCGAGCAGCGCCTCCAGATGTGCGCGATCGCGGTCGCGATCCCGCGCCGCGGCGTCCTTCTCGGGCTTGATCGCCAGGAAAGCGACCGTGCCCGGTACCGGGATGACCGGCGCGGGACGGGCGTGCAGCTCGTTGGTCAGGCTGTATCGCAGCGGATGATCGGCAATCGACGGCATGTCAGGGGTCGCTCTGGTCGGGGCCTGATTGTTGCCAGCACTACGCACGCCTGCAAAGATCGGATTTGTCCGGCCACCCGCCTGCGGTCAGTGCGCAATGGTGTACTTGTATTTCTGCAACGATCGTGACCGGGGATTTATGGCTCAACCGCGGCGGAAGGCCCCCTGCAGCGCCCGCCCGACAAGCGCGCTGACCGAGGGGCGCCTGCCTGCGCGAAACGGCAGCGGCCGGCAGACCTCGATCGCGCTGACGCCGACACGCGCCGTCAGCGCACCGTTGACCACGCCTTCGCCGAACCGGCGCGAAAGCTTCGCCGCTAGCCCGCCACCGGCGAACGAGCCGATCATGTCGTCGCCCACCGCGACGACGCCCGTCGCCATCAGGTGCACGACCACTGCGCGCGCCAGCCGCAAGCTGCCCAGCGCCCCGGCGCGTCCGCCGTAAAGTTCGGCAATGCGGCGGATCATTCGTAGATTGGCCAGAAGCGCCGCCGCGACATCGGCCAGCGCGACGGGGACAAGCGCGGTGACCATCGCCACCTGCCGCGCGGCCAGTTCCACCTCGGCCCGCGCGCGCGCATCGATCGGCACCAGCCACCGCGCCTCGGCCGCATCGATCACGGCATCCGCGTCCAGAAGCTCGTCCGCCGCTGCCCAATCCTGCGCAAGCGGCCCGGCGTAAAGGCGGGCCAACCGGTCGGCGACCGCGCGCGCGCCGGCAAGATCGCCCCCCGCCAGCGCCCGATCGGCGTCGAGGCGAAGTCCGTCGAGCCGGCGCAGGCGATAGATTCCCAACGCCTCGCGCACAGCAAGAACCAGAAGCCCGACAACCAGGACCCCAAGCAATCCGGCCCCCAGGGCGCCCAGCCAGGGCTGACGCGCAATCAGACCCGTGGCGAAGTCCCAGGCCGCCACCCCAAGGACAAGGATCAGGAACGCACCCGCCGCACCCCAGAAAAGCCGCGCCCAGGGACGCGCCGGCCGCGACAATGCGCCGATCGTGGCCTGCATCGCGCGACCTTCGAGGGGCAGTTCATCCTCGATCGGCGGCGCCGCACCGGGATCGGGCGATGGCTCCCCGTCGATTTCGATCAGGACAGGCCCTTGCTTGGGGCGGCCGGGGTCGGTCATGCCTTCCTCCGTTGCAGGGCGGAAACCGCAGGACACGCGCACCGAACCGGCGCCGGGTCGCGGCGGGATCTTCTTCGACAATGAAACGCGCTCATTCATGCTCAGGCCAGCCGGTCACCGAAAAGAAACTCCGCTGCTCGGTCAAGGCGGATATGCGGCAGCCCGTCGCCGGGTCGACGGTCGAGCAACGGCGGCGCAAAGCGCATGGCGGAGAAATCGTCCTGCAACCACGCCTCGGCGCCGGCGCGCGCAGGCGCAAGCAGCCGTGCGGGATCGTCCGGCAGATCGCCGGGATGAAAGGCCGCCTGACGCCCGTCCGGCAATCGCCCGCGCACCAGATCGCGCGCAACGCCTTGATGAGGGCGACTTTCCTCGACCGTCGCGCGCAGCGCGGCGATCGCCATCGCCTCGGTCCGGGCACCGGAAAACCGCGCCCGGTCGCGCGCCTCGGCCAGCATCGCGGTGATCAATGCGGTCATCCGGGGGTGCTGGCTGTGGTGCAGATGGTCGGCCTTCGTCGCCGCAAAGAGTATCCGCTCCACCCGACGACCGCGCAAAAGCGCCGACAGCCAACTGTTCGGCCCGGGCCGGAAGGCCGTCAGCACCTCGGCCATCGCGCGGCGCTGATCCTCCAGGGCGGCGGGGCCGCGATGCACCGCCTCCAGCAGGTCGATCAGCACCACCTGCCGGTCGATGCGCGCGAAATGCGTCTCGAAGAACGGCCGCACCACCGCGCGCTTGTAGCCGTCGAAACGGCGCTCCATCTCGCGCCAGAGGCTGCTTCGGCGCGGGTTTTCGGGACGCGGCATCGGCACGAAGGTCAGCACCGGGGACCCGGCCAGATCGCCCGGCAGCAGGAACCGGCCAGGGCTGCAGTCGGACCAGCCGGCGGCGCGCGCGGCGATCAGCCCGGCGGTGTAGGTCTGCGCGAGTTTCTGCGCGACGGCTTCGTCATGCGCGCCGGCGGGGTCTGCCCCGGCCAGCTCCTGCAGAAACGCGTGCGCCTGCGGCCGTGCCGCCAGGCGGTCCAGGGTGGCCCGCGACCAGTCGGCAAAGGACTTGTCCATCAACCCTAGGTCCAGAAGCCATTCGCCGGGATAGTCGACGATATCGAGATGCAGGCGCCGCACCCCGGTCAACGGCCCGAAGAAGCCCGAGGGCGCCAGCCGAAACGACAGGCGCAACTCCGAGATGGCGCGCGTTCCATCTGGCCATCTCGGCTCCGCCCCGGTCAGCGCCGCCAGATGCCCCTCGTAATCGAAGCGCGGCAGCGTCAGGTCGGGCTGCGGCTGCAGATAGGCCGCGTCGATCACACCGTCGCGCACGGCGCGCAACTGGCTCATGCGCCCCGATTCCAGCAGGTTGTTGACCAGCGACGTGATGAACACCGTCTTTCCCGCCCGGCTGAGGCCGGTCACGCCCAAGCGCAGCACGGGCTCGAAAAAGGCCTCGGACACGGTGGCCGAAACCGCCTCGAACGACTGGCCCAGACGGTCGGCGATCGGGCCGAGAACCATGGCTCCTCCGGAAAGTGACGCCCCGTAAGAATAGGGGCGCGGAGGTGCGAGTTAAAGGCGGCGATCTTGCCGGCGCGCGCGCAACGCGCATATTGGGCCTATGGAACAGGTTCTTCTGAGCATCGGGCACGGATACGCCGCCGAATACGTCGCGCGCGCGCTGGGTCCCGGATGGCGCGTGCTGGCCACGACCCGGTCCGCCGAACGCGCGGAAACCCTGGCGAAGGCCGGGCGCGAGCCGGTGATCTGGACGGCGGGTCAGGACGGCAGTGCGTTGCGCATGGCGCTGGAACAGGCCACCCACCTGATCACATCGGTCCCTCCCGACGACGCTGGCGATCCCGTGCTGCGCGCGCTGACCCCGCTGATCGCCGATGCCGAGCGGCTGAAATGGATCGGTTATCTTTCCGCGACAAGCACTTACGGCGACGCGCAGGGCGGCTGGGTGGACGAGCGGACGCCGGCGGCGCCGGGGAGTGCGCGGGGGCGGGGGCGGTTGGCGGCGGAGCGGGCGTGGGAGGCGCTGGGAAAGGCCGCGGGGGTGCCGGTGGCGATCCTGCGGATTGCCGGGATCTACGGGCCGGGGCGGTCGGCGTTTGATCAGTTGCGCCGCGGCACCGCGCACCGGATCGACAAGCCCGGGCAGGTCTTCAGCCGTATCCATGTCGAGGATCTGGGCCGCATCGTCGCCGCGGCGGCCGATCAGCGGGCGGCCGGTCCATTCAACTTGTGCGACGATGAGCCCGCGCCGCCCCAAGATGTGGTGGCATATGCCGCCGAACTGGCTGGCCTGCCCTGCCCGCCCCTGGTCCCTTTTGACACCGCCGACCTCAGCCCGATGGCGCGCAGCTTCTACAGCGAGAGCAAGCGCACACGCTCGGTCCGGGTGGGGCCGGAACTGGGCGTGACCCTGCGCCATCCCGACTATCGGGCGGGCCTGCGGGCGATCCTGGAGGGCGGCGGGTGACGCCGGCAAGGGTGCTGGAAAGTGTATGGCAAGCGGCTGGCAAGCGTATGGCAAGCGTATGGCAGTTCCGAACGGTGCGTTCACACATCGCCAAGGATCGCGCCCACGGATCTCGCCAGAGAAACGCGCCAGGGAACGCGCCCGGCCCGCGCCCGCGCCACGGGGCGGGTGGGTGGGCGTGGCGTGGGCGCGGGCCGGGCGTCCGGCACCACGCCTGCTGCGCGCAATGGACGCCCCGCGACATTCGCGCTAAGGCGCAGCCATGCCCCGCTTTGCCTTCCGCATCGAATACAATGGCGCCCCGTTTCGCGGCTGGCAGCGCCAGTCCGACCAGCCCTCGGTCCAGGGCGCGGTCGAGGCGGCGCTGGCGCGGCTCGACCCCTCCGCGCCGCCGATGACGGCGGCGGGGCGGACCGATACCGGCGTCCACGCGAAGGGCCAGGTGGCGCATGCCGATCTCGCCCGCGACTGGGACCCGTTCCGGCTGGCCGAGGCACTGAACTTCCACCTGCGCCCGGCCCCGGTGGCGATCACCGCCTGCGCGCGGACCGATCCCGCCTTCCACGCCCGCTTCGATGCCACCGAACGGCGCTATCTCTTCCGCGTCCTTTGCCGTCGCGCGCCGGTGGTGCTGGAGGCCGGGATGGTCTGGCAGTTGCGCCATGCGCTGGATCTCGCGCCCATGCAGCAGGCCGCGCAGGCGCTGATCGGCCGGCACGATTTCACCACCTTTCGCGCCGCGCTCTGCCAGGCGGCCTCGCCCATCAAGACGCTGGACGAGGTCACGATCGACGCGCATCCGCATTCCGGCGGGACCGAGTTCCGCTTCACGCTGCGCGCGCGGTCGTTTCTGCACAATCAGGTCCGCTCCATCGTCGGCACGCTGGAACGGGTCGGCGCCGGGGCCTGGCCGCCCGACCGGGTCGGCGCCGCGCTGGTGGCGCGCGACCGCGCCGCCTGCGGCCCCGTGGCCCCGCCGCAGGGCCTCTACCTGACCGAGGTGCGCTATCCCGCCGATCCGTTCGGCTGAGCGCCCGTTGAAGCCACGGCGACAGGTCAGGCCTTGTTGACGTCCTTCTGCAGCCGACCGTGGCGGCGCACCTCGGCCAGCACATCGCCGAAGGTCTGGAAGCCGCGGGCGCGCAGCATCGGCAGCAGCTTCAGAAAGGCATCGGCCGTGGCCACCGTGTCGCCGATGGCGGTGTGGCGGGCCTCGTCGGGGATGGTGATGCCCAGCCGGGCGGTCAGCGCATCCAGCGAATGCTGCTCCATCTGCCCGAAGACCACGGCCGACAGCAGCACGGTATCCAGAACCGGGTTGTCGAAGCTGGCGCCGATCCCGGCCTCGTGCCGGCGCAGGAATTCCAGATCGAAGGGCGCGTTATGCGCGATCAGCACCGCGCCGCGCGCGAAGGCGTGGAACTGTCGCCCGGCCTCGGCAATCGTCGGCGCGCCCTTGACCATCGATTCGGTGATGCCATGCACATCGGTGGACGAGGGCGGGATCGGCCGCCCGGGGTCGACCAGCGTGTCGAAGACCTCGGATTCCAGCCGCCGCCCGTTGACCAGCCGCACCGCCGCGATCTGCACGATTTCGTCCGAGGCGGGCGACAGGCCCGTCGTCTCGGTGTCGAAGACGACATAGGTCAGATCCTCCAGCCGCGTGTCGGCAACGGCGGCGCTGCGCGCCTTCGACAGAAGGTCGAAGTCGTAGACCACCTTGCGCGCGATGGGCGGCGGGCGGCGGCCGGCGCGGCGGGCGTTGCGGATCGGCATGCAGACGGCGCCCTGCTCGGGGCTCGGGCTTTCGGTCCAGGCCTCGGTCCCGTGCGCCTGCAGGACCGCGCGCCCGGTCAGATCGCCGATGGCCTCGTCCAGCGCCTCGGTCAGCCAGGCGTCGAAGCGGCCGACCGGCAGCGGCGGCCCCTGCCAGTCGAGGCGCAGGAGCGCGCCAGGGCCATCCTCCTCGATCAAGGTCAGGCGGAAGGCGCGGGCGTGGCCCTTGTCGGCCAGCCGGCGCCCCAGCCAGCCGAACAGCGTCACGATCTCGAACCCGTCGAGCGTGACGATCAGTTCGGGCCCCTCGACGTCCAGCTCCAGCCCCTCGGCCTCGAACCGGGCCTTGAGGCTGTCCAGCAGATCGGCCGAGCGGGTCTGCGGCAGCGGCCGCCAGTCGGCCTGGCTGGCGTCGTAGCGCGCGCCCAGGTCGGTAATCGCGTGGGTCAGGGTCTGCACCTCGTCCAGCATGGCGCGGCGCAGGTCGTCGGTGGTCTCGGCATCCAGTTCCGACATGACGCCGATCACCGTCTGCAGGTTGGCCGCCGGGCGGCGCACGCGCTCGAAGACCTCGGACAGCAGGGCGTCACGGTGGTGGTGCGCGGCCAGATCGGCGGTCACGTCGCGAAGCGTCAACACGTAGCCCGGCGCCATGCCCGGATCGCGCCGGCGCAGCACCCGCATCCGCCCGGCGAGGACGCGCCCGCCGGTGACCGTGGCACACAGAAGGTCCGACGCGGTGTCGGAATCGCCCGCGCCCGACAGGCGCTGATAGGCGTGCGTGATCGGCCCCTCGCGCAGGTAATCCAGGAGGTTGCGGTCCAATCCCGGCGCGTTGCCGCCGCCCAGGATGTCGACGGCCGGACCGTTGTAGAAGACCAGCTGATGCTCCGCCGTGCAGAGCAGCACCGCCACCGGCACATCGGCCAGCAGGGTTTCCAGCCGCGACTTCTCGGCGGCGAGGCGCGTGGTTTCGCGCGCGATCGCCTCGGCCAGGGCGTTGCGGGTCTGCGCAAGCTGGCGGGTCACCGCCTCGGCCGCGGGGGCCAGATCGCCGAGGTAGCGCGCGGCCTCGGCCTCGCGCGTCAGGTCGTTGTCGATCTCGGCATGGGCGCGGGCGCGGATGGCGCCCGAGAGCCGGTCGATGGCGCGCGCGACATTGGCGTCGAAGAGGTACCAGATGGCGGTGACCAGACCCAGCGACAGGAAGCCCGCGATCAGCCCGGCCTGCAGCGCGACGGGGGCGAAGGCCGGCGCGTCGCTCCGCGCCAAGGCCGCCCAGAGCCCGAAGCCGATGGCCAGCGCGACGCCGGCCGCGATCAGGGCGAAGAAAAGCAGGATGCGCAGCCTGAGGCTCAGGCGCTGGATCATTCAGGGCGCTCCGGGGTGATAGCCTCGAGGTCGGGGGCCGGCTCGCCGGCCAGAATTCTGCGAACTTCGGCGCGCAACTCCTTCAACTCGAAGGGTTTCGAGATGAAGCCGTCGGCGCCCATCGCCAGCCCCTTGCGCCGCTCCATGGCCGAGCCGCGCGCGGTCATCATCAGGATGCGCACGTCCTTCAACTCGGGGTCCATGCGCACCGCCTGGCAGATCTCGTAGCCCGACACCTCGGGCAGCATGACATCGAGCAGCACCAGGTCCGGGCGCATCTCGCGGATCAGCTCGACCGCGCCCTCGCCGGTGGCGGTGCGGGTGTGCTCGTACCCCTCGCGCGAGATCAGATAGTCGAGCGCGATGGCGATGTTGTCCTCGTCCTCGACGATGAGGACGCGCTTAGCTTCCCTGCCCTCTGGCATGTCGGATCTCCTCCCCCGCCGCGCAGACGGTGCGCAGCAAACTGTCCCCGGCACTCAATGCCCGCCAGTCCGCCCCCTCCAGCGACCCGTCGGGCAGTACCTCCACGCCCGCGCCGATCGGGGCCAGCGCGGGTGTCTCGCAATCGATCAGAACCTCTGCCGCGCGCACCGGTTCCCAGCGCGCCATCGACACGACCAGCGTGCGCACCAGATGCGGCTGTTCGGGATGCACCAGCGTGCGCGTCAGGTCGATCGCGCGCAACCGGTTGACCGGCGTGCGCAGATAGCTGAGCGGGCGCAGCGGCGACGGGTCGGCGACGGTATCGGTCAGGCGCAACTGCGGCTGCGCCTCCATCATCCGGTCGGCCCAGGAATATTCCGCCCAGACCGAAAACGCGAGCATGCCGGCCGCGACCGCGGTGGGATACATCCACCCCGGCAACCGGCCGCGCCCGAGAATGCGCCAGCCCAGCATGGCCACGCCCATCAGCCCGAACCCCGCCGACAGTGCCCCGATCAGTTCGAACAGCATCCTTGCCCCCTAGCCCAGCGTGCCGCCGCGATGCCCCAGCGCCGATTGCATCGTGCGCACCACCACGAAGGCGTCGCGCAGGTGGCTGCGTTCGAAGTCGCTAAGGTCCGACGGCGCCAGGAAATTGTCCGGCTTGCGCCCCGACCGCACCAGCGCGGCCTGGTTTTCCAGCCGCAGGCGGGCGATCAGGTCGTAAGCCTCGATCAGGTCGCGCGCGCCCGAGATCGAGATGACGCCGGCATGCTCGGCGCCTTCCAGGCGGGCGCGGGTGTTGACGGCGGACAGGCGCCCCTTGATCGCGTAGACTCGCGCCAGGTCCGCCACCGGCACGACGCCGCCCAGCTTCAGGTCGATATGGTTCTTGTACTCGCCCGAGCGGATGGTGGCGAACCCGCGCAGAAGCCCCAGCGGCGGCTGGTGCTTGAGCGAGTTCGAGATCATGTGCGCGACGAAGATCGAGTTCTTCGAGGCCATCGCCAGCGTCTCGGTCTGCAGGTCGCGAAACAGCGCCGGCGTGCCGCCGATCGGGCGCAGGTCGAACATGACCGAGGCCAGCATCTGCGCCTCGGGGCTGGGCGAGTCGACCCATTTCTCGAAGTAGCGGCGCCAGACGCGGCGCGGCTGGCACCAGCGCGGATTGGTCGCCATCATGTCGCCGGGGCAATAGACATATCCCGCCGTGTTCAACCCGTCCGAGACGTATTTCGCCATCTGGCGGAAGAATTCCATGTCGTCGTCGGTGACCGAATCGTCCAGGATCAGGCAGTTGTCCTGATCGGTGATGCCGGTCTGTTCCTGCCGGCCCTGGCTGCCGCAGGCGAGCCACAGCCACGGCACCGGGGCGGGGCCGAACTGGGTCTCGGCCAGCTTCAGCAGCCGGCGGGTGACGGTGTCGGCGATGTCGGTGATCAGGCGTGTCACCACCTCGTGGGCGTTGTTGGCGGCGACCAGCTGCATCAGCAGCCGGGGGATGCGCGCGGTGACCTCGGCCATTTCCTCGGCGCTGTCGGCGACGGCGGCGTCGCGCACCAGCTGCGCCGTGCTGACCGCCTGAAACCGCGTGAGGTCGGTCTGCGTGATGATGCCGCGCAGCTCGCCCCCCTCGACGATCGGCAGATGGCCGATGCGGCGCTCCAGCATCGTGTGCAGGATGTCCGAGCCCAGCGAATCCGGGGTCAGGGTCAGCGGATCGGCGGTCATCACCTCGGCCACGGTGGTCGTGGCCGCCAACCCCTCGGCCAGGACGCGGGCGGTCAGGTCGCGGGTGGTCAGGATGCCGACGAGCGTGCCGTTTTCCGTCACCGCAAGGCTGGAGATATGCTTCTCGCGCATCAGCCGCGCGGCGTCCTGCACGCTGTCACCGGGCTGGCAGGTGACCGGGTTGCGCGCCATCAGATCGGCGACCTTGAGCGTGCTCAGGTCGTTGCCGCGCGATTCCGCCGGGCGCGAGCGGTTGAAGAAACGGGTGAAGGCGGGCGAATTGGCGATCAGCCGCTTCAGTTCCGCCACCGGCAGCATCAAGATCACGCTGTCCTCGGTCGCCCGCGCCGAGGTCAGCGCCAGCCCGTCGCGCATCAGCCCGCGCTCGCCGAAGGAATTGCGCGGCCCCAGGATCGAGACCAGCTCGCCGTTGCGGTCGATCACCTCGACCGCGCCGCGCTTGATCAGGAAGATGCCCTTGAGCGGCTCGCCCGCCGCATAGATCTCGGACCCGGCGGGGTATTCCCTGCGGCTGAAGGAATCGACGACTTGCGTCAACTCGTCCCGCGGCAGGCTGTCGTAGGGGTGCACGCTTTCCAGAAAGGTTCTGATCGCGTCGGCACGGGTTTCCATGGCCATCGGCATCCCTTGGGGGGTGGGGTGGAAGGGCGCGGCATGCGCGCCCTTCCGGTGTCAGGATCAGTGCGCCTGGGCGGTTCCGGCGCCGCGCGGCACGCGGATCGATTCCACCAGTTCCTGGATTTCCGGCGGAGCGGGCCGGGTCATCGCCAGCACGATATAGGCGGCGGCGAAGTTCAGGATTGCACCCACGGCACCGAAGCTGAGCGGCGAGATGCCGAATAGCCAGTTGTCCGCCGTGTTGGCCAGCATGTTGGTGCCCGGGATGAAGAACCAGCCCAGATAGGTGAAGATGTAGAGGACCGTCGTGCCGAGGCCCACCAGCATCCCCGTGACCGCACCCGCCGAGTTCATCTTCTTCGAGAAGATGCCCATCATGATCGCCGGGAAGAGCGACGAAGCCGCCAGACCGAAGGCCAGCGCCACCACCTGGGCCGCGAAGCCCGGAGGATTGAGCCCCAGGTAGGTCGCAAGCGCGATGGCAAAGCCCATCGAGATGCGCGCCGCCAGAAGCTCGCCCTTTTCCGAGATGCCGGGGTTGATCATCGACTTGATCAGGTCGTGACTGACCGCCGACGAGATGGCGAGCAGAAGCCCCGCCGCCGTCGACAGCGCCGCGGCCAGACCGCCGGCGGCGATCAGCGCGATCACCCAGCCCGGAAGCTGCGCGATCTCGGGGTTGGCCAGCACCAGGATGTCCTGGTTGAAGGTCACCATCTCGTTGCCCTGCCAGCCCTGTTCCGTCGCGATCGCCGGCGGGTTGGCTTCGTTGTAGTAGCGGATCACGCCGTCGCCCGCCTTGTCCTCGAACGCCAGAAGGCCGGTCTGCTCCCAGTTGACCATCCATTGCGGCTTGTCGGCATAGGAGATCGGATTCTCGAGGTCGAGTTCCCCGGTCGCCAGCGTGTTCGGGTAGATGGTGGTGATGATGTTCAGACGCGCCATCGCACCGACCGCCGGAGCGACCGTGTAGAGCAGCGCGATGAACACCAGCGCCCAACCCGCCGATTTCCGCGCGTCCGAAACCTTCGGCACGGTGAAGAAGCGGATGATGACGTGCGGCAGACCGGCGGTGCCGATCATCAGCGACATGGTGAAGAGGACCATGTTCAGGGTCGAGCCGTGGTGCCCGGTGTAGTCGCGGAAGCCCAGTTCCACCAGCACCTGGTCGAGCTTGGTCAGCAGCGGCAGACCGGATTCGGTATGCGTGCTGAACAGGCCGATCTGCGGCAGGAACTGCCCGGTCAGCTGCAGCGAGATGAAGACCGCCGGGATGGTGTAGGCGACGATCAGCACGCAATACTGGGCAAGCTGGGTGTAGGTGATGCCCTTCATCCCGCCAAGCACCGCGTAGATGAAGACGACCGTCGACGCGATGAAGAGGCCGGTCGACGCGTCCACCTCGAGGAAGCGCGAGAAGGCCACGCCCGCCCCGGTCATCTGCCCGATGACGTAGGTGATCGACATGACCAGAAGCGAAACGACGGCGACAAGCCGCGCCGTCTGGCTGTAGAACCGGTCGCCGATGAAGTCGGGCACGGTGAAGCGG
Source organism: Pararhodobacter sp. SW119 (assembly GCF_017811755.1). Taxonomy (GTDB): domain Bacteria; phylum Pseudomonadota; class Alphaproteobacteria; order Rhodobacterales; family Rhodobacteraceae; genus Pararhodobacter. Next base: position 21,741 of record NZ_JADDJF010000019.1, on the reverse strand, counting down.
CCGAACTTGCGCAGGTAGGGCGCAAGCAGCAGCGCCAGCAGCACGTAGCCGCCGGTCCAGCCCATCAGGAAGGTGGAGTTGCCGTAGCCGACAAACGCGATCAGGCCCGCCATCGAGATGAACGAGGCCGCCGACATCCAGTCGGCGGCGGTCGCCGCCCCGTTGACGATCGGATTGACCCCGCGCGAGGCGGCGTAGAAGTCCGCGGTGGTGCCGGCGCGCGCCCAGATGGCGATGCCGACGTAGAGCGCGAAAGAAGCGCCCACGACGATCAGGTTGAGTGTAAACTGGTCCATCAGCCCTGTTCCTTACTGCTCGTCCACGCCGTACTCGCGATCGAGCCGGTTCATGTACCAGGTGTAGTAGAAGATCAGCACGATGAAGGTCAGGATCGAACCCTGCTGGGCGAACCAGAAACCAAGATCAGTGCCACCGATGGGGATGCCCGACAGCAGCGGGCGCAGTACGATGCCGAAACCGAACGAGACAAGCGCCCAGATCACCAGTGATATGGTGATGATCCGGATGTTCGCCTTCCAGTAGGCATCAGAAGACTTGTCAGACATGTCATGTCCTCCCAGGGTTCCTCCTGCCGTCGCCCCCGCGCGGGACGCCGGCTTCTTGTCTGCACCTTTTCCCCGGCCCGCGGACGGGGCGGCGGTGCGTCAGGCCGTCACCTTGTCGACGATCGCGCCAAGTTCCTCTGCGATGGCAGTGATGGAACCCATTCCGTCCACCCGGGACAGAACGCCGCGCTTGTCGTAATAGGCGATCAGCGGTGCCGTCTGCGCGTGGTAGGCCGAAAGCCTGGCCGCCACGGTTTCGGCATTGTCGTCGGCCCGTCGGGTGAACTCCGTGCCGCCGCATTTGTCGCAAACCCCGGCCACGGCCGGTTGCTTGAATTCGTCGTGATACCCCTCGCCGCAGGTGGCGCAGGTGTAGCGCCCCGACACCCGGCGCACCATCGCGTCGTCCTCGACCTCGATAGAGATGGCGGCGCCGATGGACATGCCCTGCCCCTCCAGTAGCGCGTCCAGCGCCTGCGCCTGCCCGGTGGTGCGCGGAAAGCCGTCGAGGATGACGCCGCGCGCGACGTCGGGGTCCTGCATCCGGTCCTTCAGGATCTCCAGCACGATCTCGTCGGAGACCAGCTCGCCCGCATCCATCGCCGCCTTCGCCCTCTTGCCGGCGTCGGTCCCGGCATTGACCGCCGCGCGCAGCAGGTCCCCGGTGGACAGCTGCACAAGCCCGAATTTGTCCTCCAGCATGCGCGCCTGGGTTCCCTTGCCCGCCCCCGGCGGGCCCAGCAGGATCAGCACGGCAGGCTTGGTTCGGGTCTGGCTGTCGGCCTCAGGCATCGGTACGGCTCCGGTTCATGCGGTTATCGATCAGGTCATCGACGACCGACGGATCGGCCAGGGTCGAGGTGTCACCCAGCGCGCCGAAATCGTCCTCGGCGATCTTGCGCAGGATGCGCCGCATGATCTTGCCCGAACGGGTCTTCGGCAGGCCCGGCGCCCACTGGATCAGGTCGGGGCTGGCGATCGGTCCGATCTCGTTGCGGACCCACTTGACCAGGTCCTTGCGCAGATCATCGCTGGGCTCGACGCCGTTCATCAGCGTGACATAGGCGTAGATGCCCTGCCCCTTGACCGCGTGCGGGTAGCCCACGACCGCGGCTTCGGCCACGACATCGTGCGCGACCAGCGCCGATTCGACCTCGGCCGTGCCCATCCGGTGGCCCGAGACGTTGATGACGTCATCGACCCGGCCGGTGATCCAGTAATAGCCGTCCGCATCCCGCCGGCAGCCGTCGCCCGAGAAGTAGTAGCCCTTGTACTGCTGGAAATACGTCTCCTGAAAGCGCTGGTGATCGCCCCAGACGGTGCGCATCTGCCCGGGCCAGCTGTCGGCGATGCAGAGCACGCCCTCGGCCTCGGTGCCCGTCTGCTCCTCGCCCGTCGTGGGGTCGAGGATCACCGGCCGCACGCCGAAGAAGGGTTTCGTCGCCGATCCGGGCTTGGCGGCGATCGCGCCGGGAATGGGCGTGATCAGATGCCCGCCGGTCTCGGTCTGCCACCAGGTATCGACGATCGGGCATTTGCCCTTGCCGACATGGCTGTTGTACCAGTTCCACGCCTCGGGGTTGATCGGCTCGCCGACCGTGCCCAGCAGCCGCAGGCTCGACAGGTCATGCTTTTCCACCCATTCCGGCCCATGCGCCATCAGCGCGCGGATCGCGGTCGGCGCGGTGTAGAACTGGTTGACCTTGTGGCGGGCGCAGACCTCCCAAAATCGGCCGGCGTCGGGCCAGGTCGGCACGCCCTCGAACATCAGGGTCGTGGCCCCATTCGCCAGCGGGCCGTAGACGATGTAGCTGTGGCCGGTGACCCAACCCACATCGGCCGTGCACCAGAAGACATCCCCGTCATGGTAGTCGAAGACGTACTGATGCGTCATCGCGGCAAAGACCAGATACCCGCCCGAGGTATGCACAACCCCCTTCGGCTTGCCGGTCGACCCGCTGGTATAAAGGATGAACAGCGGATCCTCGGCGCCCACCTCGGTATAGGGGCAATAGGCGCTGGTCTCGGCCATCTCGGCCTTCATGTCGATGTCGCGCCCGGCGGTCCAGGTCGTCTGGTCGCCGGTGTGCTTCACGACGAAGCACTTCACCGAATCCTTGCAGTCCAGCAGTGCCCGGTCGGTATTGCCCTTCAGCGCCGTGCGCTTGCCGCCCCGCGGGGCGGTATCGGCGGTGATCACCGCCTTGGCCTCCGAGTCGTTGATCCGGTTGGCCAGCGCGTCCGGCGAAAAGCCGGCGAAGACGATCGAATGCACCGCGCCGATCCGCGCGCAGGCCAGCATCGCATAGGCCGCCTCGGGGATCATCGGCATGTAGAGCACGACGCGGTCGCCCTTGCCGATCCCGTGCTCCTTGAGCACGTTGGCCATGCGGCTCGTCTGCTCCAGCAACTCCTTGTAGGTGATGTGCCTCGCCGGCGACTTCGGATCGTCGGGCTCGAAGATGATCGCGGTCTGGTCGCCACGCGTCACCACATGGCGGTCGATGCAGTTGGCCGACACGTTCAGCGTGCCGTCTTCGAACCAGCGGATGTCGACCTTGCCGAATTCGAAATTGGTGTTCTTGGCGCTGCTGTAGGGGCGGATCCAGTCGATGCGCTTGCCATGCTCGCGCCAGAACGCCTCGGGGTCCTCGATGGAGGCGGCGTACATCTTTTCGTAACCCGCGGCATCGAGATGCGCCCGGCTCACGAAATCCTTCGGGGCGGGATAGGTCTGCGGCTGGCTCTGATCCGACATGGTGCTCCTCCAAGCATCGTGGAAACGGGGCGCGTGTACCGCGGCCTGCCTCCAACGTCTCCTCCGTGAGGGGCATTCTAGCGTAGGGGTCAAGAAAATGGTAACTCTTTTTTTACAAAGGATATTCGTGTAAATCCTTTAACAGAATGTCCGGAATAAGTGTAAATCGTTTGCCCGGGTCGCGGCATTCGCCACCTGATTTCAGCCCACTGCCGTCCATTCGGGCGTCAATCAACCTGACGTAACGTCACGCCCCGGCCCAACGACCCGCCGCGCCGCCGCGCACAGCCATGGGAGGGCCGGAGCGGCCACAACCCGCGGTAGCGCTCACAAATGGTTGATTGTCGCAAAGGTGATTCGGCGGTTACCCGCCCGTGCGTCGACTTACGCTCAGGCGCCGGCCTCGGCCCCGCGCAGCAGCCGCACGCCGTTGATCAGGTAACGCCCGTCGAGGTCGATCATCTCGTATTCCAGCAGGTGCACCCGCCCCGCCCCGTCGGTGATCAGCACCCGCTGCACGATGCCACGCGTGCCGTCGCGGGCCTCCAGAAAGCGCAGGGTGTCGGGGCGATGGACCATCGGATAGCCCTGCTGCACCATCGCACCGAAACGCTCGGGCGTTCCGAAGATGCTGCGGATCGCGGGGCTTGCGAACTCAAAGGCGGCGGCGAAATCATCAGCCTCGAAGGCCGCGATCTGATCGCCGATCACCTGCCGCACCGCGGGCTCGTTCGCGGCGGCGGGGGTCGTCCACAGTACGGCGATGACGGCAAGGTGGACGGCGAAACGGCGCATCCGGAACCTCCTGCATATCTCAGGAATACGCAGGAAGCGCCGAAACGGATCAAAGCGAAATCGATGGGGCACCCCCTTGGCGCCGGTCAAGCGGTCGTCTGCGCCTCCGCCAGTTCGCCCGCCAGCGCGCGCTCGATTAACGCCACGGTCTCATCAATCCCGTAAAGCGCGATGAACCCGCCAAAGCGCGGCCCCTCCGACGCGCCCAGCAGAACCTCGTAGAGGCCCTTGAACCAGTTGCGCAGCGGCTCGAACCCGTGCTCCTTGCCGACGGCGAAGACCATCGTCTGCAGCGCCTCGGCATCAAGGCCCCCTTCCCAACCCTTCAGCCGCTGGACCAGATCCGCCATCGCCGCGCGCTCCTGATCGTCGGGCAGCCGGAACCGCCGCTCGGGCGCGACGAAATCGCGGAAGTAGCGCACGGCATATTCGGCGGCGGCATCGAGGTCGGGATGCGTCTCGGGGCTGGCTTCGGGCGCGTAGCGGCGGATGAAGCCCCAGAGCCCCGCCTTGTCCTGCGCGCCGGCGACCGAGGCGAGGTTCAGGAGCATCGCGAAGCTGACCACCATGCGCGACTCGGGCGGCTTGCCCGCGTGAATGTGCCAGACCGGGTTCGCCAGTTGCTGATCCACCCCCTGCCCCGGATAGGCGCGCAACTGCTGGTGGTATTCGTCCACCGCTTTCGGGATCACGTCCCACCACAGCCGCTTGGCGGTCTTCGGCTTCTGGAACATGAAATACGACAGCGACTCCGTCGCGGCATAGGTCAGCCATTCGTCGATGGTCAGCCCGTTGCCCTTGGATTTCGAGATCTTCTGCCCCTGGTCGTCGAGGAACAACTCGTAGGTGAAATGCTCGGGCTTGCGACCGCCCAGGATCGCGCAGATCGCGTCGTAGATCGGCGTGTTGGTCGAATGGTCCTTGCCGTACATCTCGAAATCGACATCGAGCGCCGCCCAGCGGGCGCCGAAATCGGGCTTCCACTGCAGCTTCACGTTGCCCCCCGTGACCGGCAGCGTCCATTCGCGCCCGGCCTCGTCGTCGAAGGTCACTGTGCCGTCCTTCGCATCGACATGCTTGATCGGCACATAAAGGACGCGCCCGGTTTCGGGGTGGATCGGCAGGAAGATCGAATAGGTCTGCTGGCGCTCCTCGCGCAGTGACTTCAGCATCACCGCCATGATGTCGTCGTAACGCTCGGCCGCGCGGCGCAGCACCGTGTCGAACTGGCCGGTATTGTAGAACTCGGTGGCCGAGATGAACTCGTATTCAAAGCCGAACGTATCCAGGAACCGCCGCAGCATCGCGTTGTTGTGGTGCCCGAAGCTTTCATACTTGCCGAACGGGTCGGGGACCGAGGTCAGCGGCCGCTGCAGGTGTTCGCGCAAGGCCACCGGGTCGGGCACGTTGTCGGGGACCTTGCGCATCCCGTCCAGGTCGTCCGAAAAGCAGATCAGCCGCGTGGGGATGTCCGAGATCACCTCGAACGCGCGGCGGATCATCGTGGTGCGCGCGACCTCGCCGAAGGTGCCGATATGCGGCAGGCCCGAGGGGCCGTAGCCGGTTTCGAACAGCACATGCCCCTTGGCCGGCGGCGCCGCCTCGTAGCGTTTCATGAGCCGGCGCGCCTCTTCGAAAGGCCAGGCCTTGGAGGTCATCGCAGCGTCGCGCAGGGTGGTCATGGCTTCATTTCCGGCTGGGCGGGCGGGCGGCCCGCAACCCCGGCTTCCTATTGCCCGACCCCGCGTCAGTCAATATTGTCGCCCGATACGTTCGCGACAGGTGATTTCATGGCCAAGCGCCCCCCCGCCCTTTCCCCGCAAGACAGTCTGGTGGCGATCATGGTCGCCATTTCGGTGGCGGATTCGAACATCCGCACATCCGAACTGCTGAACATCGAGCTGCAGGTCGGCATGCTGCCGGTCTTCGCCGACTACGATGTCGACCGGATGAAGAACGTGGCCCAAACCGTCTTCGACCTGCTCGAGGAGGAAGACGGCCTCGACGCCCTTTTCGGCCTGATCCGCGAGGCGCTGCCGGATCGGCTGCGCGAGACCGCCTATGTGCTGGCCTGCGACGTGGCCGCGGCGGACGGCAAGCTGCAGCAGACCGAACTGCGCATGCTCGAGGAGATTCGCCACGAACTGGCCGTCGACCGGTTGGCCGCCGCGGCGATCGAACGCGCCGCCCGCGCGCGGCACATGCATTGAGCCGTCCATTCCCCGTGGGGAAATAAAGGCGGCAAGGGCGTGCAGTTTCCCCGCGGGGCAACAAGAGGCGAGGCTGCGCCATTTCCCCGCGGGGAAATGGCGGGGCGCCAGATGGGATTCTCCCCGCGGGAAATCATGTACGGTCCGTTACTTTCCCCGCGGGGAAATACTGGGCCAGCCGGGGGACTTCCCCGCCGGGAAACGGGTGGCCGGCGCGTGAGTTTTCTCGCCGGGATACGAGGCCCCTCCGCGCTGGATTTCCCCGCGGGGAATAAATGATCTCTTCATGATCTCCCCGCGGGGAAATACGGGGCCTGCCGGGCGACTTCCCCGCGGGGCAATGGGTAGCCGACGTGTGAGTTTTCTCGCCGGAATCCGAGGACCCCCCGCACTGGATTTCCCCGCGGGGAATTAACAGTTTCTTCATGATTTCCCCGCGGGGAAATCGCGGGCCGTTCCGGCCCTCACCACCGTCGCGGGTCATCGCGGCGCTCAATCGCTGGCCGGATGCGGGCTGGCCGCCCACGGTGCGGTCGGGGCGGGTCCGTCCGCGACGCCGTCCGCGGCAGGCTCTGCCGGTGGGGGCCGGCGTTCGGCATGCGCCTCGGCGGCGCGCAGATGGGCCAGCAGGCGCTCTGCATGGGCGGTGGACCGGCGCAGCCAGCGCAGGGCATCGGTGACCGCGAACAGGCGCGGCGGGGCGGCGCGCGTCGACAGGATGCGCCGGCGCAGCCGATCCTCGCGGCGTCCGAGCCGCGCCTGACCGCGATGCAGCCGCTTGTGCAGTGCCGAGAGCGTCCGGTCGCGCGCCTCGCGGGCGATGCCGTCGCCGGGTTCGGCCTCGGGCAGGGCGTCGGCGGTGCGGCGCAGGATCGCGCCCAGATAGCGCGCTTCACGGCGCAGCAGCGGCTCGTAGAGCGCGACGGTCATCCGCCCGCACTGCCCCGCCCGGAACCCCAGCCGGCGCAGATGATCGGCCATTGACATCAACTCGCCGTAGCGCTCCGTCTGGCGGCGGTCGCCGTCGGGCAGCGAAATCTGCGACAGGTAGGCGATCAGAACCTCCATGTCGCGGGCGAAGGCACTGGCGTCGAACGCCGGATCGGGCCGGCGCGCGCCCGCCGACAGCGCCCCGCCGAGCGAGGTGGCGAGTTGCCCGAACTGGCTTCGCGCCTGCGCCAGCACCAGGTCCAGCGCCGCCGGCGGGTCGGCCTTGAACCGCGGGTCGAGGAGGGCGGCCGGGGTTTCGGGGCGGTCGGGGACCAGCCGCTCGATCAGGCGGGCAAAGGGCGCGACGAAGGGCAGGAACAGCAGCGCGCCGACGATGGTGAAGCCGGTATGAAAGAGGACCAGCGCCAGCGTCGGATCGGCCACCCAGGGGTTGCCGGTCAGCGGGCGCAGCAGCAGGTCCAGAACCAACAGCGCGATGGTGCCCTTGGTCAGGTTGAAGATCAGGTTGGCCAGCGCCGTGCGCCGCATCGCCACCGTCCCGCCCAGGCTGGCGAGGATGCCGGTGAAGGTGGTGCCGACGGTCATGCCGATGACCATCGCCGCCGCCTGCGCGAAGTTCAGATGCCCTTCGGACAGAAGCACGATCGCGGCGGCGACCCCGGCGCTGGAGCTTTGCGTGACGACGGTGACGAAGATGCCCAGAAGCACCAGTTGCGCCCGGCCGAGCAGCGTGTCGGTGGGCAGCGCCTCGGGCTGCAGGAGGCCGTCGAAGACGCCCATCCCCTCCTTCATCAGCTCGATCCCGATGAAGATCAGGCAGAGCGCGGCCACCACGCCGCCCAGCCGCGCCACCCGCCCGGACCCCAGCACACCGGCCAGCGCCGCGACGAAAAGCGCCGGATAAGCAACCGTGCCCAGGCTGACCTTGACGCCGAGCGCCATCACCATCCAGCCGGTGAAGGTGGTGCCGATATTGGCGCCCAGCACGATGCCCAGCGACTGGCTGAAGCTGAGGATCCCGGCGCCGACGAAGCCCAGCGTCATGACCATGGTCGCGCTGGAGGACTGGATGATCGCGGTGACCGCCGCCCCGGCCAGGATGCCGCCCACCGGCCGCCCGGCGCTGCGCCGCAAGAGGTCGCGCGCGCCGCCGCTGACCAGCACGCGCAGGTCCTGCGTCAGCAGGTGCATGCCATAGAGGAAAAGCCCGACACCCCCCAGCAGCGCCAGCAACGCGCCGGACATCCCTAGACAGCCCGGACGGACGGGCGGCGGTCCTGCCGGCCGCCTGCCCGTGAAGGGATCGGCGCCTTTCCCATGTCAGGCGTTCAGGCCCGACCAACGCTCGATCAGGGCCTGCTGGAGCGCGCGCGCGCGTTGTGTCCATTCGCGCGCGCCCGGCGGGCGTTCCCGCTCGCCCGGGCCGAGGCGGGCGCGGCGCTCCACGTCGGCGCTGAAGATGGCGAAGGCCAGGTCGCGCCCGTCCGGCGTGCGCACATACCCCCCCAGCCCCGAGGCGAAGAAGAGCGTGCCGGTCTTGGCGCGCACGCGAATCGGGTGGTCGCGAACCTCGCGCCCGCGCGGGTCGCGCATCGGATGGACGCGCAGCAGGTCCGGCAGGATGCCCTCCTGCCCCGCGGACTGCAGGAAGCGGGCCATCGACCGCGCGGTCACGCGGCTTTCGACGTTCAGGCCCGAATGATCGACGAAGCGCATGCCCGGCGCGTCGTAACGCGCGGCGATCCAGCGCGCCATCTCGGCCCCCGACTGATCGAGCGTGCGCACGTCCGCGTCGCGCCGGCGCGTCGCGGCCAGTCCTGCCGCCTCGGCCGTCAGGTTGGTGGAAAAGCGCAGCATCGAGCGCATGAGTTCCGGCAACGGCTCCGAGCGATGCTCGACCAGGATCGCGCCGCCGACGCCCTGCATCAGCTGCGGAGCCGGCACGCTGCAGCCCCGCGCGGACAGCAGGGCGCGCAGCACGTCGCCGGCGTAAAGCGCCGGGCGGCGGACCGGCAACCAGCGCGAGCCGTTGCCGGTCAGCGCCGCGCGGGCCACGGTCCACATCTCGCGCGCGCCGGTATTGGCGTGGGAATAGACGGGGCCGGCGCGGGCCACGGCCTCGATCCCGATCACCGAGACCGGCGGCACCTCACGCTCGCTACGCGCGTCCATCGACAGGTTCACCCCGTTACCCGACTGTTCCCAGAGGAAATGCACGCGGTTGAAATTCAGGTTCAGCCCGGTGACGGCCGGGTTGTAGCCCGCCTGCACCGGCTGGTCCGCGGCAATCGACGGGATGCCCGGCAGGGCGGCATCATCGACCAGGAAGCGCCCGTTGACCCGGCGCAGGCCCAGATCGACCAGCCGCTGCGCCAGCACCGCCAATTCGGCGGTCTGCAGCACCGGGTCGCCGCCGCCCTGCAACACCAGATCGCCGTTCAGCACCCCGCCCTGAAGCGACCCGCCGCTGGCCAGCACGCGCGTGGTGAAGCGATGCTCCAGACCCAGGCCGAAGAGCGCGTAAAGCGCCGTCGGCGCCTTGCTGACCGAGGCCGGTGGCAAGGCGATGTCGGCGCCGTGCTCCTCCAGCAGCGCGCCGGTCGACATGTCGATCACCGCAACCCCGGTCCGCCCGCCCAGCCGCGCCGCGTCGATCAGCGCCTCGATCGGGAGCGGGCTGGCCGCCGCCCGGCCGAGGATCCCCGGCGGGCGCGCCGGCGGGCGCGGGGCGCGTTCCGGGGCGACGGCGGCAACCGGCCCCGCGGCGCCGATCACCAACCCGCCGGCCAGACCGGCAAGCAGGCGCCGGCGGCTCAGTCGGTCATGCGAGAGGTCGGTCAATGGACTGCTGTCACCGGACAGTCCGGTCTTTTCCCGTATCATGCCGGGATCATTGACGATGCCCTGACCGGAGGCAAGAAAAACCTTCGCCATCGCGCGTGATCTCTCAGCCGGCACCCGCATCCGACGGCCATGCCCCCGCCAGACGCAGCGCGGTCGACGAATCGCCACGCATCGGCATGTCCAGAAAGGTCCAGACCGGGGTCGGATGAAAGGCCAGCCGCGCCGCGTCGCGTGCCGGCAGTCGATAGCGCGCGTACTGCCGCGCCGCGCGCGAGGTCAGCGCCGGCATCCGCTGGCCGGGACGGGCCAGCACCGCGATGGGCACCGCCGCCATGATCGCCTGCCAGCGGTCCCAGTGATGGAACGCGGTCAGGTTGTCGGCGCCCATCAGCCAGACGAATCGCAGATACGGATAGCGCCGGCGCAGCGCGTCGATCGTGTCGACGGTGGCGCGCGTGCCCACCCGCGCCTCGATGTCGGTGACGGCGACGCGGGGGTGGGTGATGACCTGACGACAGGCCTGCAACCGTGCCGCCGCCGGCGCAGGCCTGTCCCGCTTGAGCGGGTTGGCGGGGCTGACCAGCCACCAGACCCGGTCCAGCGACAGGCGCTTCAGCGCCTCGCGCGTCAGATGCGCGTGGCCCGCGTGCGGCGGGTCGAACGAGCCGCCGAAAAGACCGACCGTCTGCCCCGGCCCCGCCGTCGGATCCTGCCAGCGCATCACCTGCCCTGCCCCTTGCGGATTTCACGGCCCGGTACCATGACCGCAAACCGCGCCCGCGCCAAGGTGCGACGTGGCCCGGCAGGTCGCATCCGCGCAACGGGGCGTCGGCGCGGGCGAAGGGCCGGCGCGGAAAGCGCCTATTCTGCGCCTCATCCCCGGTTCTGTCCGAATGAGGCGCGCCATGATCCTTTACCCCACGATCCAGTTGCAGGGCGGGCGCTGCGTCGCGCTGCACCGCGGCCGTCTGGAAGAACCCGAGATCTGGCATGTCGACCCGGTGGTAAAGGCCGCCAGCTTCGCCGCCGCCGGCGCAAGCTGGATGCAGGTGATCGATTTCGACGCGGTCGCTGGGCTGGACTCCAGCCGCGACATCGTGGCGCGCATCATCCGCGAAACCGCCATCAACGTCGTCGTAGCCGGCGGCATCCGCACGCGCGAACGGGCCGAGGCCTGGCTGGACGCGGGGGCGGCGCATGTCGTCTTCGGCACCAGCGCGGTCATCAATCCCGACGAGGTGCTGGAAACCGCGCGCTTCCACCCTGATGCGGTGATCCTGGCCGTCGACGTCTTCAACGGCCGGGTGATGAGCCACGGCTGGCGCGAGACCTCGTCCTTCACGCCCGAGGATTTCATCGCCGCCTTCGAGGAGGCGCCGCTGGCCGCCATCCAGATCACCGATATCGACGCTTATGTCGGCGATACCGACGCGGTTCTGGCGCTGATCTCGGCGCTCGCCGGGAAGACCCGAAAGCCGGTGATCGCCAGCGGCATGGTGCGCACGCTGGATGACATCAGCAGGCTGAAATATGTCGGCAACGTCGCCGGCGTGGTGATCGGGCGGGCGCTGTTCCGGCGCACGGTCGACCTGCGCGAGGCGCTGGCCGTCGCCAACACCCCGGCCGAAAAGGTCGCCCCCTTCGCATGAAGAAACCCGGCCGCGGGCGGCCGGGTCCTCTGATGTCGTGGTCGGGCTGTTCGATCCGGTCGCGGATCAGGCCTCGGCGTCCGCGGCGCGGGCCTCTTCGGCGCGCTTGCGGGCGCGCTCGTCCATGAAGGCGTCGAACTCGGCCTTGTCCTTGGCCTCGCGCAACCGGTCGAGGAAGGCGCCGAAGGCGGCCTGCTCGTCCTCGAGGCGCTTGAGCGTCTCGGACTTGTAGGAGTCGAACGCGGCATTGCCCGACGGGCGGTGAACGCCCAGATGGGTACGGTTGGCGCGATTGGCCTTGCAGGATTTTCCGAACATCTGCTTTCCCCAGATCATGTAGGCCAGGATCGCCAGTCCGATCGGCCAGAAGACGATGAAGCCGACCACCATGGCGGCGATCCATGCGCCCTTGCCACGATCGTCGAGCCAGGATTCGGCCCGTCCGGGCCAGGTTGCAACTGCGGTCATCGAAAGGGTCTCCTCGGTTGGTGATGCGGTTGGTGTCGCGGTGGGTGTTAATGTTATTAACATTTACATAGGTGGGAAGGTCAAGAGCGGATTCAAGAGGGCGCGAAAGTTTTTTCGATGCCCTGCCCGGCTCAGCAATCGCCGTCGATCAGCCCCAGTCCGCGCAGGTAGATGCCGACGCCGGTTTCCAGCAATTCGTCGGGCGAAAACGGGCTGCGCGCGCCGGGCTTGCCGCGGGCGTAAAGCTCGACGATGCCGTGGCTGAGCGCCGCGACATGGGCCGAGAACATCGCCGCGGGCGGACGCTTTTCAGGCGGCAGACGGGCCGACAGCGCCTCGGCGGCGCGCTGCATGACGCGGTTCACGCGCTCCACCGCAGCGGCGAGTTCGGCGGTCTGGTTGGGCGCGAGGCCGCTTTCGAACATCGCGATATAATGGCCCGGATGCTTGCGCGCGAAGGCCAGATAGGCGCGGCCCACCGCCTCGAACGCGCGCAGGACCGAGGGCTGGCCGTCGTTCCAGGCATAGTCCAGAAGATCGGCGAAAAGGTCATAGCCCTGCAGCGCCACCTCGGCGATCAGGTCCTCGCGCCCGGTGAAATGCCGATAGGGCGCGGCGGCCGAGACCTCGGCCAGCTTCGCCGCCTCGGACATGGTGAAGCCCGCCGGCCCCTTTTCGGCGATCAGCTCCAGCGTGGCGTCAACCAGGGCCTGGCGCAGGTTTCCGTGATGATAGCCGCGTTTGCTCATGAGAACCGGGGGTTGCGGGCGATCGGCCCCGCCGCGCAGTATCGCAGATCGCGGGCCGGGCGCAATCTGACGCGATGGCTTGCATCAGGGCTGCGAAACGCATAAGTGGCCGTCGAGAGGTCGGCGCGGGCAGGTATCTCGCCAACCCGGTCAGGTCCGGAAGGAAGCAGCCGCAACGAGTTCCGCCTGGGTCGTGCCCGGCCTCTCACCTTTCCCTCGATCACCGACTGGATCACCGCCTCGGGCGCTTGCCGCCCCGGTTCGGGCCGCCGGAACCGGCGCCGGGCTTCATGCCCCGCGCCGCCTGCGCCGCGCCGCGCAACTCCTCGGCGATCTCCTCGGCCTCCTCGGGATCGAAGTCGAGTGGCAGTTCGATGCCGTTGGCCTCGATGTAGATGCGCACCATGCCCAGCGTCGTCGGCCCGATCTGGAGGTTGGCGGCGATGTCGCTCTGCTTGTCGATACCCATCCATCCCTCCAGCTTCGACAGGCCCGAGGGTTACGCCAGCCACCACGCAAATTCAAGCACCGAGCCCTTGCAATCGCGAGGTCAGCCGAGTAAATCGCAGCCAGTGCCGCCTTAGCTCAGTTGGTTAGAGCACCAGATTGTGGATCTGGGGGTCGCCCGTTCGAGCCGGGCAGGCGGTACCATCCAGGCCCCTGATCTTGTTGGCGCTGCACCGGCGAGGGATTCCCGATTTCGGATTTCTCGCGATTCTTTTCGCGCGATCTCACGCTGATGCCACGCTCTGCAACAACTGGCGGGGCATTCTGAAAACGCGCCTCTACAGATTTGTCAGTAACCTTATCCGCCCTCCAGCGACCCCGGAGACATGGGGTCCCGCGACCGCAGGATGCCGGCCAGGCGCTGCGTTCGATTGCTCTCGATCAGAGGCCTGGCGCAAGGGCGCCTGTCGCGAACGTCGTCGGCAGGCCGTCGCACGACAATCAGGGCCGCTGGGAGCGCCGCTCTCAAGGACGTGCCAGCGGAACCTGAACCCGAGGCGCTCGCATCAACAGTAAACAGAAACAGGAAACAGGACGACAGATGACCGACCACACAGCCGACTAACGCTTCCGCATCCAGATGCAAGACTTCGAGGAGGGTGGGACCGGGAAGGTCCAGCCTTTCCCGTGGCCGTCAGAGGCGGATCAGCATGTCTCGGAAACTGCCGATTTGCGAATCCGCGCAGTGATCGCCTCGACTGTCGTGTCGGTCAGAGTCCAGCGGGGCAGATTCAAGATCCCTTCGTGAAGGCCGCTCACCAGGTCGTCGGGCATCTCCTCGCCGGGAGGGAGGCGCAGCGCCGCGACCAGGCCACCAAGCGCCGCGATTGCCGAGACCGCCCCATCTGGGTCCGCCGCATCGCGTCGGGATATGACCAGCCCGCAGATATCGATTTCGGTCCCGGCCAATCCCTCGGCCGGTGCGAGCAGATGACCGCGCAGCCCGGGAGACCAGAGATCCCGACGCGAACGCTTCGCCGGGTCAGCGGCCGCCGGTCCCGCCCCCTCGGCCATCGCCACCGGCAGCCCGAGCGCCGATGCCGCCCCGGATCCCCCGGCAGCCAGCGCAGCGCCCCAACCCAGATCCGCCTCCAGCGCTTCGGCCAGTTCATATGTCGCCGGGTCGATGAAGGTCTCGCGGTCCTGACCCGCGACCAGTATGGCCCGTCGCCGCCCGCCCGAGGGGTCTTCCCGCAAGCACAGCGTGGCCAGGGCCAGACCGATGGGAAAGGCAGGATCGCCGGCAAGCGCGATGTCGAACAACTGGTCGCACATCCTGGGAGCGAGCGTCGCCAGACTTGTCTGCGGCACCACGATCTCGCCGGCACGGGACAGCGCATATCCGCCGGTCCGGCGCAGGACCGCGATCCCGGCTTCCGGCGTGGCGACCGCTGCGGCCGCGACGTCAACGGCGAAGACCGAACGCAGCCGTGCTAGCGCCAGGCCGTCGCCCGGATCGACGCGGACGCGGGCCTTGCCCGCGCGCAGGACAATCGGCGCGGCCGGGGGTACCTCGCGCGTGATGTACGGGTGCCGGTCCGCGCTGAAACTGTCCGGTGCGGTCGGAACCCCGTCAGGTCCGGTCTTGCGCAGAAGCGCCAGTTCCACCCAATCGGCCAGCTGGTCCCAGACCAGACGGCGCACGTCCCATCGGCCGGCGGCATCGGTTCGGCCGCTGCGGCTGACCAGGTCCGCCGCGATCGCGTCGGGATCGGCGCCGCGCACGGCCTGAAGCCAGATCCACGCCGCGGTGTCGTTGAGCCGGTACATCTTGCCGCCCTGCCGGCAATGCAGCCACAGGGTGTCGTCGTCGATGATCTCTTCCACGCGGTGGCGCGCAAGCACCGGGCGGGGCACTTCACGACCGGCCATGGCGTCCGCCGCGACGATATCCGCCGCGCGCGGCAGGGGCAGGAACGGCAGGTAATCCTCGGGCGTGGGCGTCGGGGCAATCGGCTGCCAGCCGCCGGCGCGGGCGTGTTCCTCGCGCGTCTCCGCGACGATGCGTTCGGCCGGGTCGGCGACCTTCGTGTCGTCGGGGGCATCGCGGTTGAAACCCATCATGTCGACCAGTTCGCGCACCATGCGGGGCTTGATCTCGGCCTCGGCGGCGCCGCCATCCTGCGGGGCGGCGCAGACATCGAGCGAGGGGCTGAGATTGCATTCCAGGATCCACGGCTTCAGGTCGGCATCCACCATGACGTCCAGCCCGATCAGCTCGAAACACCGCCGTGTGTCGGCATTCAGCGTCGCGCTGCGCCGGCGCATGTATTCGCGCGCCGAGACGGTGGTGATGCGCACGAGATCCCGCACCCGGGCAAAGAGCGCGTCATCGTCATGGCCCTGCTCGCGCAGCCAGGGGCTATAGTTCTGCATCGGGATGAAGACGACGGGCGCGTCGCTTTCGGTGTTGGTGGCGTTCACGTCCGGATTGGTCAGATGGCTGAAGAGATCGGTGATGTCGTCGGGCGCATAGGGGTGCGAGGCGAGCTTCGCGAACCCCTCCTCGTAGAGATAGACGCGCAGCGGCTCGAGCGAGGTGAAAGCGACGTAGAACCGCAACACGTACTTGTGGCCGCGGATGGTGTGCGGCCGGTCCAGATAGCGCTGCACCATGAACGCCTTGTCGGCGGGCGCCAGCGCGGCGTCCGGCAGGATGGAAATACCGCGGCCGCGGGAAGAATTGCGCGGCTTGAGGATCCAGCGCTGCGCCGGCTCTGACGCGGCGGCGGCCTGCAGGCTGTGATAGGCGTCGGGCAGCGGAAAGGTTTCGGGAAAGAAGTCGACACGCCGGGCCGTGGCGCTGTCGGGGCCGGCCTCGGCGATCTGTCGGGCGCGGGCGATCGACAGGGTCCGCGCCAGCGCGCTCTTTATCGTCAGGCAGTTGTTGCCGGGGATGTGGTTGACCCATGACCCCGGGCGCCGCTGGCTGAAGGCGGCCGGGCGCGGCATGCCGGTGTACCAGCACGCATCCCAGTTGTCGGCATCGCCCGCACGCCAGCGTTCGCCGTCGAGGGCGCTCAGAAACGGGGCGTCCTGTGCCTCCTCGCGCCGGCCGCCGCACCAATGACGCAGCGGCTTGTCATTTTCGGATCGGGACATGGTCTCTCCTCTACAGCGATTCCGTTGGTGCTCCGGGTGACAGACCACGATCGATGACGCGCGCGGCGCAAACGATCGCCACCTC
This sequence comes from Pararhodobacter sp. SW119, assembly GCF_017811755.1. GTDB lineage: Bacteria > Pseudomonadota > Alphaproteobacteria > Rhodobacterales > Rhodobacteraceae > Pararhodobacter. Next base: position 5,057 of record NZ_JADDJF010000019.1, on the reverse strand, counting down.
TTAAGAAAAAAACAAGACCGGCCTTGGCAGCACGTGCACCGTCGTCTTCAACGGCACGCGCTTCCCCGCTGGCGCAGGTTCTCGGTCTTTCGAGTGTACCCCGATGCAGGGCCCTGGCGGGCGCCCTGGAAGCCGCTGGCGGGGTGCCAGAATGCGTATGGCAGACGTATGGCAAGCGTATGGCAAGCGTATGGCAGTTCCGAACGGTGCGGTAGGATTCTGGCAGGATCTGGCACCGCCGCGCGGCCGCGGCGCGCGGCTTGCCAGGGTGCGCGCGCCGCGCCGAAATGCCCGAAACCCCGGCGACCGACAGCGCGCCGGCATGCTGAAAGGCGAGGGTCACCCGGTCGGGCCTCGTCATCATGGGATCCGATCCTGCGGGGACATCACGGGGGCGCTTCGGTGGCATCAGGCGCGCGGCGCATCCGGCGCATCGGCGGGGCGTGATCCCGGGCCTCGTCATCATTCCCCCTCCCCGCCGTCGCCGGGATCAGGCGCCGGGGCCGCAGTCGATGCTGCGCGGCGGATTTTCCATCCCGCGACCCAGATTGACGCTCAGGTCGCGCAGGGCCGTGCGCAGGCCCTCCTCGATCACCGGGTGGTAGAACGGCATCGCCAGCGCCGTGTCCACATCCATGCCGGCCTGCACCGCCCAGGCCAGCAGATGCGCCAGATGCTCGCCCCGCGGCGCGACCATCTCGGCGCCGAGCAGGCGGCCCGTGCCGCGCTCGCCATAGACACGCAGCAGGCCGCGATTGCGGCGCAGGACCCGCGCGCGCCCCTGATCGGCGAAGTCCACCTCGCCGGTGGCGAAGTCGCACGCGGCGTCGGAGAGCTCGCTGAAGGACGCGCCCACTGTGGCCAAGTTGGGCTCGGTGAACACGACGCCCAGAGGCGTGCGGCGGCGGTGGGTCTGCACCTCGGGATGGCGCCCGGCGTTGTCGCCCGCGATGCGGCCGTCGTCGGCGGCTTCGTGCAACAGCGGAATGCGCGCCGCGACATCGCCGGCGAAGAAGATGTGGCTGCCCGCCGCCTGCATGGTCAGTGGGTCGATGTCAGGCGCGCCGCGATCGTCCAGCGCCAGCCCCGAGGCGGCAAGGTCGAGCCCGTCGAGCGCCGGCGCCCGACCGGTCGCGGCGAGAAGCCAGTCGAACCGCTCTTCGCGCGTGGCGTCTCCCTCGCGGAACCTTACCACCACGGTGTCGCCCTCGCGCGTGATGCCCTGCACATCGGCATCCGGATCGAAGGGTAGATCGGCGCCAAGGGCCGCGGCGGCCGCATCGCGCACCGCGGGATCGGACAGCGGACCCACGCCGCCACCCTTGCCGAAGAGCCGCACGCGCACGCCCAGCCGGTGCAGCGCCTGCGCGAGCTCCAGCCCCAGCACGCCGCCGCCGAAAACCGCGACCGAGCCCGGCAGATCAGTCCAGCCGAAGACGTCGTCATTGACGATCAACCGGTCGCCGACGGCGTCGAACACATCCGGCTTCACCGGGACCGCTCCGGTGGCGACGACGATGCGCTTGGCGCGCACGACCTCGCCGGTGTCGAGCCGCAGGGTGTGCGGATCCTCGAACCGCGCGCTGCCCTTCAAGCGATGGGAGGGGTCGAACCCCTCCACCGCCTCGATCACGAAGCCGACGAAGCGATCGCGTTCACGACGGACGCGATCCATGACCGCGGCCCCGTCGATGCGCGGCGGGCCGGCATGGACGCCGAAACCCGCAGCCTCGCGCACCGCTTCTGCCGCGTCCGCCGCCGCGATCAGCAGTTTCGACGGCATGCAGCCGACCCGCGCACAGGTGGTGCCGTAGGGGCCGCCCTCGATCAGCGCCAGCCGCTCGGTATGCTTGCGCGCCGCGCGATAGGCCCCCATGCCGGCCGTGCCGGCGCCAATGATGGCGACATCAACTTCTTGCATGGGTCACTCCCTCGTGCATGGGTCAGTCCGTCCTCCGGCTCTCGCTGGTCACAACGTGTAAATCGGGAGCCGGGACCGGACCGATCACGTACACACAGGTGGGGCGCGCTGGGAAGCCTTTGCCCACCCGGCGCGCCACTGACTGACACGGCTGGCGGCTCAGGCCGCCAGGCGCCCGCGGATCGGATAGTCGTTGTCACGGATGAATTTCAGACCTTTGGCAAGGCCGGCCAGTTCCGGCCGCGCGAACGGTGCGTTCGAGATGTCCACGACCTGAAGTCGCCCGTCTGCGTTGATCACGAACACGCCCGGCTCGGCGAAGGGACGATCCGTCTCCTTCTCGGAGCGCGGCTCCGAGACATAGAGGCCGAGTTTCCGCATCTGATCCACGGTCAGGCCGTACCCGACCGGGAACGAAACGCCGATCTCGTCGGTGAAGCTTCGGGCGCGATCCTCGGGATCGCTGGAGATGGCGACGATCCCGACACCCGCCTTGGCGAATTCGGGCGCGGTGCGCTCGAGTTCCGCAAGATAGGTCTTGCAGATCGGACAATGCTTGCCGCGATAGACCACGACCATCTGCCAGTCGTGGGCGTCCACGGGAACCCCGAGTCGCAATTCGTCCCCGCCAAGCAGCGGCAAGGTGATTTCAGGAAGGCGTTCGCCGGATTTCAGGTTCTCTGTCATGATTGTCGCCAGACTCCGTCTGTTCGAGTTGATCCATAAGCAGGTTCGCTGTGGAACCGCTTAGGTTACACCCGGAATCAACGATAGGTTCAGCTATCCGTTCCTCCTGCCGGGCAGCAACGTGGAAGCCGACAATGATCCAGATTTCTTTCGTGACGGAGATCGGTAGTCGGCTGGTCGAGAGAGTACGCGGAGCCGCCCCGCCTCGACTCCGACGAGGAACAATCCGGACTTCGATTCGTTTGTCTGTCGATGCAGTTCAAGGAATGTTTCCATGGGTGTCGAGAAAAGAGGTGCCGTTCCAGAGAGATTGCCGGTGCGAACGGTTCTTGCTGATTTGGGCCGGGCCAACCCCCTGCCTGTGGAAAATGACGCCCCGGTCCCGGGGGCGCCAGGTGGAAATGAGGCACGGCACTTCGACGCCGTGGTCCCCCGGCGGTCGTTGTCGAACACTGCCGCGCCCGACCCGAAACCTGATCTGTCTGTCTCACCGGGATCTTGTCGCGTGCTGGTTGTCGTCGGTCATCCGCGTCGCGAAAGCCTCACCACAGCGCTGGCCGAGGCGTTTGCCGAGGGCGCGCGCGAGGCCGGCTGTGACGTGAAGACGCTCTATCTGTCCGAACTGGCGTTCGATCCGGATGTCATCGCCGACTCTCCGGCCGCCCAGACGCTGGAACCCGACCTGGCCGAGGCGCGGGGCCTGATCGCCTGGGCCGAGCACCTGGTCTTTGCCTTTCCCAACTGGTGGGGGACAATGCCGGCGCGGCTGAAGGGCTTTCTGGACCGCATCCTCTATCCCGGCTTCGCCTTCCGCGAGGAGGATGGCCATTACTACGGCTTGCTGGCGCCGCGCACCGCCGAGTTGCTGATCACGATGGATGTGCCCCCGCTCGTCTATCGATGGATTCAGGGCGCGCCGGGGCACAGGGCGATGGCACGTGCCACACTCGGCCTCTGCGGGATCAGGACGGTGAGGATCACGACCTTCGCGCCGCCCAGCCATACCGACGCCGCGACGCGGGAGGGCTGGGTCACACAGGCGCGCGGTCTGGGCTTGCGGCTGCGCGGCGGACCCCGGCGTCCGATCCGGCGGCGGTTGCACGAAGCGGGGCGGTGGCTGCTGGCGGTGCGCCCGCAGTTCTATCCGATGAGCGTGCTCGCCTACACGCTGGGGGCGTTGCTGGCGGCGGGGACGCTCGACCTGCTGGCCTTTGTCTTCGGTCTGGTGGCGATGGTGGGGCTGAAGGTCGCTACCGTCCTGACCAATGACCTCCAGGATTTCGAGAGCGACGCGCAGAACCGCTTTTTCAGCCCCTTCAACGGCGGCGGGCGAAGCCTGCTGGAGGGTGGCTTTTCGCCAAGCGAACTCTGGCGCGGCGTCTGGGTCGCGCTCGGCGTCAGCGCGCTCGGCGCGGTGGCGACGCTTGTGATGGCGCCCTCCCCGGTGACCGTGCTGATAGTCCTGGCGGTGCTGGCGGTGCTGGCGCTGGGCTATACATTGCCACCGCTCAAGCTGTCCCACCGCGGACTGGGGGAACTGGATGTGGCGGTCACGCATGGGCCGGGGGTGCTGTTGCTGGGGCATGTCGTACAGGGGGGCAGTCCCTTTTCCGGGCAGGCGTGGTTCCTGGCGCTGGTGATCGCGCTGGCCGTGCTGCCCGCCATTTTGCTGGCCGGGATCCCCGACCGCACGGCTGATCGCGACGCGAGGAAGCAGACGCTGGTCGTGCAACTGGGAACTGTCCGCAGCGTCGACCTGGCCATCGGTTTTCTGGCCCTGTCCGCGCTGGCGGCGCTGGCTTTGGTGCAGAGCCCGGTTCCGGTAGGACTGGCCCTGTCGCTTTTCGCACTACCGCATGCGGCCGGGCTGATCTGGCTATTGCTGCGCTACCGGGGCGTGGGCGCGCCCGAAAAGCGGATCGATCTACTCGTTGGCCTGGCGCTGCTCTACGTCGCGTGGTTCGTGATCGTGCCCTTCGTCGAAATGGTCTGATACGGGCGCCGCTTTGGAAAACCGGATCGCGCGGAAGTCTTGATCTGGAATCGGAACATTCGCCAGTCGCTGTGCGTTCGAAATGAGAACCCAGAACATTCCGAAGGAAAGACGATGGCCGAGAGCAACCACAACGATACGGACACGCGCCGACGGCCGGCTCGCCCGGATTCGAGAACGGGCGAGGTTCCGGCGGGGCCCGGCGACGCCGGGCTGGAGGACCGTCCGGAGCTCAACGCCGGCAGCTCCGGAACCAGGCAGATGTCGAACAGACGCCTTGGCATCGGTTTGGGCATCGCCGCGTTGCTGGCGATCTTCGTCTTCATCTTTGCAGCGGTGCTCTGATCGCGGCCCGGCACTCTGATGCCGACGCAAGTGTCACCCTTGGGCGGGTCATCTGTTATCGGCTCGATGCGCTGATGGCGATTCCGTGTACCAAGCGCGAATTCTGCCGGT
>NZ_JADDJF010000189.1 GCF_017811755.1 Pararhodobacter sp. SW119 | reverse complement strand
CCGCACCCCTGTCAGCCAAGACAATCGGAAAGCGATCATCTGGCAGATGTTGGACAACACCGATCTGGGATTCCCCGAGACTCTCGCGCGCATTCTGGGCTTCAGCGGCTACTCTGCCGATGAACTCGCGCAGGAAAGCAATCAGGATCCAGACTGGGTCCGTGGCCTCTTTGAGAGGCAAGACGTGTTTCCGGATATTGCAGCGCTCCGTTCGATTGCGAAGGCGCTGGGAGCACCTGAGCCTCAATTTGTTGGTCGAACAATCACGTATCTGCTGGCGAGACAGGCTGAGGAGGAGCTAACCGACTGAATGACTCACTCTCCGCATGGCGCCTGTGTGCAACGCCCATTCGGTTAATCGCATCGTAGATCGACCGGTTTTGGCGAAGATGTCGAGCTTGAGGTAAAGTTGGGTCACCCCCTTGTGGGGGCGTGGATCGAAACTGGTGTAGGTACGGCGCTAGGGTCGCAGCCGCCGGTCGCCCCCCGCGGGGCGTTATGTGTCCGCTCTTTCGTGCATGACCGGCGTCTCGAC
>NZ_JADDJF010000188.1 GCF_017811755.1 Pararhodobacter sp. SW119 | reverse complement strand
GTGGGCATCATTACCGCCACGGCGATCGCGGCCAGTGTGCCCGATCCTTCCGTGTTCAGATCCGGTCGGCAGTTTGCGGCCTGGCTCGGGCTCGTTCCACGACAGAACTCGTCAGGCGGCAAGGAGCGGCTGGGACGGGTTTCGAAGATGGGCAACGGCTACCTGCGCCGAATGCTGGTCGTCGGCGCCACCTCGGTGACAAGGCGCGCCGGAACGATCAATACCCGGACCGGGGCCTGGGTCAGATCCCTGCTCGACCGTAAGCCCACGCGGCTCGTGACCGTGGCCATCGCCAACAAGACCGCTCGCACCGCTTGGGCACTGCTCGTAAAGGGACAGAATTACACGGCCGCACCGGCCATCTGAACGAAAGAGAGCCAAAAGCGCCGCCGCAACGGCGTCGCGACGAGATGCAAGGGCAGAAATGAATGATGATGATCAAGCGAGACCGCTACCGGGACACTCCGATGTGCTGTCAGGGCGTCTATAGCTCGCTAGTCTGATTGGAATCCGGCAGGCGGACTTCATCAAGGCCAGCGGTCA
>NZ_JADDJF010000187.1 GCF_017811755.1 Pararhodobacter sp. SW119 | reverse complement strand
TGCGCATTCCGACGCATCCGGTCGGGCGTTCCGACGACATCCGGTCGGCATTTCCGGAGTATCCGGTCACCGCGAGATGACGTCGCCAAGCGTTGGATCTTGATGTCTCCTCGGTTGGGTTGGGTCAAGCGTTTCGAAGCTTGGGATGCCGGAGCCGCGCGCGGCGCCGTGCGCGCCCCATGACGCTGGCGCGGCGTCGCGCGCGGCGTTGGTCTGGGCGCTCGTCATGTCTGGCTCTTTCGCAACGAGGGGCCGTCGAGGGGCAACCGGTGGGCGTTGTGAACCAGCCGGTCGAGGATGGCGTCGGCGAAGGTGGGCTCGCCGATGACCTCGTGCCAGGCGTCGACGGGCAATTGACTGGTGATGAGGATCGAGCCGTTTCCGTATCTGTCCTCGACGATCTCCATCAGGTCGCGCCGCTGCGGTGCAGTGAGCCGGTCCGGCCCCCAGTCGTCGAGGATCAGCAGATCGGCGCGGATGATCTGGCGGAACAGGCGCGGGCAGCTGCCGTCGCCATGGGCGAGTTCGAGCTCGGCGAAGAGACGTGGCAAACGGTGGTAGAGGACA
>NZ_JADDJF010000186.1 GCF_017811755.1 Pararhodobacter sp. SW119 | reverse complement strand
CTTCACCGCCCGAACTTCACCGGTCTCGGAATCGATGACATCGATCGCGTCGCCAGCGAAATCGACGAACACCTTCTCTCCACCCCGATGCGTCTGCCGCATCGTCGGGCGGACCCGGCCCTTCCAGGCCTCATAGTGATCGCAGAACCAGGCATAACCGAAGCCCAGCGGATGGGTGGCGCGATATTCCTCCCAGAGCAGAGCCCGCGTCACGCCCGGGCGCCGCAGTTCCCGGTCAACCGCGGCCCAGTCCGGAACCGGCCGCTCCCGATCCGGCACCGATGGGGACGCAGGAAACAACAGCAGTTCGAGGTCGTCGTCAGTCAGGGCGCCGGGCAGCGGCCAGGTCAGGCCAGCCGTCCGCGCCCGCCCGAGATAGGCCCCAACCGTTCCCTTCCCCAGCCCGAGTGACGCGGCGATCGCCCGCTCGCTCAGCCCCTGGGCATACTTCAATCGCAAAACATCGCGTATCCGGCGCATCGACAGTCGTTCCGTTGGCATCCAGGTCCCCTCGCTCAACACGAGGGCACCGTAGCTTCAGACTGTCGGCCAGACCTGCCCGCGATCACGTGGAGT
>NZ_JADDJF010000185.1 GCF_017811755.1 Pararhodobacter sp. SW119 | reverse complement strand
GTCCCGCGACAACAGCAGTGCCTTGATCCGGTCTCTGCTCCGACTTCACGAAAACCTCCGTGAACCAGCTGGTCCGCAGCATCTCCGCCAGCGCCCGGGCATCAGCCCGGTCCGTCTTCACCGGCCGCGCCCTCAGCGCCTCCGCCGCCCGGTGCGCGTTCCGATGCATCCGGTCGGGCGTTCCAACGACATCCGGTCAGTCATTCCGGAGTATCCGGTCACCGCGAGATGACGCTGTCAAGCGTTGGTTCTTGATGTCTCCTCGGGTTGCATGGGTCAAGCGTTTCGAAGCCGCGCGCGACGCCGTGCGCGCCCCATGACGCTGGCGCGGCGTCGCGCGCGGCGGGATCTGGGCGCTCGTCATGTCTGGCTCTTGCGCAGCGAGGGGCCGTCCAGGGGCAAACGGTGGGCGTTGTGCACCAGCCGGTCGAGGATGGCGTCAGCGAAGGTGGGCTCGCCGATGACCTCGTGCCAGGCGTCGACGGGCAACTGGCTGGTGATGAGGATCGAGCCGTTTCCCTATCCGCCAGCAGGCACTTGAGCTTCGCATTCTCATCCTCAAGCTGCTTCAGGCGTTT
>NZ_JADDJF010000184.1 GCF_017811755.1 Pararhodobacter sp. SW119 | reverse complement strand
GCAAAGGTTGGTGCGAATTCTCCGCACGATTGTTCAGATAGCGGCCTGTCTCCTGAAGATCCGACGCGCCCATCGTTCGCAGCGCGGCACCGTAGGAGCGCAGCCGGTCGGTCACCATCACTTCCGGCGAACCGTGCCGCCGCATCGCTTTTTTCAGGAATTTCAGCGCTGCCTTGCGGTCCCGGCGCTTTGTGACAAAGGATTCCAGCACCTCGCCCTCGTGATCGACAGCCCGCCAGAGGTAGTGCAACTCGCCGTTGATCTTCACGAACATCTCGTCGAGGTGCCATCGCCAGTGTTGCGAAGAGCGCATCCGCTCGACGCGCCGCCGGCGGATCTCTGCGGCGAACATCGGGCCGAACCGGTTCCACCAGAACCGCACCGTCTCATGGCTGATCTCGATGCCGCGCTCGTGGAGAAGGTCCTCCACGTTTCGCAACGAAAGCGGAAAACGGATGTAGAGCATTACCGCCAGGCGGATGATTTCGGGGCTCGTCTTGAAGTATCGGAAGGGGCTCGGTTTAGACATCCGAGGAACCTACGCGGCCGCCAAGCCTCGCACAAGGAATTTGCTCTGACACCGCC
>NZ_JADDJF010000183.1 GCF_017811755.1 Pararhodobacter sp. SW119 | reverse complement strand
CGCCGCTTGCCCGAAACGGCGTTTCCGGCAATGGCTGCAAGCAAGACGGCTCCTCCTGCCAGAGTGTTGAAACTGGCGGTTTCGCCAAGGAACAACCACACCCAGACAGGGCCCAGCAGAACTTCGGCGCGGGACAGCAACGCCAGTTCGGCCGCAGGTAGGAGCTCCAGAAACAAACATATGCCCAGTGTGATCGAGATGGCGAACAGCCCGGAAAGAAAAACCGAGGGCAGCATTTCACCCGTTTTCTGCCAGCGCAGCGCCACGGTGAGACCGCAAAGCCGAGTGCGGACCCCAACGCGGCAAGGCTTCCTTTCAGGACGACGCTCCCGGATTTGTCGGCGACCATGATCGCTATGCCAACAATAGCGACGGCGATGGCGATCCAGGTCGCCACCCGCACGGACTCTCGCAGTACGACCCAACCGAGAACAGCTGCCATGAAAGGTGCCGTTGCAATAAGCAGCATCGCATTCGCCACGGAAGTGGCCTGGATCGCGTAGATCCCTCCCGAGTAGGCCGCAACCAGAGCCAGGGCGGCGATCACGAATGGAAGTCCGGCGCGGCGAACCTGAGCGAACGGGCTCCGCCCGGATCGCAGCCGTA
>NZ_JADDJF010000182.1 GCF_017811755.1 Pararhodobacter sp. SW119 | reverse complement strand
TTAATAATAATATAAATCAATTACTTAAAATAGATTTCCCATGTTCGACTCGCCATACTGGTGCCTGCCGGAAGGGTGTGGCCACACGCGACAGCTTCGACGAACCAAGAACGCGAATCGGAGCTGATACCATGACGAAAAACAACGATTACTACCTCTCCGTCAGCTAGGTCATTGCCCGGCTGGGCGTGTCGCGGGCCTCCCTTTACAGGTGGATCGCGGCGGATGACTTCCCGCGCGGCCATCACTTCAGTGCCGGGTGCCGGCGATGGAAGCTGTCGGATGTCTTGGCTTGGGAGATGACCCGCGATGCCCGCCTCGTCCATGCTTCGCGCAAGTCCCGCTTGAACTCGTCCCACGCCGCGACGGCCCGGGTCGCCTGAATCCCCTAATCTGAAATCATCGGTCGAGATCCCACGTCAATGGGACACGCTGTGCCTGCGGGCACAGCGGTGGCCGACCAGTGCCGCAAAGGAAACTACGATGCTTAATACATCCCATACATGACGTGGTTGCTGCTCCCCTCGAGAGCGGGAAAACTCTCGGGCGGGTGATCCGATGAAGGAGAGCAGCGATGGAAGTTTATGTCGGGCTTGACGTAAGTCTCAAGCGGACGGAGGTCTG
>NZ_JADDJF010000181.1 GCF_017811755.1 Pararhodobacter sp. SW119 | reverse complement strand
TTCGCGCGCCGCCGCGATCCGCTCGCGCAGCCAGTCGAGGTAGGGGCCGGCGGGTTCGCGCACCGGGCGGGGGGCATCGTGGATCGGGTGGGACGCGGCGAAGGCCACGGCGATCTCGTTGCCGAAGGGGGGGGCCACGGTGATGCGGAACACCTCGCTGCCGTCAGGTGCATGACCGACATCGAGCGTCGATTTCGGCGGCAGGAGAGTGGTGTCCAGCATCTCGTTCGGTTGCAGGTGCAGCACCATCCCGGCGGCGTCGAAGTAATCGATATAGACATGCGCGGGGTAGTCGGGAGAGGTCATCTCGAAGGTCAGTTCGTCGCCTTCGACATAGGCGTATTCGCGGGCATGGGCATCGTCGCCGATCAGGCGCGGGTCGGTCTCCTGTACGGTCGATTGCGGCAGGCCCAGCGCGGCGATCCCGGCCAGCACGTTGCATTGCGGGCGGGGCAGGATGCGCACGTTGTCGGAAACCGGGATCGCGCCGCCGACCTGTTCGCGCAGCGCCGCCAGCACGGGCGCGCGCAGACCTTCCTCGGGCACATGGCCGCGCAGTTCCAGCGTGCCGGTTTCGGGCAGGAAGACGGTCTGCATCCGGGCGCAGGGGACCGCGGAGAGACGGGCCGAGATGCCGTTCACGGCGTCGCGCTCAAGCCCCAGTTCGGTAAGAATTCTCTGCAGATTCATG
>NZ_JADDJF010000180.1 GCF_017811755.1 Pararhodobacter sp. SW119 | reverse complement strand
GATCCGGGAAGTGCCGCGAAGCTCTCGGGTCTCGTTCCGCGTCCATTATAGGTCGCATGCCCGACGAGCCCCGGAACCGGCCCGGGCGGCGGGGTGTCGGGCTGCGGATCGATCCAATTCCAGACGCCGGGATTGCTGGCTTTGCCGGCTTTCAGTTGTAGCGGTGGGTCGAACTGCTCTGCTTCGGTGATCGTGTTGAATCCGCGCTTATCTTCCCAGCTTGATCCGGGCATCCGCAGGTACAATTCACTGGTTGCGCGCGGAAGACGCCACGCTTCCTGCAACCAGTCGTTATCTGGAAGAGCCGCCATCGCCAGAACGGTTGGAGCAGAGCGACCCGCGTCCCAAGATGTCTGGCCCGAGGTTGTTGGCGCCGTGCCCTTGTTGAGGAACTGCGGGACGGCAGCCTGATCGATACCAAGCTGCACGAGACCGATGAAGATGTCGCGTTTTTGCTGCCAAGGACAATCAGCGATCAGTGCCTCCAGCATGGCTCCCATGTAATCGGCAATCTCGCGGCGATAGGGCATCGGTTTGCCGTCCGCCTGCCAGAGCGGCGTGACATTCCTGATCTGGGTAGATCTCGCAGACCATGCCTGCCAGCAGCGGCGGGCATCGCGACTCATCTTCTGCCAGTACTCGGGATGCGTCGCCGGCGTGCGCAATGTCTTGTGCGTGAAACTCAGGCGCGGCAGGTTTTC
>NZ_JADDJF010000018.1 GCF_017811755.1 Pararhodobacter sp. SW119 | reverse complement strand
GCAAGCGACAAGTTATCTGGGCATCAACACGACTGCGATGCGCGACACGCTCCTGCCCCTGTGGCTGATCCCCGGATGCTTCGAGGCCTTTGGTGACAACGGTGCGCTGCGCTGGCTGGATCGACTCTATGCGACCGATCCGACACCGCCGTCGCAACTCTCGGCGACCGCTCGGTGGTTCCGCGAAGTTCGTGAGAACCCGCTCTTAGAACCCTTTGTGGTCAAGACGCCAAACCGTCTCTTCACCCCGCCTTCAGTCGAAGGTTTCGGCACCGCGCTACTGGTTACGGTCCCGTCGCACGAGGGCAACAACGGCAGCCCGATCACCAGTTGCGATCTGCGCTATCGCCCGCTTGATCTGGTGCTTGATGACAACGGCAAGGTGACGAGTGAGACCACCCTCGGCCCTTGGGTTGAGATTGAGGGCATCACCCCGAACGCCGAAGGCATCTACATCGTCTCGCCTGAACCGACCGGCGGCTTGGCTGAAAACACCTGGTACTGCGTTCAGCTGCGCTACAACAACGCGGTTGGCAAGGGGGCATGGTCGCGCACGCATACCTCCAGTTGGAAAGATGACGAATGGCAGGCGGGGCGCATGTTCTCGGCGCAGGCGGTCGGACAGACAGGGGTACAGATGGCGGTGGCCGCACCCAGGTTCGGCACCCCACCGACAATGCAGAGCTTCTTCACAGAAGGTGCGGCCGCACGTGTCCTTATCACCCCACCACCGCTGGAAGGCGCCAGCTTTACCGGCTTTCCCTTTCCCTCGGTCAGCTACCAGTGGCGCCTTGACGGCAAGGCTATTAACGGGGCGACGGCGCGGCAGATCAATATTCCGGCGGGCGCTGCGGGCAAACATCTGTCCTGTCTCGTAACACTCTCGAACAGCGAAGGTGCCGACAGCATCATCGTTGAAGGTGCACTAATCGGCGCAACCGTCGCCGATACCGGATACACACCAACGCTGATGTCGACCGAAGGGAATGTGCGCTTCCGGAGCGGGGACGGCGTGAACCTGTTCTCCACGGCGACGACAAAGCGAGCCAGCGTGTCCTTTATCTTCGGCGGGCGTTCGGGTGACAACTTCACGCTGATCGGATCCAACCGCTTCGAGGTCATCATCCGGCCGAACGGCAGGATCAGCGTGACGATCTCAAACGGCCTCAGTGGCACGCGTGGTTACATGGAATTCCCGGGCCCACAACCGGAAGAACCGCATTGGTATCTGATCAGCGTAGACACGACGCAAGTGAACGAAGCAGAACGTATCAGGCTCTGGGTCCGGCCGGCCTTCAGCCCGTATCCTCCCACGCGGATACTGCCGACGAGAATAAGCGACTGGTCGGGAGGCTCCGGTTCATTCCAGTTTGACCAGAACTTCCGCTTTGCGACCTCTACAGCCCATTCGCTCTTTCCCGCCGATCCAGCCGAGCAGTCGTTTATCATCGGGGATGTGTTCATGCAGCGAGATGTGGCACTGCGCCCCGAGGACTTCATCGCGCCGAACGGCCAGTACTTCGATCCCGCACTGGTCGGTGGCCCGTTCCTGCTGATGGGGTCAGGTATGAACGCAGATGACTGGAACAACGGTCGCAACGTGGCCGGCGCCGCGCCGGCAACAAATCCGCTGCCCTCGGTCGGCGGAGGAGGAGAGTTCAGCGCGCTCGACTGATCCCGAAAGGATCACCAAGGCCCACATTCCTTCGTGACCGGGGGAATTGACGACTGAAAGGGGCTCCGCGCGGCGGGGCCCCTTGATCTTTACCTCTCCGAAGGGGATGGGGCGGATATCAAACCGCGCACGGGCTGCGACACCCCGCCAGGAAGGACTGATCTTGCCCGCGACCCCGCCCCGCATCTCGATCGTCATCCCGCATCTGAACCAGCCGGCGATGCTGGCGCGCTGCTTGGACGCACTCGCAGTCGGCAGCGAGGCGCCCGACGAGGTGGTGGTGGTCGACAACGGCTCGGACGAACTGCCGCGGGCAATCTGCGAGGCGGCGGGCGCACGGCTTCTGCAGGAAGCCGAGCCTGGCCCGGGGCCAGCCCGCAACCGGGGCATCGCCGTGACTACAGGCGAGATCCTGGCCTTCATCGACGCCGACTGCCTGGCCGATCCGGGCTGGATCGCGGCGATCCGGGCGGCCTTCGCCGATCCCTCGGCCGAGATCCTCGGCGGCGATGTGCGTATCGCGCGCGCCAACCCCGCACGGGTGAGCATGATCGAGGCTTACGAGAGCGTCTATGCCTACCGCATGGACCGCTACATCGCCGAGCAGGGCTTCACCGGCACCGGCAACCTGGCCGTCCGCCGCCGCGTACTCGACGCAGTAGGGCCCTTTGGTGGGCTCGACGTGGCCGAGGATCGCGACTGGGGCCAGCGGGCGACCCGTGCCGGGCATGCGCTGCGCTACGTGCCGGAGATGCGCGTTTATCACCCGGCGCGGCAGAGCTTTGCGGAACTCGCGCTCAAGTGGGACCGTCACATCGCCCATGATTTCGAAGCCGCGCACCTCCGGCCCGGGGGGAGACTGCGCTTCGTGCTGAAGACCGCCGCGATGGGACTCTCGCCGCTTGTCGAACTGCCGCGTGTGCTGCGTTCGGATCGTCTGTCGGGTCCGCGCGCGCGGGCGCTGGCCTGGGTAGGGCTCTGGCGCATCCGCCTCTACCGGATGCGGGTCATGGCCCGGCTGCTGGTCACCGGCGATGCCGAGGCGCTGACCGGGCGGTGGAACCGGGGCTGAAAAGGGCGCCGTTAACATCGAACTGACGGTTCCGCGTCAGACTGGAGGTCGCGAACCACCCCGTCCCGGGAAGCGATATGGCCGATGGAAGGAAGACCTGCATTCTGCTATGCCGACAGCGGACAGGTTGCCATGCCGCGCGCCGGCGGCAGGGAAACGGAGTGAGTCTTGGCGACAGTCGAGGAAGCAACACGCGCATCGACATGGCCTGCGGGCATGAGCGACAGCGGATCGGGCGGCAGGACCTTCCTGCTCGCGCTCTTCCTGTTCGCCTGTCTCTTACCGATCAACCTCTTCCTGGGAAGCTTTCGGGTCGATCCCTACCGATTGATTCTGCTGGCAATGTTCATCCCTGCAGCCGCCTACATCTTTTCCGGCAAGGCAGGCTTCGTCACCCGCAGCGACGTGTTGATGGTCCTGTTCGGCCTCTGGATCATGCTCACAATGATCCTTCACCACGGGCAATGGGGATTCATCAACGGTGGAATCACAGTCGTCGAACTGATTGGTGCCTACATGCTGGGGCGAATGCTGGTCCGCTCGGCCGAGGATTACCGGCGCTTCATCCGCTTCTTCCTTATCACCCTCGTTCTGGTCGCACCCTTCGCGCTCGTCGAAGCGCTAACCGGACGCTGGGTGATCGGGGAGATCTTGGGCCAGGTCTTTCCCACACATCCGTATCAGCCTACCGCCCCGCGTTGGGGCCTGAACCGGGTGCAGGCCATCGCTTCGCACTCGATCCTGTTCGGTATCTATTGCTCGATCGGTTTCGCGAACGCCTATTACATCTATCGCCGACAGATCCCGAAGTTGATCGTCGTAATGATCTTCGTCACTGCAATGACCTTCTCGTCCCTATCCGCTGGGCCGCTTCTTGCCGTGATGATACAGGCGGGAATTGTCGCCTGGGGGATCGTGATGAAGGAAAACTGGCGCGCTCTCCTGATCGTCGGGGTAATCTTCTACGTGGTGATCGACATGCTATCGAACCGCGGACCGGTCCTCATCGCGCTGGAAACGCTGACCTTCAGTTCAGGCACGGCCTGGACCCGGATCAACATCTACAACTATGGCTCGGCCGAGGTTCTGCGCCATCCGATCTTCGGCATCGGCTTCAACGACTACACTCGTCCCGGCTGGCTTACCCCTTCAGTCGATAATTACTGGCTTCTGACGGCGTTGCGTCACGGGCTGGTAGGGCTTCTTCTCCTCGCCGGGGCGCTGGCGCTGCAACTCTGGCGGATTATGCGCGTCACGCCTCTCACAGACGAGGCCAAGACAGTGCGACTGGCCCATGTCGTTACCCTCATCGGGCTCGCCTTCTCGATGGCCACCGTGCATCTGTGGAATTCGATCGCCAGTGTCGTTTTCTTCTTCTTTGGGACGGGCGCATTCCTTTATACGTCCGAGGCGGCCCGCGCAGGCGTGGCGACGGGTGTCTCCACGGACGAAATCTCACCACAGGCACCTTCCCGATCCCCCGTCTATCGGCGCCTTCCGGTCTCAACCGCACGCACTCCCCCACTTTCTTCCGTTCGGGCAGCGCCGTCCACGCCCGAACGGGCCGAGCCAAGGCTTCGCCGGGCACCTGAAGCAGATCCACCGCGGGCACCAGAAAACCACGACAGGTATCGCCGATGATCCGCTTCTACCGCATGGTCTGGGAAGTTCTCGACCGCACCGAACGTCGGCGCTTCCTCATGCTCATGGCGCTTGCCGTCTTGGCCGGCCTTCTGGAAATGGTCGGCATCGCCGCGATCCTGCCGTTCCTGCAGGTCGTTTCCGACCCCGAAATCATTTCCCGCAACGTCTATCTCGACTGGCTCAACACCACGCTCGCCTTCGAGAGCACGCGCAGCTTCTCAATCTTCCTTGGCGTGGCGGTTCTGATTCTCGTGCTCATCAGTCTGACGGTTCGGGCGCTGACCATGTATGCCACGACCCGCTTCGGCGTCATGCGCGCCTTCTCGATCAGCAGCCGGCTGCTGGAGCGCTACCTGCACCAGCCCTATATCTGGTTCCTGTCCCGGCACAGCGCCGATATCGGCAAGACCGTGCTGACCGAGGTTGGCAGGACCGTGAGCAACTGCATCCTGCCCGCGTTGCAGCTTGTCGCCTCGGCGATCACCGTGATCTTCATCGGCGCGCTCCTTTTCGCGGTCGAACCGGCGATTGCACTGGGCACCGCACTCGTCCTCGGCGGTGCCTACGGGGTGATCTACATGGGACTGCGCCGGATGCTGCGCCGGATCGGTCTGGCGCGGCTGGCAGCGAACCAGCGGCAATTCCACTCCGTGCAGGAAGCCACCGGCGGCCTGAAGGAGTTGAAGATCATGGGGCTTGAACACACGTTCATGAGCCGCTTCCGCCCCGCCGCCTACGACGTAGCCCGCCACCAGGCGCGCGCCAACATTCTCGGCCAGATGCCGCGCTTCGTTCTCGAGGGGATCGCGATCAGCGGTCTGGTCCTGATCCTGCTGTGGCTGATGATCCGCGATGGCGGCAATATCGGGCAGATGCTGCCGACGATGGGCGTGCTGGCAATGGCGGCACTGCGCCTCCTGCCGGCGTTGCAGCAAGTCTTCAATCAACTTGCCACGATCCGCTTCAACGTGCCCTCGCTCGAGAACATCCACACCGATCTCACCGGCCTCTCGCCCGATCCGGGCGGCGGAACGCAGCATGCGCCCACCCTGAACCGGGCGCTGGAACTGCAGGAGGTCGAGTTCGCCTATCCGGATACCGAAATGTCGGCGCTGCGCGGGCTTTCGCTCTTCATCCCCGCGCGCACGACCGTGGGCATCGTCGGCGGCACCGGCGCCGGCAAGACCACCGCCGTCGACATCATCCTGGGGCTTCTGGATCCCCTCTCGGGAACGCTGATGGTCGATGATGTCGAGATCACGCCGGCAAATCTGCGCAGCTGGCAGAGCCGGCTGGGCTATGTGCCACAGCACATCTTCCTGTCGGACGGCAGCGTCGCCGCCAACATCGCCTTCGGCCTGCCGAAGGAAAAGATCGACATGGAGGCAGTCGAGCGCGCCGCGCGGATGGCGAGCCTGCATGACTTCGTCATGAACGAACTGGCACAAGGCTACGAGACGCACGTCGGCGAGCGCGGAGTGCGGCTTTCGGGCGGGCAGCGGCAGCGGGTCGGCATCGCCCGCGCGCTCTACCACGACCCCGACGTGCTGATCTTCGACGAGGCGACCTCGGCGCTCGACAACCTGACCGAACGCGCGGTGATGGAGGCCGTGCACAAGATCGGCGGTCAGAAGACGATCATCATGATCGCGCACCGTCTCAGTACGGTGCGTCAATGCGAAACGATCTTCCTGCTCGATCACGGCCAACTGATCGCCCAAGGCAGCTACGACGACCTGGTCGCCGGCAACGAAACCTTCCGCCGGATGGCCGCCAACGGTTGAGGTCCGAAGACGGCGCAAGGGATTTCGACAGGCCGGAGACCAAGACTCCATCCCTCTGAACCCCGGAGAAAACCATGAGCCATTCGCTGCTGGGCAGGATCGACAGCAAGCTCGCCGCCTTCGCCGGGATCGCCCGCGACAACGGGACAATGGCGGCAGCCCGGCTGACCGCGCTGAAAGCGGCGAGGTCGAAGGCTCCTCGCAAAATGCGCCTTGCCGGCGAAGAGTTCTGGGTGCGGCCCGCTTCACCGGACATCGGCGTGGTGCGCAGCTGTCTCGGAGGCGAATTCGACTGTCTGCGCCATGCCTATCCGGCAGATGTTACGGGGCTGATCCTGGATGCCGGCGGCTATATCGGCGCGGCGGCGGTGGCATTTGCACGGATGTACCCCAAGGCCACGATCGTGACGGTCGAGCCTTCGGCCGAGAACTTCGCACTCCTGGAGCGCAATATCGCCCCCTATCCCAACATCCGCGCGATCCGGGCCGCGATCGCGCCCGAGAGTGGCGGCCAGATCGAACTGCGCGACCGCGGCACGGGCGCGTGGGGATTCAGTGTGGTCCGAACCGATGCACGAGACAGCCGGGTGCTTGAAACCGTTCCCACAGTGGGCATCGAGGATTTGATCGATGCGCATGGCGCCGGCCGCGCGTTGATCGCCAAGATCGACATCGAGGGGGCCGAGGCCGATCTTTTCCGCACCCCTGCCTGGCTCAACCGGGTCGGCGTCATGATGATCGAGTTGCACGAACGCATTGTCCCCGGCTGCGAGGGCCTCTTCTGGCACGCCAACGCAGGGCGGTTCGCATTCAAGTCCGGCAGTGAGAAATATGTCTCGGTCGGGCCCGCCCTCCTCACAATGGGCGATGTGCCGAGTGGCGCGCCCGCGCCCCAAGACTGAACATCACCTGAGCATCACGCTCCAGCCCCAGTCAACCGGCGGAACAGGCGGCGCAGACGCCGCCGCAGGACGCGTAACAACTCGCGCGGCAGATCAACATCGTCCTTGACCGGATGCCAGAGCATGTCCGGCCGCTTGCCGGGGCGGTTCATCACCGGACGGTAGCGGAAGGTGCCGGGATACATCAGCGTCCCGATGTGGCAACTCGTGTAATAGCGCCCCCGGTTGTGCGCCGCCGTGAAGGGGCCACGACTGCCCAGATCCTCGATCACCAGCCCGCGCGCGAGCGCCGCGAAAGGCCAGGTCTTTTCATGGTGCCCTGCCCCGCCGTCACGGTAGAAGGCATCGAGCGTCCGCAGAAACCGTTGCGAAACCCTGAAGAAGGGCAGGAAGGCAATGACCCGGTTTTCTTCGGCCTCGTTCCAGCCGGTAGGACAGTAGAACCGCGCGCGATGCTGCCAGTTGCGCGGCTGAGGGCGGATGTTGGTGCACAGGAGATCGGCCACAGAGGCGTCGAATGCCGCGAATAATTCATCGAGTTTACCGGTATAGTCGACGTCGCCCTCCATCACCCAGTAATGCGTGTAGCCTGGATATCGTTTCCAGAACGCCATCACGATGAGGTCGGCATTGCCGGGGATCATCTTCCAGCCGTCCTCGTGGAACTTCCGCGGATAGCCGAGGGCTGCAAAATCGGAGCGTGTGAAGGGAATTGCGAAAGGGTATTTCTCGAATATCGGCGCGGTGCCTTCGGGCATGTCGACGAAGGCCGATACGAACACATCGGCGCGCCCGTCCAGCTGTCGCCGCGCGCGGGCGATCAGTCCCTCGATCTGCGGGGTTTCGTAATGCGTCAGAATAACAAGGACTTCGCGACGTTTCACTGCGTCCCTTTCGATCTGCCCTTCAAGACATCATCACGGCAAGAAGATCCCTTGCAACATCCTCAAGACATTCGATCCGGTCCTCCAGCAGGTAGTCCGGCATGTGGCTCTGCGCCCGCAGCCCCGCGCCGGGGTCGGCCTCGAACCCCGCGATCTGGGCCTCCAGCGTCGCCGCGATCGCCTCGGGGCGCAGGCTGGGGGTGGCGATCAGGTTCTCATGCCGTGCAGCCGGGCGCTTGTTGGCATAGCTGTTGGTGACGACACGCACGCCGAAATGTGCCATCTCCAGCGGCGGATAGCTGGGGTGAGGAGAGATCATCAGCGACAACCCCGCCGCGGTCTGGCGAAGAAACTGTCCGTATTCCGTGAGACTCAGCTTTCCCAGGGACACCAGGCGATGGCCGTTTCCAAGCGGCAGATCGTCATGCGGCAACCCGGCCGAAACGATGCGCCAGTCACGGTGATCGGCGCCGTGCGTGCGCGCCCAGCATTCAAGGCTGCGCTGCACCAGGAAGAAGGCGTTGCGTGCGACATGGGGGCGGCCATAGACCAGAAGCGTGCGGGTTTTCTCGCCGGGTGCGATCCCGTCAGCGAAGGACCTGAGGGCGCCGTTCATCCGCGGCTCGAAGACATAAGCGCGCTCAGGGGCATGCCCCTGAGCGCGATAGTAGTCGTGCAGTTCGCTCGAGTTGATCACAGCCCAGAGTCGGCTGCCCGCCCCGTCGAGCATCTCGCGCGCGAGCACATGCGCTGCCGAAAACCGGTGCAGCGCGGGCTCATATTCTTGGATCAGGTGGATCTTCGGCAGTCGCGCACCGCCGAAATGCGCCGTCTGCGTCGCGATCACCGGCTCCAGATTCAGCGAAACCCACCAGTTGAAGACGATGAATACATCGCGCGCGCGCGTTGGAAGTACGTCGCCGTTGGGCCGTAGCGCCAAGCGCGGGCAGTCGGCCAGGCCGGGCCGGCCGGCCAAGGCATCGTCGTCCGGAGCGATCCCCTGTTCCGAGAGGATACGCCTTTCGATCCCCTTCTCAGCCAGAACCTCGCTCAGGCGCTCAAAAAAGCTCAGCCCCGTAGCGACACCTCCGAAAGCCTCGGCCGCCGACAGGGACGGAAGGATCAAATTGATCCGTGGGCGGGGATCCGGGTCGGCGCGGAAGACATAGTCGCGCACAACGCCGTATTCGATCCCCGGTCCGGTCAGTTGCGCGCGCAGGCGACCCAGAATGCGCTTTGCCGGCTGGGGAAGAAATTTCTTGATGGTGTGCCGATCAATCATCACCCTGCCTTTTCTTATCCTGCTCTTGCCTCAAGACCTCGTCGTAGTGCCTCAGCAGCCGGTCGATCTTGCGTGGCCAGAGGCCCTCGACTGCGACGCGGGTGCGGGCGGCCTGGCCCATCGCGGAGCGGCGTTCGGGGTCGTGGTAGAGGGTGCGGATCGCGGCGGCAAGGTCGCGGGCCAGCGCCTCGGGCGTACTGAGTTGCAGGCGGATTGCACAGGCGTCGTCGGTGATGAAGGCGGGGCCGCCGTAATCGACGGTGATCACCGGCAGGCCCGCCTGCATCGCCTCATAGAGCACGCCGCCCGTCGGCTCGCGGAAGGACGGAAAGGCGAAGACATCGGCCTCGGCGTAGGCTTCCATCACCACTTCCTTCGGCTGCCGGCCGCGGAAGGTGACGCGGTCAGCGACGCCCAGGGCGACGGCCTCGGCGCGGGCGTGGGGCAGATCCTCGCCATCGCCGATCGCGGTCAGCGTGACGTCGGGCAGGTCGGAAAGCTGCGCCAGCGCGCGGATCACGTCGCGCAGCCCCTTGGTGCGCACCGCGCGCCCGACATGCAGCAGCCGCAGCCCCGGGCCTTCGCGCGCGGGCCGTTCGGGCGGCAGCCCGTCGATGCCCAGCTCCAGCATCGCCTCGAAGCGCTGGATCGGGATGTCGGCCAGCGCCGCGCGGATATAGGGGGCGACGCCCAGGACCAGGTCCGCCCCGGCATAGCTGCGGCGCAGCCAGGGATCGTGCCGGAACCGCCAGGCATCCAGCCCGCGCAGCCGCGTGAACCAGGGTGCCGAGCCCAGCTCGCCCACGAAACCCGGTGGCGTGGGCAGCGTGCCGCCCACCGGCCCCAGCACATACGGCACGCCCACCCCGTAAAGGGGGCTGGGATAGCGCGCCGCCAGCGGCATGATCTGATGCGCGATGTCGAAGACCCGCCCGCGCGCCGCCTGCCCCCGCATCCAGCGCCGGACATGGCGCAGGAACAGGGGATAGCCGGGCTTCAGCATCGCGTTCAGCCGCTCGGCGCGCAGAAGGACGGCGGGCTCGGGCCAGGTCACCACCTCGGCCCCGCGCAGTTGGTCGGCCAGGCGCGGCCGCCCCGCCCGCTGGAAGGCCAGCACCGTCAGCTCGACCCGCGGGGCCAGCCCCTCGGCCCAGCGGGCGGCGACATGCGCCTCGCCCACGTCGCTGATGTCGATGTTCGGCGCCACCAGCACGACCCTGCGCGCCCCGCTCACGCCCGTGCCCCCGCCCCGCCGGACCCGGTTCCGCCCGGCCCGGCCGCCGGGCGCGGCCAGGTCTGCGCGGTCTGCCCCACGACGGCGCGGAAATGGCGCGCCCGTTCGCGGGCGCGGGCGCCGCGCGACAGGGCCGAGGCCACGCTCCAGAAGACCGCGCGCGAGGCGTTGAAGAACAGCAGGATCGCGAAGACCGCCGCCGCGGCCGCGCGCCCCCCGTGCTTGCGATGCAGCCGCACCGTGGCCTCGGACAGCATCACGTCGCGGCGATGATTGAGGCGCTTGACCGTGCCGCCGCCATGATGCGTGATCTCACCCACCGGGGCAAAGACCAGCATCCAGCCCGCCGCGCGGATGCGCCGGCACCAGTCGGTCTCCTCGCCGAAGAAGAAGAACGCCTCGTCAAGCCCGCCGACCGCCTCGATCACCGCGCGCGGCACCATCAGGTAGCAGCCCGAGATCACCTCGACCTCGCGCTCGCTGTCGCGCGCCCAGTCGCGCATCTGGTAGCGGCCCAGGAAGGCCGGCCGCGACAGCTTCGCCAGACCCGAGGTCAACAGGAGCAGGTTCGGAATGGACGGGTAGCGCGAACAGGTCAGCTGCACCGTCCCGTCGGTATTGAGCACCCGACAGCCCATCGCCCCGACCTCAGCATGCGTATCCAGCCAGGCGACCGAGGCCGGCAGAACCGCGCCATGCACCAGCGTGTCCGAGTTCAGCAGCAGCACATGCCGCCCGCGGGCGATGGCGAAACCCTGGTTGTTGGCCGCGGCGAAGCCCCGGTTCGCGTCGTTGCGGATCAGGATCGCCCGCGGAAAACGGTCCGCCACCATATCGGCCGACCCGTCGTCGGAGGCGTTATCGACCACGATCACCTCGGCCGCCAGATCACCCAGCCCGGCAAGGACGCTCTCCAGGCACGCGGCGGTCATCTCGCGCGTGTTCCAGTTGACGATGACGATCGACAGATCCATGCCGGAATCTGGGCCCCTTGCGCGTACCCCGGCGATCCTGCGCCGGGCGAATGGACAATCGGTGAAACGGCCCCGGCCGGCAAGCGGGCCCGGGGCAAGGCGCTTGCGCGCACCCTGCCGCAGGGATTGTCTTGCTGCGAAGCACCTAAACCTTAAGTTGTAAATTGCTGAAATGATTAAAAAAATACTGCTATGGTTAACAAAAAGGTGTAGACTCCCGCTTGGCTCGTCACTTGTCGGACCCGCAGGAATTAAAGCGGTGCGGCGTCGGGCATGATGTATTTTTTCAGGAGGCCTCCATGAAACTTACCCCAAGGCTGCTTGGTCTGGCTGCTGGTTTCGCCCTGACCGGCGGAATGGCCTGGGCCGATTCGATCTCTCCCGAAAGCTATGAAGCCACGCTCAACGTCGGCGAGTCGGTGACGATCAACAAGACCGTGACCGTCGATGCCGGTGTGCTCACCACCGGCCTGGTGGACATCTTCTTCCTGGCCGACAGCACCGGCTCGATGGGCGGGCAAATCAACCAGGCGAGAACCAACGCCAACACGATCATCTCCGGCCTCTCGGGGCTGGGCGACGTGCATTTCGGCGTCGGCGAATACCGCGATACCGGCGACGCCTTTACCTACCGGACCAATACGGCGCTGACCGGCAACGCAACCGCAATCACGACCGGTATCAACCAGTGGACCGCCGGCGGTGGCGGCGACTTCCCCGAGGCGAACCTGATCGGCCTGCAGCGCGTCGCACAAGAAACTGAATGGCGCGCCGGTTCGACCCGGGTCGTCGTGATGTTCGGCGATGCACCGGGTCATGTCGGACGCACCGACAGCAAGCCCGACGCCTTCGGCAACTTTCTCGTCTCCAGCGAGGCGAACGCCATTGCGGCGCTGAACGCCGAGGGCATCACCGTCCATATTGGCAATACCGGCGGCACCGGCAATTCCGGCATGAACGCGGCTGCCGGCGGCGCTGCGGCGGGCCAGGCCAACCGGATCGCCGATGCCACGGGCGGCAGCGTCTTCGCGCTGGCGGCCTCGGGGGCGAACATCGCCGATCTGATCAAGGAGGCGGTGGAAAGCACCTTCGCCACCTACAACACCGTGGCGCTTGGGCCGGTCGGCAACATGCCGGGCGTGGGCGTCGAGGTCTCGGCCCCCTATGTCGGCGAATTCGACCGCGAGGAAACCCGCACCTTCGACTTCACCGTCACCTTCACCGGGCTTGTGCCGGGCACGCATGACTTCGTGATCAACGCGCTGGTCAACGGCGGCACCGTCGCGACCGAGAGGGACCGGATCACCGTGCGCGGCGATGACGTCCCGCCGATCCCGCTGCCGGCCGCCGGCTGGCTGCTGCTGGGCGGTCTGGGCGCACTTGTCGCGGTGCGCCGTCGCCGCCGCGCCTGAGGGCGCTTTCGTCAAACGCACCTTTGGGGGGCGGGGCCATGCGCCCCGCCCCTTTCGTTTCCGCCCCTTCGGGATCCGGATCGGCGCGCAGCACCGGCGTGAAGGGCGTGATTTCGCCGCCGCACCGCGCTATGCTGATCCGGCTGCCGTTCCTGAAAGCGAGTGTCATGCGTTTTCCCCCTGATCTGTTCCGCCCCGTCCCTGCTGTCCTTGCCGTTTTCCTGGCGTCCGGCCTGCCTCTGGCAACGGGACCCGTCGCCGCCGCTCCGATCGATTTCCTGGACCAGGTGCAGACCGACGACAGCCGCCTGCAGCGCGTGCTTGAATCCATCCAGGCCGGGCAGCCCGTCCAGGCCCGCGCCCGGCTGGAGCCGATCCTGGCCGCCAATCCCACCCTCGCCCCCGCGCAGGAGCTTCTGGGCGTGATCCACGCGCTCGAAGGCGACCTCGACGACGCGATCGCCGCCTTCGAACGCGCGATCGACCTCGACCCCGGACAATACACCGCGCTG
This sequence comes from Pararhodobacter sp. SW119, assembly GCF_017811755.1. Lineage (GTDB taxonomy): Bacteria > Pseudomonadota > Alphaproteobacteria > Rhodobacterales > Rhodobacteraceae > Pararhodobacter. Next base: position 59,879 of record NZ_JADDJF010000018.1, on the reverse strand, counting down.
ACCAAGCTGGGTGACGTGCATCTGGCCTTGGGCGCGCGCGAAACCGCGCGGGGCTATTTCACCCGCGCCGCCGAAATCGCCCCTGAGGACCGGCTGAGCCATCAGCGCCTGGGCCTTCTGGCCGAGGAGGACGGCGACATCCCCGCCGCCATCCGCCATTACGAGGCCGGCATCCGGGGCATGCCCGAGGACACGCTGGGCGTGAAGATCAACCTGGCGCTGCTTTACAACCGCGCCGGCGCCCCCGACCGGTCCCTGGTGCTGCTCGCCCCTTTCGCCGCGCAGGACGACACGCCCGCACTGGTGCGCCGGGCGCTTGGCAATGCGCATCTGGCCCTGGGCGATACCGAGGCCGCGATCGGCGCGTATCGCCAGGCCCTGGCCAGCGCCCCCGAGGACAGCGCGACCGCCCTGGGCTTGGGTGGGGCACTGCTGCAGGCAGAGGAGGCCCGCGCGGCCGTGGACCTGCTCGCCCCATTTCATGCCGCCGATCCGGCCGACGACGCACTGGCGCTGATGCTGGCACGGGCGCAGGCGGCGGCGGGCGATACCGGCGGCGCGCGCGCCACGCTCGAAGCCGCGCTGCCCGCCGAGCCGGACGCCGACCGCCGCGCCGCGCCCGATCTCTACTTCGACCTCGGCGCGCTGCAGCAGGCGGCGGGCGATCTGGACGCGGCCGAGGCGACCTATGCCGCGCTCCAGCGCGCCTATCCCGACAGCGCCACGCCCTATCTGGCGCAGGGCGCTCTTCTGGGCCTGCAGCGCCGCTACGCCGAGGCGCTGACCGTCTTCGAGGCCGGGCTGACCCGCGCGCCGGAGCATCCGGGCCTTCTGCGCGGCGCCCTGCGCGCCCATCAGCAGGAGGGGCGGGCGGAGGCCGCGCGCGATCTCGGCCGCCGTCTGGCCGCGACCGAGGCGGTGCAGGCGAGCGATCTCTTCTATCTCGGGACGCTGGAGGAAGCGACGGGCGAGATCGACCAGGCGATCGCCGCGTACGAGGGCGCGGTCGACCGCGACCCCGATCTCTGGCCCGCGCTGAACAACCTGGCGGTGCTGCTGATCGGGCGCGATGCCGCGTCCGAGGCCCTGCCGATGGCCGAACGCGCCCGCGCGCTGCGCCCCGACCATCCGGCCGTGCACCACACGCTCGGGCTGGCGCTGCTGCGCACCGACCGCGCCGCCGAAGCCGAGGCGCCGCTGCGCGAGGCCGTCGGGATGGCGCCGGAAAATGCCTCCTATCTGCGCAGCCTGGCCGAAGCCGCCGCCGCCCTCGGCCGCGGCGACGAAGCGCGCGACCTGCTGACCCGCGCCCGCGCCGCCGGACTCGACCCGGCCGAAGCCCGCGCGCTGGAGGCCCGGATCGGCGGCTGAACGGCGCAGAAACAGGAGCTCGCACCGCATCACGAACGGGGCGTGACTTGATCCAGGCAAGGATGTTCCTTACCTTGTCCGAAGGTAACAGACACGGGCATGGGGACGATGATCGTCAGCAAGATTACCAGCAAGGCGCAGACCACGATCCCGCAGGCCGTGCGCAAGGCGCTCGGGCTGCGGGCGGGTGACAGCCTGACCTATGTCATCGAGGACGGGCGGGTGATCCTGATGCGGAGCGAGGCCGCGTCCGCCGACGATCCCTTCGCCGCCTTCACCGAATGGGCGGGCGAGGCCGACAGCCGGGCCTATGCCGGGTTCTGACGGCCTGCCCGGTCGGGGCGATATCGTCCGGGTTCCCTTTCCCTATACAGACGGTGCGGCACGGCAGCACCGCCCGGCACTGGTCATCGCTCGCTCGGGCCCGGGGCCGGGCTTCCTGTTGTGGGTGCTGATGATCACCTCGGCCGAGAACCGGGGCTGGCCGGGGGATATCGCCATCCCCGATCATATCGCCGCCGGCCTGCCCGCGCCGTCACTGGTGCGCACGGCGAAGATCGCCACCATCGAGGCATCCCGCGCCGACGCGCGGGGCCGGCTGGCAGGGCCGGCCCTGGCCCAGATCATGACCGAGATCCGGGCCCGGATCGGCTGAGCGGCGCCTCAGCGCCCCATCTTGGCGAAGATGCGGTCGTAGGCGGCCAGCAGATGCGGCACCGAATGGTCCCAGCTCAGCCGCTCCAGCACACGGGCGCGGCCCCGCCGGCCCATCTCGGCGCGTTTTTCGGGATTGTCGATCAGTTCGGCGATCTTGCCGGCGAAATCGGCGGGGTCGTTGGCCTGGGCATAAAGCGAGGCCTCGCCCGCCGAAGCCCGACCCTCGGTCAGGTCGAACTGCAGCACCGGCTTTTCCAGCGTCATGTATTCCATGACCTTGTTCATCGTCGAGATGTCGTTCATCGCGTTCTTCGGATCGGGCGCCACGCCGATGTCGATGGAATTGAGCACCCGCAGAAGGTCGTCGCCGTAAAGCGCCCCGGCGAAGGTGACGTGATCCCCCAGCCCGCGCGCGGCGGCATCGCGCTTCACCTCGTCCAGATGCGGGCCGAAGCCGACGATGACCGCGTGCAGGTCGGAATGGCCCATCCGCCGCACCAGAAGCTCGATTGCGCCGAGCAGCAGGTCCATCCCCTCCTGCTGGCCGATGACCCCGACATAGCCCAGCACCGTGCCCGCGCCCTTGCGCACGGCCGGATCGGCCGGGCCGGGCACGAAGCGTTCGACCCGGGGCGCCGAGCGGACGACGAAGACATCCTCGGGGGCCATCCGGCCCCGGCCCTGCGCGATCTCGCGGAAACTCTCGTTGGTGGCGATCGAGACGCTGGCGCTGGCGAAATTCAGCCGCTCCCAGATCAGCATGATGCGGTGCAGAAGGCCGCGCCGGCCGAACTTGGCCTCGAACAGCTCGGGGCAGACATCGTGGTGATCGAACAGGTAACGCACGCCATGAGGCCGGTAGCGCAGCCCCAGCAGCCAGAGCAGATCGGGCGGGTTGCAGCCGTGGATCACGTCGAAGCCCTGCTCGCGCCACACCTGGCGGGCCAGCCGGAACATGCGCCAGAGCGAGACGCCCCATTCGCGCCCATAGGCCAGCGCTCCGACATGCGCCTCGGGCGGGGCGGGATAGCGGTAGATGTGGACGCCCTCGATCTCCTCGTAGGGTTCGTCCCAGCCGCGGCCGGTGGGGCTGATCACGCTGACCTTGTAGCCATGCGCCACCAGCGTCGTGGCCTCCAGCCAGACCCGACGGTCGAGCGGAACCGGCAGGTTCTCGACGACGATCAAAACGCGGCGTTCAGCGGTGGCGGGCATCGGCGATCCGTATGTGGCGCGTCCCGCGGCCCGACCACCGGGCTGTCAAGCCGGCCGGGCCGGCCGGATCGATGATCAGAGTCCGAAATCGATACTGCGCGAAATGTTGAGGAAAACCCCGTGATTACTGGTGCGCCCCGCCGCGCGGTCGATGGAATCGAAACGATAGCCCATGTTCAGGTTCCAGTCCGGGGTCAGCGCACGGCGATAGGTCGCGGTCACAGTAGCGCTATCGTCGGTCCGCGCAAGATAGCGTGCGCCCAGATTGAAGCTGGATAGGCTGTTTATTGCGTGGTTGTAATCGACCGAGAGCGAGGTGAAAGCCTCGACCTCGTCATCGACATTGATGCCAAAATCCCGGTTGGCGCGCAGCGACAGCGTGCCGGTCGGCATGTCGTGGCGATAGGTCAGCTGCCCGACGGTGCGCCGGTCGCCCTCGGCGGTGCGCGCCATCCCGATCGACCCCGACAGCGCCCCGCGCGGCAGGTCCAGCGCCCGGTTGAGGCGGAAGCTGCGCCGCGTGCCGTTCTCGTTGGTGACCGCGCTCAGGCTCAGCCCGACGGTGCCGTTGCGCAGGCTCCGGGTCAGCCCGATGTCGCCATCGAGGCCGCTGCTCACCTCACGGGTGCCGGGCGTGCGTTCGCGGGTGATCACCCGGCTGGGACCCAGGCTCGCGTCAAGGACCAGCACCTGCGAGAATTCGTGCCGCACGCCGAAGCGCAGGCTGATCCGGTCGCGCAGGGTGCGAACCGCGTCCTCGGCATCGAAGCGCGAGGCAGAGAAGGCGATACGCCCGGTGGTGACCGGGCTCAGCCGCAGCCGCAGGGTCAGGCCCAGCTGATCGCGCGTGCTGTCAGCGCCCGAGGCGGGAACGGAATAGCGCAGCGTCCTGCGGCTGGCGGTGCCGGTAAAGCCGATCGGCCCCTCGCGCCCCAGGTCGATCCGCCCGGACAGGCTGCCGGCGGTGCGTGTGCCGCTGCCCAGAAGCGCCGCCTCGTCCTCGGGCAGGATGATGACATCGACGAAGGTCGGCTCGCCGGCCTCGTCCAGGACCGGCAGGCCGGTGTCGTCGACGACCGGCAGGCTGACCAGGAAGTCGTCGATCGGCCGGCGGAAGGCCAGGCTGTCGCGGTTGTAGCTGGCGCTGAGGGCGATGCCCGAGTTTGCCGCGTCCCGCCGGTAGGAGGCGGTCAGGTTCGGGCCGGTGAAGCGGAAGCGGCGCGAATCGTTCGGCACGTCGAAAAGGCGGGCGTTCAGCTGCCCCTGCAGGCTGAACTGCTCGGTCCGCGTTTCCGACCGCAGGCCGAAGTTCAGCCCCGTGGTCGACACCAGGCTGCTCCCGGGGTCAGAGGGGGCCAGTTCGCGGTTGCTGTCAGCGGCAAAGCCCTGGGAGAAGCCGAAGACCGCGCGCATGCCCGTGCCCTGCTGCGCCAGGGCCGGCACGCTGGCCAGAAGCCCCGCCGCGAAGGCCGCGCCGATCCCGGCACGGACCGCCCGCGACCGGCTGTTGCGCATGGTGGATTGCATCCGGCGTCCCGCCTTATTCGAAGAGCCGCCGCTCCGGCACCAGGACCACGTCGCCCTCCTGCAGCACGATCGGGTTGGGCAGCGCCGCTCCCTGCTGAAGCGCGCGGTAATCGATCGGATAAACCCGCTCCTGCCCCTGGGCGTCGATCCGGCGCAGCTGGATGCGGCGCGTCGCGGCAAAGCGCGACAGCCCGCCCGACTGGCTGAGGAACTGCAGGATGGTGGTTCCCGGCACCACTTCGCGCAGGCCGGGGTTGGCGATCTCGCCCAGGGCGTAGACGCGGATCGTGGCCGCTGCCGCCGCCGGGCCGACCGGGCCGGGGTCGCGCAGCCGCGCGATCGAGACGAAGACGCTGGGCGGCACCGCAAAATTCGGCGCCAGCGCCTCGGAAAGGTTGGTGCGCACCTGATCGAGCGAGCGACCGCCCACCGGCACCGTGCCCACCAGCGGGAACGAGATCCGCCCGTCGGGCAGCACCAGCGCCTCGCGGTTGAGGCTCGAATCCTCCAGCACCTCGACACGCAACACGTCGCCCGGACGCACCTGGTAGTCCTGGGCCTGCGCCGCCCCCGGCGCCAGAAGGCCGGTCGCCGCGCCGACCAGTGTCAGCACCATGGCCAGCACGATCCGTCTGATTGGCAAGATCTGTCTCATGGGTCCCTCTTCAATCCTCACCGCTGGTGACCCGACGCGCCGGATGTCCAGCCTGTTGAACCCGCAATCCGGGCAAAGTTGTATTTGTCCTATACCGGATGCAGGCAACAACAGAAGCCCTTCGCCCGCAAGCACCAAACTTTGCCCCGAAGCGTATCGTCGGGGCAACAAGCGGATTTCACCCGCGCGCAGCCCGCTTCAGCACGCTCTGCGGGAAAGTCGTCGGTTCGGAAGGGAGGGAAAACCTCAGAACGGGCGGCGGGGGTGTTTCGCGCGCGAAACGCGCGGGTCCGGCCGGGCCTCGATCCGGATGGCGCGCGCCGGCGGCTCCTGACGGGACCCGGTCACGACCAGAAGCACGAACGCCCCCAGAACCAGCGCCAGCATCAGGGCCATCGCCACCGCCGCGGCCTGCAGGACCGTGCCGAAGACGATGCCTTCCAGACCGACCGCGACCACCGTCGCCACCGCGGCAAAGCCGAGGAGGGGCGCGGCCCGTCCCCATCCGTTTTCCGGGGTACTCTGCTCTGACGTCTCGTGAATGGGTGTCCTGCGCATTGCCGATCTCCATTTCCTGTCGATCGGGGCGGGTAGGCTGCGCCGGGGGCGCATCGATCGACGCCTGTCCTTTCAACGCGCGGCCCCCCGCCGGGTTCCGGCTGCGCGGGCTCAGCCCGGCGGGTCCTCCTGCCAGAGCGGCAGCTGGACCGCCCCTTCGGCGCCGCGGTCGAACGTGGCCAGCGTCACCCCCAGCAGGCGGATGCCGCGCGGCGTGGGGAAAAGCGGCGCCAGCAACCCCTGGGCCAGCTGCACCAGTTCGGGCTCCGAGGCGACGGCGGTGGCCTGCGTGCGCGACCGGGTGATCTGCCGGAAATCGGCATATTTCACCTTCACCACCACCGTCCGCCCGCGCAGATCGCGCGCCGCGGCCTGCCGCCAGACCTTGGCGGCCAGCGTCGCCAGTTCGGCGCGCGCGGCGTCGGCATCGAAAAGGTCGGCGGCAAAGGTGTCCTCGGTGCCCAGCGACTTGCGCGGCCGGTGGGGCTGCACCGGGCGGGTGTCAATGCCGCGGCTGATGTCGAAATACCAGCGCCCGGCCTTGCCGAAATGCGCCTGCAGGAAGGCCGGATCGCAGGCCCGCAAGTCGGCCCCGGTGCGGATGCCCAGCCGTTCCATCCGCGCCGCCGTCGCCGGGCCGACGCCGTGGAACTTCGTCACCGGCAGCGCGGCCACGAAGGCGGCCCCGCGCGCCGGCGGGATCACCGCCTGCCCGTCGGGCTTGTTGATGTCGCTGGCGATCTTGGCCAGGAACTTGCAGTACGAAATCCCGGCCGAGGCGGTGAGGCCGGTTTCCGCCAGGATGCGGGCGCGGATGCGGCGCGCGACCTCGGTCGCGAGCGCGAGGCCCTGCTTGTTCGCGGTCACGTCCAGATAGGCCTCGTCCAGCGACAGCGGCTCGATCAGGTCGGTGAACTCGGCAAAGATCGCGCGGATCTGCCCCGAGACGGCGCGATAGACCTCGAACCGCGGGCGCACGAAGACCAGTTCGGGGCATTTGCGCCGCGCCGTGACCGACGGCATGGCCGAGCGCACGCCGAAGGCGCGCGCCTCGTAGCTGGCCGCCGCCACCACGCCGCGCGCGGCCGAGCCGCCGACGGCGACGGGCCTGCCGCGCAAGGCCGGGTCGTCGCGCTGCTCGACCGAGGCATAGAAGGCGTCCATGTCGACATGGATGATCTTGCGCGCCGCACCGCCGGTTTCCGCCCTGCCCTCTGCCCCCGGTTCCAAAGCCGCCCCCTGCCCTTCAGGGCGTCACGCCGGCGCGGCCCCCTGCCCGGCGCATAGCGCCGCCGGATCTTCCTGCGCGCGCATGGCCTGGACTTCGGCTGTGTCGCCCCGCCTGTGCCAGGCCAGAAAAGGCGGCGCGGGCCGGGATGTCAATTCCGCCCTGCCCCACCCCCGGGACGGACGGAAAACGCCTTCTCCGGACCCGGCGCGCGATGATAGACTTCGCCGCATCCCCCGCGAAGGAACCGCGCCATGCGACACCTGCTGCCTGCCCTTCTGCTTTCGGTCCTGTTCCAGCCGGCGCTGGCGCCCGCGGCGCGGGCCGACACCTTCTGCGACCTGCTCTGGGTGACGCGGAACATGATCTTTCACCGCGCCGGCTACTGCTTTTCCAGCCCGCTGGCGCAGCAGCTGTTCGGCAATTCCGGCTGCACCGGCACCGATCCCGCGCTGTCGGCCACGGACCGGGCAGCGGTGGCGCGGATGCGCGAGCTTGAGGGCCGCATCGGCTGCCGGATGGACACGTCGCGCGCGCCCTCCGCCGGACAGCGCGGCATCCACGCCCGCCTGTCGCGGCTGATCGACCTGCCCGAGCCCGATGAACTCGGCTGGGGCTGCCTGGGCTACCGCGGCGCGCCCTTCACGCTGCATGCCGGCACCTCGGCCGCGGCGCCGGTGACCGGCCGGGTGGCGCCGGGGCAGTTCGTCTATTCCGAATACTGGCCGCGCGACGGCTGGGCGTATCTGAGCGTGACCAACGGCCCGGGCCAGCCGGTCATTGCCGAGGGCTGGTCGTCCCACCGCTTCGGCGGCGGCGACGGGGCCTGCGACCAGGAAGCGGGCTGACGCCCCCGAGGCACCTGGATGCAACGTGGTCAGGCCCCCGCCGCGCCGCCCGGTCGGGGGCGCGGCAGGGGAAATGAAGCCGCGCGGCCGGGTTGACCCCCCAGATATGGTATGCGCCACCATCCCAACCCCAAAACGGCCCGAAAATCGTGCGAAAGTCCCGGGGCAAAAAACGTCGATTCTTTTCACTTTCGGGCGGTTTTCCGTTCCTGAATCTCATCTACGGGGGATTTCATGCAATCCCTAGACGATTTTCAGGCCCGACGGGCCATGTGTGCGCACGCGCACGCCCGAAGCGATCGACAAGGGCGTCTCAGAACACCATGCGGAAATAGTTGGCCTCGAAGTTGCCCTCCATGCCGCTACCGCACAGCGACATGCTGGAATTCGAGGTGCCGTCGATCTGACCGCCGGCAACCAGCGACGCGCCCTGGATCCCGTCGGCCCGCGCCGCGAACTCGATGTTGCCCTGCGCCAAAAGCTGGCTGCCGAAGATCCCCAGGCTCGAGGGGAACTCCATCCCGCCGAGCGTGATGATCTGCGCCCCGCCGCCGGGGGCACAGTCGTCGTCGCGCCCGAAATTCGCGCTCGACGCACCGCTGATCGACTTGGTGTTGGTATTCGTGGTTGCCAGGATCACGTCTTCGAGCCGCATGTTCTGGCTCATGCTGACCTGGCAATTGGTGACGATGACGACCTCGGTCAGGACCACGTTGTTCTTGAACCCGAACTTGCCGTTGGAATTGCTGCAGTTGATCCGGTGGACCCGCCCCGGGGTGAAGTCGCCCGCCTCGAGGTTGTTGTTCGGCGCGATGGTGATCACCGGATCGAGCGGGTTGACGTAGTCGGGCAGGTAGGCGGCTTCGCGATCGCCCAGCCCCTCGATGATGTTCTCCAGCTCGTCGAGGATGCGGATGTCCATCTTCCCCTCGCGCAGCGCCGCCTCCAGCCCCTCGTTCTGCGAGAAACCGCTGTTAGGGATGTCGAGCTTGTCAAGATCGGGCATCGAGACGATCGTGCCTTCCTCGAAATAGTTGTTCTGGTTGAAGCGTACGTGGTCGTTGGAATGGATGCAGAAGCCGTTGAAGAAGTTGTTGTTCGACTGCATGTCGACCTTGCCCTCGGCGACGAAGCCCTCGCGCAGGCAGGCCGGCTGGTAGCGCGCGAAGACCGCGGTCGCCTGGACGTCGAAGGAGTCGACGCCGGCGAAGCGCAACAGGAAGGTGCGCAGCTGGTTGGCGCGGCTGTTGGCCAGCCGCGTCGTGGCCCGCGCCGCGGTGAGCGAGTCCGGATCCGGCACGAATTCGCGCGCCTGGAAGCTCCAGGTGCCGAACTCGATGTCCTCGTCGGTGAGCACCGCGCCGAAGCGCTCGGGCGACATGTTGGCCACGTGCACCGCGAGCGCGAAGTCGACGGCATCGACCGCCTCCTCGCGCTGCCGGACAACCAGCGCGGCATGGGCGGCGCTGTCGGCGGCCGTCTGCAGCTGCGTGCGCGCCGAGTAGTGGTTGGCGAGATCCAGCGCGAAGCCGGACAGCAGGATCATGACGATCAGCACGTAGAGGCTGAAGACCGTGAAGAAGCCGTCCTCATTGCTGAAGAAATCGCGCGGACGGAAGATGGAGGATTCAGTCATGCGCATGCCGTTTCTCGCTATCGGTCCTCAATTTTCGATCAGGTGATGAGAGAAGATGGTGAGTTGCATGTTGGCAAAGGGCTGCAGCAGCCCCACGCCGGAAAGATCGCCCGCACGCACGCGCACGACGCTCTGCACGATGTCTCCCTGCCGCGTGCTCTCGGGCGCGACAATGGCGCCGAAGCGCGCCGCGCCCGCCGCGATCGCCGCCTCGGTCGCCTCCAGGCTGTCAAGCCGACCGACGGCGTAAGCGCGATTGCCGTCCTGGATTGCCCGCAGCACATGCGCACGGTTCATCAGGATCATGGATGCATCGAAAACAAGCGCGATGAAGGCGATGAAGACGGGCGTCCAGAGCACCGCTTCCAGCGATGCGCTGCCGGACTCGTCGGCCAGGCGACCGCACCAGGCCTTTTGCCATTTCGGAAATCGGGCTTCCACTCGCTACTCCTGCATACGCGCACGATAGACCGTAGATAACGCGCCTTGAATCCGGCAATTTCTGGACCGTAGAATGACGGCGGCGTGGCGCATAGTGACGAAACACCGGCGTAGTTAACTGCCTGAACCGAAAGATCATGGCGCAAGACCTGTCCGGATCACCGAGCGGCGACGATGGCGAGGAGCTTTGCGGCTGATGGCGGATGGGGTGGGATTCGAACCCACGGTGAGGTCTCCCCCACGCCGGTTTTCAAGACCGGTGCCTTAAACCACTCGGCCACCCATCCGCTGGGGCCCTCATAGGACCAGCGCGGGCGTCGTGCAATGCGGGTCTGGCCCAGGGGACGGGGCGAACGAAGGGCGCGAACCGGGCCCAGCCCCTGACGGTAAATGTTGAAGACATCGCTGGTCACTTGGGCAGACTTCCCTGTTCCAACGCGGCATTCCCCGAATAAATCTTCGAGAGCCCCGTTTGACGTGAGGTTCATCGAACGCCGCTTGCCTTCGACCCCGCTTCGTATTCCATTGTAGTTCATCGCAGCCGAAAGGAATACGCCATGGGCACCACACCCTATTCGATTCGTCTCGACGATGACTTGAGGAGATCACTGGAGAAAGAAGCGGAGATCGAGGATCGTCCGCCTGCGCAGCTCGCGGTACGCGCCATTCGCTCGATGCTGAAAGCCAAGGCAGCCAAGCGCGCGGCCATCGACGCAGCCCTTGAAGAAGCAGATCAGGGGAAATTTATCTCTGCCGAAGCGGTGAATGCCTGGATCGCCTCGTGGGACAGCGAAAACGAACTCCCCGCACCGAAGGCTGACATCACGCGCGACAGCGCATGAAGATCGTCTTCCTGGAAAGCGCGGTGCAGGACATCCAATGGTTCCGTTACTATTATCGATCTGTTTTCCCCGCGGGCAGCGCCAAGGCTCGCGACAAGATGAAGGCCATCCAGGCAACATTGGCTGCCAATCCCTACGCTGGTCATTCCAGTGACACACGAAAGACAGTGCGGGAGTTTTCCATACCCCGGACTCCCTTCATGGTCGTCTATCGCGTGATGCCAACCCAGATCGGGGTTCTTCGGCTTTGGGATATCAGGCAAGGCACCGAATACTGAGACTTTCGCCAATCAGGCCAAAATTCAACGACCCAAGAACAGCCGGCGCCCGCCACGGCGCTGCCTTCAACTTTACCGTCAGGGGCTGGGAACCGGGCGCCGCAGGGTGACGCATTCCGCGCGGTGGGAGCTATCAAAATGGGCTCGATCCTTGATTTTAAGGTAGCATTTTGCTACCTATAGCTTGACACAAGGAGGGCGAACATGGCGCAATCCGTGAAACTTGCCGACGAAGTCATGGCTCTGGTTCGGCGTGAAGCAGAGCTTCACAGCCGCTCGGTGGCCGGCCAGATCACCCACTGGCTCAGGATCGGCCGAGCGATAGAGCAATCCGGCACTTACGATCATGCGCGCGTCACTGCGGCCCTGGAGGGGCGGCTTGATACTACTCAGCTGCGCGCGGAGGAGGAGGCCGCCTGGCTCGACGCCTTCACCAGAAAGATGGGGCAACCCTCCGAGACTGAAGAGGCCTTCCACGCTGGCCGCCAGGCCCTCGGCCGGGGCGTCGGGCTCGATGCCGGTGGCAACCTCGTCTACGCCAAGGATGATGCTGCTGCATGAGGCCCAGCCTTGTCCTGCTTGCCGGTCCCAATGGCGCCGGCAAGTCCACCCTCTACCAGACCCGCGTGGCCCCCAGCTTCGCGGGTCCCTTCATCAATGCCGACATCATCCAGCGTGACGAGCTGCGAGATCCGTCGATGGAGGCCTCCTATGAGGCCGCCCGGATCGCCGAAAGGCGCCGTGAGGAGATGCTGCTGGCGGGCACGAGCTTTGCCGCAGAGACGGTCTTCTCCCATCCCTCCAAGCTCGAGATCATCGAGAGCGCCCGGGCGCGTGGATACCTCGTTGTGGTCATGCATGTCGGCGTCGACAGCCCGGACCTGTCCGTCGAACGCGTGCGCGGCCGCGCTGAAGAAGGTGGCCACGGCGTTCCCGAAGACAAGATCCGCGCGCGATACGAACGCAGCCAGCCGCTCATTCGCCAGGCGGTGTTGGGCGCTGATAGGGGTATGGTCTTTGACAACTCCCGCCTCAATACGCCGCCGCAACAGATGCTGGTCTTTGCAAGCGGCCGCCTGGTTCAGGCAGCGCCGACGCTGCCGCGCTGGATTCTCGGCGTCTACGCGGCCGACCTCGCGATCTGAACGTGGGCTGAACGTGCACCGCCGACGTTTTTGCGACAGGTTGGCGGCCAGGCATCTCCCACTGCGCGGAATGCTCAGCCGCAGGGGGCGGGTGTTTCGCGCGCGAAACGGGGGTGCGGTCAGTACCAGAAGCCTTCGCGCCGCCAGATGGTGAAATGGCCACGCACCGGCGGCGCCGGGTTGCCGCCATCGATGGTGAAGAGCCGCTTGCCGCCCTCGCTCTTCTGGCCGGTCTGGCGCAGGATGACGTATTCGTTCGTCTGCGGGCCCGTCGCCTTGCCGCTCGAACTCTGGCACATGTCGATCTGCGCGCGCTTGTCGGGCAGCTGCTTCCAGACCCAGTCGATCAGCGCCACGTGTCCCGGCCAGCACATGAAGTCGAGGGGCTTCACCTCGGTGATATCGTCGATGTTGATCTTGCAGACATCACGCGGGTAGTGGCGCGCGCCGACCGAATGATAACGGTCCCACTCGCCCACCCAGATCAGGTAGTTCGCCACGAAGCCGATGCAGTCCATGCCGAAGAAGCGGTCCTCGACCATCGTCTGCAGCGCCTGGGCATCCGACATCTTGTCGAAATACATCCGCTTGATCTTGCCGCTCTTGCGGGTGTTCTTGCTGCCATCCTTCTTCGCCCGGTCGCAGACCTCGACCGTGTACTTGTCCAGCAGATCCTTGTTCTTCAGCATGAAGTTCCAGATCTTCACGAACGCCTTGTCGTTGCCCTGCCCCTTCAGCGCCAGGTCGATCGCCGAGCCGCCGACATGGTCGTGCAGCCGCTCGCCGCTGGCGGTGCGGATCCAGCGGAAGTTCTTGTAGAAGCTTGTGGCCCCGTCGTTGCCCCCGTTCGACCGCGTCGAGCAGAGATACTGGTTGAGCTTCACCCGCCCGCCCGTGGTCAGAAGGCCGGGCTTGATCAGGTGGTCGACATATTCCCAAGGCAGATGGAAGGCTTCCGCCATGATCGTTTTCCTCGACCGGCATCGAAAACGATGCGCAGGGCCGGGCGTCTCGGTCGGGCACCCGGACCCGTTTCTGTCACAGGTATCGGAACAGACTTCAGGGCCCCGGAAGGAGTGCCCGGAAGGCCGCCGATGATCAGGAAACGAGGTAATGGGCATAAGTCTACGCCCGATCCGAATACCGCGCAAGCTTGGGCGACACCCCCCGGAGGCCAGAAGCCCCGCCCCTGCGGGAGGCCGATCGGACCGCCAGCCGGACTGGCGGAGAGAGGGGGATTCGAACCCCCGAGACGGTTTCCCGCCTACACGCTTTCCAGGCGTGCGCCTTCGACCACTCGGCCACCTCTCCGCATCGGTGTTCGGCACTTACCAGCCCGGGGAATGCGATGGCAAGCGAGGACTTGGGCTTGCCCGGCAGGAACCCGCGAAGCGACGCCGAAGCGCGGGAACCCCCGCTCGGGTTGCCGAGTTGCGCTCTCGACGGGCTGGCAGAACGGAACCGCGTTCATGGCAGACCGGAATCAAGGTGGCTCAAGGAGACGGCGCACGCTCGGGCGCGCCCGCATGCGGGCGGGCGGGCGAACAGGTGCCGCGCGGATCCAGGGGCGCAACACCTCATACCGTGAAAGGAGCTTTCACATGAAGACCCTGAACGAAGCCTTCGAACACACCCTCCAGGACATCTACTGGGCCGAGAACGCGCTCTCGAAGGCGCTTCCCAAGGTCTCGAAGGCGGTTGGCAATGCCGATCTCAAGGCGGCCTTCGACGATCACCTCAAGGAGACCAAGGGCCATATCAAGACCCTGGAAAAGGTCTTCAAGAGCCTCGGCAAGTCGGCCTCGGGCGAGAAATGCGACGCGATGGACGGCCTTCTGAAGGAAGCCGACGGGCTGCTGGAAGAAGCCGAAGGGCATGCGCTGGACGTGTCCGTCATCGGGGCGGCACAGGCGATCGAGCATTACGAGATTGCCCGCTACGGCACCCTGCGCGAATGGGCTAAAGAGCTTGGCCATGACGAGGCCCATGCGCTTCTCGGCACGATCCTCGACGAGGAGAAGGCGGCGAACGCGAAGCTGACCGCGCTCGCCGTGGAAGCCGTGAACCCCAAGGGCAAGCGCAAGTCCTGACGCCCCCTGCTCGGTCGCCGGCTCCGGCGACCGGGCACCGCGCCGCTGTTTCGCACGCGAAACGCCCCCCTGCGGCACTCTTCCGCGATCCCCGCCATTACCCCCCGAAGTTCGACAAAATCGCCTTCGATTGGGCGCGATTTGCGATGCCTGAGAGAATCCGTTCAATAGGTTAGATGAGCCATGATGTGAATCTTGTGTAGTCACACGAATGGCTCATTCATGCTCTTGCATGGTTAGGGTTTGCGTGGCAATTTGTAGGCATGTTCGTGCGCATCAACGAGAGCGGAGGGCGACGCTATCTTCAGATTGTCGAGTCCTTCCGCAACGAAGCGGGCAAGCCGCGGCATCGTGTCGTGGCCAATCTCGGGCGCCTCGACGATAAGGATGGCAGCCAGCTCGATGCTCTGATCCGAGGGCTCTGTCGTGCGGCCGGACGCGAGGAGCCCGCCAAGCTTGAGATCACCCATGAGCCGGCACGCGCCTATGGCGACGTCTTCGCTCTGCACGAACTCTGGAAGGATCTTGGCTTCGATCGGGCACTCAGCCGAAGCTTGCGCTCCGGCAAGCGCAAGCTCGACGTCGAGGCCCTCATCCGGGCCATGGTGTTCAACCGGTTGTGCGCGCCGGACTCGAAGTTGGGCTGCCTGCGCTGGCTGGAGACCGTCGCGATGCCGGCCATGCCCGACGCCGTGACCCACCAGCATCTCCTGCGCGCGATGGACGCGCTGATGGACCATGCCGAACGGGTCGAGATGGAACTGGCCAAACAGATCCGACCGCTGGTGGATCAGGACCTGTCGATCGTCTTCTACGACCTGACCACCGTGCGCATCCACGGGGAAGGCGCAGTCGAGGACGACATCCGCGCCTTCGGCATGAACAAGGAGATCGGCGGCATCGCCCGGCAGTTCGTGCTCGGCGTGGTGCAGACTGCCGAGGGGCTGCCGCTCATGCACACCGTCCACCCGGGCAACGTGGCGGAGACGAAGACGTTGCAGGCCATGCTGACAACGGTGCTGGAGCGCTTCCCGATCCAGCGCGTGATCCTCGTGGCTGACCGCGGGCTGCTGAGCCTTGAGAACATCGGCGAGCTGACTGCCCTGGCAGAGCGGGGCAGCCGCCGGCTGGAGTTCATCCTCGCCGTGCCGGCGCGGCGCTACGCGGAACTCGTGGGGACTTTCAGGGGACTCCCCTTCGATGAAGAAGGCCTGGCCGAAAGCACCTTCGCCGGCCACCGCCTGATCGTCGCTCATGATCCCCTGCGCGCCGCCGAGCAATCCGATCGGCGCCATGCCCGCATCACCGCACTTGAGGACATGGCCGGCAAGATGGTCAAGAAACTCGATGCCCAGGACGACGGCCAGACCGCCCGCGGCCGCCGCGCCTCGGACCGTGGCGCCTACAGCCGGTTCACCCGCGCGGTCGCCGAGGCGGAACTCACCCGCTTCCTGAAAGCCGACCTCCAGGCCGACCGTTTCAGCTACAGCGTCGACGAGGATGCCATCGCCGAAGCCGCACTCTTCGACGGCAAGCTCGCGCTGATCACCAACGCCCCAGACCTGACCCCAGCGGAGGCCGTCGCGCACTACAAGGCGCTCGCCGATATCGAGCGCGGCTTTCGCGTCTTGAAATCAGACATCGAGATCGCCCCGGTCCACCACCGCCTGCCGGAGCGCATCCGCGCCCATGCGCTGATCTGCTTCCTCGCCCTCGTCCTCTGGCGGGTCATGCGCATGCGCATGAAGGTCAAGGGCCACAGCGCCAGCCCGCGCACCGCCCTCGACATGCTCGCGCGCATCCAGATGCACAGGGCAAGGATCGGACAGAGCATGGTCGACGGCCTATCGACAACAACGCCAGAACAACTGGAGCTTTTCGACACCCTGAACCTGCCCAAACCCAGCTAACGGCCGACGTGTAGTCACAAAATGGTCTATCCGGACATAGTTAAATCATACACTTATCGGTTTTGCTGTCGAACTTCTGTACCCCGGCTCGGTGCGCACCGCTCCCGGTCCTCGGCCACCCGAGGAGCGCGCGAGGACGCGGCGCCCCCTTCACCCACCGCGCGAACCAGTCCTGGCACTTCACAACCCTGAACGGAATCCGGGCGCGAATAATTAAGCCGACAGTGTCATTTGCGTGATCCCATGGAGGAATCTGTCGCATCGATCAGGCCGTTGCGGTAGGAAACGATCAGATTTGGTTCCGATGCCCGCGGGAAACCGGACGGCGTCGATGAAGAAAGTGGTGTTTCGACGATGTCGTTTTCTGACACGCTGACCCGATTCCCGCGCGGCGGGTCCGTGGCCTTCAATCCGCTCGGCGTGGCGCTGTTCCTGGGCCTCGTCGTCGCCTCGCTGCCGGTCTTCTGGGACGGGTTCCGCTCGCTCGTCCGGGCCTGGTCGACGCCGGAATACAGCCACGGCTGGCTGATCCCCGCCATCTCGCTTTTCCTCTTCCTGCGCGAGTTGCGGGGGGCACCGCCCCCTCCGCAATTGCCCGCGATGGGGCTGGCACAACGCTGGCAGGGACTGGCGGTCGTGTTTCTGGGCCTCGCCGTGGCGATGGCCGGGAACCTGACGCGGATCAACGACCTGGTGACCTACGGGCTGATCCTCTGGGTGGGCGGCGTGGTGCTGACGGTCTTCGGCTGGGACCGCGGACGGCGCCACCAGTTGCCAGTCTTCCACCTGATCTTCATGCTGCCGCTGCCGACCTTCGTCTATTTCAAGCTGATCATCTTCCTGCAGGGCGTGTCGTCCGAGATCGGGGTGCTGTTCGTCCGTCTGATGGGCATTCCGGTCTTCCTGGAAGGCAACGTCATCGACCTCGGCGTTTACAAGCTGCAGGTGGCCGAGGCCTGCGCCGGGCTGCAATACCTCTTCCCGATCCTGTCGTTCACCTATCTCTTCGCGATCCTCTATCGCGGGCCGATGTGGCACAAGGTCTTCCTGTTCCTGCTGGCCGCCCCCCTGACGGTGCTGATGAATTCCTTCCGCATCGGGATGATCGCGATCCTCGTCAATTCCTACGGGATCGAACATGCCGAGGGCTTCCTTCACGCCTTCGAGGGCTGGGTGATCTTCATCACCTGCATTGGCATCCTGTTCCTGGTGGCGATCGCGCTGCAACGGCTGACTCCAAACCCGCTGCCGCTCAGCCGCGCGATCGACCTGGACACTCAGGGCCTGGGCGGGATCGCGGCGCGGGGGCTCGGCATCCGGGCCTCGCTGGGGCTGGCGCTGGCCGCTATGCTGACCATGGGCGCCTCGGCGGTCCAGCTGATCGAGACCGGCAGCGATCCGATCCGCCCCGACCGCGACCCCTTCTCGATCTTCCCGCGCGACGTGGGCGAATGGCGCGGGCGGCAGGCCTTCCTCGATCCCGGCATCGAACGGGTGCTCGGGGCGACCGACTACATGGACATGCATTTCGCCAACCCCGCAAGCGGCGAGCGGATCAACCTCTTCGTGGCCTATTACGACGAACAGACCGGCGGCTCGGGCATCCACTCGCCCGAGGTCTGCCTGCCCGCCGGCGGCTGGGAGATCGCCAGTTTCGAGAACCATCCGCTGGACATGTCCGCCACGCCCTTCGGCGATTTCGCGGTCAACCGCGCGGTCATCCGCAAGGGGATGGAAGAACAGCTGGTCTATTACTGGTTCGAACAGCGCGGGCGGCGCATCACCAACGACTTCGTGGCGAAGATGACCGTGGTCTACGACAGCCTGATGATCGACCGCACCGACGGCGCGATCGTGCGCTTCATCACCCCGATCGACCCGTCCGAACCCGAGGGCGCGGCCGATGCCCGCCTGCAGGAGTTCATGCGCCAGACCATCCCCGCCCTGCCCCGGTTCATCCCCGAATAGCGGCGCCGCCTGACGACGCGAGAACCGCGACGAAACCGTTTCGCGCGCGAAACGCCCTGCCCGTCCGTCGTCCGCGTGTCAGCCCTGCCCGTCGCTCAGCCAGGTGCGCAGCCGGCGGGCCAGCGCGGCGTCGATACCCGAACCGGTGAGGGTTATGCGGCCGCGTTCGGGCTCGTAGGTGACGATGGGCGTTTGCGCCGATGGTTCGGTCGCGGACCCCGCCGGCTTCCGGGTTTGGCCAGGGGGGGTTCTTGGGGCAGGCGCGGCAAGACGGGAGAGGCGCGCAAGTTCCGCCTCGGCGCTTTCGGGCGGGTTCTGGCCCAGTTCGCCGGTGATGCGCGCGCCAAGGTCCGGATCCTCGGCCAGCGCGGCCGACAGCCGCAGCCCCAACCGCTCGGGGATCGCGGCGGGAAAGCGTAGCGCCGCATCCAGTTCCCGCACGATGCGCAGAAACGAGCCGATCTTGGACCGGCGGGGTCGCGAGGCGGCGGCGAAGAGTGCCTGAAGCGCCGCCGTGTCGCCGGGAAAGACCCCGGCCTCGACGGCGCGGGCGACGATGCGGGCGCGCTCGTAATAGGAAAGCCCGGCGCGGATCTCGTTCTCCTCGACCATCGCCAGATAGGCCTCGGGGGCATCGGCGGGCCGACGCAGGATGGCGAGCGCGGCGTCGAAACGCGCCTCGTCGGTCTCCTCGTGCAGCGATCTCAACGCCGCGATCCGCCGCCAACCCGAGATCAGGCCGTAGCGCCCGTCGCCGAGGTCCACCACCTCGACGGGGACCTGCTGGCCGCGCGCCCGGATCGAGGCGATCAGCGCCGCCTGCCCCTCGTCCTCGATCCTCAGCCGGTCACGGACCAGCCAGTCGGTCTCGATCGCATCCAGCGGCAGGGACTGGATCATGCGTCCCTCGGTCCGCGCGCGTTCGAACCGTTGCGCCATGTCGGCGAGCGCCGAGGTCGCGGCCGCCTCGCCGGCCACTTCGGCGATCGGCGGACGGCGCAGGGGGATCGGGGCGGCCGCTTCGGCGGGTGGGGATCCGGCGAGCAGGGGCGCGGCGGTCAGGCGACGACGCTTGGCCATGGCTCAGACCCTGCCTGCGTTTCGCGCGCGAAACACCGCGCGCCGGGGACCCGCGTCCCATTGGCAAACCACCTTAAAAGCAGTCGTGCCGTTTCGCGCGCGAAACATGCCCGTCCCGTTCCCGCCCATTTCGTCCATGCCTGACCTCCTCATTCCGCGGCCGCCCTTGCCGCCAGTTCGTCGCGCCGCCAGACGCCGACCAGCAGCTTCTTGAAAGCAGCATAGGTTTCATCAAAGGTTTCCCGGCCGCGCGCATAGGTGTCGCGGTTGAAGTCGCGGTAGTCGGCCTCGTAGATGCCCGAGACCTGCTCGCCGGCCTGACCGATGAGCGCGGTGAATTCCTGCCGCGAGGGCGAGAGCGTGCGCCCGAGATAGGCCTGGATCAGCGCCGCCAGCTCGCCCTGCTGGTTGGCGTCGTAGCGCGTCAGCACGGCGCGCACCGCGTCCCACTCGAACCGCAGGCCTTCGGTTCCCAGCGCGCGGGCGGCCATGTTTTCGGCCTCCTCGATGCTCGCAAAGGTCGAATGCAGCATGTCGAAGAAGCGCCCGGTCGAGTCGAATTCCAGAAACGAGGCGCCGAACGGGACCAGCAGGATGTCGGCCGCGGCGAGGCCATTGATCGTCAGATAGCCAAGGGCAGGGGGGGTGTCGACGAAGATCACGTCGTAGCGGTCCAGGACGCCATCGGCCTCCAGGCTCTCGGTCAGCGCGTCCCAGAGTTTCCAGCCGCGCGCCGCCATCCGCCAGACCGGGATCTGGAATTCGGCCCAGTAGAGGTTCAGCTGCGCGCCGATCAGGTCGATGGTCGGCCAGTGGGTGGGCCGGATCAGATCGCCGGCGGTGATCTTCAGCGCTTCGGCCAGCGTGTCGTCCAGCGGTTGCGGATTCTCGCCGCGCTCGAGCCGCGCCTGGTTGGCCTCGCGCAGATGCCGGGCGTAGTGGCGGGCCAGCAGCGGAAAGACCGTGCCCCATTCGTCGGCGACCTGCCCCCCGAAGATCGAGGTCATCGACCCCTGGCTGTCCAGATCGACGACGAGCACCCGGTAGCCATCCAGCGCCGCCGACATCGCCAGATGCGCCGCGGTCGACGTCTTGCCGACGCCACCCTTGAAGTTGGCGACCGCCACGATCTTCGCGGGCAGGCCCTGGGGCCGGTAGGGCAGGTACTCCTTGGCGCGCGATCCCTCCGCGGCGAAGTGGGCCCGCAGGCGCAGCACCTCGTCGAGGGTGAACCATTTCGCGCCGCCTTCGGTCTGGCTCAGGCCTTGCGGCAGCTCGGGGTTGGCGCGCAGCACCCGGCGGAAATGGGCCGGCGCGACAGGGATCAGGTAGCGCGTGATTTCCCAGGTCGAGAAGCGCCGGAGTACGCGCTCGCCGCGCGCATCCAGCCCCCGGCCGGCTAGGTCCGCCCGTCCGCGCGCGCAGGCTTCTGCGATGGCTGCAAAGCCGGCCGAGGTCGTCGGCGCGTCAAGCGCGGCCATCGCCTGGTCGGGCGCGATGTTGAAATAGGACGGCACCTCTGCCATGCCCGCCTCCTGTCCGGTGTTTAGGCGGCCCGGTTCTGGTGCCGCCCTTTTTGCCGGTTGCTCGATGTCCCGACCGTTCGATCCGGTCATGTATCGTGTTTTTCACAGCATATCACGATTCGCAGCACCCGGAAGCATTTTCCGCACATCACTGCTTTTTCTCAGCAATTTCAGGCTGTGGGAGGGTATGACCGATGGTGCGTCAGGCGTGTCGCAGATTTCTTCCCAGTTAGTTTCCAGTTATTTCATTAGTTACAGCCTTCTGGGTTCTTTGGATATGGCTTGTTTCCCAAGCGGTTGAACCTACTGGTCGGAAGGGCAGTGAATCCGAACCCCCGATAGGGTGAATCGGATCCCCCGAAGAAACGATTCCGAACCCCCGATCCTTCGGTCATTCCAGGCTGGACGCAGGCTGTGGATAACTTTAGGCTCGGTGTCACTGAAACCACGATAGAGGGTGGCCGGATTTCACGGTCCGAAGTCGCCCCGCGAGCAGACCAGAGAGCCACGATCAGATCCCGGAACGGGGCGGCAAGGCTTGGGCACGAGGGCAGGCATGGGCCAGGCGATAGCAGCGGGGCAGGGGCTTCTGCCCGACCGTCACCCGACAGCGGATTTCTTTCTGTGTGACATCCTGGGCGCGTTGCCCAAGGATGATCTGGCGAGCATGGAGCATCCGATGTTCTCGCTCTCCACCCGGCCCGACCGGCGCATCTTGCGCTACGACCACAACGGCGTCGCGATCACCGTGACGCCGTCGGTCAAGGGGCTGGCGACGATCTTCGACAAGGACATCCTGATCTATTGCATCAGCCAGCTCATGGCGGCGCTGAACGCCGGCCGGCCCGTCGCGCGCGTGTTGCACCTGAAGGCCCATGACCTGCTGGTGGCGACGAACCGCGAAACCTCGGGCGATGGCTACACTCGCCTGCGCGAGGCCTTTGAGCGGCTCTCGGGCACGCGCATCACCACCAATGTGGTGACCGGTGGCGAGGAGGTGACGACAGGCTTCGGCATGATCGAGACCTGGCAGATCCGCCGCCGGTCGAAGGGCGGCCGGATGATCTCGGTCACCGTGCAGCTGTCGGAATGGCTTTTTCGCGCGGT
This sequence comes from Pararhodobacter sp. SW119, assembly GCF_017811755.1. Lineage (GTDB taxonomy): Bacteria > Pseudomonadota > Alphaproteobacteria > Rhodobacterales > Rhodobacteraceae > Pararhodobacter. The sequence continues at coordinate 37,797 of NZ_JADDJF010000018.1, read as the reverse complement.
GTTGGCGAAGTCGGTGCTGACCCTGAGCCGGCAGTATTTCCGGTTGCGAAAGCCGCTGGAGCGCCGGGTCTACGAACTGGCGCGCAAGCATTGCGGCCACCAGCCCGAATGGCGCGTCTCGCTCGAGGTGCTCCTGAAGAAGTCGGGCTCGGCCAGCCCGCGGCGGGTTTTTCGCAAGATGATCCGCGACATGATCGTCGCCGACACGCTGCCCGACTACACGCTGTCCGAGGAGCCGGGCGATATCTTCCGCGTCTGCCCGCGCGCCGTGGTGATCGAGCCGGGCACCGTGCCGCTTCTGGCCGAGGCCACGCTGGATCGCGCGCGCACCCGCGCCGCGGGCTGGGACGTGCATGCGCTTGTTGCCGAGTGGCAGGGGTTCTGGCTGCGCTCGGGCCGGCGGCGCCTGCGCAACCCCGACCGCGCCTTCCTCGGCTGGCTGGAAAAGCGTCTGGGGTGAAGCAGGCGTTTCGCGCGCGAAACACCCCGAACCGATATCGCGCCGACGCGGCGGGGCAGGGGGGGCGGGCTTGCCACTCAGCGCAAGGCGCGTGCGCTCTGCCACAGGAGCGCCGTCAGGACCACGTTGAGCAGGGCGAGCAGGCCCAGGGTGTCCAGCGTCAGGTCGGCACCGCCGACGGACAGCAGGACCGCCCCCACCGAAGGGGCGAGCGCCTGAGCGATTAGTGCAGGGCGCGCCAACTGCCCCATTATCGGGGCGTAGCGGTCGGGGCCGAACAGTGCCATCGGCAGCGTGCCGCGCGCGATCGAGAAGATGCCGTTGCCGGCTCCGTAGAGAAAGATCGCTGCGCCGACGAAGGGCAGCCCCAGCGCCATCATGCCCAGCCCCGCGGCCGCCAGGCCCGTGGCGCCGGCCAGGGTCCAGACCGGATGATGCCGTCCGCCACTGGCCATTTCCAGCAGCCGTGCCGCCACCTGCGCCGGGCCGATCAGCGCGCCGAGGGCGACCGCCTCGGCCAGTGACAGGCCGCGGCCCTGCAGAATGGTCAGTAGATGGACCGAGACGATGGTGACGGTCAGCCCGGACAGCACCGCGATGGCCATGAGAAGGATGAAGACCAGCCGCTCCATCGGTGCCAGCCGTGCATTCGCGGGCATGGCGCCGGGCGTTACAGGCGGTGTGGCGATCTTTCGGGGCAGGACCATCAGGATCAGCGGCAGGCTGACCGCCAGTTGAAGCGCGGCATAGCCTGCGCAGGCCCCGCGCCAGCCCAGATGCGCGACCAGAAACGCCGAGAGCGGCCAGCAGACCGTGCTGGCGAACCCTCCCCAGAGCGTGAGGACCGTGATCGCCGGCCGTGCGCTGCGTCCGTAAAGGCCGCCCAAGGTGGCGAAGGCCGCATCGTAAAGCCCCGCGCCCATGCCGAGCCCGATCAGCACCCAGCCGGCGACGAAGACCGGCAGCACCGGGGCGATGGCCAAGGTCAGCAGTCCCGCCGAGAGAAGAAGGGCCGACAGCGCCAGGACAGGCCGGCCCCCGTTCTGGCGAATGGCCTCTCCCACACGCGGTGAAACCATGCCCGCCACGAACAGCCCGATCGACAGGCCGAAGACGATCCAGGTCAGCGGCCAGCCGGTATCCCGGGCGATCGGGGCGGCCAGCACCGCCAGCAGATAATAGGAACTGCCCCAGGCCAGGATCTGGACGACACCCAGGGCCGAGATCACTGGCCATCGCCGGAAGGAAGGCCGAAAGGCCGGCCCGTCTTTCGCTGTCATCCGGTTCCTGCCCGCCCGGGTGCCCGTCCCTTATCAGGCCCTTGCTGTATCGGTTCCGCGTTCGTGCCGCGATTCGCGTTGCAGCGTAGTTCGCGCCTTTTGGCGGGACCAGATCGGAAAGGAGGGCCTTTCAGGCGGGCACTGCGCCGGGTCGGGGCGCAACGACGAACGGCGGTGCCGGAGCACCGCCGTCCTGTGGTGCCCGACGCGCGGGCAACCGTGTGGTGATCAGCCTTCGCTTTCGTCGTCGCCGATCACACCGCTTTCGCGGGCTTCGTTGTATTCGTCCTCCGAGACCTGACCGTCGCCATCGGTGTCGATCTGCTCGAACTCCTCGGGCGTGACGTCCGGATAGGCCATCATGAAGTCTGCCATTGTCAGCGGGAACTCATGCTCGGCAGCGTCATGGCTGTCGGCCAGGGCCGGCGCGCCGGCAAGAGCGATCACGCTGGCGGCGATTGCAAGATGCTTCTTCATGGTCTTTTCCTCTCAGTTGTCAGGAAGCCGTCCGGCGGCTTCGCAACACAACAGCAGGAAGGAGAGGCCGTTCCTTCAGTTCCCGCCACAGTTGCGACGTTGCGCGGAAACCCGCTTTTTGCGCCATCGAAACCGCTGAAGTTGCAAGGCGGACGGCGAAGGTCGCGCGGGCCGCGGGCCAGCCGTCGGATCGGATCGATCCGGAACCGAGGGGGTCCGGCGACGAGATTGCGCCGATCACGTCACTCTTCTGACGGTCTTCGTGCTGACCTTGAAAAGCGCGGCAATCTCGGGAAGCGGTCGCATCTCTTCGTCGCGCATGCGGCGCACCTCGGTCACCTGTGCCGGCGTCAGCGCGCGCGGCCGTCCGCCGACCCGGCCCCGCTTTCGCGCGGCTTCCAACCCCTCGCGCGTGCGCTCGGCGATGCGCTCACGCTCGAACTGGGCGATGGAGGCGAAGACGTGGAAGACCAGCCGCCCGGCCGGGGTGGTGGTGTCGATATCCTCGGCCAGCGAGCGGAACCCCGCTCCGTGCTTCTTGATGTGCTCGACGATTTCCAGGAGATCTTTCAGGCTGCGCGCAAGGCGATCGTATTTGGTCACCACGACCACATCGCCAGGACGCAGTTGCTCCAGCAGCCGGTCGAGTTCGGGGCGGTTGCGGGCAGTGCCGGTGATTGTGTCGGCGAAGATACGCTCCGCCCCGGCGGCGGTCAGCGCATCGCGCTGGCTGTCGAGGCTCTGTTCCAAGGTCGAGACGCGCGCATAGCCCAGGATCATGGCCAAAACCCTCCCAAAAGCACAACGGTTTTGGGAGGGATTTTTGTCTGCGTCAAGCGATTGACGGATCGTCTGCCGTCACCGGAGGAACAAAAACGACCGTTTATGTCCGGACGTGCAGGTGCCAAACGGCCAGAAGCGAAGCGGGATGTGCTTTCAAATGGATAATCACCTTTGCAGATTTCTGCGGGGGCGCTTTTTCTGAAGCAACACCTTAGTGATATCCGGCCTCTTTCTGGTGCCGGATTGCGAGGATTGTCACGGTATCATCGTCAAGGTGGTATCGAACGACATAGCCGCTGTCGCCGAAGTCGATGAGCCATTCCCGAAACTCTTCGGGCAGATCGTCGACCACCCGTCCGAGGCGGGGATGCGTACCAAGCAGGTTCAAGCCCTGCCGGATCGCCTCACCCGCCCGATGCGCTGCATCGGCGCTCTTTGGGCGCAGGAAATCACGCAGTCGTTGCAGGTCCCGGATTGCCGCCGGAGCAAATTCTACTTGTGGCATTCAGGGGCAGGTAGTTCGTTCTCAAGTCCCCAGCTCGCCAGCCACTCGTCGACCTTTTCAGCGGTCGTGTGCAGCCTGGCATCCTGAAACTCTTCCCATGCCTTGAGTGTATCCAGACGCAGCACCTCACGCTTCTCCTCTCGCTCGACATACTGCGCAATGGCTTCACGCATGATCCAGTGGGATGTGCGTTTACGAACTTTAGCGAGATGCTGGACGCGTCCTTTCATGTTGTCGTCCAGTTTGATGGATGTTGCCGACGCCATGTGACCTCCGAGCAAAGGTAATACCTTGCGCTATCATATAGTGTTTAGCGGTTGCTTGTAATCAGGAAAAACGTCGGAGGCATATCGCCGAAGCTTGGCAAGGGGGCCGGCGGCTGGTCCGGGCGTGGTCGGTTTGACACGCCCGAACCTCCGCGGCCCGAGAAAGGGGAAGGAGAGGGGCAGGTCGGATCAACCGCAAAAGGGATAGAAAACGATGCCAACGACTGCCTCTCTTATCCAATACCCCACCACGCTTGCGCAGGCGCATGCCGAGTTGCTCGACACATGCCAGAACTACCTTCAAGCCCACAAGGCCTCGCTGATCGAAGTGGCGGGTTTCACCGCAGGCGACACCGGCACGCGCCTGGCGCATCAGCTTTGTAGCGATATCGCCGCGGCTGACCGCTGGCATGCGGCCTTCGCGCGACGGCTGTGCACGCTGTGTGGGCTGCTGCGTCTCGATCATCTCGATGATCCTGACTCCCCCTATCCGGTGCCCACCGAGGTGCTCGACCCCGATCCCGCGCGCGTGACCGATTGCTGCTGGCATGTCGAACGCCTGGAGGCACTGATCGCGCGCAGCGACGCCATCTCCGCCCACGCCATGCGCCTGCCGCGCCTTCCCGTCCGGCGGCCGCTGCGCTCGGCCTGAGCGCATTCCCAGACTGACACCCGCGTTCCGGCACCGCCGGGCGCGGGCCAAGGAGTTTCCCACATGAACGCCCATCCCCTGACCTGGCGCGACACGCTCGCGGCCGGCGACATCGTTGCGTTTAGATTTCCCTGCCTTGACGAGCCTCTGGCAGAGAAGCCACGCCCCTGCCTCGTCGTCGATGTCGACCGGATCGCCGGCAATGCTGTCGTCGTCTACGGCACGTCCCGCTGGACGGGTCCGAACCGAGGCCATGAACTGCACGTCACTGGGCGCGCCGACTGCGACGAGGCCTCGCTGAACCGGCCGACACGGTTCGTCGGCGCGCGCCGCGTCCAAGTGCCCCTTTGCTGCGACCGCTTCGTCGAGTGCCGCGATGGCACGGCCGTCCTCGGCCGGCTTGGCGATAGCTACCGTCCGCGCCTTGACCGCATTCGTCAAGTGAACCCGCGGCGCTTCCGCCGCGGCCACCTGCGGCGCCCGGCTGGAGGCCGGGCTTTTCCTACCCAACAAGACAGGAGACCTGCATGATCATAAGGAAAATCCGAACGTCTTGAGGCGTTCCGGTTCCGTAATCGGACCGGAGCGCCTCAATACCCCCCGCGAATGCAGGATGCCAGTCGGTTCGATCATCCCCGCGACTGCAGGGACCTGTTTGATGCATCTTTGCGATGCCGGGTTCGGTGACGGATACTCCGTTGCCTTGCTCTCAGCCGCCTGTGCGGTGGCTCACATGCCCGTCCTCCGACTGGGAATCTGGATATGGTGTCGCTTGGCGAGCGCAAAAAAGCGATCGGGAATGCGTTCATGCTGATGTGGCCGGGCCAGAGGTGGAACCGCCGAGGCCCCGCTGACCTGCTTGGATCAGCTGCCAGTGCAGTTGCGATAGAGGCGTCGGCACTCTGCCTCCACCTCGACCGTCCCGGTGTCGGCCAATAGCATGCGCGACAGCGGTCCCATTTCCGCCGCGCGTGGCAGCGGAAGCGCCCGTAGCTCGTACGCTGACACGGCAACGCTGCCGCTCAAGCAGCGGAACGCCGTGTCCGCCGCAGCGCTGCCCAGAAAAGCTGCCAGCGCTTCCAGCGAAACCGGCGGCGTCGCCGCGATTGGCTCGACAAGATTCACATGGTTCTCGATGGCCGTGGCGCCGTGTTCCCGAAGAAGAGCCGCAGTGAGGGGTGCCGCAACCAAGCGCCGCGGCTGCTCGGGCGCGGTGGTACGCTGCAGCAGCAGGGCCGGCGTCCGGACGAGAAGCCGCTCGTTGCCGCGCGCATCGAACCAGGCGGCCTGACGCCGTGGTGATCCCGGCCAGACGAGACCTGCCGGCCGGACAGCCTCGGCCCAAATCAACGGCACATATCCCGGCGCTGGCTCGGCGGCGACGCTGCCCTTGTGTCGGCTGGCATCGACCGGACCCGTCCGCACCCGGTAGCCCCAATCCTCCAGCCGGTGCGGCGCGCGATGCAACGCTGGCGCGACGAGCGCATGCGCCACCCGGCGCGGCAAGGGCCACGGGGCGGCCGGATCGCAGGGAAGCTGGCCCAGGCCCAGTGGCCGGATCGCGGTCTGCTGCCCCTTGACGCGGATCTCCGAAACCCGGATCGGACCGGGCGATGCGCCCCGCCACCAGGTCGTGAGCATCGTCTCCTGGCACGCATCAAAGACACCGCCGCGCTGGACGATGAAGTCGATCGTGTTCGGAGGCGCCTCGCGCGCAAGCAGCGCACGCAGGTTCTTGTAGTACTCGCCGCCGAGGCAACTCGTCGGAGTCAGATAGGCGATGACGCCGCCGGGGAGAACGAGGTCGAGGGCCCGGTCGAGGAACAGGCCGTACAAGTTGGCACGGCCATGGGTACTGCGCGCAAAGCGCGCCTTCTGCTCGCCCGAAAGTGCGATAGTACCGTAGGGCGGATTACCGACGATCAGGTCGAAGGCGGCCATCTGGCGCGTGTCGAGGCTGTCCGCCACCTGCACGATGCGCGGCGCCCCAAGGCCAATTTGCGAGGTCCAGGGCAGAAGCGCCGCGTCGATCATGACTTGGGCAAGCCAGGCGGCGGCCGGGTCGAGATCGGTGCCCCGGAGCCGATCCGCAACCTCTGCCAGCACCACTACTGGACCGCAATCGCCGATTGCCGCGAGAAGGCGCCGCAGGGCTGGCAGCAGGAGCGCACCACCGCCGCAGGCGGGATCGAGGACGCGGCAACTACGCCAGTCCGTGCCGGCCTCGGTCGCCCGTTGCAGCAACAGCACCGCAAGTGCCGGCGGTGTGTAGTAGCTGCCCTGGTTCGCCCGCAGGCTACGGGGCAGAAGGGAGCAATAGAGCCTGCCGAGCAGGTCGCAGGCCACCTCCAGGCAGAGGCCCGCTGCGGCGGTTCCAATTCGGTCTGCGATCGCGATGAGGTCCGGGGATACCGACACGATCTCGTCCTTCCAGATCGGCTCTCTCGGTTTCGAGCCGGGAGAGAGGACGGTCCAAAAGGCGCCAATGGCGGCCACCAGGACACCGCGCGCCGTCGTGACTGCGCTCGGGGCGTCGATATCCTTGACGAGGACGCGGGCGGTGGCGAGAGCCGCGGAAACGCCGGGCAAGTCGGCCGCGGCGGGCCAGACCGGAATGGTGCCGAAAGCGCCGGCGGATACGGGGGAAAATTGCACAGGAGGTCCTTCGGTGATTTATCCGAAGGACGTGGGTCGATTGAGGTGGCCAAAAAAATCCGGGATGCGGCGGCTTCGGCGGAAATGTCTAACCTTCGCCCTGATCGCCTGACAGGGAACGGAAGAGGCCCGGCCGGTCGCGGCGCTCGCGAGCCCCCAATATTTCCTTTTTCTGGGGGTTCTGAGTTTCAGGGATTCCGCGGTGCTATTTCCATTTCAGATCAATCCCGTGTTGGGACCGGTCCCGCAGAACCGCGGGCAAATCACCGGGATCGCCGGGAGATCACCGTATCTGATCGGGGTCCCGTGGCTGACATCCGGAGCGGCCCCGCCCGTAAGCGGGGTTCCTGAAAGCCATCCGATTTCCGCAGCGGCGCGGTCAACACCATCATTCTCCTCCCATCCAAAGGAGCCTCATGATGCATATTGCCAAGACCCTCACACCCGCCCCCGATCGCCCGCGCGACGGGCTCTACCGGCTCTCGCAGCCTTTCCTCGATATTGTTCAGAGCCGCGGGCTCGGACTCCAGGGCCTGCGGCTCTTGCATCTCATCGCTCATGCGATTTGCCGACAGGTGCCCGACTGGCACCGGCTGACGGTCGACCAGCCCGAGGCGGGCGATGGGCAGGGATGCCTTGTCTTCCGTCGGCACCTCGGCCTCGAGCGCTCGAACGGAAATCGGGCCCTCGAGGATGGCATCGAGGAACTGCGCGTCGCTCAACTTTTCGACTGGATCGGCTTTGTCCATGACCATCATTGGCTCTCTTGGCGACTGCGCAACGATCTCTTCGAACGCCTCTTCGGCACCGAGCCCTACGGCTATTTCAACATCCGCGATCTCGCCGGTTTCCGGGCGCCCCTTGACCTCATGGTCTATGGCGAGCTCGGAATCGTGCGCGCGATGAGGCGGCCGGAGGTTTCGCTGTCGCTTGATGGATATGCAGCCTCGCTCGGCCGCGCGCCAGAATGGCACCGCATGCGGGCAGATGTCGTGCATGCGCTGCAAAAGTCCGCCGCAAGGTTTCAGTCTGGCTGCGTGGTGCTGCTGGAATGCCGGGGAACGCGGCGTGGCGTGGACACGGCCACCATTCGTCTCCGCCACCAGCATTCTCGCTGGAGCTGGGAGGCGCTGACCGCGCCAATGCCGAATTGCACGGTGCGGAAGATTCTGCTCGTCGACCAGGAAACCTGCCTCGAGGTGAACCGGAAAGACGCCGCCGCGGCGACGCAGAGGTTTTTTACGCGAACGCCGGAGTAGCGATCAGCAATAGAAACAGGGCCCCGGACATTGCTGCAGCTGTCGCGCTGGATCCGCGCATGCCTGACGTGGCGCGCGACGCCCGGTTCTTTCCGTCCCTGGCGACAAGGAGCCGGTCCGCTCCTCCCGAAAAATGCCGGCAGAGCCAGAAAATATCCTGTCGGCGTTTCCAGACGACCCGGCCCAAAACCACATTCTTCTTGGGCGGCGATCGTTGCCCCGAGACCTCACGCAAAGGAAAGCGACAACATGACAATCCCTGACGACCACGACACCGACGGCGATGCCCGCGCGGGCGAGACACCGCCGAGCCTGGGTCTCTCCCATGAGGCCTCGGCCACTTCGCTCCTGATCCGGCGCGCGGCGCTGCTCGCGAATTGCCGCCTGTTCTTCGACCAGCATGGTTCCACGCTGATCGATGCCCTGCACGCGGTCGCGGGTGCGCCGGCGGCTAAGCAGGCGGGTGAACTCAGCGCTGCGATCCGTTCCGCCACAACCTGGCAAAGTTCGTTCGCAACTCGGCTCGCAGGCCTGTTCGAGTTTCTGACGCTCGAACATCTCGACGGCCCTTTCGGCCCCCATCCCGTATCTCTGGCCGCGCTCGATCCGCAGAGTGCCGTCGCGGAGTCCTGCCTTTGGCATGCCGACCGACTGCAGGACTTCATCGAGCGCGACGAGACGATTAACGCCCGTATAGGCCTGCCGCGCAATCCGCGATAGCGGCCACAGCGCCGGCTGATGCAACGCAGGACTGTCGCAGCCCATCCTGAGGGCTTGAGGCGCGGGTGCCAGCAAAACGAATGAGACCGCGGGCTGAAAACCGCGGTCTCATGCATGTGTCGCTCTTGGCAGAGCGGATGTCTTCTCTACGATCAGGCAAGGTCCGGGCAATGCGCCGCGAGCCTGCCTGCGTGCCCCACCGCCACGAGAATCTCATGGGACGAAAATACGGATCGCGGGAGCTTTGCCACCTGCTCCGGGGTCATCAATCGGTAACTGGTGCGTAATGCCTTGGTGAGGTCCTTCCGCCCGATGCAGGCGGTTCCCCAATACACCTTGAGGCTGCGCTTCGTCCGTCGCCCGGGCGCGTTCGAGATGACGCCAATCATCGCGGCGTGGTCGCGATGCACCAGGACGGTCCCGTTCGGCAACTGCTTGAACTGTTTCTTGACCCGTCTGTGCCACTCAGCCTCCTCCCGCTGGCGGATCTCGAAATCCCGCCCGGCGACGATTTCGCGGGCAAGGGCGAGCAAGCCCTCACCAAAGTTTGCACAGACCACCTCGCTGGCCGCGAAGGCCTCGGGAAATACACTGTGCACGAGGTCACGGTCTTCGCTTTCGAGGTTGGCGAGCGCGTAGCCCGGAAGGTGGTCCGCGGGAAGATTTTCCCAGACCGCATCGAACGCGGCGAGAGCGGCACCGGCGAAGGTTCGTGCGCGGGCTTCCGAAGGAGGTTCCAGGGGAAGACGCCCGGTCGCCATGCCGACGGTCCATCGGCGCTCCCCGACGCTCTTGATGTATTGCATGCCCCCGTGGACGGTCCAGACATGGATGCTCTGGGCATTCGTGACACCGTTGACGCGGGTGATGTCGAACCGCAGGTTTGCAGCGTCACACTCGAACGTCCATGTTTCGGTTTGCCTGAAACGGCTGTTCCAGACGGGTTGGCAGTCGGAAGTAGAGATTATGGGTCTATCGAGCATGGGCAGGTCCTTGTTCTGCTGATCAGCGCGGATCGGAATGAACCGCGTTGATCAGCAGATAGGTCCGTTCTCACGCACCCGGAAAAGCCGCCTCGGAGCCGATTTTCACCCGGATAGATGCCCGCGCAAACACGCCATCTGATCCGTTACCCAAAATTCCGGGAACCATTTTTTGGATCTCTGAAACGGGGCCTAATTCGGTCGGGCCATGCTCGACAAGCCCCTAACCCGCACCGATCTCATCGCCTTCTTCGCTCTGCCGGAGACCGAGGACACTCGGCCGCTGGCCCGTGTCCTGCGCCATCTCAAGATCACCCTGCGCGGCGGTACCACGCGCTGGCCGGTGGTCTGGCGCGCGCTCGGTCTCGCCGCCGAACAGGACCACGCGCACCACGCCGAGCTGACCGCGCCGCTGCTCACGGCGCGGGGCGTCGCCGACCTCGTCGGCGTCGCTGATCCGTCGATCGTCTACCGCTGGGAGAAAGGCAAGGTGCCGGCTGGCGCGTCGTCTTTCCCCGCCTCCATCGACCTCTCGAACGGTCGCAAGGGAGCCCGCGCCAAGCGCTGGCGCCGGGCCGAGGTGCTCGCGTGGCATACCGGTAATGAGCTTCCCCGATACGCCAGACCCGCGCCGGTCTTCGGCGCCCTCACCCCCACGCCATGAGGTCTGAATCGATGCCTTTCCGCGGCTGGGACACGGCGCTGCACGCCCAAGCGACCGGACCCACGCGTAAGCGACCGGGATACGAACGTCCGGCCGGTTTCACGGGCGGCAACCTCGACGGCGTGTGTGTCCCGGGCGCGCTTTGGCGACCGGAAGCGCGCGCAAGCGACCCACCCCCTCTCTCGAATTCGACGCAAGCACAACAGGAAAGGAAATCCCATGCTTGATCTGACCGGCCGCCCCCAAACCTCCGCCCTGGCCATCGCCGCCGCCGGCCCCGCACCCGTGATGTCGGGTCAGCCCGGCCCGACACTCGCCGAGCTCCGCGCCCATGTGGCGGCGCGCACCGATCTCAAGCCGTCGGTCCGTGCCCGATATCTCGGCGCGATCGATGAGGCGGGACGCATCATCAACCGGCCGCTCGCCGCGATCCTGGCCGAGCTGTCCCTCGTCGAGGAGCGGTTTCCGCTCGACGGCTATGACGCCAGCCACTGGACCACGAATGCCGCCTACAACCTCTTTCGGCGCCGGCTCCAGGCCCCCCTACGGGAGTTCCTGGGCGTGCACGCGGCGCAGGCCGCGCTGCGGGCGCAGCAGGATGACTGGACGCAGCTCCTCGCCGCGATCAAGCCGCTGACGGAAGGGCGCGTCGGCAAGAACGCCGACTGGCACCCGATGAAGCTCGCGGCGCTCAAGACCTTCGCGCTCGTGGCCCGGTCCTACGGCTGGCAGCCGCGCGACCTGACGCTGGTCAAGGCACAGCGGATCGACGCCGATTTCCGCGGCAACAAGCGGGACGCGAACCACCGTGCGCTCCGGCGGCTCGACGAGCTGCGGGACTTTCCGCAGCTCCTGCCGTTGCTGCCAGCGCGACCGATCGGATTGTCCGCCGTGCGCCGCGTCCCGCTGCTGGCGGCACTGAACCCGGACTGGGAGGCGCAGTTCCTGGCGTGGATCGAGGAGGTCACGAAATCCAATTGGGATCCGGTCGACAAGGTCTTCGCAGACGATCACGCCAAACACGCCCATGTCATGCGATCGGCGTTCCGCACCGCCCTACGGATAGGTCTCGAGCTTGGCCAGATCCGCCCGGACCAGGCGGAACTCAAGGCCGTTCTCGCCGAGGACGAGATCCTCTGTGCCATCGCAGGGGAGATGTTTGCCCGGCGCACGCGTTCGAAAAAGGACGGCCGCCTCGAGCCGCGCACGGCGCGCAAATACCTGAAGGCACTGAATCAGGTGCGCGCTCATCTCGGCATCAACACGCACATGCTGGACCTGGTTCTGTCCAACAACGCCGTCGCGCGCGCGGGCAGGAAGGCCGACAAATGCATGACACCGAAGAACCGCAAGTTCTGCGAGGAAGTTGTTGCAACACCGGCCATCCGCGGGCGGTTTCTCGGCTCGTTCAAGGTGCTGCGCGAGGCCGCGGAGGCGATCCTGGCACAGGCCGCCGCGGAAAACCGTAAGCCGACGGCGCACGAGATCGTGCGCGTGCGGATGCTCGGGACCGCGGCCGCTTTCGCGGCGATCGAGATCGGCGGTGCGCCGATCCGCGTCGAGAACGCCATGTGCCTGACCTGCGACGGCGAGGATGCGCAGATCCGGGTTCCCGCGAAGGGCAAGAAGGCGATCCAGGTGCTCATCCCGGCGGAGCTTACCAAGAACAAGGTCGAGATCGCGTTCCCGATCAAGCCCAACAGGTTCGGCTGTCACGACACGATCCGCTGGTACCTGCAAGCGGTCCGCCCGCTGTTTCCGCATGCCGCGGCGAACCCGTTCCTGTTCCCGGCGGTGACGACGCCGGGCGCGCATCTCAATGCCGACTATTTCGGGGCTGAATTCGCCGGGCTGATGCGGACGGTGGTGGATCTCCCGATGACGCCGCATCAGATGCGCCACGGGCAGACCTCGCTGCTCCTCGACAGGCACCCGACTGAGGTCGACGTGATCGCAAAGCGGATCGACGACACGCCGGGGACCCTGCGCCAGTTCTATGGCTGGCTGAATTCGATGAAGCTCGTCGAGCGCGGCCAGGACCTGCTCGTCGGGCTGATGGAGGAGTGAGATGACCTATGACACGAGAGGCCGCGAGGACATCCTCGCGGCGGGCCACTTCGACGCGTTCCGGGAGATGCCGGGGATGGCGCAGGTCAATCTGCGCGAACTCCGCACGCTGGACCGCTTCTTCACCTTCGCCGAGGTGCGCGGTGTCACCGTGCCGGCGGTCGGCGACTTTCTGGCCTTCGCCGGGGAAGGCAGCTCGACGCGGCGGCTCGACGACCTGCGCGTCGCGTTCGACCGGCTGCTGCCGGCAGGCACGCCCGTGTGCGACACGGTCCGCGCGGCGATCCGCGCGAAACGCCCGCGCAGCCGGGCCTGCGACTGGCGGAACCGTGAGGCGCTGCGCAATTATACGCTGCTGGCGCCCTATCGCAACCTGCCGGCCTTTGCGGAGGTACCGCTGGAGGAGTTGCGTCTGCTGGCGCGGTTCCTCGCCCTCGCCGAGGAACGGGGCGTGACCGTGCCCACCGAGGCGGATTACCTGGCGTTCACCGCCGATACCGGCTCAAGCCGGCGTCTGCGCGGTCTCAAATCCGCGCTCGACCGCCTGCTGCCGGGCAATCCGGCGGTGCACGTGGTCCTGGCGGCGGCGATCAAGACGAAGACCCCCGCGCGCCCGGTCTGCGGCAAACGGAACCTGCGCGCCGCGGCGGTGCGGCGTGTCGATGTCTCCGAGCTTCCCGACGCGTGGCAATCGCTGCTGCGCAACATGCGCCTCGGCGCCCTGCCGTTGCATGTTGCTGTGCCGCCGGCCTCTCTCGTCGACAGCATGGAGGACGTGCTGCGCGAGTATGCGAAGGTGCAGCTCGACGCAGGCGCCCCGGTCGAGATTTCCGTAGAGGGCGTGCGCCGGTTCGAAGCCTCGCGCGCGGCCCATGCGGCGGCGCGCGAGGCGCCAAAATACCGTGACCAGGGCAACCGGCCCGCGACACGGCATACCGCCGTGATGCGTTTGCAGCAGTTCGGCGCGGCGCTCGGGCTCGATCCGGCGATACTGGCCGACTTGCGCACCCATGAGAACGTGCTGCGCCGGCAACTGGGAACCGTGGTTCCGCTGAAATTCGCCAGGCTCGACAAGTTGCCCGGCCTCAAGGCCACCTGGACGCTGGCCGCGAGCCTTCTGGCAGAGAGCGCCGAGGCGGCACGGCGTCAGACCGCGCTGCGCCTGCTCAACGAGGCCGCCGTCGTCGCCATCTGGACGCTGCTGCCGCTCCGGCGGCGCGACGGGCAGCTCTGCTGGGGTCGGGACGTCCGGTTCGACGGCACCCGTTACCGGGTCGATATCGAGACCGCCAAGGAGGATGAGCCGCTGCGGGGCGCCCTGCACAGGGTGCTGACGCCGTTTCTCGATGCGCTGGTGCTGCGTGGCCTCGATCCGGCCTGGCTCGACGAGATGCGGCAACGGGCCATGAACGAGGAATTGCCGCTCTTCCGTGACGTGGACGGCCGCATCCTCGCCCGAACCTACCCCTCCAAGGTCTGGCGCGCGCATTTTGGGACCGGCGCGCATGTCTCGCGCAGCCGCGTGCATACCGAGCTGGGCCAGCTCGGCCCCGAGGGCGTGGAGGCCGCCCTGGCCCTCGAAGCGCAACGCGATGAGCGCAGCAAGGTTTACTACCAAGGCAAGGCGGTGGCCGCCGCCCAGCGGCGCAAGGGTCAGGACATGGTCGACGGGCTGCTGGCGGAGTGCTTCGACGAATAGGCCGTGCGGGTCGATTGTTGGTGCATCGTCGGTCTCTGGTCTATCGGGACGAAGGTCTCCGTTGCGGGTGGCCGATAGCCCAGCGAGCTATGCGGCCTGACCGTGTTGTAGTGGCGGCGCCACCGTTTGATGAGGATCTGGGCCTCCCTGAGCGAGTAGAAGACCTCAGCGCCCAGCAGTCTTCCGCAGGAACGGTGCGGCGGCTCAGTAGTAGCCGTAGCCGTAGCCGGGCTCCATGTAGCGACACTTGTTCAGCACCACGCCCAGGACATTGGTCACGCCGGCCAGTTCGCGTTCGCAGCGGTCGAGGTCGTCGAGCGCGGTGGTTTCGGCGCCGGCGAGCAGCAGGACGCAGTCGACATGCGGGGCGAAGGCCATCATGTCGTCGCTCATCATCATCGGCGGCATGTCGAAGACCATCATCGTGACCGCGTAGTCGGTCTCGATCTGTGCCAGCGCGGGGCCGATCTCGGCGCCCTGCAACAACTCGGCCGGGTTGCGCGCGGGGGCGTCCAGGGTGCCGAAGGCCAGGTTCGTGCCGTAGCGCGCCATGTGATCCCGCGCCGGGGCCTTGCCGGCGATCACCTGCGCGAAGCGGTGTGGCGGCTGCAGCCCGAGCATCCGCGCCAGGCCGGGCCGTCGCATGTCGAGGTCGGCGAGAACCGTGCGCTGGTTGGCCTGCCGGCCCAGGCTGAAGGCGAGGTTGAGGCAGGTCGTGGTCTTGCCACAACCGGGATTGGGCGAGGTGACAGCCAGCCGGCGCCAGCCGTTCTTGCGCATCTCCTGCAGGATGCGCGTGCGCATCATGTCGACCGGTCCGGCGTCACGGCCGCCGGCATAGCCGATGATCCGGTTGCTGGCCATCAGCGCGGGTTTGGGCGTGAAGGCGGGCAGGGCTTCCCAGCGCGCGCGGATCTCGGGTGCGATTTCAGCTACGTTAGCAGAACTGGCGGCGGGGCGGGGGGCGTCCGGCGGGGCGGGGGGGGTTCGAGCCGGGGTTGCTGCCGTCTGGCTCGGTGCGGCGGGGGCCGGTGCATCCGCATTCGCCGCGGTCGGACCCGCCGGCTCCGCGGGATCGTGGGCCGCGGGCTTGGTTCCCGCCGAGCCGGTCCGCTTTGCCCGCGCCTTTTCCAGCGCCATCTGGATCCGTTCCATAACCCGTCCTCTCGAATACCCGCCAATTCAGGCCGCACCAGACCGCGGCGGGACAACATTCACATGAAGTTCTGCAACATGCGATTGATGCCCAGCCGATCAAAAAGCCGGTCGATCAGCAGATCGAGCGGCAGGTAGAAATTATGAACCGCCCAGAGTGCGACCGGCACCCCGACCAGCGTGACAAACAGCGCCACCCCGATGATAGCCCGGCGTGCCATCTGCTGCTTGCGCGAGCGCACGTAGGGCAGGGTGGCCAGGGGCGTGATGCCCATCCGCCGGGTGATCTCGCCGGGGCGGCGGATCGAGCGATTGAGCAACTCCAGCAGCGCCACCAGCGCCAGTCCGGCCGCCATGCCCCCGCCGACGCCGGCGGCGGCGATCACCGGGCGGTTGGGACTGGTGGGCGCATTGGGCACCGAGGCCTGTTCCAGCACCGTGATCCGCTGGCCACGGGACATGAGTTCGATCCGCTCGCCCATCTGCGCCTGGGTCAGCCGGTCGACGGCGTTGCGATGCTGCGCCTCGATCGCCGAAAGCTCGCGCTCCAGTTCGGCCAGGCGGAGCCCGGTCGTGGCGGTGGCGTCGATCGTTTCCTGCAGCGCCAGGATTTCGGCCTCGATGCGGGCGCGCTCCTCGTCCAGCGCGGCGCGAGAATCGTCGATTGAGGCGAGCAGTTGCTCGAACTCGGCCGAAGCGGCCTCGCCGCGCGTGCCCGTCTGTTCCTCTACCATGTTTTCCAGTTCGGAAACGCGGGCCTGGATCACGCGCACCCGTGGGTTCTGCGCCGAATAGAGGCGCAGCGCGCTGGCAAGCTGTTCGCGGGCCTGAGCCAGCTCGCGCTCGGGCGCGCTCGGTTCGGTGCTCAGCCGGCCGGTGCTCTGGAACAGTGCGACAAGTTCGGTGCGGCGCTGCTCAAGCTGGGTGTCCTCGCGCGACAGCTGGCGCAACTGATCTTCCAGTCGACCCTGCTGGGAGCGCCGGAAATCGAGGCTCTCGGGCAGGGTCTCGCGGTTCTCTACCCGGAAATCCAGCACCCGCGCGCGACGGATGCTGATTTCCTCGCTCAGCCGGTTCGCCTCCTCGCGGAAGAAGCGCAGCGTTTCGCTGGCCACGCCGCGGCGCATGTCGACATTCTCGCGCTCGATCATGCCGACGAATTCGTTGACGACCCGGGCCGACATCTGCGGATCGCGGCTCTGGAAGCTCACGCGCACGGTCGGCGCCGCCGTCGAGCGCCTTCCCAGACCCGCCGAGCGGATCTGGATGCGCCGGCGCATGTCGGCGACCACCTGGTCGGGCGACACCCCGGGTGCATCACTGTAAAGGCCCAGCCGGTTGGCTGTGTCGATCAGGTTGGCGCGCGTCATCAGCCGCTGCTCGATGATCGCTACTTCGGTCGCGGCATCGGTCTGCACGGTCGAGACCGCAAGGTTGGTCGGGATCTGCGGGCTTTCGACCAGGAGCAGTGCCTCGGCCCGGTAGCTGGGTGGCAGGACCGAAGCGACAGAGACGCCGATCGCGCCGATCAGCGTGGCGACGATCAGGAAATAAGGAAACCGCCGCCAGAAGATCGACAGGTAATACTTGATGTCGAAGCTCATGCAGGTTCTCCATTCGACCCGGCCGGTCGCATCATGACACTGTTTGCCGGTATGGACAGGGTCCCGTCCACAGGGCGTCGCCCCTGGCGCAATTTCTCAAACTCATGCCCCCTTTAGCGTCAGGATGGTCACCATGCCATTACCGAAAGCGTATTTTCCCACTTATTCAGCATGAGTTGAACCGGGAAAAGCGGATACCGGCTCCGTTGGCGACGGTCAGGCCCTCCGGGTAAGCGCTAAGCGCGCAGACGTGAGCCGCTTCCCCCCTCGCATCGGGGCGCAAGCTGGCATAGACTTCATGGCATCGTAACCTTGCCGGGTTAGCGCATCGCTACGGTGCTCCGCCCCCGGATTTCTGAGTGGATTGACCATGATATTGCGTTCTCCCGCCCTCATTGCCGGTCTTGTCGCGCTGCCTCTCATCCTCGGTCAATGCGACAGCGCGGCGGAACGGGCCGAAGCGCATTACCAGTCCGGCATGGCGCTGGTCGAAGATGGCGACATCGACCGCGCGTTGGTGGAGTTCCGCAACGTCTTCAACCTTGACGGTCAGCACCGAGAGGCCCGCGCCGCCTATGCGCGCCTGATGCGCGAGCGCGGCAATCTGCGCGACGCCTACGGGCACTACCTGCGCCTCGTCGAACAATACCCCGAGGATCTGGACGGCCGCCTTGCGCTTGGCGAGATGGCGCTGGCTTCGGGCGATTGGGAAGAGGCCGAGCGCCACATCACTCAGGCGCAGGCCCTGGCGCCCGAGGACTCTCTGGTCCAAGCGATGCTTACCACGCTCGAATACCGCGAGGCGCTTGTCGCCGAGGACGGCACCCGGCGGACGGAGGCGGTGCAGCTGGCACAAGCCACGCTGGGCGACGAGACGGTCTCGGATAGCGCCCGGATCATCGCCCGCCGGGTGGTAATCAACGAGCTTCTCGCCGGCGAGGACCCGCAGGCGGCCATGCCCGAACTGGAGGCGGCGCTGGCCGAGGACCCGGACAACCTGGAATACCAGGAGGTCAAGCTGCGCCTTCTGATCGCGCGGGGCGACGTGCCTGCCGCGACCGAGCAGTTCGAAGAGATGTATCGCCGCTTCCCCGAGAACGAGGCGCTGCGCAGCGGGCTTATCCAGTGGTACATCTCGACCGAGAACCTGGAAGGCGCCGAAGCCTTCCTGCGCCAGCTTGCCGAGGGCGCCGAGACCCCCGATCAGGCGGTGGCGGTAGTACGGTTCCTGCGCCAGACCCAAGGCAGCGACGCGGCCTTTGCCGAACTGGACCGGCTGATCGCGGAGGGCAACCATCCCGAGACCTTCCGCGCCACGCGGGCGGTTCTGAACATCGAGGAAGGGCGCGTCAACGAGGGCGTGGCCGAGCTTGAGGCACTGGTCGAGGGTGGCACCGCTTCGGATCGGCTGCGCGATATCCGCCTGGTTCTGGCGCGGGTCTACCAGGCGCAGGGCAACAGCGTCGGCGCCCGCGCGCAGATCGAGACGATCCTTGCCGAGGACGGCAGCCATGTCGAGGCGCTGAAGATGCAGGCGGGCTGGCAGATCGGGGCCGACCGCCCCGAGGAAGCCATCGCGCTTCTGCGCCGGGCGCTCGACCGGGCGCCGCGCGATGTGGGCGCGCTGACCCTGCTGGCCCAAGCCCATGAGCGGATGGGCGATCGGCAACTGATGGGCGACCGGCTGGCGCTGGCGATGGAGGCTTCTGGACAGGCGCCGGAGCAAGCGCTGCGCTACGCGCGCTACCTGGTGTCGGAAGAGCGTCTGACCACCGCCCGCGCCGCCTTGCAGGAATCGCTGCGCCTCAATCCGCAGAACGCCGACCTGATGCTGGTTCTGGGCCAGGTCCATCTGGCGCTGCAGGAATGGGAACGCGCGGAATCGATGATCGCCGCGTTGCAGCAGCTGGGCACGACCGAGGCCCGCGCCGCCGCGAACGAATTGCGCAACCGTTTCCTGGTCGCCCAGGGCCGCACCGAGGAAAGCATCGCCTTCCTGGAGGGACTGATCCAGAGCGGCGAGGCCGATGTCCGCGCCGCCGCGCTGGTCGTACAGGGCCACCTGCAGGCCGGCCGCATGGCCGAGGCCGAGGAATATCTGACGGCGCGGCTGGCCGAGGATCCGTCCAATCCGTCGCTGCGCTTCCTGATGGCGGGGCTGCAGACGGCGCAGGGACGGCTGGACGATGCCCGTGCGACCTATGTCGCGCTGATCGCCGAGTACCCGACCGACGAGGCGCCGGTGCGCGCGCTCTACCAACTCGATGTGCAGTCCGGCGATGCCGAGGCCGCCAGCGCGACCCTGCAGGCCGCGCTCGACCGCATGCCGGAGTCGGTCTTCCTGAACTGGCTGCGCGCCGGCGAGATGGAGCGCGCCGGCGATTTCGAGGGGGCGATCGCCATCTACGAACGCCTCTACGAGGCCAATCGCAACAACACGCTGATCGCCAACAACCTTGCGAGCCTCCTGTCGATCCATCGCGACGATGATGAAAGCCTCGAACGCGCCCATGCGGTGGCACAGCGCCTGCGCGGGCTCGACATGCCGGCCTTCCAGGACACCTACGGCTGGATTGCCTATCGCCGCGGCCGCTATGCCGAAGCGCTCGAACATCTCGAACCGGCCGCCGCCGGACTGCCCGAAAGCGCCCTGGTGCAATATCACCTCGGCATGACCTACGCGGCGCTGGAACGCCCCGCAGACGCCCGCGTCGCGCTGGAACATGCCCTGGAACTGGCCGGCAACAGCCCGTTGCCGCAGTTCCTTACCGCGCGCGAGACGCTCGACAGCCTGCCTGCGGAGGCAGACTGAGATCAGAACGAGTGTGTGCAACATGTATGAGCATTGTGATGATCTGCGAGTGGTCGCAAACGCGCATCTGGCGGATCGAGCCGGTCCAAGCGTTACCGCAGTCGTGAAGAACGAACTCTATTTCCTGCCCCATTTCCTGGATTATTACCGGCGACTGGGGATCGAACGTTTCGTCCTGCTTGATGACCGTTCCGACGATGGTAGCCGAGAGTTTCTGGCCGCTCAGGACGATGTGCTGCTGGTAGCAAGTGACCGCCATTTCGGAGAGCCTATCTTTCCCGACGATCCGGATCCGGACCGGCGCAGGGTTCGCATGGTGCATGCTTGGAGAACCCTTCTGCTGCGCCGCTTCACCCTGGGAAACTGGGCGCTGGTCCTGGATGCTGACGAATTCATAGTCCTGCCTGAAAAAATGGACTTCCCCGACCTGTTCCGCCACGCCGAAAAGATGGGCGTACGCGGCGTGGCTGGCGTGATGCTGGACCTGTATCCCGAAGATGTCTCGGCATTACGAAGCAACACGGAGTTCGATCCCGACGGGGACTGGTATTTCGATGGTGAGCCACATCTGAAGCTGAACGGCACGGAACAGCCGACGATGCTGCACCACGGCGTGCGCGCTCGGCTGAGATCTCACTACCTCAAACGCGAGACGATCTTGTGGCGCCTCCTGCGTCGGTTGCGGCGCGGAAATGCCTATGCATCGGCGAACTGGACCTTCAAGCTGCCGGTGGTGAAATGGCAGGAAGGGGACATTTTCCTCAATTCGCACTGGTCCGACCTGCCTGTCGCTTCCGACATTCTGCTGCCGATAAAGCACTACAAGTTCACCCCCGATCTCTATCGGCGAACTCAGTACGCCCTGGCCACGGGGGCCTATGCCTACGGGTCGTCCGAATATCGCAGGCTGGACACCATCCTGCGCACCATGAAAGAACGGCGCGCGAAATTCCTTTACCGGAAATCGCTGCGGGCGGATGGATTTGAGGTCTTCGCGCAGACAGGAAACGGACGGATCCCATGGGTACCCTGACCTCGGCCGTTCGCAGTTTCCTGAGCAGCGAGGTCGGCCCCTATCTTCGCTACCGGGGCAAGAAGCCGCTGTACGTGCAACTGGCCGAGATGTACCGACTCTGGCGCTACTGGCGCTACGCACCTTACCAGTACGTCAAGTACGAACTCTACGCGAAGGACTTCTCGGGCGACATCCTGGCCTTTATCCCGTCGATGCTGATCCGAAACGTGCAGGAGGCTGAAAACCGCGGTCCACAACTCGGCATCGTGCGCGACAAGCGCCGCTTCGAGGCGCACATGAATGCCCATGGCGTCCGCTGCATCACGCCCTCGTGCCTGGTGACCGAGGGGGGTGTTCTGCGCAACGCCCGTGACGAGGTTGTGCCCCATGAGGTCTTCCGCGAGACGGCGACGGCCCTTACCGGCGATCTTTTCGCCAAGCCCGTACGCGGCAGTTTCGGTCGTGATGTCCGAGTGGTGCGCGCCGAGGATCTGACCCCCGAGGCCCTGGCCGGGATGGTGGACACGCTGATCCAGCCCCGCGTGCGCCAGCATCCGGCGCTTTCGGCGCTTTTTCCGCGTGCGCTGAACACGATCCGGTTGGACAGTTTCCTTGACGGAGGCAACGTTCGGCACAGTGCCAGCGCGCTGCGGATGGGATCCGGCACCATGGTCTTCGACAACTGGGGGGCAGGGGGACTGGCCGTCGGCATCGATCTTCAGACCGGAAAGCTCTTTCCGCTGGCCTACCGGAAGTCCCGCTTTGGCGATCACACCGCCTATGAAAGCCACCCTGATACTGGAGTGGCGTTCGAGGGCTATCAACTGCCGCACTGGGACGCAGTCAAGGATCTGGTCATCCGCGCGGCCCTGTCCCTGCCGGACCTGCGCACGCTCTGCTGGGACGTGGCCATCGCCGAGGACGGCCCGCTTCTGGTCGAGGCGAACGATTTCTGGAACATCAATGTCATGCAAAAAAGCTGCGGTGGCCTGCGTGACACGACAATCGGCCGCTACGCCGCGCAGAAGCACGGGCTGCGCCACATTGGCGCATCCGTACCGATCGCGTCGGAACCGCTGAAAACCTGAGGATGACAGACGAAATGCCGTTTCTTCGCGCAACTTCAGATCCGATGGTGCCCCGCCGCACCCGGGTCGTCTTTCAGGAGTGATATTGGTGCGTCTTGGCTCGCTCCTGAACAAGCTGAAAGAGATCCATGCCGAAGAGCTTCGGCCCTACCTTGCAGCCCGTGACCGTAAGCCGCTCATCCAGCAATTGCGGGAGGCGTCGCAGCTCTTTCGGCGCTACCGGTATCCGCCCTATCAGTATCTCAAGGCCGGCCTCTATCTGAAATCGGCACCCGAGCCGATCGACGCCTATATGCCGCCGCGCCTAATCCGCTACCTGCAGGAACGCCTGAACCCGGTCGAGGCGCGCATCCTCGCCAAAAACAAGCAACTCTTCCGGCAGCGGATGGAGGAAGCGGGCCTGCCCGTCGTGCGCGAAGTGCTGACGCTGGACCATGTGGGCGTGATCCGTGATTCCGCCGGCGCGGTTCTGGATGCCGGGGCCGCCGCCGTGTTGCTGCAGGAGGGAGAGTTCTTCGCCAAGCCAACCGACGGTACCTATGGCCGCGGCGCCCGCGTTATCCGCCCCGGTGACGATGTTCCCGCCTTCCTGGCCGAGGCGCGCAACACCATCGTCCAGCCCCGCATCCGTCAGCATCCACTGCTCGACCGCCTCTATCCGCATGCGGTCAACACCGTGCGCATCGACACGATGCGCGATGGGGCTCGCTGGATCAGCAACGCCGCCGTGTTGAAGCTGGGGGTCGACGGCAGCATTGTGGACAACGGCTCGGCCGGGGGACTGATCGTCGGCGTTAATATCGAGACTGGAACGCTGCGTCCCTTTGGCCGTCAGCGAATGAAGTTTGGCGATCGCCTCTACACCCATCACCCCACTACGGGCTCCGCTTTCGAAGGACTTGTTCTTCCACACTGGGATCTGTTGCGCGAAACCATCAGGCGGGCGGCCGAGGCCGCGCTGCCACTCGAAAGCCTAGGCTGGGATGTCGTGATCACCGAGACCGGCGTGATCCTGCTCGAAGCGAACGACAAATGGTGCGCAAATCTCTTTCAGGCAGGTTGGGGGGGGCTTGGCAACACGCCGGTTGGGCAATTGGCGCGTATCAACCATGGGAATTAATGATGAGGTTGAAATCACGTATTCGTAATTGGCGCGAACTTTATCACACGGAATTTGTTAGGATGCTGGCGTCTCCCGATCGGAAGTCATTCGTACGCCAGACAGTGGAAATAGCCAGGATGTTCTGGCTGTATCGGAATCCTCCCACACAATATTTGCGTTATGGTCTATATCTGAAAACTGCTCCGTCGGACTGGAAAGAACGCCTTCCGCACCCGCTTATCTTTCGTCTGCAGAAGTCACTCAATCCGGCAGAGGCCATAAAGTTTGCCGAGGACAAACGACTTTTTCGAGAGCGTATGGAAGCCGCCGGCCTACCAACGATCCGCGAGGTCTTCACGGTCGATGCGGCAGGGATGACCCGCGATCCGGACGGCCAGGAGCTTGCACCCGGAGATGCCGCTGCGCTGATCCGCGAGGGCGAGTTCTTCTCGAAGCCCATCGACGGCATCCAGGGGAAGGAGGCTCGACTGGTCCGCCCGGGGGATGATGTGGAAGCCTTCGTGGCCGATGCACGCAAGGTTATCGTCCAGCCCCGCATCCGCCAACACCCGCTTCTGCATCGGCTTTCGCCGCATTCGGTGAATACGGTACGGATTGACACACTGCGCGTTGGCAAGGCCTGGATCAACAGTGCCGCGGTGCTGAAGGCCGGCGTCGGCGACAGTATCGTGGACAACGGCTCGGCCGGCGGTGTGTTTGTCGGCATCGATCTGGAGTCGGGAACGCTTCAGGCAATCGGGCGCCAGAAGACAAAGTTTAGTACCGCGGTCTATGAACGTCACCCCGATACGGGCGTGGTGTTCGAGGATTTCGTCGTGCCGCACTGGGCCTTGCTGCGTGAAACGGTCACACGCGCCGCCGAGGTGATGCTGCCGCTTCAGACTCTCGGCTGGGATGTGGCCATCACCGAAGACGGCGTGCTGCTCCTCGAAGCCAACCACAACTGGGATCCCGACATCTTCGAGATTGGCTGGGGCGGACTGGCTGATACCCCGGTCGGGCGGATGGCCTGCGAATTGCATGGACTGAAGCCTAGAAAAGAAGCCGGCAACTGAGGTCTGTCATCCGGATGAGCACGAGTGCGTCGTATCTGATCCATTCAGAGGCTAAAATTTCATGGTGATCAGGAGCACTTTGCGCAATTGGAACCCCAAGGAGGCTGAAAGCCTCGCGGAAGACAAGCGGTCTTTGACAAGCCTCTATTGTGCGGAACAATGAACAGATTCGTAGATAATTCTCGAAAGGCAGATGATGCTTAATCGTTATTTTTCATCGACCTCTCTTAAAAACTTTGCGCGGCTTTCGGTCAATGCTCCGGCCAGGATTGTACGCAAACTTGATGACCTAAAGAACCGCGAATCTCGGCGCTGGCGTCAAAAATCTCAGCTGACGAAGCTTGAGAAGATCTACGGTAAAATCGATAGCAGTACACGCGAGCAGATTCGTGCCCATGCCCGGGAAGTGCTTGGGTCAGAAGACTACTGGCTTCCCTTGGCGCTCAACACTGCTGTAGCAGGAGAGTTTCGCCGGGAATGGATTCCGGCGATCTATCGCCAACGCCATGTCGATCAAATTGCATCTGGCCACCTTTTCAGAGTATCTGGCCTGAAGACGATCACGCGTCGGTTGCTTCCGGAGGCACCCCTTCCGGATATTGGATACTTCAGCAACGGTATGTTTATCAGTGCTAGTGGTGAAGCACAGTCAAGATCGGATTTCTTCAAAAGGATATCAGATGATCATGATCAAATAATCTTCAAGGGAGATGCAAGCTTTGGGGCACGATCAATAAGTGTACTGGATTCCGCTCAATTCGACACCGCGTGTTTCACACACTTCGGCAGTGGCGTCTTCCAGCGCTTCGTTACGCAACACAAAGACTTGGCTGCGGTCTCTCCCGGCCCGATTGCGACCCTGCGCATTCTCACCTGGCTGGATGAGAGTGGGCAAGTTTCTACTCGGGGAAGCACCCTGCGGATGGGCCGACGAGGGCAGCCACATGTTGGATCGGGAGAGCGCTTCGTTTCCGGCGTTGACTTCACGACCGGTTGCCTGAGCAGCCCGGGATATGATGCGAACTGGCAAAAGTTCGAGATACACCCCGATACGGGGATTGTCTTCGACGGGCATCCGTTGCCAAGCTTCCCCGAAGCCGTCGAATTGGCCCGGCGCTTGCATGCCGCCTTCCCTTACGTTCGGTTGATTGGTTGGGATCTTGCGGTTGAGGAGGATGGGTCGGTCGTCATTCTCGAGTGGAACTTCAATCCGGGCCTGGAAGTCACTGAAGCTTTGGTCGGCCCGTGCTTTGCCGGACTGGGCTGGGAAAATTACTGGCGAAAACCACGCATATCCTCTTAGATACCGTGATCGCGGTGTAGGCTGACCGGGTCGGCGGCTTTAAAAGGGAATGGTTGATGAAGCTCAAAGGTTTTGTGCGCAACTGGCGCGGAATTCACGCAGAGCGTTTTCAACGAATGCTGGCATCGCCGGGCCGCAAATCTTTGGCAAGACAAGCGGTGGAGGCCGCCCAGATGTTCTGGCGGTATCGATATCCCCCCGTGCAGTACTTGCGTTACGGCCTTTATATGAAAACGGCGCCGGCAGATTGGCAGGACCGACTTCCATATGCTTTCATCCGGCGCTTGCAGAACCAACTTAATCCGAAAGAGGCAGAAAAGTTTGTCAAAGACAAGCGGCTTTTCCGGGAGCGGATCGAAGCCGCCGGCCTGCCGACGATCCGGGAGGTATTCACGATCGATGCAGCGGGTGCGATCCAGAGTCCCGATGGACAGGTGCTTGCACCCGAAGACGCGGCAATGCTGGTCCGCGAGGGTGAGTTTTTCGTAAAACCAATCGACGGAGGAATGGGGAGAGATGTCCGGCTGATCCGCCCAGGGGATGATGTCGCGACCTTCGTGTTGACTGCACGCAACGTCATTGTCCAGCCGCGCATTCGTCAGCATCCACTGCTGCAAGAACTCTCGCCGCATTCGGCGAACACCGTGCGCATAGACACGCTTCGCGTTGAGGATCATTGGGTCAACAGTGCCGCGGTTCTCAAGGCCGGCGTCGGCAAGAGCATCGTGGACAACGGATCGGCGGGGGGAGTGTCCATCGGAATCGACGTGGAGTCCGGGAAGCTTCAGTCTGTCGGCCGCCAGAAGCCGAAGTTCAGCACCAAGGTCTATGACCATCACCCGGATACGGGCGTGGTTTTCGAGGGGATAGTCGTGCCACATTGGCAACTTCTTCGCGACACCGTGGCGCGTGCCGCAGATGCGATGCTGCCCTTGCAAACCCTTGGTTGGGATGTAGCCATAACCGAAGAGGGCGTGCTTCTTCTGGAAGCCAACCACAACTGGGATCCGGACATATTCGAAGACTCTTGGGGCGGCCTAGCCGATACGCCGGTGGGTCGGATGGCCTGCGAGTTGCAGGGGGTGAAGTCCGCACAACTCTCTGTCCAGCCTCCCCGGCCCCAGAACACAAAGGCCTAAGACTGGTTGCAACGGTCCCGGAGCCGTGTCGCAAGACGAGGCGGGGAGGGTCGGGGGTCAGCCGACAGCTGTTCTCGATCCCGACCGCCGCGCCATCCAGCCGAGTCCGGCGAGGCCACCGAGCAGGAGCGGCAGGGCGGGGGGCTGGGGGATGGGAACCACCTTCAAGACATCCGCGTGAAATCCAGAAAGGTTGGCCCATGTGCCGAGATGGTCGATGTATTGTCCTTCGCCATACTCGCCCCAGCCACCGTAAGCGTTCGCAAAACTCGAGAGAAAGAGCGCCTTGCTATCCGGGCGTTCGGTCAGGACGACAGGCCCGGCGAGCACGAAATCCAGTCTGGCAGAAGCCAGGGACGCGGTTCCCTTGGCCATGACGCCCGACGCCCATTCGTCGAGGGTAATGCCCATGTATTGTGGGTTCATGCTGAAGGAGATGGATGAAAAAGACGTTCCGAGAGGAAGATCGTCCAAGGACGACGAGAATCCGTGCCGGGAAAGGTCGTATCGAAAATCGAAGATTGCGACGGCATGGTCCTCTTCGCCGCCGAGCCATTCAAGCATCGAAACCGATCCTGACGAACCATTGCCCCAGCCCATCCACTGAAAAGGCCTTATGTCGATGCCCGGGACGTACCACTCCCGCATGCAGTCATGCAGCACCCCCCTCATGACAGATGACGATGCCTCCCAGAAATTTCCTTCAAAGGACCAACAGCTGTCGGCGCGGGCCTGGCTCCCCAAAGGTCCTGAAATTCCCAGACAGACGATCAAAACGAGAAAGAGCTTTTTCCAGAACATTCTTCACCCCAAAAACCATCGCGCCGAAATCCGGCCGGCTGAAGGTGACGTGTACAGAATGGAAAACAAAGCTGTATTTTCAGTTACTTACGCAACCTCAGGGCGAGCCCTCGTTAGCGCAAGGGCTTGAGCTTCCGACGCAATCCCGCGGGGATCATCCGGGTGATCTCGGCGCGCCAGAAGCGCAGGCGGGAAAGGCCCGTGGCGCGGTTGATCGGCACCTCCAGAAGCTCGGGCCAGAGGCTGCGCATCAGTTCGCCGAACATCGCGTTCGACAGGCGATACTTCCCCGGCATGGCCAGCGCGATCTCGTTCAACTGCTGGCCGGAGAAAGGGTTGAGCGTGGGGAATGGCAGCGGGTGGCCATAAGCTTCGGCGCCGGACCAGCAGCCGTGGATCTGCTCGATCTTGGCAAGGTCGATGGCCAGTGCCGCATCCATCGGCGGCAGGCTGTCGATCCAGGCCTGGGCGGCGCGGCGGGTCACCGGCAAGTCGGGCATGCGCACCCGCGCCAGGAGCCGGTCGACGTCGATCTCCGGCGCCTCCAGGTCGTCCGCGCCCCAGTTCGAGGCGCGCATGATCTCGGCCCCGGTGCCCGAGATCGGGTGGTTGCCGGTGTGGATCTTCACCGCCGTCGCCGACAGCAGCGTCACCGGGTCGAACATCATCCGGCCCGAGCGGGTGAGCCAGGTCTCGATCTCGGTCCCCGAGACCGGCAGGACGGAGACGCGGGCATGCGGGATGCCGGCGGCGCGGGCGACCTGGGCCGCGACATGGGCATCGAGCAGCCCCGCGTCGCCCAGTGTCTCGGCGCGCAGGTTTTCGGTCATCCCGCGCGCCGCGGCCAGGACCGTGCGAGAATCCTGCCCGCCGCTGAGGTAGAGCACCGTCTCGCCCTGCTTCAGGATCGCGGTCATGTGACGGCGCAGGATGGCGGCGGTCTCGGCCACGCCCGCGGCGATCCGGGTGTCAGTCAGGGGGGGGCGGGCGGCGAAGGCGGCATCGGGCCAGACTCGCCGCGTGCTCATCGTGGAAAGGTCCAGCGCATGGTTCGGCATCAGCCGGTGCGCCCCCTGCCGCGGGGTCAGGCCGAAGGGCAGGAAGCCCCGGCGGGTGGGAAAATCGAAGATCGCCTCGACCTCTGTCGCAACCGGCAGCGGGTGCAATTGGTCCATCAGCGTGACCGTCGCCGCGACAATCCCCGCAGCGGGGGCGAAGATCGCCGGCAGGCTGCCCGCCGAATCCTCGCGCAGCAAAACACGGCCGTCCTCGGCCTGCCAGAGCAGGACGAACCGCCCGCCGAGGGTGTCGAACAAATCCTCGGGGCCTTCGCCTTCGGCCAGGCGGAGAGTGCCGTCGGCGCGATGCAGCGTCTCGCCGTGGATCGGCCAGCCGATCAGGCGCCCAACCTCGGCGCCGCGCGCGTCGCGCAGGATCTGGACAGGCACCGCGTCGGCCATGGCCAGATCGTATCCGGCGAAACGGTCGCGTTTGCCCGCCACAGGATCGGGCAGGGGGCTCGGCGCGACGATCCATTGCTTGGGCAGGTCGGAGAAGTCGAGGCTGGCAAAATCGGGCATGGCGGTCCCTCGTGCGGCGCGCGCCGACCCTGCATCCGTCAGGCCCGCGCAGGGTTCGATATCCGGGGGAGAAGGGCTCAGTCGTCCTTCAGCGGCTCGGAGAGGGCGCCGAAGAACACCCCGTCGTCGAGCACCCGCTGCACGGTTTCCAGCTTCACCCCGGCCTGGCCGTCCGAACTGGCATAGACGAGGCAGAAATCGCACAGCTGGTTCACCAGCCGCGGCACGCCGCCCGTCGCCTTGTGGATCAGCTTGCAGGCGCGTTCGGAAAAGATCTCGGTCTTGGCGCCGGCCTTCGCCATCCGGTGGTTGACATAGGCGCGCACCGTCTCGGCATCCATCGCCTTGAGGTGAAAGCTCGCCGCCACGCGCTGCGCGAACTGCTTCAGGTCGGGCCGGCGGATGATGTCGCGCAGCTCGGGCTGGCCGACAAGGACCAGATGCACCAGCTCGTCCTTGTTGGAGTTGATGTTGGTGAACATCCGCAACTCTTCCAGCGCGTCGCGGGAAAGGTTCTGCGCCTCGTCGAAGATCAGGATCACGCGCCGCCCGGCGGCGTATTCGTCGATCAGGAAGGTCTGCAGCCGGTTGAAGAGGTCGACATAGGGCTCGTTCGTCGGGGCCTCCTGCCCCAGCGCCATCAAGACCCAGCGCACCAGCTTGCCCCGGTCGCCCTGCGCATTCGACACCAGCCCCACCGTCATCTCGATTGGCAGCTGCTTGAGCAGGTGATGCACCAGCGTCGTCTTGCCCGCGCCCACCTCGCCGGTGATCAGCGTGATCGGCGCGCCGGTCATCAGGCCGTATTCAAGCATCGTGTAGGCGCGGCGGTGGTTGTCCGACCAGAACAGGAAGTCGGGGTCCGGCACCAGCGAGAAGGGGCGTTCGGTCAGGCCAAAGAAATCGTTGTAGAGATCGAGCGAACCAGTCATCTGCATCTGCGTTGTCCCTCGTGCCGCGCGCACGGCTTTTCCGGCTCGGCCGGAGGATCAGGTCTTTTAGTCTATCGGCGTTGATCTTTCCACGCCGGCTTCACGATTCGCCTGCCCATCGCTCGTGACCTTCGAATCACCCCGCCCTGAAACCGCCCCCGACGGAATTTTCCTCCGCCGATGGAAGCCCGGGTTGTAGGGCCTTCGGAGTGTCGCCCGCTCTGGTTGCAAGCGCGGGACGCAGATCCCCGAAGCGCATCCCGGCAACCCACTGTCAAGGCCTATCATTAACCAGCCATTGGCTTTTTTCCGCCAGAATCGGAATAATTCTCTGCAAATTCCTGACAGATTCTTGTAAAGTCGTGTGATTGATCGGGCCGACGGCGATGTGTGTGTCATTCGGCCCTTGTGTGGTGGTGGGTCCACGATTCGGGCCAGTTTGGGTGAGGACAAAGAATGACGGTTCATTTGAATCATTTCGAGCCGCATGCCGAGGTACTGTCCAGATCTCCGTCTTCTTCCGATTTCGCCGCCACCCGCGGTTTCTACCGCAACAGCATCAAGCGCATCGTCGACATCCTGCTGGTCGTGCTCGCGTCGCCTGTGTTCGTACCGCTGGTCGCCTTTCTGGCGATCCTGGTATGGCGCGACGGTGGCCAGCCCTTCTACCGCCAGCGCCGCGTGGGAAAGGACGGACGCACCTTCTGGATGTGGAAGCTGCGCAGCATGGTGACGGATGCCGACGCGCTGCTGGATGGCTATCTGGCCACCAACCCCGAAGCGCGCGCGGAATGGGAAACGTCGCAGAAGCTTGACGACGACCCCCGCATCACCCGGCTGGGCGGTTTTCTGCGCCGCTCCTCCTTCGACGAACTGCCGCAGTTGTGGAACGTGATCCGCGGCGACATGAGCCTTGTCGGCCCGCGCCCGATGATGCCCTGCCAGCAGGTTCTCTACCCGGGCACCGCCTATTACCGCCTGCGGCCCGGCGTCACCGGTTTCTGGCAGATCTCCCAGCGCAACCGGAGTTCGTTCGCCAGCCGCGCGAAGTTCGACGCGGCCTATGACCGCAAGATGTCGCTGATCACCGACCTGAGGGTGATCCTGGGAACCATCCGCGTCGTCTTCCTCTGCACCGGCAAGTAAGCCGCCGGTCCAGCCCCCCGGTGGACGTTGAAAGCCGCGCCGGATCGCTGCGGAGATCGACCGAATTGCGCCCTATCGCCCCGCGACCATCTTCGAAGCCTCAGATCGGCTTCAAGCCGGCTGTCAGCCATTCTGCAAACCCGGCCTCGTCGACTTTCCCCGTCGCCAGGGCTTCCATCATCCTGACGCCATCGATTGGATCGGGACGAAAGGCGTATCCATTCAGGCGCAGGAACGTGACGGCCGTCACGAAAGCCGTGCGCTTGTTGCCGTCCACGAAGGCTTGGGCCTTCGATATCCCGAAGGCATAGGCTGCTGCGATCTCCGCGATTCCCGCATTCGAATAGGCGGCATTCATCGCGCGGGCACAGCCCATCTCCAGAAGGGGCATGTCGCGCATCCCGGATGCCCCGCCATGTCGCGAAATCTGCCGATCGTGGATGATGACGACAGCGGCAAGCGGAACCCAGACGGGTGTCTTCACGCAAGGGCCTGAAGCAGATCGCGGTTCTCATCCATCACGACCTCGGCAGCCGCAAGCGCGGCGGCCACGGAGGGGTCATGCGCCATGACCCTGAGACTTCCATCATCTCCACGCACCACGAAGAGGGTGTCTCCCTCTTTGGCATCCAGTATGGTCAGCATTTCCGTTGTCAGCGTCATGACAGCGGAATTTCCGACTTTCCGGATCCTGGTTTTTATCATCGCGCCCTCCTTGTGTATACATATGTATATACCTTCATCGGGTGCGGCGCAAGACAAGCGATCTTTGTTGCAAGGAACTAACCGGGCACGGACGGAAAATGGCGCCGCACGGCCCGCGCGAGCCACCAGATATGGTATGCGGCACGCCCCCAACCCCAAAACGACCCGAAAATCGCGCGAAAGTCGCGGGTCGAAAAACGTCGCTTCATTTCATCTGAGGCGATTTTTCGTTTCGATTTCTCACGCCAGAGGCATTTTGCGCAATATGCAGACGCTTTTCGTGCCCGAGAGGGCAGGGTGTGCAAGTTGCACGCCCCCTACCGAAAGGGGCCGAGACCGGAACCGGGGATCATGCCCTCGCCCCACGCGCCGGAACGAGGGTCAGGGGGTGTCCGCCTCGGCCGGGTCGGGCAGGCCGTCCGATCCGTCCAGGACGGGGGGCCCGTCTTCGCCTCCCTCGGACGCCTCGGCGGCTTCGGGCGGGGCCAGACGCGGCACCCTGTTGCCCGACTGGACGATCCGATAGCCCGTCGCCCCTTCCGGCAGGACATGCGTGCTGGTCCCGCCGTCGGCGTGATGACGCGTCCAGCCGGTGATCCGGCCGTCCCCGTCATGGTCGAAGACGTCGCGCCAGGGGGCCGACCAGTGCAGCACCGGATCGAACCGGGCCTCGCGCGCCACCGCGTCATAGTCGATCTCGTGCAGGCGCAGCATCCCGTCGGGCCCGGCCTCGTAGCGGCGCAACTCATGCGTCGGAAAGCTGACCGAAACGAAGGACGGCGCGCTGTCATGCACGCCGTTATGCGCGATGATGGCGATGTCGACCCGCTCGGTCAGACGCGGGCCGTGCGGGCTGATCGGATAGCGGTCGTGCCAGTCGAGCGTGATCCGCGCGCGCGTGCCCGCCGGATCGAGCGGCGTGATCCGGACCTTCTCGGGATCGCCACGCAGCAGCACCCAGGTGAAGGTCAGCGGCCGCCCGTTCGGATCGCGAGTGGCCGCTGCCGAGACGATCATTTCCTTGCGGCTCTCCCAGCCACGCCAGATGCGGGCGATCGCCGCGGGCGTGTCGAAGAGCCCCTCGGACATCTCGGCCAGCCCGGCCACGGGGCGGAAGCTCTCGGCCTCCACCCGCAGCACGACAAGCGGAGGGATATCGGCGGGGGTGATCGCATTGGCCAGCGCCACCATCCGCTGCGCCGCAAGATCCCCGCGCCGGAAGACTGTCGGATGGGCAACGCCTGAAAGATACGCCTCCCGCGAGCGCACGGTGGTAAGCGATCGGCGTAGGACCATCTGCAGCGTCGGCGCGATCAGCCGCTCCGCCTCGAGCCGGGCGCGGGTCTCGGGGCGAAAGGCGGCCAGCGCATAGACCAGCGCCTCGAGGAAAGGGCGGTCGCTGTAGGACGACCCCTGGCTGAAAAGCGTGTAGGGCCAGTTCGCCGGATAGAGGTCGACATCGTCGTGGTCGCGATGCTCGGGATAGACATAGAGGTGGTTGGACAGATAGGCGATCGCCGCCCGCTCCGGCCCGCCGGGACTGGTCATGGCAAGCCGTCCCATGCTGCGCTGCAGGAGACCCGAGGTCATCGCGACCGAGGCATTGCCGATCACCGGGCTGCGAAACAGGATCGGCCCGGCCAGGCTGTAGTGCAGACGCTCGGCGATCGCGTCCTCGGCGTATTCCACAGGCGTAAGCTGGGGAAAACGGGAAACGTCCAGTAGGGAATGACCCGCATCCCGATTGTCGTAGAGCACACCCACCAGCCCCGCCGCCCGGCCCCGCGCCGCCAGGCTGCGCAACAGGGTCGCGGCCTCGTCGCGCACGCCTGCGTCAAGAACCGGCAAGTCCGTCAGTGCCGCCCGGTCGGGGCCGGGTGCAACATGCGAGATCAGGGCCGGACCCGGGGCCAGCTGCTCAAGCCCGATCCGCAACGGGGGTGCCGTCAGAGGCCCCGTCGTCGGCGTCTCGTCGGCACCCACCGGTGCGGCAGCAATGAGAAGGACAAGGCCAGCGGCCGGCAGCAGGGGAAACCACATGGATGCAAGACTGCCCGATCCTGCAAGCGCTGTCACCGGGGATAGTCAGCGACGATATACCGCGTCTCACTCCGCAAGGCGGAGCCGGGGTGTTGCGGAAGCAGCGCACGGTCAGGCGTCAGGGATTTCAGAGATTCGCGATACCTCTCTCGCTCCGAACCGCCCGCCGCCGCGACGTCCCCCGATCCCGGAGCTGCCATGCAGGATGACTTCCGCCGCCACGAGACGAGCCTGACCGCGCCGGCCGAGCGGGCCGAGGCGATCGTTCCCAGCGACAGCGCGGAACTGCCCCGGGCAACCCGCGCCATCTACGTCGGCGGCGCGGGCGATCTGCGCGTACGAATGATCTCGGGCGAAGCGGTGACCTTCGCCGGCATGCAGGCGGGCATGTCCTATCCGTTGCGCCTGCGCCAGGTGCTGGCGACCGGGACGACGGCAACCGGGCTTGTGGGGCTGAGTTGAGGACCGGCCGCCATGCATTTGGGCCTGTCCCTTTCCGCCACCACACAGCGCGGGCGCAAACCCGTCCTTATCGGGATGTCGCCGCCCCGCGCCTTTCCCCTTCCCGACCAGACCTTGGACCGCGGCAGCGGTCTGCAAACCATAAGAACAGAGGCAAGCTTCATGGGTGAAAATCTACGCTTCAGCATCAATGCGGTCATCGGCGTGACGATCGATCCGCAGACCGGCATGGTCTCGGTCGTCACTGACGATCCGATGGCTGCAACCGCGGTAACGGTGACGGCGGTCAATTCCGGCGGCTCGGACAGCGCGACCTTCAGCCTGCAGGTGCAGGAACCGCCCGCCTTCGGCGGCGTGCCCGAGATCCTGGGCAGCGGGCTGATCGGCGAAGAGCTGATCCTCAGCCCGCTGAGCGTGAGCGGCACGCCGAAGCCGGTCCTGGGCTACGAGTGGCGCCGCGACGGTGCGACGATCCCCGGTGCGAGCGAGATGCGCTACGTCCTACAGCCGGCCGACGACCGGGCCGAGATCCTCTGCCGGGTGGTGGCGACCAACCAGGCCGGTGATGCCGCGGTGAAGAGTGCGCCGCGCAAGGCGGTCTACCCCGCGCCGGTGGCAACCGGCCAACTGGCCGACGTGTACTATACCGAGGGCACCGGGATGCAGGTCGTCGAGGCCGGCGCAGTCTTTGCCGGGCAGGGGCTGAGCTACAGCCTGGCCGCCGCCCCGGCCGGCGTGTCGGTCGAAGCGACGACCGGCCGGGTGAGCCTTCCCACTGAGACAGTGATGGAGGCCGCCGCGGTGGTCGTGCGCGCCGAGAACAGCGGTGGCGCGGTCGAGCGCGGTTTTGCCATAACGGTCGAGGCGGCAGCCCGGCCCCCGGTCCTTTCGGCGCTGGTGATCGATCTCCAGACCACGCCCCCCTCGCTGTCGTGGGCGACAGATGCCCCGGGTACCTTCTTCTGGCGGATCGATGCGCAGAAAGAGCTCGGCGCGGCCGAGATCGCAGCCGGAGGCGCCGCCGCGGGCGCCTTCGCCGTCGGGTCGGGAACGGCCTCGAACGACATCGACCTTACCAAGCTCGATCCGGGCGCCTGGCACCTGCATGCTGTCCTGCAGGATGACCAAGGGCTCTTCTCCGAGGTCCAGTCGATCGCCTTCGAGATCGAGGCGGCGGTGCATGACGGCTGGGCGGCCGTCGACAGCTTCGCGGGCGGCACCAAGACGGTGATCGACACCCAGGACGGAAAATTCGCCGTCTACCGCTTCGAAGACCCGGCCGGCGGCTCAATCACCTTCGCCAAGCCCGGTGAGGTGGAATACCTGATAGTTGGCGGCGGCGGGGCGGCGGGGTCGCGCCAGCGCGGCTCGGGCGGCGGGGCAGGCGGCTGGGTGACGAAATTCGTCGCGGGCGAGGGTGCCAATACCGGCACCAGCCCGCTGGCGGTAGAGGCGGGGACCTACCCGGTCGCCGTGGGCGCCGGCGGCACCTTCGTCTCGAATGCCCGCGGCGGGGTGGGCGGCACCTCGGCCTTCGCCGGCATCGAAGCAGCGGGCGGCGGCGGCGGCGGCACGGCTGCGGCCGGCCAGCGCAATGGCTCCAATGGCGGCAACGGCGGCGGTTCCTGCCGCGGCGTGGCGCAGGGCGGGGCAGGCAATCCAGGCCATGGGGGCGGCTCCTCGCCCCTCAGCACGCTGCATGGATCGGGAGGCGGCGGTGCTGGCGGGTCCGGCCAGGACGGCCTGGAAACCCGTGGCGGCAATGGCGGCGACGGCATTGCCAGCGCGATCACCGGCGCGGCGGCCCATTACGGCGGCGGCGGGGCCGGTGGCGGCTCGACTGCCATCCCGGGCGGCGCAGGCGGCCTGGGCGGCGGCGGCAACGGCGGCGGCGCGAACGAAATCGGTGCGAGGGGCGTCGACGGGCTGGGTGGCGGCGCAGGCGGCAGTGGCGCCTTCGGCTACGATAGCCCGCCGGGCGGGTCGGGCGCCGTCGTCCTCCGTATTCGGGAAGGGTGATTTCGGCACAACCTCTTTTCCTTTGGTGCCTGAAACACCACAATCCCCCATCAAAAGGTGAATGATGTCCATTAAGCTTCCTGGCGGGATCCTCCGCCTCATCGTCAATGCCGCGCCGGCCGCACTCGAGGCGCCGCGGTTCCCGCAAACACCGACGCTGGTCGGCACCGGCACGATCGGCACGGAACTGTCGCTGAACGGCACGCTCGCCACCGGCGAGCCGGCGCCCGAACTCCGCTACGAATGGCGGCGCGACGGCACCTCGATCCCCGGGGTGACCGGCCCCGACTACACGATCCGGCCCGAGGATGACCTTGCCACGCTCTCCTGTCGCCTGACGGCGCGCAACAGCGAGGGCGAAGGCTCTGCCGTGACCGAGGGAATCGTCGCGCGTTATCCCGCCCCCACCGCGGCGAAGGCGCTGCCCGACGAGATCCTCGATCACGGCGAGGGCATCCGGACGGTCGAAGTCGCGGTTGACTTCACCGGCGAGAACCTGCGCTTCGCCGTGACGGGCCCCGAGGGGGTGACGATCGACGTCACGACCGGCCGCGTCTCGATCGACACGGACCGCAGCTGGACCTCCGGCACAGTCACCGTGACCGCGCAGAACTCTGGCGGCAGCGCCGCGAGCAGCTTCCAGATAACGCTCGAGCGCGAAGATGCTGGGACAGAGCCCGACTACACGCCGGCGGCGATCGAACTGCGCACGAGCGTCGAAAAGGACGGCGTGACATTCTTCTTCAACGAACCCGCGCAGGTCGGACAGTACTGCACCGGCGATTGGTTCGTGGTGATGCAGCCAGGCCTCAAGCTGACCGCGACCGATCCGGCATGCCGCCGGGTCGAAAGCACCGACGACACGCACGCCTTCACCTATGCCGGCCGCAATCTTATCGGCCGCTATGTCCATGGCCTGCAGATCGACCCCTCGGACGCCGACAAGCAGGGCTTCGACAGCTATGCGGCTCAGGCAAGTACGAACCGCATCCATCGCGGCGTTCGGGCGCCGATCAGCATCCCCTTCGGTCCCTCCGTGTTCCAGGCTGATTGGTCGCCTGTGCTGAACATGGATCCAGCCTTCGTCATGGACGAAAACGCCGTGTCAGACCTGGCGCAGGTAGTCCACACCCCTCGCGGCCCCTTGCCTCTCGACCGCCCCATGAGCCTCGTGAAGGCCGTTTCTCGCGCCGTAGCTCATGAGCACGGGCGCGGTGGGCAAGAGATGCTTGTCGTGCTTACCGTTGTCGCCGAGGTTCCCGCTGAAGGCGCGTTCCGCCCCCCTATGGGCGGCCCAGCCGTGGATTTGCCCGTTACCTGGACAGAAGCTGGCGTTCAGCCTTTCCTG
>NZ_JADDJF010000179.1 GCF_017811755.1 Pararhodobacter sp. SW119 | reverse complement strand
CAAGCACCGCGCACACAGGCCGGACAAATGACCGCAACCTGCTTCGATCCACGCCGCTCAAGAAAACCCTTGCAAAACCGGAGCCAATGGTATGGACCCCGCCGCCTTCGCGGGGTGAACTCGACCTTGACCTGCAAAAGGAGGGTATCATGCAGATCGTTCGGATTGGATTGGACCTAGCCAAATATGTGTTCGAGGTTCACGGCGTCGACGCGCGCGAGAAAACAGTCTTGCGTAAGACGTTTCGGCGCGAGGCGGTGGCGCAGTTCTTTTCGGAACTTCCGCCCTGCGTCGTGGGCATGGAAGCATCGAACGGAGCGCATTACTGGGCGCGGGTGCTTGCCGAGTTCGGCCATGAGGTTCGCCTGATCAGCCCGCAGTTCGTGACGCCCTACGTCAAGTCGAACAAGAACGCGATGCGGAAGCGATCTGTGAAGCCATCGGTCGGCCATCGATGCGTTTCGTGCCGCCGAAATCTACCGAGCAGCTTGCCATTCAGGCGGTTCATCGGATCCGTCAGCGGCTGGTGTCGGACCGGACCAGGCTTGTGAACCAGATCCGCGGTCTTCTTGCCGAGCATGGCGTTGTGATCGCCCGCGACATTAGCCGGCTCCGGCACGCGCTCGCGCGGATGGCAAATGGCGCTGAGGCCGAACTCGGCGACATGCTCCGGGATCTCGTGCGGGACGTTCACGAGGAAC
>NZ_JADDJF010000178.1 GCF_017811755.1 Pararhodobacter sp. SW119 | reverse complement strand
GGGTCAGGAGGCGCGCTTGATCACTCTCGCCTGGCCACATCTACAGGCGCTGACGCTGGCGATTGGCTGGCCGAGCGACTTGCAGGTGCCGCGCGACCGCGCGATGCAGATGGTCGAAAGCGCCCGCGCGTTGACACCCTACAAGCTGTGGCAGGGGCGGATCGGCACACTGATCAACATGTTCGGCGCGGCATCAGGTCGCGCCTATCTTGCCGCGCTCCCCGAACGCGAGGCACTGTCTCACTTCGAGCGGCTCGCTGACGATCCGGTGCTGGGCCCGGGGCGGTTCCGAATGGACAAACCCGCCTTTCTGGCGATGCTCGTCGAAACACGCAGTCGTGGTTATGCGCTCCGTCAGCCGGGTTATGGCGGTGAGATTCTGGCACATGACGGGCTGGCGGCGCTGGCGTTGCCAATCATGTTCCGCGGTCGCCCAGTCGGCACCATGAACACCACGTGGTTGCGAGATTTGATGACGACTGACGAATTTGCAGGTCGCCAACTTGATCAGATCCGCGCGTGCAGCTTGCGAATTCAGCAAGCGCTCGTCGACGCCGGCGGCAGCCTGGGACCTGGCCGGTGAGCGTGTAGGTCAAATCATTTTGTAACATTTGAACACAGCGCTTTGTCTGCTGAGAGGGTGGCGTTGAGTTACCCCAAGTGTCAACAAGGCGGGCGCGCACGATGAAGTGGTGGGGACAGCC
>NZ_JADDJF010000177.1 GCF_017811755.1 Pararhodobacter sp. SW119 | reverse complement strand
CGGCTTACCGCGTGAAATACGACAAGGCGGTCGCCAAGCTGGTCAAGGACCGCGAAGTGCTGCTCGCCTTCTAAAGACCTCTGCATAACTGAGGATTCCCGCCGGTTTTATGCTTTGGTATGGTTTGCCAGCATGATTTCCGGGGGGACGATGGACCTTTTCCTGCGCGAAGCGGCTGATCGGATTGGTGATGACCATGTGCTTTCCAAGATCGATGCGCTGATCGACTGGCGGGCGGTCGCACCGATTCTAACACGTGGTCTGGGGCGTTCGGGGATCGGGCCGCAGGGCTACGATCCGCTGGTGCTGTTGAAGTGCCTGCTGATCGGCCAGTGGCACGGGCTGTCGGACCCGAAACTGGAACGTGCCCTCAAGGTGCGGCTGGATTTCATGATGTTTTGCGGGCTGGGCCTGCATGCGCCGGTGCCGGACGAGACCACTCATTGCCGGTTTCGCAACGCACTGGTCAAAGGTGGGGTTTACGATGATCTGCTGGCCGAAGTTTGCCGCCAGCTCGAACATCACGGGCTCAAGCTGAAGGCCGCAGAGGCCGCAATCATCGACGCTACCTTGGTTAAAAGCGCCGCGCGGCCGCGCAGCCATATCGACCCACCACAGGACCGAGCCGAGGGGGACGCCCTGGATGCTCCGGACATGCATTTCAGCGCCGATCCCGATGCACGTTGGGGGAAGAAGGGGTCGAAA
>NZ_JADDJF010000176.1 GCF_017811755.1 Pararhodobacter sp. SW119 | reverse complement strand
AATCAAGTGGGAATGCCAGGATGCGTGACCCGCTCTCAGCAAAATTTCCAGACATCAGGTTGCTCAATCCACTGCGCCCGAACGGGAAAGGATCCGGCCACGGCGTTGCCGTCGCTGGTCCGGGCTCGCCGGGGGCGTGGATACCGTCGCGGCGGCAGTCGGCCGTGCGCCATCCGCCTCTGCCCCGGCCCCGGCGGCCAATGTCCCGGCTCAACCCGACGCCACCACGAAAGCGAGCAAGGACAAGAGCCGTCCAGCACCGCCGGCCCGTCGCAAGGCTTCGACCGACGAAACCACGCTGCAGACATTCACGCAGCGCTATTTCGATCTCCGGTCCGAGGGGTATGCGCTCGAACGGAAGTCCGAGACGCCCGATCCCACTTCCGGTGCAAGCTATGTCGCCAACTCACGACGCAACCAACAGGCAACAGTCGCGCTTTTCATCGACATCTGCGGGGATCTGCCGCTGATCGTCATCACCCAGAAGGACACCAGGGGCTTCAGCGAAATCCTGCAGAAGATCGCCTCCAATCACGGGAAGTCCGCCAAGGACAAGCGCCCGATCCGCGAGGTGGTCGAGAACGCCGATGCCGAGGAGGTGCGCCGCCGCGACGAGATCGGTTTCAGGATGAGGGCTGAAGGGCGGAGCCCGGGCGAGGTCGAGGACGCCATGTCGACGGCGCGCATTCCGCGCCTGCGCACGGACACCTGCGTGCGTCATATGCGCGATTTCAAGCTC
>NZ_JADDJF010000175.1 GCF_017811755.1 Pararhodobacter sp. SW119 | reverse complement strand
GCGGGAGGCGCCATCGGGCATTTCGGTCGCCTGTCGGGTTGGTCTGGGTTCTTGCGGCGGATCCGCCGGGCGGCTCGTCACCGTCCGCCGTGCGCGCGTCATTGCGACATACATGACGCGGCGCTCTTCGGCGTTGGCAAAGGCCTCTGCCTCGGGCGAGACGAGGCTCAGGAGCGGGTCGTCGACAATCATCGAGGGGAAGCCCATGCGGGCATTGTCGGCGCCCAGGATGACCACGTGATCCGCTTCGAGGCCCTTCGGGGCATGGATGGTCTTGTAGCTGATCGTGAGGCCCGGGTGCTGCCGCCGCAGGCGCCGAAAATCCGGCTCCATGAACCGGTACTGCCCGAGCAGCAGAACGGTCGGCGACCGCTCGCCCGGACCATCTATCGCCGCGATTGATGTCAGGCACTCGTCGAGAGTGCCGTGGCCAGTGTCGCGCCGCGTCCACGCGATGCGGATGGCCGGCCGCTCACCCGCTCTGACGCGGCGCGGCTAATTCGGGCCGCTCGCCGACGCCCAGAGACACGACATCCCGCGCGCTTCATTCTTGTCGGCCTTTATACCGGCTCTCGAAAGTCCGTAAT
This sequence comes from Pararhodobacter sp. SW119, assembly GCF_017811755.1. Lineage (GTDB taxonomy): Bacteria > Pseudomonadota > Alphaproteobacteria > Rhodobacterales > Rhodobacteraceae > Pararhodobacter. The sequence continues at coordinate 160 of NZ_JADDJF010000175.1, read as the reverse complement.
TCTCGGTCTGAAGTTCAGAAAGCATCCTGGAGGCGGCCATGTCGATACCTCGCTCGGAATGCTCTACCGAAAGGCAGAAGGATCTCGAGTGACAAAAAAAGAGGCGGTGTCTGCGTTCCGAGTTGGTTCATGCGGCGAGCCGTCTCTGCCAAGCTGCGTT
>NZ_JADDJF010000174.1 GCF_017811755.1 Pararhodobacter sp. SW119 | reverse complement strand
GCTTGTCTTATGCTGATGGCGGCTCTTTCGATATGAAGGGGCCACTGCCCGCCACGCCATTCATGGCGGGCGGTGGCGGCGGCCGGATCGTTGAGTGCTGGGTCTTCAAGGACCGTGCGGGAGTCTGATCGGTCACCGTCTTCACCAGGGGCCTGAACGGATACGCGTGGGCCGGCCACGCATGACAAGCATAGGTCGAGACATTGTTCGCCATTGGTTCGAGAACAATGTCGAGGGTAAAGATGACAGATCATACCCTCGGCATCGACATTTCGAAATCCCATCTGGATGCCTTTCGGCTTTCGGACGGGGCCTCGGCGCGCTTCGAGAATTCGCCGCGCGGGTTCCGGGCGCTGACGAGATGGCTCGACGGCAGCCCGGTGGCGCGGGTGGTTTTCGAGCCGACAGGGCCGTATCTCCGGGCCTTCGAGACGGCGCTTGCGGGCAGGTGTCCGCTGGTCAAGGTCAACCCGCTGCAAGCGCGTCGTTGTGCCGAATCCTGCGGGGCGCGCGCCAAGACCGACGCGGTGGATGCCCGCATCCTGGCCCGGATGGGGGCGGCGCTCGAACTGGCGCCGGACCAACCAGCCTCGGAACCGCTTCTGGAAATCAGGGACTTGCAGGTGGCACGCACGAGCCTGGTCCGGGAGCGGACGCGTCTGCGCAACCAGGATCGAATGCAAACCCACGTGGTGCTCAAGCGCCAGATCAAGACCCGTCTTGCCCTCGTCGAGCGGCAGATCGCGGAGCTGGATGCGGAGATCGCGACACGCATCGCCGAGGATCGG
>NZ_JADDJF010000173.1 GCF_017811755.1 Pararhodobacter sp. SW119 | reverse complement strand
GTTGTAGACCGTCCGCGACTGGGTGCTGCGCTTCAACGCCGGCGGTCCGGCCGGGCTGATCGACGGTAAGGCGCCGGGCAATGCGTCCAAGCTTGACGATGCCCAGCGTCAGGCTTTGGCGCCATCGTCGAGCGCGGCCCGATCCCGACGATCCATGCGGTGGTGCGCTGGCGCCTCGCGGATCTGGCGCAATGGATCTGGGAAGAATTCGGGATCTCGCTGAGCGAGACGACGGTGGGCCGCGAATTGCGGGCGCTGGGGTATCGGAAGATCTCGGCCAGGCCGCGGCACTACGCGCAGAACGAGATGGCCATCGACGACTTCAAAAAAAACGATTTCCGGCCGAACTGGACGAGATCCGCAAAAGGCTCCCGGCTGGAACCGAAATAGAGCTTTGGTGGCAGGATGAGGCACGCGTCGGGCAGAAGAACGCCATCACCCGCCGCTGGGCGAAACGCGGCACACGACCCCGCGCCCCTCACGACCAGCGGACCAAATGGGCGTACATCTTCGGCGCGATTTGTCCGAAGAAAGGCAAGGGCGTCGGCCTGGTCATGCCGTGGTGCGACACTCCGGCGATGGCGGCCCACCTCGCCGAGATCAGCGCGGCCGTTGATCCGGGCGCCCATGCCGTGCTGATGCTCGACCAGGCCGGATGGCACATGTCCGCCAAGCTCGCCATCCCGGCTAACATCACCCTGCTGCCGCTGCCGCCCCGATCGCCGGAGTGGAACCCAGTCGAGAATGTCTGGCAATTCATGCGCGACAATTGGCTCTCGAACCGCGTCTTCAAGTCCTATG
>NZ_JADDJF010000172.1 GCF_017811755.1 Pararhodobacter sp. SW119 | reverse complement strand
CCCAGCCGGTCTGCTGTGACACCCAGGCGGCGTGTTCGCAAACGCTTTGCGAATAGATCGAGCCATCGACCAGTGCGATGATCTTCTGCGTCATGTCCCGCCCCCCTCAATGCGCCATCAGCTTGTCCATCGCGCCCGGCTTGTCGTGGATGGCGAGCCGGTCGACGATGGTCTCGGACGCCTCGTTCATGCCGCGGATCTCAACCTCAGCGCCGTCGCGGCGGAACTTCAGCACCGCCATGTCGAGCGCCTGCACCGACGAGATATCCCAGATATGCGCGCGGCTCACGTCAATGATCACACGCTCCGGCGCCTCCTTGAAGTCGAAGGCCGCCATGAAATCCTCGACCGAGCCGTAGAACATCTGCCCCTCGACCCGGTAGGTGCGCACGCGGCCGTCGGAGCTGATCTCGGTGGTGACGCGGAAGAGCTGCGCGATCTTGCCGGCAAAGAAGATCCCCGACAACAGCACGCCGACCAGGACGCCGATCGCCAGGTTGTGCGTGTAGACCACGGTCGCGACGGTGGCGATCATCACCACCGAACTCGACCTTGGATGCGTGCGCAGGTTCACGATCGAGGACCAGGAGAAGGTGCCGATCGAGACCATGATCATGATCGCCACCAGCGCCGGCATCGGGATGATGCTCACGAGATCGCCCAGCCCCACCACCATGATGAGCAGGAAGATCCCGGCCGCCGCCGCCGACAGTCGCCCGCGCCCGCCCGACTTGATGTTGATGATCGACTGCCCGATCATCGCGCAGCCGGCCATGCCGCCGATGAAGCCGGTGGCGGTGTTGGCG
>NZ_JADDJF010000171.1 GCF_017811755.1 Pararhodobacter sp. SW119 | reverse complement strand
CCTCTGCCGTCACGGCAGGCCTTCTGGCCGAGGGCGCAAGCGAGCCAGGTCTTTCCGACACCGCAGGGACCGGTGATGATCAGGTTCTGCCGCTTCTCGATCCAGTCGCCGAGGGCGAGCTGGCGGAACAGATCCCGGTCGAGTTGCCGCGGGGCGCGATAGTCGACGTCCTCGATGGCGGCGCCGACATGGCGCAGCTTCGCGGCCCGCATCCGGCTCTGATAGCGCTTGGTGCTGCGGTTCGTGGCCTCGCGGTCGATCAGCAGGCCGATCCATTCGGCATGGCTGAGCGTGGCGGCGTCGGGCTGCTGCTGAAGCTCGGCAAAGGCATCGGCCATGCCGTCGAGCTTGAGCGCGCGCAAGCGCTGGTGGGTGGGGTGATCGAGCATGTTCGGGTCCTTTCTCAGTGGAAGTAACTGGCGCCGCGGATGTTGGGATGTGTGACCGCCGGCCCCTCCGCGGGCGTTTCGGGCCGTCGGCGATGCAGCGTTCGCCGCCGGGCTCGAACCCGTGGCGCCTCGACGGCTCACTCTGAAGGATCGACCTGACCGAGCTGTAGGACAGGCCGCCGATTTCGAGCGCACGCAGGCAGGCCGCCTCGAGGGCGTCGCGCCCATGAGGCGTGGCGAGCCGGACAATGCCGAGGCAGGCACGGAAACCCTGTTCGGGATGCGTCTTCGTTCGCAGCACCAGATCCACCAGGGCCGCGGTGTTGGGACCGATCCTTGCGGCCTTCCTGCGGATCTCGGCGGGCGTCATGCCGGCGTATCGCCGATGGCTGGCGGGCATGTGCCCGGCCACGGTTGTGTG
>NZ_JADDJF010000170.1 GCF_017811755.1 Pararhodobacter sp. SW119 | reverse complement strand
GAATCACGCAACCGCTCGGTGCTCAAGCAACTTTATGGGTCCTGAGCCTAACGCTTATCGATCCATCAGGTTTTCAATTTGTTCCGATCTCAATCTTTGCAGTGAACCGAGCGCCCAGCATAATCCCCTCCTCGCCCTCAATCCGCTCTAAGTAATCCTGGCTCACCTGTTGACTGAACTTTCTAGAAACTATTTCCTGCGCGCCATCCCGCTTGAAATCGAACGCGCGCTTGATGGGAGAAAGCCCAACCAATGTGCCAACCCAGACGACTCGCTCGATCTTCACATTGGTTCCTGTTATTCTTCGGTAATCGCGTTCAATTCCCGCGCGATCGAACGAATACTGACGATCAGGAAGGTTGGCCTTCAGGGCCGCGTCATTGTTTTCGAGGTGTCTAAAAAACTGCGCGAGTGCGCGGAACACCCTTGGATTGATGTCATCAACATCAATAAGTAACTCATCCTCATTCTCTTGCGTAAATTCTTCAAAAAGGACGTCCGCCTCCTCAAGGGACTCTCGCACCGGCGTCTTGACGGCGCTGACCTGACGTGCATCCTTTTCTTGAAGAATAAACCCGAATGAGCCTGTTGCGACGCCTCGAATGTTCAGGGCGGCGAGTTCGGACCCTCTGATTTTTCCGCGCGCGGCAAGTTCGCCCTTCAAGTTTGAAGCAAAAAGGCGCGTTACGACGGCCTGAAAGTAAGTGCGGGCCTGAGCGGCGAAAGTCGCATCGATGGTGCGGCTTCCCTCAACAGGAGCGCCATTAAAGAGTATAGGCTCAGGACCCATAAAGTTGCTTGAGCACCGAGCGGTTGCA
>NZ_JADDJF010000017.1 GCF_017811755.1 Pararhodobacter sp. SW119 | reverse complement strand
TGCTCGGCGGGGAAGAGTTCGCCCCACAGCGGATCAAGCTGCTGCAGGGCGGCGCGGGCATCCGCCTCGGCGATTTCCTCGTCCTGCGCTCGCGCTGCCTTCCATGTTCCCGCAACGATCTCCGGCTGGCGGAACACCACGCGCAGCTGATCGATGACGGCGCCCTCGATCTCGCCCGCAGGCACCCGGCCGACCGGGCATGCCCCAGCGCCATGCTTCAGCACCGTTTGGCTGACATAGTAGCGGTAGAGCCTGCCGCCCTTGCGCGTGTGCGTCGGCGAAAACGCGGCACCATCGGGGCCGAACAGGAGCCCCTTCAGCAGCGCTGGCGTCTCGGCGCGGGTGCGCGCGGCGCGCTGGCGCGGACTGATCTGCAGGATGGTGTGCACCTTCGCCCAAGTGTCGGCGTCAATGATCGCCTCGTGCTCGCCGGGCCGGGCCTCGCCCTTGTGCACCGCCTCGCCGATATAGACCCGGTTGTGCAGAATCCGGTAGATGTACTTCTTGTCTGCCGGCTTGCCGCGTTTCTTGGTGATCCCGCGCGCGGCAACCTCGCGCAGGAGCACCGTGCCCGAGCCGATCTCAATGAAACGCGCGAAGATCCACCGCACCTGATCCGCCTCGGCCGGGTTCACCACCAGCTTGCGGTCCTTCACGTCGTAGCCGAGCGGCGGGTTGCCGCCCATCCACATCCCCTTCATGCGGCTCGCGCGGATCTTGTCACGGATGCGCTCGGCGGTCACCTCGCGCTCGAACTGGGCAAAGCTGAGCAGGATGTTGAGCGTGAGCCGCCCCATCGAGGTCGTGGTGTTGAAGGACTGGGTGACCGAGACGAAGGTGACGCCGTTGCGGTCGAAGACCTCGACCAGCTTCGAAAAATCCATCAGCGAGCGCGACAGCCGGTCGATCTTGTAGACCACCACGACGTCGATCAGCCCGTCCTCGATATCGGCCATGAGCCGCTTCAGCGCCGGGCGCTCCAGCGTGCCGCCGGAGATGCCTCCGTCGTCGTACTGGTCGCGGACCAGCACCCAGCCCTCGGATCGCTGGCTGGCGATGTAAGCTTCGCAGGCCTCGCGCTGGGCATGCAGGCTGTTGAACTCCTGCTCCAGCCCCTCCTCGGAGGATTTCCGGGTGTAGACCACGCAGCGCAGCTTGCGGACGACGGGCTTGGTCATGACCGCCTCCGGTGATTTTTCATGCCAAAGAAAACCCACCCGTTCCAACGCGTGCCGGTGATGGCGCGGGCAATGGCGGAGAGCGACTTGTAGGGCCGCCCCTGCCATTCGAAGCCGTCGGCGGTGACGGTGACGACCTGCTCCGTGCCCTGCCATTCGCGCACCAGCCGTGTGCCGATGATCGGCCGGTCGCGATCGGCGCGGATGCTGCGTTTCGACTTGTCGCCCCCGTCGAGTTGCTCGCCCAGCCGCTCCAGGCGCCGGATCGTCTCGGGCTTGAGCCCGCCGTAGGCCAGTTCCTGGATGCGATAGGCCACGCGGGACTCCAGGTAGCGCCGGTTGAACGGCGGCGGCTCGCTATCGAAAAGTTCCCGCCATTGGCGCTTCAGATCCAGTGTCGGCGTGGTCTTGAGCGCCGCCAGGCGCGCGGGGATGGGATCGTGCGTCGTCATGGGTTTCTCCGGTGAGTTGGAGTTGCATGACGGCATCGGTCCAGCGGATAGTGTAGGCAAATTTCTCCACTATCGTCAGGAACTTTGTCTCCACTCTTCAATTTCAGTCTCATCAGCCCGAGCGCCAGCAAAGCGCACAGTTCGGCACGGCGCTCGGCGGCGGTCATCTGGTCGGGCGGGAGTGGGTTCGGGCGTTTCATGATCTGGTCTTGACTGCTGCCGAGAAAAGATCAGACCCTGCGCCTCGCGTCCAACGTGCTGTTCTCGCAATCGCGACGGATCGTAGCCGTTGCGGTTAGACCGTGCGTTATAACTCGCGCGCGAACCAGCGCACGCGCCCGACGATGTTCACCATCTCGAGCAGCTGCTCGTAGGGGCTGTAGACAGGATTGTCGGAGAGGATCCGGATTCGCGGCGGGTCGCAGTTGGGCACGGCCTCGATCCGCTTCGCGACGAGCCCCATTCCGTCGTTCAGCACGAAGATCCCGGGTGGGTTTGGATTGCGCCGGCTCATGTCCACCAGCACCATATCGCCCGACTGGAGCGTCGGCGCCATGCTGTCTCCCTCGACATGGAGAAGGCGGAGGTTCGACGGGTTCACTCCGAGCCGCTGCTCGATCCAGGTCCTGCGAAACTGGTAGGTGCGGTCAGTGTCTTCGTCGTGGTCATCCACCACCGCTCCGCCTCCCATCGAGGCCCGCGGCGCCACGAGGCGGATCGGGACGAAGTCCTCTTCCTCCGTCAGCGGCACTGGCTGATCTCCTTCCACCTTGCCGCGGCCGGAGATCAGCCAGTCGACGTCGACCTTGAGCACCTCTGCCACCCGGGCGAGCGTCTCCCGCGCCGGCCGTTTCGATCGGCCGCGCAGGATGTCGTAGATGAAGCTACGCGAAACGCCGGCCAACTCCGCCAGTTGCGCGGGCTTCAAGCCGAGCTGGTAGGCTCGAGCTTCAAGGCGTCCCGGAAAGGTGGCGATGGTCATGTGAATACCAATGTGGATGAAATAGGATAAATCACGATTGAAGGGATTGTGTCAATCAGCTAGCACGAAGCAAGAACAACTTAAGGGTGAGTCGGCCATGCTTGTCGTGCGCGCATATCATGATCTGGCGTGGCTGGCACAGGTGTGGAACGTCCGACTGGCCGATATCGCATATCTCGGCGAGAACGATCTGCTCCGACTTTCGATCCGGGTGTTCGACGAGCCGATACGGCGCTGCAGGTCCAGCGCGTCGAAGAAAACGCTGCCCCAGCCGCGCACATTCAGCGGCCTCCTGGGAGTTCGGTCATCTGATGTCTTTGCCATCTTCCGCGATGGTGAAGCGTTCATCGATCTCCTGATCAACACGCAAGGAGATCCGGTCAGGCTGCTGACGCCGCAGTTTGTCCTCATCGGCGACCTGGTCGTGAACGAAGCAGAGCGCCAGCGGTTCGAGCGGCTTCACCCGAACCTCATGCGGGATCGCGTGTCCGAAGACAGCTTCAGGTCGTTCAGCTGGGCGGGTATTTCCTACAGCTTCACGAGCCTGCAGGCGCGCTTCCTGCACCGTCTTCATGGCGCCGGCCTCACGGAAAAGCCTTGGCTCAACGGAAAGAGCCTGCTGGCCGACATCGGATCGGCACTGGTCAAGCCAGGCGATCTCTTCCGCCGCAAGCCGCAATGGCGCAACATTGTTGATCACGATCAGCGCGGGAATTACCGGCTGCAGCCAAGCTTCATGGCCCATCCGCCATGGTGAGGATCAGCGGTAGGACGGTATCTGCCGCTGTTGACATGGGGGCCGCCTGTCGATGAGCTTCCGGAGCGTGGCGATCACGAGGCAGTTGGCTGATGTGCAATCTTTACAGCAACACCACGACGCAGGAGCTGATGCGTCAGCTCTTCAGCGGCCTGACCGACCGCGCGGGCAACCTGGCGCCGGGACAGTTCTACCCTGATCAGCAGGGCGCGATCGTTCGGCACGGCGCCGACACTGGCCTCGAGCTCGTGAAGGCGCGCTGGGGGATGCCGTCACCGCCGGGCGTCCTGAAGACGCAGCGCGATCCCGGCGTCACCAACGTCCGCAACCTCTCGTCCCCGCACTGGCGCCGGTGGCTCAGGCCAGGGCATCGCTGCCTGGTTCCGCTCACGTCATTTGCGGAGCCGGTGAAGGGCGGCAACCAGTGGTTCACCTCGGTCGACACGGACGCGCACATGTTCTTCGCCGGTATCGAGGTGCGCGGCTGGACATCGGTCCGAAAGGTCAAGGACGGCGAGACGACCGACGATCTGTTCGCCTTCCTGACCTGTGCCCCGAATGCCGAGGTCGGGGCCATCCACCCGAAGGCGATGCCCGTCATTCTGACGGAACCAGAGGAATGGGAGACGTGGCTCTTAGCTCCTGTCGAGGTGGCGGCTACCCTTCAGCGACCGCTGCCGGACGGCACGCTACAGCTGGTGCCGACGCCGATCTGATGCGTGCAGTCAGCATTGCGCCTGAGCGAAACCGCCATAATCTCTCTTTCTGAACTGAGGAGGTTGCCATGGCCGGTGGTTGGGCGCGCGACGGCGCCGTGAATGAACAGATCGAGGCGTCGATCGAGGACGAGCTGGCGCGCATGAAGCTGAGGCGTCGCCAGGATTCAGTGCCCAGCCGCAGCCACTGTGCCGAATGCGAGGAAGCAATTCCCGAGGCGCGCCGTCAGGCGCTTCCTGGCGTGCAGCTCTGCATCGACTGCCAGACGGAGCGTGACGCAGCCCCTGTCCGGCGCGGTGGCGTCAACCGGCGCGGCTCCAAGGACAGCCAGTTGAAATAGCGTGGCCGTCGACCCTGCTCTCCTCAATCTGCTCGCGCTCTTCCGGGGTCGCGAGCGGCTTTCGGCAACCGATCGCTCCTTGTTCGGAGGCAGCAGCAGAGGAAACCTCGACCGCAGCGCGGATCACTCGTCTCGCTCTGGATGCCAGTGACGTTGCATCATCAGGTACGCAAAGGATGCCGACCAGGTGATGAGAATAAAGCCGTTCAGCGACTCGATGCCCGCCAGCACACGAAGCGGTCCCGACGGATAAACATCTCCGATGCCGAGTGTCGTGTAGCTGGTTAGCGAAAAGTAAAAGAAGTCGAGTGCCGTCGCCTCGAACTCCCCCTCGATCCGTCCCAAACCTTGCAGATGGAGCAGTGAAAACGCGAAGGCATAGAGGACAATCTCGATTAGGTGGGCAACAAAGCAAGCCGTGATGACCACGAGTACACGCTGGCGCGGTCGAATCGGCAGGCGTGGCAGAAGTTGCCCGGTGAAGCGCAACACCTCGTAATGGATCAAGACTGTTGCCGAGACGAGCAGCACGGTCGTGAGCGAGACGATAAGGATGTGCATGCCAGCCCTTGTCAAAGAAACTCAAAAGTATCGAAGCAGTTGCTCTCAATCTTCACGACGGGTCAACATGCGGGACAGGACAGTCGGGGCCATTGCCGCGCAAAGTCCGGTGTGTGCAACGAGCTTGGGTTGACGCGGAGGCACTCTGTCCGCGATTTAGGGACTCGACATACAATGCCGGTACTTCCGTGGTCGACGGGGGAGCAGTCGCGGGAGCGAAGGGGGAACAAGGGCGAGCGCCAGGGAACGCGATCTCTGCCTTCCCGCACAAGTGACTGATTCCGTTCGGACGTTGCCCGAGGCGCATGTTCCCCCTGCGTTCCCCCTGCGTCTGACGACGTTCGCCCGCCACGTTTTGCAATCTCCGAGGGCAACAGCCGATGGAGAATGCGATGTCCCCGACATTTTTGACGAGCCTTGAACTGGCGGATCGTTGGCGCGTCAGCCCGCGCACGATCGAGGACTGGCGCCGACGCCGGCGCCCGCCACACCCGGTCCGGATCGGGCGCCGCGTGCTCTACCGGCTCGCCGATGTCGAGGCGCTGGAACGCGCTGAGCTGGCGCGACTGAGCTGTGCCACCATGGCCGAGTTCGTGGGCACCGTGCCCGGCGCGACGGGGAGCCAATCATGAGCGCAACCCCGTTCAACCCCGAGCAAGTCCGATCCAGCCACATCGACAAGATATTGTTTTTGCGTCGAAACGCGCAGCTGCGCATACCGAGGCAGAGCCGGTTCGGCATCCTTCCCAAAGCGAGATCCAGGAGCGACAGCATGCTCGCACTTTCCCAACATCCCAGGCTCCTGCTCGACGAGATCGCCTTCGTGGCGTGGATCGATCAGGCCGCACCCGGGGACCGCCTCGAGTACCACCGGGGTTTCATGGCGATCGACACCGACAAGATGATGTCGAAGCTGCCGCCGGATCAGCGGCGCGCGCTTTGCGAGTTGGCCAATGCCGCCTTCCGCGCCGCGATGAAGGACCTGGTGCATCTGGTCCAGGCGCGGCTCGCGAACGACCACTTCGCCTACTTCGCCGTCGCCCGCGCCAGGCCCAAGGGCGCTGCCGCCTCCCTCTCATCGCTGCTGCTCGACGCATGCGCAGCCTGAGCCCCGCCCCCGGCAACACCGCAGGAAAGACCCATGACCTATCCGAGCAATACTCCAGGCATCGACGAGCTGATCAACCTGCCGGCAGGAGAGATCGCGCAGCTGCCGGTCGAGCTTCTCGCCGCCCTGCAGCGTGAGATCGATGCTGCGGCAAAACAGATGAAGGCCGTGACCGCGCGCTTCGCCATGGCGCTTGAGATCCGCTACGCCGCTCGCGCCGCCGAGGCCCGCCGCGCCTGCGGCAAGGACACCGGCACCGTCCGCCTCGCCGACGGCGAGTTCACCGTCACCGCCGATCTGCCGAAGCGGGTGGACTGGGATCAGGACCGGCTCGCCGAGCTGGTCGAGCGCATCCGGACGGCCGGCGGCGACCCCAGCCAGTATGTCGACATCGCGTTCAAGGTGCCCGAGCGCAAGTACTCTGCCTGGCCCGACGTGATCCGCCTCGAATTCGAGCCCGCCCGCACCGTCCGGACCGGCGCGCTGAAGATCGAGATCGTCCCGCAGGGGGGCGATCAATGAGCCTCCCGATCATCAGCGCGGACCAGCGGCTGGCAGAGCCTCGTGGCATCAAGGGCTGCATCTTCGGGGTCAGCGGAATTGGCAAAACCTCGCTCCTATGGACGCTGAACGCGTCGACGACCCTGTTCATGGATCTTGAGGCGGGCGATCTCGCAATCGAGGGCTGGGCAGGCGACAGCATCCGGCCGCGAACCTGGACGGAATGCCGGGATTTCGCGGTGTTCATCGGCGGGCCCAACCCGGCGCTGCGCGACGAGCAGCCCTACAGCCCGGCTCACTACAAGGCAGTCTGCGACCGCTTCGGCGATCCGGCCGCACTCGACCGCTACGACACGATCTTCGTGGACTCGATCACCGTGGCGGGGCGGCTGTGCTTTGGCTGGTGCAAGGGCCAGCCCGAGGCGCTGTCGGAGAAGACCGGCAAGCCGGATGTGCGCGGGGCCTACGGGCTGCACGGCCGCGAGATGATCGGCTGGCTCACTCATCTCCAGCACACGCGGGCAAAGAACGTCTGGTTCGTCGGGATCCTCGACGAGAAGCTCGACGATTTCAATCGCAAGGTGTTCCAGCCGCAGATCGACGGCTCGAAGACCGGGTTGGAGCTGCCTGGGATCGTCGACGAGGTGATCACCATGGCGGAACTGAAGGCCGATGGCGATCCGTATCGCGCCTTCGTCTGCCAGACGATCAATCCCTGGAGTTTTCCGGCCAAGGACCGCTCGGGGCGTCTGGATCAGGTCGAGGAGCCTCACCTCGGCCGCCTGATGACGAAGATCCGCGCCGCCGTCGCGCCAGCGCCCAAGCGCCTGACCTACACCTCGCCACCTGCCGATCCGGCGGCTGACGCCCAATCCCAACCGCAATCCTGATCAGAAAAGGAGGTTCCCCATGGGTTCCTGGAACGACTTCAACGACGCGCAGAGCAACACCAACCTGATCCCCAAGGGCACGCTGGCCAAGGTGCGCCTGACGATCCGCCCCGGCGGGTTCGACGACGCCTCGCAGGGCTGGACCGGCGGCTATGCCACGCGCGGCTCCACAGGCGCAGTCTACCTCAACGGCGAGTTCACGGTGACCGAAGGGCCCTTCGCCCGGCGCAAGATCTTCACCCTGATCGGGCTCTACAGCCCGAAGGGGCCGGACTGGGCCAACATGGGCCGCAGCCTCGTGCGCGGCATGCTGAACTCGGCGCGCGGGATTCCCGACAAGGACATGTCGGCCGAGGCGCAGGCGGCGCGGCGCATCAACGGCTTTGCCGATCTCGACGGGATCGAGTTCATCGCCCGCATCGACATCGGCACCGACGCCAGCGGTGACGACAAGAACGAGATCCGCAGCGCGGTCACGCCGGATCACCGCGATTACGCGCAGGTCATGGGGACTGCGGCGCTGCAGTTCGGCGGACACGGTGCAGCAGGGCATGCCCCGCAGCAGACCACCCATGCGGCGCCGGCACATCAGCCCGGCCAGCCCGCGTCCGCCCCCGGGTTCGCCGGTCGGCCGAGCTGGGCGCAGTAGGGGGAGACCGGCCATGCGCCTGCGCCCCCGTCAGAAGACCTTCGTCGAGCGCAGCGTGGCTGCGCTCGCCTCCCGCGGCAACACGCTAGGCGTGGCGCCCACCGGCGCGGGAAAGACCATCATGCTCTCGGCGGTCACCGGCGAGATGATCGGCGACGGCGCGAAGGCCTGCGTGCTCGCCCATCGCGATGAGCTGACCGCCCAGAACCGCGCCAAGTTCCAGCGCGTGGTGCCGGGCGTCGCTACCTCGGTGATCGACGCCACCGAGAAATCCTGGAACGGCCAGGTCGCCTTCGCAATGGTGCCGACGCTGGCGCGCGCCTCGAACCTCGCCGACATGCCGCGCCTTGATCTGCTGGTTGTCGACGAGGCGCACCATGCGGTGGCCGACAGCTACCGCCGCATCATCGACCGGGTGCGCGAAGCCAATCCCGACGCCCGCATCTTCGGGGTCACCGCAACGCCGAACCGGGGCGACAGGAAGGGCCTGCGTGAGGTCTTCGACAATGTCGCCGATCAGGTGCGGCTGGGTGAGTTGATCGCCTCCGGCCACCTCGTGCCGCCGCGCACCTTCGTCATCGACGTGGGCGTGCAGGACGAGCTGCGCGCGGTCCGCAAGACCCTGTCGGATTTCGACATGGCGGAGGTCGCGGGCATCATGGACCGCGCCCCCGTCACCGACGAGGTGATCCGCCACTGGAAGGAGAAGGCCGGCTATCGGCAGACCGTGGTGTTCTGCTCCACCGTCGCTCACGCCGAGCATGTCACCGAGGCGTTCAGGGCTGCGGGCGTTTCCGCCGCGCTGATCCACGGCGATCTGGCGGCCGAGACCCGCAAGGCGATCCTCGCCGATTACGCGGCGGGGGACATCCGCGTCATCGTCAACGTGGCGGTGCTGACCGAGGGATGGGACCATCCGCCCACATCCTGCGTCGTGCTGCTGCGACCGAGTTCCTACAAGTCCACCATGATCCAGATGGTCGGGCGCGGCCTGCGCACCGTCGACCCCGAGGAGCACCCCGGCATTGTGAAGACCGACTGCATCGTACTCGACTTCGGGACGTCGAGCCTCACGCACGGCACGCTGGAACAGGATGTCGATCTCGACGGGCGCGTTCCGACGCCGGGGGAAGCCCCGACGAAACTCTGCCCCGAATGCAAGGCCGAGATCCCGATCGCGGTCACCGAATGCCCGATATGCGGGTGCGAGCTGCCGCGCGAAGGCGCGGAGCGCATCGACAGTTTCGTCATGACCGAGCTCGATCTTCTCGAGCGATCGAGTTTCGCGTGGGTGGACCTGTTCGGCGATGATGCCGCGCTGATGGCCAACGGCTTTCACGCCTGGGGCGGCGTGTTCTTCCTCGAGGGCCGCTGGCACGCGGTCGGGGGCGCCAAGGGCAAGGCGACGCGGCTCCTGAGCGTGGGCGAGCGCATCGTCTGTCTCGCGCAGGCCGACGACTGGCTGAACACCCATGAGACCGACGAGAGCGCCTTCAAGTCAAGGGGCTGGCTGAAGCAGGACGCGACGGAAAAGCAGCTGAACTGCCTGCCGCCCAAGTTCCGGCGCGACTACGGCCTGACGCGCTATCGCGCGTCGGCGCTGATCACCTTCCAGTTCAACAAGCGCGATATCCGGCGCCTCGTCACGGCGGCCGAGCCCGAGCGGAGGGCGGCGTGAATCATGTCGCGCAAGTCCCATCCCCGCCCGCAGCGCCTGCGGATTGCCCGGAGCGTATTCGGCTCTGGCACCCGCGCGTCAAGCCTTGCGCCGTCTGTCTGCGCCCCGCGCGCGGCTTAGGTTTCTTCAACCCCAATAAACCCCGCCCCCGCGAACACCGCTGGTTCTGCTCGATGCACTGCCAGGCGTTCTTCGCGGACCGCCACCGGAAAGGACTGACCATGCAGGGCACCACTGATGAAGAACGCCTCGCCATAGCGATCGTGATGAAGCGGCTCGGCACGACCATGAACGAGATCGGCTGGGACAAGCGGCTGCGAGATCTGGATGCGACAGAGGTCACTGCGCTGATCGAGGAGGTTCTGGAGGGCTATGGCGCCGAGATGTCGCGCATCGCCGCCAGGAGCGAGGTGCCGTTCTGATGCTGGACTTTAACCCGCGGCCCTCCATGGCCGAGCGGATCAACGCGCTGGTCGATGCCGCGCTCATCGCCGAGCGGGAGGCCACGCCGCCCCGGACCTATCTCGGCGCGTCCCGTCTGGGGCATGCCTGCGAACGCGCGCTCCAATTCGAGTTTGCAGGCGCCCCAAAGGATGATGGCGCGGACTTCGGCGGGCAGACGCTGCGGATCTTCGAGATCGGTCACCAGCTCGAGGATCTGGCGATCCGCTGGCTGCGGGCGGCGGGGATCGACCTCTACACCCGCAAGGGCAACAGGCCGGACGGAGAGCAGTTCGGCTTCTTCGTCGCGGGCGGCCGCATTCGTGGCCATGTCGACGGGATCGTGGCCGGAGCCCCGGCCGCGCTCGGTCTCCGCACCCCGGCGCTCTGGGAATGCAAGACGATGAACGCGAAGAACTGGCGGGCCTGCGTCAAGGACGGGGTAACCGTCTCCAAGCCCGTCTATGCCGCCCAGATCGCGATCTATCAGGCCTACATGGAGCCTGCGGTGCCGGGGATTTCAACCGCGCCGGCGCTCTTCACCGCCATCAACAAGGACACGGCCGAGCTGCATCACGAGCTGGTGCCCTTCGATGCCGATCTGGCGCAGCGCATGTCCGACCGCGCGGTGCGCGTCCTGCAGGCCACCGACGCAGGCGAGCTGCTGCCCCGCATCGCCGCCCGCCGCGACTTCTTTGAATGCCGGTTCTGCGCCTATGCCGAGCGGTGCTGGAGCCTGGCCGCATGACCCACGAGCCCACCGATCCATCCAATCCCGACCAGGAGCCAGCCATGCGCGATGACCCGCCCGATGAGCCCAACGAGAACATCGTCCATTTCAACCCGTGGCGCGACTTCAACGACGCCGCGCCGCAAATCGACGTCTTCGGCGACGAGCCCGATCCGGCGCAGATCGCCCAGTTCATGCAGGTCGTCTTCGGCTACTGCGACGCGCTGATCCCGGTCCGCAGCTTCATCGACAAGGGTCAAGGCATCGATGGCCGCCCGCACAACATCTGGATCGTGGCGGATCAGGCCGCCCCGGAGAAGATGGCCACCTTCGCGACATGGGCGTCGCGCGAGGGCGCCGCTGTCTACGTGATCCCGGGCACCGTTGCCGCGCCCGGCCAAGCCAAGGCCGCCGATATCCTGCAGATGCAGACCGTGGTCGTCGATCTCGACACCGGCGACATCGCCGCGCGGCGCGCGCACCTGGAGCGCCATCTCGGCGCGCCCAGCATGGTGGTGGAAAGCGGTGGCGTAACGGCCGAGGGACAGCGCAAGTGCCACGTCTGGTGGGCGCTGACCGAGCCCGCCGAGGGCGACGACATAGCCCGCATCTGCCGTCTGCGCGGCGACATCGCCGCCAAGGTCGGCGGCGACATGCATTTCCGCTCGGCGCACCAACCGATCCGGGTGGCGGGCTCGGTCTATTACAAGAACCACCTCAAGACGCAGGTGCGGATCGTCGAGCTGAATGCGGACCGCGAGCGCGATCTGGCCGAGTTCATCGAGGCCGTGACCGACATGCCGCCCGCACCGGGCGTGTCCCTGCAGCCCGCGTTCACCCATCCCGACAAGCCCGCCATGGACGAGGTGCTGGTAACGCCGGTGCGGGAGGGTGGCGCGGACGACTGGTCCCGTTTCGAGGGCGCCTCGGCCGCGATCGGACATTTCATCCGCATGGTCCATGAGGGCCGGATGACAAAGAACGAGGGCTGGGAAGGCATCTGCGGCTACAACGCCGCCATGCTGCGGCCCCAGTGGCCGGTCGAGCGGCTCAAGCGCGAATCCGAGCGGCTCTGGGAACGGCATGTCGAGAAATACGGACCGCCGCTGATCCGGCTGGATTCCGGCGCACCGGGACCGGTCGAGATGCCCGCCTTCACGTTGGGCGCGCTGCTGGATGACCGTAGCCCGATGCCGGAGGACATCATCGCGCCGCGGGTGCTGACGCCGGGCGGACTGCTGGTGCTGGGCGGCGCGCCCAAGGTCGGCAAGAGCGACCTGCTGATCTCCTGGCTTGTCCACATGGCCGCTGGCGTGCCGTTCCTTGGCTTCACGCCGCCACGGCCGCTGCGGATCTTCTACCTGCAAGCCGAGATCCAGTATCACTATTTACGCGAGCGCATGCGGCAGATCGCGCTGTCCCCCGAAGTTCTGGTCGCCGCCCGCGACACCTTCGTCGCGACGCCGAAGCTGAAGATGCTGCTCGACACTCAAGGCAGCGTGCGGATTGCCCGCGCGGTCCGGGCTGCATTCCCGGATGCGCCGCCCGACATCCTCTGCGTCGACCCGATCCGGAACCTCTTCGATGGCGGACCCGATGGTGGCGGCGAGAACGACAACACCGCCATGATGTTCTTCCTCAAGGAGCGGGTCGAGGTTCTGCGCGACCACATCGATCCCGACTGCGGGGTCATCCTGATCCACCACACCAAGAAGCTCAGCAAACACCAGGTGAAGGAGGATCCGTTTCTCGCGCTTTCAGGTGCCAGCGCCCTGCGGGGCTTCTACACTTCCGGCCTGATCCTGCACCGCCCCGACGAGGACTTGTCGGAGCGAAAACTCGAGATCGAGCTGCGCAACGGCCCGGCGCTGCCGCCAAAGGTGATCGACAAGGTTGGCGGCCAATGGGTCGAGATCAACCCGATGAACGAGCGCCTCGTGCGCGCCGAGGCGGGGGCGAAGCACGATGCCGAGCGCATGCGCAAGCACGACGTCATCCTCGGCCTGCTCTACGAGGAGGCGCGACGCGGCAAGCTCTACACATTGGCGCAGTTCTCCGAAGCCTTCGAAAATACCGGGGGCCTCGGCGGGCGGACCATCGTCCACGACCGGCTCAGCGTTCTCGCCACCAAAGGCAAGGTGAAGTTCATCCGCGGCCCCGCCGCCACGCGGATCGGCCTGGCCGCGGAGCGGAGCAAGTACGGCTATCTCTGCGTCGAAGGAATGCTGTTCGGCACTGGCGTCGAGACCGTCGATCCCGATACGGGCGAAGTCACGCCGGAGCTGATCCCGGTGCTGCCCAGCCACTACAAATCCCCGCAGACCGGGGCCGTCCTGCCCGTCGAAAACCCCTCCGTCTGGGTCTATCAGGAGGAGGACGAGGCATGAAAACTCATGCCGTTCCGCTTCGCGAATTCTGGCTCTGCAGCCCCGGATTCTGGCCAGAATCCGCAGATTCTGCTCCCCGCGCGAAATCTGGATTCTGGCTTTTCCGGTTTACTTTCAGTGGCTTGAAAGGTGTCTTCCAGAATCCGGAAGGCCCGTCCCGGATTCTGCTCCGGAGTCTGGAAGTTCTGTTTCAGATCAATACCTTGGAGCAGATTTCAGAATTCGGAAAATGCCCCCCTAAAGGGGTAGGTGACCTCCCCGCCAAGCGCGGGAGGGTCACCACCTACCCTTGGTCGATTTCACGGGCTGCATGCCCCGCCCATCACCCCATCGAGCACCAACCAGGAAAGGAGCCCATCATGGCCCACGCATCCTTGACCCCGACACCCATCAGCGCCCCGTTTCCCGGCGTGCCGGTCCTCCTCGCCCTCGATCTCGGCACCACCACCGGCTGGGCCCTGCGCGCCGCGGACGGGCTGATCACCAGCGGCACGGTCTCGTTCCGCCCGAGCCGGTACGATGGCGGCGGCATGCGCTATGTCCGCTTACGCGCCTGGCTCGAACGGCTGGCCGCGGACGCCGGTCCGATCGGCGCCATCCATTTCGAGGAGGTGCGCCGGCATGTCGGGACGGACGCGGCGCATGTCTTCGGCGGGTTGCTGGCCACGCTCACCGCATGGGCCGAGACCGCCGGCGTGCCCTATCAGGGTGTGCCTGTGGGCACGATCAAGCGCCACGCCACCGGTCGCGGCAACGCTCCGAAGCAGGACATGATCGCCGCCGCCCGCGCCCGCGGTTTCGACCCCGCCGACGACAACGAAGCCGACGCCATCGCGATCCTGCTCTGGGCGCTGGAGACCCGGGGAGGTGTGCAATGAGCGGCATGCGGTTCACGCCGAAGGGCTACGGCGGCCACCGCCGCAACACAGACGAGGTCAAGCGCGACGGCTGGAAGGAACAGGGTTTGTTGGCCGTGGCTGTCGACGACGATCGCCTGACCTGGCCGGAGCGCGAACTGGTCCGCCAGCTCGGCGAGCGGCTCTACGGCAAGCGGGAACGGGAGGCGCGTCATGGCTAACTGGACAACAGCGCAGGTGCAGGACCGGCTGGAGCTTGCCGCGGACGTGTTCGCGCGGCTCCCCTCTGTCAGGCCGCAGGGATACTTCAACGCCTGGCCGGAGTATTTCCACAGCTTCGGCGATCAGGTGGGTCAGGAGCCGAGGATGCGCCGGCCGCGGCCCAGCCCCCGCGACATCACCGAGGCGGAGGAGGCGCTCCTCTGGCTGCGCTGGCTGGAGAAGGACGACACGCGGATCGTCTGGCTGCGGGCCAACCGCAAGCCGTGGAAGAAGATCTGCTGGGAGCTCGGCATCAGCCGGGCCACGGCAAACCGGCGATGGCAGTACGGCATCGCGGTCATCGTGTGGCGGCTGAACGGGAAGCGGGTACCGGGGAAGCGGTCGATCGGTTTCGTGGTGGAGGGGGCGAGATGATCTGCATCCGTTTAGAGCTCCTCAAGGTTACCCGCCAGCCAAGCATCGCGAAGCGCGAATTTCTGCACCTTGCCCAGCCCCGTGCGTGGAAAGCTGTCCACCCTGAGCCACACGGATGGCGTCTTCACTGGCGCGAGCCGAGCCCGGCAATGCGCCTGAAGCTCGGCAATGTTCGCCTTCGATCCCGGTGCCGGGCGCACCACGGCAGCGATGATCTCGCCCCACTTTTCGTCCGGCAGGCCAACTACGGCGACCTCCGCCACGGCCGGATGCTCCAGCAGGCATTTTTCGATCTCAGCCGGGAAAAGGTTTTCGCCACCGCGGATGATCATCTCTTTCAACCGGCCGGTAACCCGGAGATAGCCGCGGGCGTCCATTGTCCCGAGGTCGCCCGTGTGCAGCCAACCATCTGCGTCGATTGCTTTCGCCGTCGCCTCCGGGTCGTCGTTGTAGCCGAGCATCACGCAGTAGCCCCGCACGCAGATCTCCCCGACCTCGTCAAGTGCGGCGACGGACCCATCCGCCACTCGGCGGATCGAAACCTCCTCGTGCGGCATCGGCTGTCCCACGGTTTCGGCCACGGTCTCGGGATCGTCGTCGAGATGGTGCTGCGCGATGAGGGGCGAGGCCTCTGTCTGGCCGTAGATGACCTGGAACCGACAGCCGAAGGTCGAACGTATACGGCGAACGAACTCCGGCGTGACCATCGAGCCGCCAGAAACCGCGACGCGGAGCGAGGAAACATCGCGTGAGCGAGCGGCCTGCGCCTCGAGTATGGCGGTGAGCATGGTGGGCACACCGGACAGCAGGCCGATCTGGTGCCGTTCGATTTGGTCTAGGATCGCATCGGGGTCAAAGACGCGGAAGAGCAAAAGATGGCCTCGATAGGCGGCCGAACCCAGCACCCGCATGCAGCAGCCGGAAGTGTGGAACAGGGGCATGTAGTTTGCAATCACGTCGCCATCGGAGAGCCCGGTGCGCTGCATGAAATGCGTGGCGTTGGTGACCAAGCCCATGTGATGCAATCGTGCACCCTTGGGGAACCCGGTGGTGCCCGAAGTGTACTGAAGTTGCGCCTCGTCTGAGGGGCTCGCCGCATGCGGGGTCTCCGGCCGGCCGCCGCAAGCAAAGAGGGCGTCGGCATCCTCAATGTCGCACACTTCCCGAAGCGCCGGCGCTCCGGCCGCTGCCTCGGCGGCGATCTCGGCCATGGGATTGCCGCGGTGCTCTCGCGTGAAGAAAAGACCGGCGGCCTTGGACTGCTTCATGACGTAGGCGAGCTCCCTCGCCTGGAATGCGGGGTTCGCCGGAACGAGTGTGAGTCCCGCCAGGGCGCAGGCGTATTCAAGCAGAACCCATTCGGGGGCATTTGGCGCCCAGACCACGATCCGCTCAAGCGGAGCATATCTGGTGGAAAGCGCACGCGCCAACCGCTCGACGTCAGCTAGGAGTTCACCGTAGGTCCATGAGCGCTTGGCGTCGCCCGACAGGGCAATCTCCGTGAGCGCCGGGGCGTCCGCGGCGCGTGCGGCGGCATTCCGAAGCACGTCGGCAACTGTCATGTCGATCAAGGGAAGGTCGTGCTGTGCGGGAAACTCGGCGTCCGCAAGCATCACATCGTACACGGCGGCCCTCCATCGCTGGGTGCTCGCGGCTATGGAAGAACTATCGCACGAAAAAAGCTTCCGAACAACATCTCGCCGAACTGCGGTGGGCGCGGGCGCTGTCTGGCGGTTGAATGGGAAGCGGGTGCCGGCGAAGCGGTCGATGGGGTTTGTGATCAATCGGGCGCGGTGAAACCCGACGTTCGATCCGCCAACCTCCGATGCCTCAGTTTCGGCAAGAGGCCGTGTCCCACGAAGTGCTGCGAGTGGTCGCGCATTGCGCCCTTACACCGCCCAGTCAGCAGGCACCCAGCGATAACGTCCCTCGTGACGCGCCACATAACCGAGGCCGGGCCAAGGGAGGTGGTTGGCCAGTGCGCGCAAGCGCTCGCACGCGAGGCGCTCGAGCAGGTTTTGGCGCGTTGTTGACGCCTGCGCGCCGTCCGCGTCGTAGCCGGCGGCCCATTCGGGCCGCTCGAAGGACACCACCGGGTCGGTGAGCACATCGCCAACAACAAGGAGCGCATCATCGCCCTGCTCGATCAGAAGCGACGCATGGCCCGGAGTGTGGCCGGGCGTGGGGACATAGCGAATCTCGTCAAGGATCGCATCATCCGGCCCCACGAGGCGAATTCGGCTGGCAAGCTGTTCGAGATGTGCCTGCGTGGTGCGCGCGATCCAGGCAGCGAATTCACTGGGCATCTTTTCGTCCAGCCCGGGCTGGCTCCAGAAGGCGTGGTCGGGCTGAGGGGCAATGAGTTCCGCATTTGGGAAGGTCGGCGCGGCGTTGTCTTCATCGGTCGCTCCCCAGAAATGATCCGGGTGCAGATGGGTAAACACAACGAGGTCGATGCTCTCGGGGTCGATTCCGGCGGCGCGCACGTTCGCCGGCAGGCCGCTGTTCGCGGGCTGGAACTTGCCGCCACCCCCGGCGTCGACCATCACGCGCCGGCCGGCGATGTCGGCGACCATTACATTGGATTGCAAAGTCTGGGTGTCCGGCGACTGGCGGAAGGCACTGCGCAGGACAGTGACCTCTTCTGCGGGAGCGGAGTCATACACGAAATCGATGGGAAAGGTGACGATGCCATCGCTGACAATCGTGATATCGGCATCACCAACGCGGGTGGCCGCAGAGGCCTGGCTGCTCTGGGTCTGCATTCGGGACCTCCTGTCGTGTCGTCTACGGCGGGCAAGGCGCATCGCTGGCGCACGCCTATCGTGGCGCACTTTATGCGCGCGGGTGACGCGGCGCTTGGAGATTTCGTGGAGATTTCTTGTTGCTCACGACTTCGCAGATGGTGTGTTGGTCGAGACCATTCCGTTCTGAAGCGACGGTTGGGTCATCCGGTTGTCAGCTTTGGCGGCCAAGACGTTACACCCGCACAATGCTCGATGCATCATGCGCACCGAAGGAACTTCGTTGAAGGGCTCGACGGCCGTTCTATGCGGTTCGCGTCCATATCTACCTCCAGAGTACATCGACCTGCAACCAGCTGGGCACATGACCGTGTCAACAGACTTCGAGCAAGTGAGACACTTTCCCGCGAGACACCGGAAGGCGAGACGGATCGCCTCTACGCCGCTATCTATAGCGATATGCTAGGGGTCCTGCGCTCAGGCGAACCGACGCCGATCCGGGGTGGATACCCGGGTGGCTTCCGGGGTCCAAGTGGAATCCGGGCGGGGTCCAGCAGCTGGGGAATATCGGTCTGAATGCGCGAGTTCGCGGTGGGCAAACGCTCACCGAAAGCCCCGGCAAAAACCTTCTCTGACACGAATTTAGCGGTAGTTTTTCCGGTGAAAACGCCTACCGAACGGGACTGAGATGAACCGATAACCCATTGTTTTATGGTTCCTTTCCAGGCGGAAACGTATGCTGGGGGGCGCAGCGCGCAATATCGCCAGCGTCAGAGCGATTTTTTTGGGAAGCCACCCCGCGTGGAAGCCACCCCTGAAGCGTGAATAACCAAGCAATAACAAAATCTTGCCGGGTGGATTCCGGTGTGGATCCCCTGGACTCCGGAGTCCACCCGAAAGCCACTGGACTCCATACTGGCGGAATCCAGGCCGATGACAAGTTCAACGCTTTCGGCCTGGAATGCGGTCATTCTCGACGTCGCCGTCCGCACCGTCGGGCAGGTCGTCGTCGGGCAAATCATCGTCGGGAAGCACGCCACCGGTTTCCGAGGCATCGCGGTCCGATAGCCGGATATCGTCCTCGGCATAGGGATCGACATCAGGTTCCGATTCATGGCTCGGGGTTGTCGTCCCGTCGCCTTGGTCGCGCAGGGTCGGGAACTCTCCAAGATTGTCTTGGATCGCGGCCTCTTCAATGACGGGCTGAGCGGCCTCCTCGGGGTCAAGGGTCGGTGGATCGACCTCCTCGATTGCGACCAGTTCGCGCGCCTGTTCGATGAATCGCTCATAGCCGCCTTTCGGACTGCCCGCGTCAGCCCACAAACGCTCGGCCCGGGCTTCGATGCGAGCCTCCAAAGCTTCGAATTCTTCACGGTTCATGGCGCACCTCGCTTTCGCGGTGACAACCCGTGCACGGGTGCGAGGTTCCATCAGTGCGCGATGTGTTTGCTCCCCGCTTACCGCCATCTCACAATATGCCTCTCCAAACAGGAACACTTATGACTCTCGCCTTCGCCCCCGAGCGGATCGAGCAATGGCCGCTTGCGCGCCTGCAGCCCTACGCGAAGAACGCGAAGCTGCACGGGCCGGACCAGGTCGCCAAGATCGCTGCCAGCATGGCGGAGTTCGGCTGGACCGTGCCGTGCCTCGTGGGCGAGGACGGCGAGCTGATCGCCGGCCATGGCCGGGTGCTGGCCGCGACGCAGCTGGGGCTGACCGAGGCCCCGGTGATCGTGCTGGACCATCTGACCGAGGCACAGCGCCGGGCCTACCGGATCGCGGACAACCGACTCGCTGAATCACCATGGGACGAAGCGCTGCTGTCGGTCGAGCTTCAGGAATTGCTGGCCGAGGACTACGACCTGTCGCTGGTGGGATTTTCCGACGGCGAGCTCGACAAGCTGCTGGCCTTCGATCCGAATGCGGGCGGTGAAGAAGAAGGTGGTGCCGGCGGCTCAGTGTCCCCGGTGACCATTCCCGAGCCGCCGCGCAACCCGGCCTCCCGCAACGGCGATCTGTGGATCCTCGGCGATCACCGTCTGCTTTGCGGCGACAGCACGAAGCATGACGACGTGCGCCGCCTGATGAACGGCGAGCGCGCGGTGCTGTTCGCGACCGACCCGCCATATCTCGTCGATTACGACGGCTCGAACCATCCGACGCGCAACAAGGACTGGAGCCAGTCCTACGGCGTGACTTGGGACGACAGCTCGCAGGGCGCCGAACTCTACGACGGCTTCATCGCCGCCGCTGTGGCGGAAGCCATCACCGAGGATGCCGCCTGGTATTGCTGGCATGCCTCGCGCCGCCAGGCGATGCTGGAAGCCTGCTGGGAAAAGGCCGGGGCCTTCGTCCATCAGCAAATCATCTGGGTGAAGGATCGGGGCGTCCTGACCCGGTCCCACTACCTCTGGAAGCACGAGCCCTGCTTAATGGGTTGGCGCCGCCCGAACCGCCCGCCGAAGGTGGCCGAGCAGACGCTGCCGTCCACATGGGCGCTGCCCAGCTTTGCCAGGGACGAGCGCCCCGACCACCCGACACCGAAACCTATCGACGCGTTCGGCATTCCGATGCGCCAGCACGTCGCCCGCGGTGGCCTCTGCTACGAGCCCTTCTGCGGCTCCGGTTCGCAGATCATGGCGGGCGAGGCCAATGGCCGTCGCGTTTTCGCGATGGAGATCAGCCCGGCCTATGTCGAGGTCGCCGTGGAGCGCTGGCAGGCCGAGACCGGCCGCGACGCGATCCTCGACGGTGACGGTCGGTCCTTCGCGCAGGTGAAAGCCGAGCGGCTGGGGAAGGTCGCGTCCGAGGCTGCCGCGGCATGAGACAGTCACGCAAGATGTCCTTCGTCGAGGCCGCGACCAATGTCGTCGTGGGCTATGTGCTAGCGATCGCGACGCAGTTGACGGTGTTCCCGCTGTTCGGCATCGAGGCCGCACTCGGCGAGCATCTGGCGATTGGCGCCGCTTTCGTGATGGTCTCGTTGGCAAGGGGATACCTGCTGCGCCGGTTCTTCGAGCAGCTGCGCGCATCCCGGACGGTTGACCGCTCCACGACGTGATGGTTTACGCCGGATCCTGTTAAGACGGGAAACTGGCAAGTGCGCGGTTACGCCGATATTCGGGAACGACTGGAAAAGCTCGAGGCTTTGTTCGCCCGCGGCGCGACCGCCGGCGAACGGGCGGCGGCCGGCGCGGCGCTCAAGCGCTTGCAGGCGCGGCTCGATCCGGCAAGGGCAGCATTACCGGAGGAGCCCGAGATCGAGGTTCAGTACTCACTACCCGATGTCTGGGCGGTTCGATTGTTTGTCGCGCTGTGCCGCAAGAACGGCGTCAAGCCGTACCGCTATCCGCGACAGCGGCGCACCTCCGTCATGGTGCGGGTCCGCCAAACCGAGTTCGAAAAGACCACCGGCGCCGAGTTCCGCAACCTGCACAAGGAACTGACAAGCTACTTCGCGGAGATGGTGAACCACCTGATTGCCGACGTAATGCAGTCGGACGGCGACGATGAGACACTCGAGCAGCGCCAGATCGGGCGGTAAACGAAGTTCTACGAAATGCCATTGATTGTGCTGGTCCGACTGTAGGCAAAACCCTCGTGGTATCTGTCCAACAATCACGGAAGGGCTCGTTTCGGGAACGCTTGCGCGCCTGTTTTGTTGCCACGGCGGAACGTGGCACGGAGGTTCTGGTAAGACAGCCCGAATTCTCAGCGGAATGGAAAGATAGCCGGAATGTTGGATTTTACCCTGCCGCTGGAGGATGCACTACTCCAGTTCACCTTGGTTTTGCTGGTCGTTTTGGTAGTTCAGCGTGTCTTCCACCGCGTGCCTGTACCGGGTCTCATCGGACTCCTGGTCGTCGGAATGCTGATCGGGCCGGGTGGGGCGCAGATTCTGCCTGCCGAGCCTGTCGTCGAATTGCTTGGCTCCATCGGCCTGCTCTTCATCATGTTTCTTGCCGGGCTTGAAATTGACCTTGAGATCGTCCGCCATCACAAGCGCGAATCAGCCGTTTTCGGCGCCCTGTGCCTCCTGCTGTCGTTCCTACCCGTGCTCGGCGTCGGTCTTCTCTTCGGCTTGGATTGGCCCGGCGCGCTGCTGCTTGCCGCCGCACTGGCATCGCATACCCTGATTTCCTACCCCATCGTCCAACGCATGGGCTTGATCCATCGCCGACCGATCGTTGCGGCCGTTGGCGGCACCCTGCTCACCGACACCGCCGCCCTGGTCGTTCTGGTGGTCGTGCTTCAGCTTTCGGGCGCCGAGGAGGGTGCGCTCGGCTGGGCCGGCCCGATTGTCCTGCTCGCCGTCCTCGCCGCCGCGGCGCTCTATGGCCTGCCCCGGCTGGCTCGCGCCACCTTCGAAGACCCCGAGGCAACCCTTGCGGAGAATGCGCTCTTCGTGGTCGCGGCACTTCTGGCGCTCGCCGCACTTGCCGAATTGATCGGCACCAAGGATATTCTCGGCGCTTTCATCGCCGGCATCGCTCTCAACCTCAGTCTCAAGCGGCGCGAAGTTCTGTTCGAGCATCTGATTTTCGCCGGCCGGATGCTGTTCATCCCTTTTTTCTTCATTCAGACCGGCATGAAGCTCGAACTCGCGGTGTTCGGCGAGATCTGGCCTTGGGTGATGGCTGGACTGCTCGTCCTCGCGGTCCTGGCCGGCAAGGGTGGGGCCGCGTGGATCACCGGCCGCAGCTTCGGGTTCAGCCGGACTGGCCGGTGGGCGATGATCGGCATGACTCTGCCACAAGCCGCTGCAACGCTCGCCGTCACCACCACAGCCGAGGGCGCCGGCCTGATCGACGCAACCGTGGTCGACGCCGTCATCGTGGTGATCTTCATCACATGCCTGTGCGGCGCCCTGCTTACCCGCGCCACCGCCTGGCGGTTGCGAGACCATCGTGACCCTCACACCAGAGTACCTCGAGACCAGTAGCGCGCCAGTCGCGCCCCACGACGGCGCGGATTGATGCGAAGCTCATCCTTCTAGCCTTTTCACTCGGGACTCATCTCCCCGGAAAAAATTGCCGACCGGATCGATGCCGTCAGACAGACGAGAAACCGCCGCCAATGAAGCGGCGGCTTCCGCAGATCGCGGAAATCAGGCCGGCGGCAGTCGGTAGATCCGCCCACCACCCTCGACCTTCTCGGAGGTGACCTCGAGCCCGAGCTTCTTCTTCAGCGCCCCGGCGAAGGCCCCACGCACGGTGTGGGACTGCCAGCCCGTCGCCTCGCTTATCTGCGCGATGGTCGCGCCCTCGGGGCGGCGCAGCATGGCGATCATGGTTGCCTGCTTGGTGCCGTCGCGCGTCTTGCGCGGAGCGGCTATGTTCGCGCCCGTGGGCGCCGCCTTCTTCGGGCCGCGACCCTTCTTCGGCGCGGCCTCGACCGGCGCCTCCGTCGCGCCCGTGTTCGCGCTGTCCGCGCCCTCCGGTTCTACCCCGATGGCGGCGAGGCCAGTGTCAGTAATTTGCAGCAGAATTGCCCGGCCTTCGGCGTCGTTGCGCCAGAAGCGGTTGAGAACCGCGTCAGCCTTGGTCCGGCTGTCGTCACCGTCTCGGCGATCAGCCCGCGCGAGAGCAGCGCGCCCACCACCTTGGCGGCCGCGCCGCCGCGGAGGCTGCCGGGCAGCGGCAGGACGTTGCGGTCGTCGCGCTGTGCGGCGGCGCCGAGGATCACGAGTTGGGTATCGGAAAGCTTGTTCATGGTCGTCTCCGTGGTGGTCGAGGCTCGCGGAATGCGGAGCCTCCTACCACCCCGAGCCGCGCGGTCGGCGCGGCGTGGGCCAGAGGTCGTCGTCGTGGCCCCGAGCAGTGAGTTGGATCGTCCTTGTGGATGGACGTTCGCTCCACACGGCGGGCTTATCAACTCGATAAGCACCTAAACCGGAATGATAATAGAGGTCGGCGATGAAGGGCATGAGCGAGCGCCAGTACGCTGCGCATGCCGGCCTCTCGCGCGGCGCGATCCAGAAGGCGAAGACAGCCGAGCGGCTGGTGTTGTTCCCCGACGGCTCCATCGACGCCGAGGCTTCCGACCGGCGGCGCTCTGAGACGACGGACCCGTCCAAGACCAGAAAGCCGCCCGCACCGAAGCTGAAGCCTGTGCCCGAAGCGGCCGTCAGCGCGGTGGGCGATACGCTGCGCGAACAGGGGCTCGCCGCGCCTCCGGTTGGCGGCGGCACGACCTTCCTGCAGGCGAAGACTGCGAACGAGGTGCTGAAGGCGCAGGAGCGGCGCATCCGGCTCCAGAAGCTCAAGGGCGAACTG
Source organism: Pararhodobacter sp. SW119 (assembly GCF_017811755.1). Classification (GTDB taxonomy): domain Bacteria; phylum Pseudomonadota; class Alphaproteobacteria; order Rhodobacterales; family Rhodobacteraceae; genus Pararhodobacter. Next base: position 59,866 of record NZ_JADDJF010000017.1, on the reverse strand, counting down.
GTCGACAAGGCGCGGGCCGAAACGCTGATGTTCCGGCTGGCGCGCGAGGAGCGCGATGCCTGGGTCACCTTGCCCGCGCGCGTCGCGGCGCTGATGGCATCGGAACTGACCGCGGTGCTGGGAGACGGAGTCGAGGTGGAGGCGGCGCTGGCGCCCAGCTCAACAGCCTCTCCGAGATCCGGACCGGGCTTGGATGAGGATGTCTTTGCCTTCGAGGGCGCCGCCGGGCTGATCCTCGCCTGGTCGCGGGGCATGCGTCCCGACCCGGACCTGACGGTTTCGGAATGGGCCGATCGGCACCGGATGCTGGCCTCCCGCGCCTCGGCCGAACCGGGGCGGTACCGTACTGCCCGCACGCCCTACATGTGCGAGATCATGGACCGGCTGAGCCCGGGCGATCCCAGCAGCCGGATCGTATTCCAGAAGGCTGCGCAGGTGGGCGCGACCGAGGCTGGCAACAACTGGATCGGGTTCGTGATCCACCAGGCGCCGGGCCCGATGCTGGCGGTGCAGCCAACGGTGGAACTGGCAAAGCGCAACTCGCGGCAACGCATCGACCCGCTGATCGAGGAAAGCCCGGAACTGCGCGAGCGGGTGAAGCCCGCGCGCTCGCGCGATGCCGGCAACACGATGCTGTCGAAGGAGTTCGCGGGCGGCATCCTGATCATGACGGGTGCCAACTCGGCCGTGGGGCTGCGCTCTACCCCGGCGCGCTACATCTTTCTCGACGAGGTTGATGCCTATCCGGCCTCGGCCGACGAGGAAGGTGATCCGGTCACACTGGCCGAGGCCCGGTCTCTGACCTTCGCGCACCGGCGCAAGGTGTTCCTGGTCTCGACCCCGACGATCCGAGGGCTGTCGCGCATCGAGCGGGAGTTCGAGGCATCCGACCAGCGGCGGTTCTTCGTGCCGTGTCCACAATGCGAGCACGAGCAGTGGCTCAAGTTCGAGCGGCTGCGCTGGGACAAGGGGCAGCCGGAGACGGCGGAGTATCACTGCGAGGGCTGCGAGGCACCCATCTCCGAGCACCACAAGACGGCGATGCTGGAGCGAGGCGAATGGCGGGCGACCGCGACCGCCGCCGATCCGACCACGGTCGGCTACCATCTCTCGGCGCTCTACTCGCCGGTGGGATGGCTAAGCTGGGCGCGGATCGCGCGAGCGCATGAGGCAGCACGGGGATCGGACGAGGCGATGCGGGCGTTCCGGAACACCATCCTCGGCGAGACCTGGATGGAGACCGGCGAAGCCCCCGACTGGCAGCGCCTGGCGGACCGGCGCGAAGCCTGGACGCCGGGCACCGTGCCTGCAGGCGGGCTTTTCCTGACAGCTGGCGCCGATGTGCAGAAGGACCGGATCGAGGTCGACGTCTGGGCCTGGGGCCGCGGGCTGGAAAGCTGGCTCGTGGATCATATGGTGATCGAGGGCGGGCCCGGCGATCCGGCCTGCTGGCAGAAGCTCACCGACCTGCTTGGCCGGACATGGGCGCATGCGAGCGGCCAGCACCTGACCATCGCCCGGCTTGCCATCGACACGGGCTTCGAGACCAGCGCCGTCTATGCCTGGTCGCGGCAGGTGGGCTTCGCGCAGGTGGCCCCAGTGAAGGGCGTCGAAGGGTTCAACCGCGCGAGCCCGGTGACGGGGCCGACCTATGTCGACGCGACCGTCGCCGGCAAGCGACTTCGGCGCGGCGCGCGGCTCTGGACCGTCGCCACCTCGACCTTCAAGGCCGAGACCTATCGCTATCTGCGGCAGGAGCGACCAACGAAAGAGGAGCATGACGCTGGCGCGGCGTTCCCGCCCGGCACCATCCACCTGCCGGACTGGGCCGACGGCGAATGGCTGAAGCAGCTCACCGCCGAGCAGCTGGTGACGGTGCGCACCAGGCGCGGCTTCTCGAAGCTCGAATGGCAGAAACTGCGCGAGCGCAACGAGGCGCTGGACCTGCGCGTCTATGCCCGCGCCGCCGCCTGGATTGCCGGTGCCGATCGCTGGCCAGAAGCGCGATGGGCCGATCTGGAGTCGCAGCTCGGCGTGGAGAAGGAGGTGTCAGTTGGCGGCGCGCCCTCGCGGACATCGGCTGCGAGAGCTGCCGCGCCGAAACGGCGGACTGTGCGGTCAAGTTATCTGAGGTAAACGTGCGGGCCATGTCGGGGCTCCATCGCTTGCGAGGCTCCTGCATCTCTGTTTTGATCGGGGAGCTTCAGAAACGGAGCCAGGCATTTGTCCTCAGAACCCGAACTCTCCACTCTTCCAGCCCGGCGGGGGCGCGCGGTGCGTCTCGGCACGGGGCAGGCAATTCAGATCATCAACACGCACGGGTCTCAGGTGGTGGATACATGGGTGTTCAGCGCCGAAGACTTGACGGAATTTCTGTCCAACGAGCACATGCGCGCGACACTGGGCAAGCTGTGGCCTGGAAAGGGAGATGCGCTGATCACCAACCGGCGTCGGCCGATCATGATCATGGAAGAGGATACCTCGCCCGGGCGGCATGACACACTCATGGCGGCCTGTGACGACTATCGCTACGGCCTTCTGGGCTGCACGGAGTATCACGACAACTGCACGGACAACCTGCATGCTGCCATGAGGCGGATCGGGCGCGTACCACCCGAATGCCCGAGCCCGCTGAACCTCTGGATGAACATCCCGGTTTCGGCGGACGGGTTGACCGGGTGGGGTGAACCCCTGTCGAAACCGGGGGACTACGTCGTTCTGCGTGCGCAGATGGATTGCATCGTCGCCATGTCCGCCTGTCCGCAGGACATGTTGCCGATAAACGGCGCCGCTTGCCAGCCGACCGAGGCGCACTATCGCATCCTGCCAAACCCGTGCCAATTCGCCGGTGGCGGCACGCTGGCCGCAGATATCAATGCAGGCAGCACTTCTTGAACTTTCTGCCGCTGCCGCAGGGACAGGGGTCGTTGCGGCCGACCTTGGGCGTCTCGCGTTCGAAGGAGTCGCCGAAGATCTGGGGCAGCCCGGTGCTTGAGGCACGTTCCTTCGCCCGGGCCTTCAGGAACGCTTCGGAGAAGCAATGCCAACGCGCGAGTTCGTCGATGGCGCTGTCGATCAGTCCGGTCTTGCGGCGACTATGGAACCACGGCGACTGGCCGCCCTCCACCGACTTTCGCAACTCCTGTTGAAAGAAGTCGAAATCCGCCTCTTCTGGCGAGACCCACTCCTTTTCGAAGGCTTCCCGGACCTGCGGCTCCAGATGCGCAAGGCCGAGATCTGCGACGGCGAAGGCCCAGGAACCCCAGAGGATCTCCGGCTTCTTGAAGTCGGATGCGAAGAACCGCTCAAGGTAGTCTTCGACATCCGGACGCGTTTCAGGATGCTGCCGAGCGATGATGACGAGTGCGTCGATCATCTCGCAGCGAACGAACTGGTCGGCGGTCGGATCCTCGATCGCGTCTAGGATCGGCTGCAGATCGCCATCGAAAACACCGGCAATGACGCGCTTGGTGCCTTCGGTGATGGCATCGCCGAGGAGAAGTTCGAGATAGTCGGAATCCTGCCGCAGCAAGGCGGTGAGCGGGTGATAAGCTCGGCTGTCGCGCCATTCGCCGAGCAGGTAATAGACGAAGAGGAAGGCAGAGACGTCTGCTTCGCTGGATGTGTCGGCGTCTGCATTCCGGAGCCGCTCGATCTGGTCGAGAAACAGCGGGACCATCTCGTCACGGCACTCGCCCGCCGCGACCAGGGCCTCGCGCGGGAAGCCTTCCGAGACGGCCAGGGTGGTGAAGATTTCGTTGGGGGACATGCCTGATCTCCGATTCCGATTCCGGTTTTTTGGTCGGAAATATCCGTCCCGCGGCGCCTCCGCCACCGGGAAAAAGCTACCAGGAGCCATCGATGCCCACGCCCGCAGAACTCCGCGCGCGCCGCGCAGCGCTAGCCGCGCAGCGGTCCTCGGGCGTGGCGCGGGTCAGCTACGACGGCAAGACCGTTGAGTATCGCAGCATCGCAGAGATCGACCGGGCGCTTGAGGCGCTCGACCGCGAGATCGCCTCCGCCGAGGGGCGGCGGATCGTCCGGCAGGTGCGCGTGACGACAGCTAAAGGGCTCTGATCCATGGGTCTGATTGATCGCTTCCGCCGCCGCGCGACCGGCGGCCCCGCGGCCGTGCGCGCCCGCCTCGAAGGGGCCATGTCCCGGCGCCGGCTGCGGGGCTGGAACCCGCCACTGGAGAACATCAACGCGCTGGTCGCCTCGGGCGGGCCGCGACTGCTGGCGCGGTCGCGCGAACTGGTGGTCACCAACGGCTATGCGGCAAATGCCTGCGAGGCGTTTGCGGCGAACCTCGTGGGCGACGGGATCAAGCCCTCCTCGCTGATCGAGGATGCGGCCATGCGTGATCGCGTCCAGCGGCTCTGGCTCGCCTGGACCGACGAGGCGGATGCCGACGGGCTGACCGACTTCTACGGCCTGCAGGCCATGGTAGCGCGGGAGATGTTCGTCGCGGGCGAGTGCTTCGTCCGGATGCGCCCGCGCCGCGCCGAGGACGGGCTGCTGGTGCCGCTGCAGCTGCAACTGCTGCAATCGGAAATGCTGCCCTTCGAGAAGACGGGGACGGCGGCGAACGGCAACCGGCTGCGCTGCGGGATCGAGTTCGACGCGATCGGCCGGCGCGTGGCCTACCACTTCCGCCGCCGTCATCCGGGCGACAGCACTGACCAGGGCGCGGTGATCCCGGAGACGGTGCGCGTGCCGGCAACGGAGGTGCTGCACATCTATCGGCCGATCGATGCCGGCCAGCTCCGGGGCCTGCCGCATGTGGCGCCGGCGATGGTGCGGCTGTTCCTGCTCGACCAGTACGACGACGCCGAACTTGACCGGAAGAAGACCGCGGCGATGTTCGCGGGCTTCATCACCAAGTCCGCGCCGGAAGAGCCGATGATGGGCGAGACCGACGCGGACCTCGATGGCGCCGCCATTGCCAGCCTCGAGCCCGGCACCATGCAGGTGCTGCTGCCGGGCGAGGACGTGAAGTTCTCGAGCCCCGCCGATGTCGGCGGCGGCTACGAGGCGTTCCAGTACCGGACGCTGCTGGCAGTCTCCGCCTCGCTGGGGCTGCCCTATCACCTGGTGACCGGCGATGTGCGGCAGGCGAACTATTCCAGCCTGCGGGCGGAACTGGTCGAATTCCGCAGGCGGGTGCAGCAGCTTCAGCACGGGGTGCTCGCACATCAGCTCTGCCGGCCCATCTGGGCACGGTGGATGGAAACGGCGATGCTCGCCGGCGCGCTCGACCTGCCGGACTATGCCGGGGCCCCTGCCCGCTTCCGCGCGGTTCAGTGGATCCCACCGCGCTGGGACTGGGTCGATCCGCTGAAGGACATCCAGGCGCAGGTGCTGGCGATGGAGGCGGGCATCACCTCGCGGCGCAAGGTGGTCGAGGCCACCGGCTACGATGTCGAGGAAGTCGACCGCGAGAACGCTGTCGACGCCAAGCGCGCGGCCGAACTGGGCCTGCGCTATCGCACCAGTCCGGGCGAGACGCAGGGCGCGCGGGCGACGCCGGCAACGCGCCCCGATCCCGGCGACGGCACAGGCGACGACAGCGGCGCTGGCGCCGCGGCGGCCAATCCCGCCACCGAACAGGAGTAATTCCATGAAAAGCTGGTACAGCCTGCGCGCCCGGGCGGGCGGCGCAGAGATTTCCATCTATGACGAGATCGGCGCCTACGGCGTCTCGGCGAAAGGGTTTCTCGCCGAACTCGGCGCGCTGCCTGACGCGGCGCCGATCGACCTGCGGCTCAACAGTCCCGGCGGGTCGGTCTTCGACGCGGTGGCGATCCACAACGCGCTCAAGCGCCACGAGGGCCCGGTCACGGTCTGGATCGACGGCATCGCCGCTTCGGCCGCCTCCTACGTGGCGATGGCGGGCGACGAGATCATCATGCCCGAGAACGCCTTCCTGATGATCCACGACCCCGCGGGGCTGGTGATGGGCACGGCTGCGGACATGCGCGCCATGGCCGAGGCGCTCGACAAGGTGAAGGGCAGCCTGGTCGCGGGCTACGCGGCGAAGTCCGGCAGGGCCGCCGAAGACATCGCCGCGTTGATGACAGCCGAGACCTGGTTCGACGCCAGGGACGCGCTGGACGCGGGCCTCGCCACCCGCATCGCCGAGCCGGTACGCATGGTCGCCGCGTTCGACATCGCTCGTTTCCGCAATGCGCCGCCCGAGCTGGTCGAGGCGGTGGCGGCCGAGGACACCGACGATGTCGAGCCCGCGGCCGAGCTGCCGGCTCCCGCTGAGCCCGGAGAGGCCGGTGTTCCTGCCGGAAACACCCCTTCGGCCGCGACCGACCCCGAACCTACGCCCGCCAAAACGCCGCCCCCCATCGGAACCCCGCCCGATCCTGTGACAATCCGGGCCGAGGCCATCGCCCATGCCCGCGCCGTCATCGATCTCTGCCGTCTCGCCGGCCAGCCACAGTTGGCCGGTCGCTTCCTCGACGGGGACGCGAGCCTCGATGAGGTGAGGGCAACGCTTCTGGCCGCAAAGGCCGAGGCCGAGCCCGAGATCGCGCCGCATCACCCGCAGCCCGGGCCGAGCCCCACCACGCGTCCCTGGGGCGACGTCATCGCCCGTACCTTCAAGTTGAAAGGATAAGCTTCCATGGCCACGCTTTCTGAGCTCCCCCATCCCGGCGGCTTCCTGACCTGGGAAGTCCTGCGCGACTATACCCGCGACACCGTCACCCTTGCCTCGGGCGCGGGAAAGCCGGTCCCAGGCACTGTGCTCGGCAAGATCACCACTGGCGGAAAGTTCACCCCGCTCGCCCCCGGTGCCTCGAACGGCAGCCAGAACGCCGCCGGCATCCTCTGGGGTCACGCCGATGCCACCGATGCCGACGCGCCCGCAGTGGTGCTGGTGCGCGGTCCCGCCATCGTCAACCGCCACGAGATCGTCTGGCCCGACGGCGCCACCGAGGGGCAGATCGCCACCGCCACCACCGCACTGGCCGGGCTCGGCATCATCCTGCGCTGAACCAAAGCGCGCATCTCATTCGCTGAACGACAGGAGGTTGGCGCATGGCCACCATGGACATCTTTGAAGGCGATGCCTTCTCCATCATCGAGCTCACCCGCGCGCTCGAGAACATCCCCTTCAAGCCCGCGATCCTGTCGGGGGCGGGGCTCTTCGGGAGCCGGGGCGTGCGCACGCGCACGGTGATGATCGAAAGCCGGGATGGCACGCTGCAACTCATCCCCTTTTCGGAGCGCGGTTCGGCCTACGAGAGCCAGATCCCCGAGCGCCGCGACATGCGCGCGTTCGTCTGCCGGCAGTTCAAGAAGCAGGACGTGCTCTGGGCCTCGGAGATCCAGGCGATCCGCGACTTTGGTTCGGAAACCGCCGTGCAGCAGGTCCAAACCGAGGTGGCGCGCAAGCTGGGGCGGCTGCGCAACGACGCCGAGGCCACATTCGAGTTCCACCTCTTCAACGGCATCCAGGGCGTGGTGAAGGATCCGCGCGATGGGGTCACGGTGATCAACTACTACACCGAGTTCGGCATCACGCCCGCGGCCGAGGTGGATTTCGATCTCGACAACGCCACACCGGCCTCCGGTGCCTTGCGCAAGCGCTGCCAGGCGATGATCGAGAGCGTCGAGGACACGCTGGGCGGCCTCGCCGCCGGTCAGGTGCAGCTGCGCGCCGAATGCGGCTCGGCCTTCTTCGCCGATCTGGTCGCGCACAAGGAGGTGCGCGAGACTTATCTCAACACCGCCGCCGCCGCCGATCTGCGCGGGCGCGTGGGCGAGGAGGTCAGCTTCGGCGGCATCACCTTCCGCCGCTACCGGGGCGGGCTCGGCTTCGGCGTGCCGACCGACAAGGCGGTCTTCTATCCCGAAGGCGTCGAGGGGCTCTTCGAGATCTACTACGCGCCCGCCGACACCTTCGAGACGGTCAACACCGTCGGTTTGCCGCTCTATGCGCGCATGATCCCTGACCGCGATCGCGACGAATGGGTGCGCCTCGAGATCGAGAGCAATCCGCTGCCGATCTGCACCCGCCCGCAGGTGCTGCGCAGCGCAAGGCGGACGTGATGCACGCCGTCGCCGCGGCGCTCGACGCGCTGTTCACGGACGGCAATATCGGGGGCGACGCCGTCTACATCGCCGACGGCGGCGCTCCGAAGCTCGTCCGCGTGGTCACCCGCCGCGCGGACGAGATCACCGGCTTCGGCGAGGCGCGGCTCTGGTCGGAGACCACCCGTATCGATCTGCGCGTGGCCGAGGTTTTGACCCCGCGCCCGGGCGACCGGGTCGAGATCGACGGCGAGGCATTTCTCATCCAAGGGGAGCCGGTGCGGGATCGAGAGCGGCTGGTCTGGACGCTAGACCTGCGTCCAGCGTGATGAAGAAGATTTCGCTTGACCGAACCCCCGCTGTGGCTGAATTCAATGAGACGAATTGTCGCGGGGAGGAGCCAACATGCCGCGTATCGCGAACCACTTCTTCAAGGCCGCCGCAGCCTTTCTCCTCATCGGGATAATGATGGGGCTGCAGATGTCGATCTCCGGCGAGCACAACGTCATCGGCGCACATGCGCACACCAATCTTCTGGGCTGGGTGACAATGGCGATCTTCGGCGGATATTACGCGCTGAACCCGGCCAAGGCAGAGACTCGGCTCGCCGTCATCCACTTCTGGTCCTACTTCGGCGCGGTCGTCGTCATGGCTCCGTCGCTCTACCTTCTCTATATGGGCTATCTGGCGTTCGAGGTGCCACTCGCCATCGCGTCGATTGTCGCCTTTCTGTCGGTCATCGTCTTCACCGTCGTCGTGTTTTCGAATGCGGAGCCGCAGCCAAACTCGACCTCCGGTGCCACACCTGCTGAGTGAACGCTGCGCCTTTGCTCATGTCGCATTGACTCGTCGCTGAGACGTGCGTCCCGCGATCTCTGGAACCGCTGTCGGTCGTGCTGGACCGACAGCATTGACAATTGATCCGGTGGTTCGCGTGCTGAAGCTCGAACTGGACATCACACCCGACCTCGTCGCGATGATGCAGGCCGAGATCGCGGCAGGCGAGCGCGCCGTCTCGGCCGCTATCCGCGAGGCCGGGACCGGGCTGAAGAGCGCCTGGCGTGCGCAGATCACCGGCGCCGGCCTCGGGGCACGCCTAGCCCGCACGATCCGGACCGAGCAGTTTCCAAAAGGCAAGCCCAGCCTCAACGCCGCGGCGCTCGTCTGGTCGAAGGCCCCGGTCATCGTCGGCGCGCATGACACCGGGCCGCTGATCCGCTCGAAGAACGGCTTCTGGCTGGCCATCCCGCTACCGGCGGCGGGCAAGTCCTCCCGCGGCGGTCGCATCACGCCGCTGGAATGGGAACGCCGCACCGGTCTGCGCCTGCGCTTCGTCTATCGTCACACCGGTCCGAGCCTGCTGGTGGCTGAGGGGCGGCTGAACACGAAAGGGCGCGCGGTGGCGTCGCGCTCGAAGACCGGGCGGGGGGTCACCACGATGCCGATCTTCCTGCTGGTCCCGCAGGTGAAACTGCCGAAGCGGCTGGATCTGGCACGGGATGCAGACCGGGCGTTGGACAGCATGCCGGGGCTGATAGTGGCGAATTGGGCGGAAGGAAAGTTCGGGTGACAGCTATGCGGATATTCTGTTGAAAATCAACCTGCAGTTCACTTCTGGTGGTACGATTCAAGTTAGCGGCACGCACAGTCATTGGCTTGAGTGGCAATCTACCTTCGCCAATTTGCCAAGCTTGCAGCATAGAAGGCTGACGTGCGCGCGAGCTTAAGGCGATTTCCCGGACGCCTCCTGTTCGACGCCTCCGCGCCGGGCGAGATAGCGCGCGCCCAGCATGCATATGGAGGCCCAGAGAAAGCCTGCGAGCCATCCGGCGAGAACGTCAGTGGGCCAGTGGACCCCGAGGTACACACGGCTGATCCCGACGAGGAGCGTTGCGATCACGGCGAGCGTCAGCACGTAGACCTTTAGCCGTGTCTGCAGAAGCGTTCTCGCGACCAGCACGCCCAGTGTGAGATACACGACTGCGGCCATCATCGAATGACCGGAAGGGAAACTCGACGTATTCACAAATGAATCATAGGGTACGAGCTCGGGCCGTGGGCGGTCGAAAAACCCCTTCGCGGTGCTAGAGATAAGAAGACCACCTCCGACAGCAGCGAACAGATAGAGAGCCGTGGCGAACTTGTTCTGCAGGAGGAAGAAGCCGGCGACCGCAAGTGTCGTCAGCGTAAGGATGGCGACACCGCCTATGGCGGTAAAGTCGCGGACGACCTCTTCGATCCATGCAGGGCCGATCGGATCGCTATGGTCTCCTGTGGTTCGGAGCAGGAGCAGAAGGTCGCGGTCAAGGTTGCGCGTGCTACCTTCGATCACTTCGTCGGCCAGTTCGGCCAGGGCCCAGAAACCTAGAACGCCAAGCGCGAAAAAGAGAAGGGTACCAAACTCAACGTTCTCCCGCACCCAGCGGCGTGCGTTGCTGAAATTCTCTTTGGTCATAGGATGAAAACCATTCGATACGAGCTCCGTTCCGACCGAGCAGTTGTCATCGGCATCTGTTCGAGCATGTCTTGTGTAGGGCGATCGCGCAAACCCACGGCGGATATTATTCGCGCAGGCTACTTTCCAAACGTCTGGCTGCTTCGATAGAAGCCTCAGCCTCGGCGAGATCATTAGCAAGCATTTGCGGCGCACGTTGTGGCGCGTCCGGCTCATGGCATAGGGCCACGGCCACCGCGCGATGGTCCGATCCAAAATCCGGGAGCGTGTGAAAGTCATGAAGGGTGAACTGCGGCTGCAGCAATATCTGGTCGAGTGGCCAGGAGATCAGATAGCTCTCGGTGTCATAGGTTGGGAAAAGTCCACGCCCGAAGCGAGGGTCGAGAAGCTCTCCGATCCGCATGGCGCGTCGCGTTGCGCGCTCCCATGGGACGGCATTGAAATCGCCGGCGAGGATAGTTGGTGCTTCCCACTCCCGTGCAATCAGCGCGCCCTGAAGGATGTGCGCGTCCCGCATCGTCGTCGGTTGAGTAAAGGCGAGGGGCGGTCGTGGATGAAGGCCGATGAAGCCGATGATCTCGCCGTCAGGCATTCGCACCTGCGTCACCGCGCTCGGCGTGTCCGCGTCGAAAAAGAAGCGAAACTCGGGCGAAATCAGTTCGAACCTTGAGAAAAGGTGCATGCCGTAAAAGGCATGCTCAACAGGAATGCTCTGCATCCGATACTGAAAATCCTTGTCAAGGATCGAGAGGCGCTCGTCCCACCACGCGTCGGTTTCCATCACCAGCAACAGATCAGGCTCAGTGGCGGCGACCTGAGCGAGAAATGCCTCGGCGCGTTCGTTCTTGAGTTTCACATTGGCGATCATGACACGCAGGGCACGCCCCTCTGGACAGTCGTCCTGCGCCACGACGGCGGGTTCGACAAATCTGGTATACGGATGCAGCTTGTAAGCATGGTAGCCGAGTGCGGTCATGGCGCCGAAGATGGCCACCCAACCGAATCGACCCGGATGTCCTTCTAGAACAAGAAGAAGCGCCATCAGCACGATCGTGACCAGCGCGAACTGTAAACGCGGGAAATCGAGAAAACGGATCCACCAGATGTTTGTCTCGATCAAGGGCAGCAAGGACCCTGCGGTCAGTGCAACCAGTAGCGCGAGGACGGTGCTCGTCGCCGCTCGTCGGTATCTGCTTTTTCGATCGTTCACGGCATTTTTCCCCACCTGAGCGTTGCGTGAACGGCCTGCTGATTCGCGATGGGTCTCGCGTCGCGAGCACCGGATGTCAGACGATTATCACGTGCGCCGCACGGAATGGAGCGGCTTTCTGGTTTTCAGCCTCTCCAGTATCCCGACCGCCCCTTGGGCCTTCGCCGTGCAGTGCGATCAGACACCGGACGCCAAGCAGAGCTTTCACGACGCCGGCGTGAAGAGGGCTGCGCCCAGCGTCTGAAGGTTGGCAATGAACAAGACCCAGTCAATGCGATCTACTACGCGAGTTGTCACGTGACCCCCCGTGAAACCATCCTCGCCGCGCTGCACACGCGGCTCTCGGCGCTGCCCGCCACCGTCCTGCGCGGCGACGTGCTTCCCGAGCGCGTGCCCGCCACTGGCCTGCTGATCCTGCGCGACGGCGAACCCGGTGAACCCGAGGTGACGCTGTCGCCGCTCGCCTACCACTACCAGCACCGCGCCGAGATCGAGGCGGTCGTGCAGGGCGCCGACCGTGACGCGGCCTTTGACACACTGACCGCCAGCGTCGGCGCGGCGATTGCTGTCGACCGCACGCTGGGCGGGCTCTGCGATTGGGTCGAGGCGGAAGCGCCGCGCCCGGTCGATCTGCCGGTCGAGGGCGCGGCGAGCCTGAAGGCCGCCGTCATCCCGGTGGTGCTGCACTATTCCACGGCCGATCCGCTGGCCTGACCCCAACAACCCGAGGAGAACACCATGGCACGCGCCCACGGGGCGCGGGCGCAGATGGCGCTCGCGTTCGAGACGACCTACGGCACCCCGCCCGCGAGCGGCTTCACGCGGATGCCTTTCGCCAGCGCCACGCTCGGCGCCGAGCAGCCGCTCCTGAACTCGGAGTTGCTGGGCTATGGCCGCGATCCGCTGCCGCCGATCAAGGACGCGGTGACCGCCGACGGCAATGTCGTCGTGCCGATCGACGCGGAGGCCTTCGGCTTCTGGTTGAAGGCGGCCTTCGGGCAGCCGATTTCCACCGGCACCACCACGCCCTACAGCCATGAGTTTCGCTCGGGCGGCTGGGTGCTGCCGTCGATGTCCATCGAGACCGGCATGCCGGAGGTGCCGCGCTTCGCGATGTATTCGGGATGCGTGCTCGATACGCTGTCCTGGCAGATGCAGCGCTCGGGGCTGCTGACGGCGACGGCGAGCCTTGTCGCACAAGGCGAGGCGATCGCCACGACCTCCGCCGCTGGTACGCTGGCTGACCTCGACCTCCAGCGATTCGGGCATTTCAATGGGGCGATCACCCGTAACGGCCAGCCCCTTGGCAACATCGTCTCGGCCGAGATCACCTATGCAAACACTCTCGACCGGATCGAAACCATCCGCTCGGACGGACGGATCGACGGCGCTGATCCCGGCATGGCCGCGCTCACGGGCCAGATCGAGGTGCGCTTCGCGGATCAGCTCCTGGTGAACCAGGCGATCAATGGCGATCCTTGCGAGATGACCTTCGCCCACACGCTGCCCTCGGGCGAAAGCCTGACGCTGGTGGCGCATGCCGTCTACCTGCCGCGCCCGCGAATCGAGATTTCCGGGCCGCAGGGCGTGCAGGCAAGCTTCAACTGGCAGGCGGCGAAGGATTCGGTGGCGGGGCGCATGTGCACGGTCACGCTGGTGAACGAACGGGAGACCTACTGATGCTGACACTCGATCTGACGAATGCGCCACGCTGGCTCGACCTGCTGCCGGGCGTTCGGCTGAAACTGCGTCCGCTGACCACCGCGCTGATGGTCTCGGCGCGCAGCGATGCCGCGATCCAGGCGCTGCCGCCCGAGGCCGGGCCCGAGGAACTCGCCATGGCCATGGCCAAGGCCGTGGCGCGGCGCGCGGTGCTGGATTGGGAGGGTGTCGGCGATGCCGAGGGCAACCCCGTCCCTGTGACGCCCGAGGGGATCGACGCGCTCCTCGACATCTGGCCGGCCTTCGATGCCTTCCAGTCCACCTATGTCGCCAAATGGCTGCTCCTCGAGCAGGAAAAAAACGTCTCTGCGCCCTTGCCGAATGGTGGCTCGGCGGGGGCGATCGCTACTGTGCAGCCTGCGAAGGGCCGTGCCCGGACTGCCCGGCGCGGCTGAACCAGCCGGAAACCCCGGAAGGCTGGCAGGTCTGGGATCTGGCGCAGCGCCTGATGGGACAACTGCGCGTCGCATCCAGCGCCGACGGGACTGTGGTTCTGGGCTGGGACATGACCGCGGCACTGGCCATGGCGCAGGCGCTCGGCGTCGACTCGCTCATCGCGGCCGAATGCCTGCCGGTGATCGAGGCCGTGATGGTCCGCAAGTTCAACGAACAGAGGGCGGCCGATGACCGGGCGTCTCCGCCCCGCGGCTGATGAACCCGCCCCGCAAGCCGCGCCCCGCTCGTCAGGAAGTCTGATCCATGGCCCAGAAACGCGTCTCCGTCCGCCTCGTCGCCGAAGGCGGCAGGCAGGTGAAGGCCGAGTTTCAGGGGATCGGCGATGCGGGCGAGCGCAATTTCAAGCGGATCGAGCGGCAGGCCGACATCACCGGCGCCGTGGTGCGCCGGGTCATGGGGATCCTCGGTGCCGCGATCAGTACGCGCCAGCTCGTGGCCTATGCCGACCAGTGGACCGACCTGCGCTCGCGTGTAGATCTGGCCACCGGCAGCCAGGAGGCGGGCGCTGCCGTCATGGAGCGGCTCGCCGCCATGGCGCGGCGGACCTATTCCAGCCTCGGCCAGACCACGGAGTCCTGGCTCGCCAATGCCACTGCGCTGCGCGAGCTGGGGCTGACGACGGCGGAGTCGCTGGATTTCACCGAGGCGCTGAACAACGCCATGGTGGTGTCCGGCGCGCGCGCCGAACGCGCGGCCTCGGTCCAGGCCGCGCTCTCGCGCGCCATGGCGCTTGGCACCCTCAGCGGCGACAACCTCAACACGGTGATCCAGAACGGCGGGCGGCTGGCCGAACTGCTGGCGGCTGAACTCGGCACCACCGTCTCGGGCCTGCGCAGGCTGGGCCAGCAGGGCGGGATCACCGGCGAGGTGATCCGCACGGCGCTGATCGGCAATCTCGATCTGCTGCGCGAGGAAGCCGACAGCATGCCGGCAACCATCGGCGATGCCTTCACGCTGATCGGCAATGCCGCGCTGCAACTGGTCGGCACCTGGGACCAGATGGTGGGCGCCTCCGCGACGGTGGCCGAGGCACTGATCGGGCTCGCCGACAACATGGAGCGGCTGGCGGCCATCGGCATTGCTTTCGCGGGCTTCATGGCCGCGCGCTGGGTTGCGGGTCTTGTCGCGGCGCAGGTCGCCACCATCAGCCTCGCGGGCGCGCTGACGCTCTTGCGTGGAGCGATCATCCGCACCGGGATCGGGGCGCTGATCGTGGGCGCAGGCGAAATGATCTACTGGTTCGGGCAGCTGGTGCGCGGCGCGGGCGGGTTCGGAAATTCGCTCTCGCTTCTGGGCGATCTCGCCCGCGAGGTCTGGGAGCGCATGAAGCTCGGCGCCGTCGCCATGGGTCTCGCGATCATGGCGAGCTGGGCCGACATCAAGGCCACCATCGCCGAGGCGCTGCAGACGTCGCTGGAAACCGTGGTCGGTTTCGGTAACGGGGCGCTGAACACCTTCCAGGGGGCGCTGGACGCGATCGAGGTGCTCTGGGGCGCGCTGCCTTCGGCCATCGGAGACTTCGCCTTCCAGGCGGCGAACGCGCTGATCGCGGGCGTCGAGGCCATGCTGAATGGTGTCGGGCGCCGCATCAACGGGTTTCTGGACGGGATCAACGCCGGGCTCGAAGCGCTGGGCATCGAGCGGCGCGTGTCGCTGATCGGCAACCTCGAACTCGGCCGGATTGACAATCCGTTCGAGGGCGCCGCCGCCGAGGCTGGCGCCCGGGCACGCGAAGCCTTCGCGGCTGCCTTCAATGCCGACCCGATCGCGCTGCCCGACATGGGGCTCGGCGAGTACGCGTCCGATGCCCGTGCGCAGGCCAAGGCGCTGCGCGAGACCATGGCCGGCGTGGTGGAGGCGGCGACCGCCCCGCTCGCGTCCATCGCCGCCCTGCGTGACGCCGTCGCCGCCTCCGGCGCGCAGGCCGAGGCCCGGCTGCACGGCGCGCGAGCGGCCGCCGAGGGGCTCGAGGACGCGCTCGATGCCACGAGCGAGGCCGCGGGACGCGCGGGCGGCGCGGGTCGCGGCGCCGGCCAGGCGCTGCGCGATGCCGCCGACACCGCACGCAATGCCTGGGAGGCCACCGCCGAGGCGGTGCGCGCCGCGCAGGAACGCTCGCGCGAGATCGCGCAGGGTCTGGCGCAGGACATCACCGGGCCGATCAAGGAGGCGCTGAAGTCGGGCGAGTTCAGCTGGCAGACCTTCGCCGGCGCCGTCTCGCGGATCGCCCAGAACCTTGCGAACCGGCTGATCGAGCTCGCGTTCAAGCCGATCGAAAACGCGCTGATGAGGGCGTTCTCGGGTAGCAGTGGCGGTGGCGGGTTTCTTTCGGGCCTCTTCGGCTTCGCCCGCGGCGGTGTCTTCGCCGGCGGGCAGGAACTGACTGCCTTCGCGCGCGGGGGCGTCGTCAACCGGCCGACGGTGTTTCCGTTCGCGCGCGGCATCGGCCTGATGGGCGAGGCCGGGCCCGAGGCGATCCTGCCGCTGCGGCGCGGTCGCGACGGTAGGCTGGGCGTGGAGATGAACCGTGACGCCGGCCAGTCGTCAGGCCCGGACATGTCGACGCGCATCATCAACGTGCTCGATCCCTCGGTGGTCGGCGACTACCTTGCCACGCCCTCGGGCGAGCGGGCGATCCTGAACGTCATCCGCCGCAACCGGAGTGCGCTGAATGCCTGAGCTGCCCCTCTGGCCCTTCCCGGCGGCGCAGGAGATCGCCGAGGTGCTGGAATGGCGCACCGATGTGCTGCAGGCCCGCGCCGGCGAACAACGCATCGCGTTGCGCCCCCGCCCGCGCGAGATCGTCACCCTGCGCCACAGGCTCCACGCGCTCGGCATGGCACGGGCGGCGGAACTGGCTCGGGCAGGCTTTGCGGGCGACTGGCTGGTGCCGCTCTGGCATCTGGCGCTGCAGCCGGACGCCGGCCTGGCGCAGGGCGCGACCGAGATCCTGCTCGACACGGGGCTGTCGGATTTCCGCAGCGGCGGTCTGGCCGCGATTGCGGTGGATGGCAAAGAGGCGGCGCCGGTGGCCATCGCCAGCGTTCAGCCCGACCGGCTGATCCTCGCGGAACCATTGGCCTTGCAGCTGCCCGCCGCGACGGTAGCTGCACGTCGGCTCACGGTCGCGCCGATCCGAACGGGTATGCTGACCTCGGCTGTCGAGATCGCGCGCCGCCGACAGGGCGACGGCACGGTGACCGCGAGCTTCCTGCTCCGCGACCCGCCCGACCTCGCGGCCCCGGCGATGCCGAGCTATCTTGGCCGCCCGGTCCAGACCGACCCGAGCCTCGTGCGCCGCCCGCTCACCGCCAGCCTGCGCCGGGCTGTCGAATATATCGACAACGGCTTCGGCCCGGTGGCGGTCGAGCCGGTGCGCGACGTCTTCGAGCGCGGCGAGGCGATCACGCTGAAGGCGCAAGGGCCCTTGGCCCGCTCCGCCCTGCGCCGCTGGCTCTGGTCCCTGCGCGGCCGCCAGGCGAGCTTCTGGCTGCCGACCTGGGGCCATGAGCTGCAGCTGCGCGCGGCGATGAGCTCGGGATCGGTGCTGATGCGCGTCGCCCCGGTCGCTCCACTACATGCATACGTCGGCCGCCGGATCATGCTGGAGATGCCGACCGCTCTCCGCTTCCGGACAATCACGGCCGCGATCGCCGAGGGCGATGACCACCGGCTGACGCTGTCCTCGAACCTCGGGGAACCGGTTCCGCTCACGACGAAGGTGCATTTCCTTACGGCGGTTCGGGCCGATGCCGACCGGATCGAGATCCAGCACGGGGCGGTGGCGAGCGAGGTGACCCTGCCGGTTGTGGAGGTGAAGGAGTGAGTTGGAGATGACGAGCGGCGGCGGGCCAATGTCGGAGATGCGGACCTTCCGGACATTCGCCGCGGTTGAGGAGTTGCCGTTCGCTGTCGCTGCGATCCCGTCGTGAAGGGCGGAGAGCCGACCGATGCTTTTGCAGCATCGCATTTGCGGCAAGTGTAGGGATCAGACATTCCTGTAGATGCCCAGCAAAACCACGACCTACCGGCACGACGGTTCTGATCGGCGCCTTTACTCAGGGGCCATTGGAGGGCGGGGCGGCCCACATTCTTGACCTTGCCGTGCATTTCACGTGGTTGATCGCCGTTTCTGTGGTAGAGTATTTCTATACGCTCAAGGCCCGTTTAAACGGCGTGCCAGTGACCCTGCGTTCGAGGCGCCGGAAACCTCCGACCCCATTTGGAGAGTTCTATGCCCGACCCTTTCGCCAACGTCGATGCCGCCTCGCCCGAAATTGTCGAGATGATCGCGGCCGCGCTTGAAACCCGTGCAGCGGACCCCGCCATGTTGCCGGTGATCGACGCATATCTCGACACGATTAGTGTGCCCGAGGGAGGAATGATCATCGATATCGGTAGCGGCACCGGCGGAGTGACCCGGCGCATCGCCGACCGCTTCCCCGGGGCGACGGTGATCGGCGTCGAGCCCTCCACCGCGCTGACCGAGACGGCGCGCAAACTGGTTGGTGACCGCACCAACCTGAGCTTTCACGTGGGCGATGGCGCGGCCCTCGACCTCGCAGATGCCAGCGCCGACATCTCCATCCTGCATACCGTTCTATCCCATGTCATTGATCCAGCCCTCTTGATCGCAGAAGCATTGCGCATCCTGCGCCCCGGCGGCACGCTGGTGATCTGCGACGCGGATTTCTCCAAGGCGGCGCTTGGACTCGCGCCAGGCGATCCGCTCGGTGCCTGCGCCGAGGCCTTCGTCGCCGGGTCGGTCACCGATGCGTGGCTGACGGGCAAGCTGAAGCCCCTGGCCGCTCGCGCCGGACTGGTCGTTGAGCATTTCGGCACCGCCATCCGTGTCGTGACCGAAGGCATGGGCAACCTCGCCTGGGTGCGAATGTCGGTCGCACGATTGGTCGAGGACGGCGTGATCGGCCAACCGCTCGCCGAGGCACTGGAAGCCGAATACCTGCGCCGCGCCGAGGCCGGAACGCTCTATGGCTTTTTGCCCTTCGTCACGCTGATCGCCCGCAAACCTGCTGCCTGACACCGCAGCTGCCACCGCCACATGGAAAGGAGAGGTCCAACCCGAAAGCTTGATCCGAGTGCTGCCACGCCGAGCACGGTTGGGCGAGCAGTGTCTGTCGACCGAGGAAGATTGCTCACTGACCTCACAGACCTATGGCTTCTGTGGCTGTTGAGCGCACAAAGACGACGGAGCTCGCCGCGAGGGGCTGGACGTCAGGGAGCACACCTATGGAATCGCTCAAATCCACGGACGGCACGCAAATCAGCTTCGCTCGAAGCGGCGACGGCCCGCCGCTGGTGCTGGTGCATGGCACGACCTCGGACCACACGCGATGGGTGCACGTTCTACCAGGCCTTGAGAAGAAGTTCTCGGTCATCGCCATGGAGCGGCGCGGGCGCGGAGAGAGCGGCGATGCGGCGGCCTATTCGCTCGAACAGGAATACGAAGACGTCGCTACGGTCGCAATGGCGATGGGCCCCGGCACCAGCCTTCTAGGTCATTCCTACGGGGCGCTGTGTGCAATGGAGGCGGCGCTCAGGCTCGACAACATTCGTAAGCTGGTGCTTTACGAGCCGCCGTTCCCGATCGGTGACGCGCCGGTCTACCCTCCTGGGCTCGACATTCGGCTTCGCGCGATGCTTGCCGATGACGAACGCGAAAAGTTGTTGATCACTTTTCTCAGCGAAGTTGCGGGAATTTCCGCTGCGCAGTTGGCCGCAATGCGCGCCGACCCGTCGTGGGAAGGGCGCGTGAGGGCCGCGCACACCGCATTGCGCGAAATGGTCGCCGGGGAGTATCGGTTTGATCCAGCGCGTTTCCGACGTCTCGCCGTTCCGACCCTTCTGCTACTGGGAGAGGCTAGTCCGATTGGGTTCACTGCCCCTACGCGCGCGCTCGATGCTGCCCTCCCCGACAGCCGGATCGTCATCCTCGAGGGCCAGGGACACGCTGCAATGTCCAGCGCGCCGGATCTCTTTGTGCGCGAAGTCATCAGCTTCCTCTCTGCCTAAACCCGGCCAAGTAGCAGCGGCTGACCGAATCGAGTCGGCGAGAGACCCGCCATCTCGTGGAGATGCCAAGCAAAGTTACCAATGACGGGTTTGGGGAAGCTACGGCGCGGCCTTGCGTGCGAAGTCAATAGAAATGGGCCGGTCGTGTCGAATCCGCCCATGCTGCAATCGCGAAATTCTCGATCATCGCTGCGGTCAGTTTGGGCTCTTCGTGTCCTCTGCTGACGTCTCCGCGACGGTGCCTGGCCTCCGCACAACCCGGCCTGTGAGCGCTAAGCGTCACCGGCCACATTCGTAGAGCCTACCTCCCCATGACCTACGCCATCATCGAGGCCTCGGCCGCCGAGGGCCGCCCCTATTTTCTCTACCAGTTCGTCGAGGGCGATCAGGTCTGGCGCTTCACCAGCCGCGCCACGGCCTGGACCAGCGCCGGCAGCGGCGGAACGGAGATCACCTGGGAGCCCGCCGCGGTGGCCCACGGCGATGTGGTGCAGACGAGCGAAATCGAACGGGGACGGCTGGAGCTGACCTTTCCGCTCTCGCATCCCTTCGCGCGGCGGTTCCTCGCGCCCTTGGGCAACGCGCCGGTGACGCTCACCATCTTCCGCGGTCACGAGCAGGTGCCGGGCGAGACGGTCGCCCACTGGAAGGGCCGCGTGGTCGGCGCGGAGGTCGAGGGGCAGCGGATCATGCTGAGCTGCGGGTCCGTCTTCAGCACGCTGCGGCGTGCCGGCGTCCGGGCGAAGTATCAGCGCCTCTGTCGCCATGCGCTCTATGGACGCGGCTGCGGGCTCGACATCGCGTATCACTGGCAGACCGGGACAGTGACCGTCGTATCCGGCACTGCCGTGACAATCCCCGAGGCGGCGGAACAGCCCGACGGCTGGTATCGCGGCGGCGTGCTCCGGTTCGGGGCGCAATTGGGCTTCATCACCGGCCATGCGGGCGCGACGCTCGCGCTCTCGCGCCCGATCCCGGAGCTGGCCGCCGCCGTTACCGCACCGGAGATTGACCCCGACACCGGTGGACCGCTGCCGGTGCTCGCCGACATCGCGCCGGGCTGCGACCTGCGTTCGGCCACCTGTGCGGCCAAGTTCGGCAATCTTCTGAACTTCGGGGGCTTTCCCGAGATCCCCGGCCGCAACCCCTTCGGCGGCGGCTCCATCGTCTGACGCGCCCGCATGGCGCCAATCCATAGGCGGCACCTCCCATGGCCTGGACCTTCATCGCGCGGCTCGTCCTTGGGCTGGTGCTCTCGGCGATTTCCTATGCGCTGAGCCCGCGCCCCAGGATCGAGAAGCCGCAGGCGGCGGGGCTCGACGATTTCAGCCTGCCGACGGCCGAGGAAGGCCGACCGATCCCGGTGGTCTTCGGCACCGTGCTGATCACCGGGCCCAATGTTGTCTGGGCGGGCGACCTCAAGGTCGATCCCATCAGGAAGAAAGGCGGCAAGAAGTGACGCGGGTGACGATCCGGGACCTCCGCGCCGCGCGCTATTGCCTCGCGGGCGTGCGGCCATGGTTCCGCCGCCACGGCCTCGATTGGCAGGATTTTCTGGAGCACGGCATCGACGCCGAGTGCCTGCGCGCGACCGGGGATGCGCTGGTGGAACCGGTGATCCGGGTCGCCGAGATGCGGGAGTCGGCCAAGCAGGAGTCGGGCGATGGGCGGTCGTAGCAAATCCCAGACAGTCGGCTACCGCTATTCGCTGGGGATGCATCTGGCGCTCTGCCACGGCCCGGTCGATGCCATCCGCGAGATCCTCGTCGATCGCCGTAGCGCCTGGTCCGTCACCACCGGCGTCGGCGTCTCGGGCGGGGGCGCGGCGGTCGAGACCCGGATCGGTACGGTTGCGGGCATGGCAGCGACCGCGGCGCTGGCCGGCGATGCCGGCGCCACGATCGCCTTCCCGGGCTCGCTTGCCGGCGTGCGCATCGGGCGGGACTACCGGCTGCGGCTTGCGAACGGCTCGAGCCAGACGGTCACGCTGCAGGGCGTGACGTTCGACGCGGAGACCGGCACGACGTCCTGGTCGGTCCTGCCGGGCGCCTTGAGCTTTCCGGCCCAGTCGGTCGAGGTCCTCGAGGCAACGAGCGGCGCCAGCAACGCGGGTGCCGGTGGGGGCCGCATCCGCATCGACAAGCCCGACCTCTTCGGTGGCGAGAGCCGCGAGGGCGGGATCGTCGGCGATATCGACGTGCTGACGGGCGGGCCCGGCCAGGGGGCGAACGACTATCTCGCCGCGCGTATGGGCGGGGACGTCCCGGCCTGGCGCGGGCTTTGCAGCCTGGTGCTGCGACAGGTGTACCTCGGCATCAACCCCTACCTGAAGCCATGGGCCGTGCGGGTGACGCGGGTGCTGACCGGCGAGGCGGGTGCGGCGCAATGGTATCCCTCGAAGGCCGCCATCGTCCCCGAGGCCAGTATCTCGGATGCGGCGATCTACATCGCGCTCGATGTCTCGGGCTCGATGTCGGGCACGCGCATGGCCGCGCAGAAGGCCGGCGTCGCCGCCCTCATCCGCGAGATCGGCGCCAGCGTCGACCCCGACCGGCCGAACGACATGGCGATCGTGCTCTGGAACGCCGCGGTCGCGGGATCGATCGAGCGGCGCAACATGGGGCCGGAGGATTACACCGCGCTCGAGGCCTGGATGCTGGCGCTCTCGAACACCACCTCGGGCGGTACGAACTTCAACGCCGCCTTCGCTGACGCCGGCGCCTTCTTCGCCGGCGGCGGCACAAGGCGCCGGATCGTCATCTTCGTCACCGACGGCGAGCCCGTGCCCGTCTCCTCGGTCGACGACGCGGTCGCGACCATCGCCGCATTGCCGCCCGCCGACATCTTCGGCTTCAACATCGCGCTGGCGAACACGACCTGCACCGCGCGCATCGACAACACGCCCGTCGATGGCGTCCCGGTCATTCCGCCCGGCGACAGCCAGGCGCTGGCGGCCTCGCTGCGCGGCGCGTTCGGCAACGGGCCGGACATGAACCCCGCGCATATCATCCGCGAGTGCCTGACCAACCGCGACTGGGGTCTGGGCTGGTCCGCGGTCGAGATCGGGGCGAGTTTCACGGCGGCGGCCGACACGCTCTACACCGAGGGCTTCGGCCTGTCGCTGATCTGGCAGCAGGACAGCTCGATTGAGGACTTCATCGCCAGTGTCCTCGACCATATCGATGCGACGCTCTTCATCGACCGGCGCACTGGGCTCTGGGAGCTGAAGCTGATCCGCGCCGATTACACCGCCTCGACGCTGCCCCTCTTCGACGAGACGAACGTGGTCGACTGGGGGCGCCTCGGACGGCGCAGCCCTTCCGACCTGGTGAACTCGGTCACCGTGCGCTTTACCGATGCCGCGACCGACGACACCGGCGCGGTCAGCGTCACCGACACCGCCCGGGTGCAGGCCATGGGCGAGGTGATCGCGACCACGCTCGATTACCCCGGCATCCGCTACCAGGGGCTTGCCGTGCGGGTGGCCGAGCGCGACCTGCGCGCGCTCTCGGTGCCGCTGCTCACCGGCGAGATCACCGTCAACCGCGAGGGCGCGAGCCTCGCCCCCGGCGACGTGATCCGGCTGCGCTCCGAGCGGCTGGGGCTCAACGATGTCGTCATGCGCCTCTCCGAGATCGGTCAGGGCGACGGACGCGACAACGGCATCCGGCTGAAGCTCGCCGAGGACGTCTTTGCGCTCGGCGCCACCGCCATCGCCGGCGGGCGCATGCCCTCGGGAACCGGCGTTGCCGCCCCGCCGCGGGCACTGGCCCGGCGCCTGGTCGCGGAGGCGCCGTACTGGCTGCTGGTGCGCGAGCTGGGGCATGCCGAGGCCGACCGGCGCCTGGCTGAGGATCCTGACGCGGGCGCGCTCGTCGCCACCGGCGAGCGGCCGAGCGCCGATGCGCTGGCGGCGGAACTCTGGATCGATGCGGGCACCGGCCCTTTGCCTGAGGGCGCAGTGGCCTTCGCGCCGACCGCACTGCTGTCCGCGGACCTCTCCGGTGATCCGGACGCACGCGTCATCCCGGTCACCGGCTGGCGCGACATCGGCGAGGTCGGGATCGGCACGCTCGCGAGCATCGGCGGCGAACTGGTCCGCGTCGACGGGGTCACCGCCACTTCCGTCACCGTCGGCCGGGGCTGCCTCGACACCGTGCCGCGTATTCATGCCGCGGGCACCCCGGTGATCTTCTTCGACGCGGCGGCGCGGATCAGCGAGGAGGCATGGGCGGCAGGCGAGACGCTTGCCGTCCGGCTGCTGCCCGAGACCGGGCGCGGGACGCTCGCGTTCGCACTGGCGCCCGAGGACAGCGTGACCATGGACCGCCGCGCGATCCGCCCGCTGCCGCCCGGCCGGGTGCAGGGCAATGGCAGCTACGCGCCGGACGTCGATGCGCTGGTCACAGCTGACCTGGTGCTGACATGGGCGCATCGGGACCGGCTGACCCAGACCAGCCCGGTGATCGTCGATCACACCGCCGCCTCCGTCGGCCCGGAGCCGGGCGTGAGCTACATCATCGAGGTGCGCTGGATCGATCCGGACACCGGCGCGCCTGTCCTGCTGCCCGGCCTTGTCGTCGACGCAGGCACCGGCACGAGCTGGACGCTGGCGCCCGGGGACATTCCCGAAACCGGTGCGCCCGCGCGCACGGCCGAGATCGATGTCGCGGTTCGCTCCCGCCGCATGGTCGAGGGCATCTGGCTCACTGACCGCGAGGCCCGGAGCTTCCGGCTGACCGCGCCCTTCGCCGCCGGATGGGATCGGGGCTGGGGCTTTCTCTGGGGCAGCTGATCCCGGGCATCGGTGCCATCGGCACCATCACGACCATCATCACCACAAGCGAGAACGAGCATGCCGGAACGGATCATGCCGGGGCTGGGGCTGCGCGCCTTCTACGACCCTGGCCAGCGCGACTGGGGCACCAGCGTCAGCGAGGACCTGCGCCTTGTCTCGGCGCTCCTCCAGGCGCGGGCCACGTCGCGCAGCACCCCCCTGCCTGTCACCGGAAGCGCCGGGCAGATCGCGATCGTGCCCGCCGCGGCAGGCGCGAATGCCAATGCCGTGGCCCTCTGGGACGAGGTGGCGGGAACCCCGGCATGGGTCTTTCTGACCCCGCAGGAGGGCTGGCAGTTCCGGATCGACGACGAGGCCCGGCAGGTTCGCTTCACTGCCGGCGCATGGGTCGAGGTCCCACGCCCCGGCATCGTGGCGATCCGGACGCTGACCGCCACGGCGCATACGCTGGAGCTCGCCGATACCGGCGCCATCCTCGAGACGACCGGCTCCTCGGCCGTGACCGTGACCCTCCCGGCCGAGGCATCGGTCCCCTTCGAGACCGGCACGCTGATCAACGTGACGCAGGTCGGGGCCGGCGTGGCGACGATCGCGGCCGCAGCGGGCGTGTCGCTCAACGGTGTGTCCGGCGGATCGGTGGCCCTCGATGGCCAGTGGTCCGGGGTGGCGCTCGTCAAGCGCGGGGCGGATGCCTGGACCGTCCAGGGCGCGCTGGCGGGCGCCGTCGCATGAGTCTGCTGATGATGCGCGCGGCGCTTCTCGCGCAAGGCGCGGCCACGGCGCCGCCGGTCGATATCGGCAGCGCCTGGCAGCTCGACACGGCGCGGCGCCCCGCGGGCTACACGCTCTCGGACGCAAACCAGACCGCCGTCAACACCTCGGGCGGCGGCGACTATCGCCGCTGGGTGCCGACGGCCAGGGCGATCCTGCCCTCGGACGGGAAGCGCTACTGGGAGGTGCGCTGCGCACCCGGAGGGGCCAGCAGCTTCGACGGCTATCTCGGTGTGGTCAGCGAGGCCATGCGGTCGCATTTCGACGAGGGCTGGAACCCGATCTCCGGCGGCAGCATCGGCTGGCGCGGCAACGGCACGCTCTGGTCGACCAATTCCGCGCCCTCCTTCAACTCCATTCAACAGCTTGTCGGACTACCCACCTTCGGCGCGGGCGATGTCGCCATGTTCGTCTTCGATCCGGCCGCCGCGAGCCTCTGGATCGGCAAGAACGGCATCTGGCGCGACGATCCTGTGAGTGGGGCACCGGCATGGACCGCCGCGCCCGGCGCCGCCTTCTATCCCCAGGTCCAGGGGCGCGATCCGGGAGACGGCGGCACGCTGCGCTCGCTGCGCTCGCAGTTCAGCTATCCCGTCCCGCCCGGGGTGCAGCCGCTGGGCTTCGAGGACCCCGACCTGCGCATCTACGAGGCCCATGCCTTCATCGAGATCGGCTGGGACACGGACCTCAGCGTCAGCGAAGTCGCGGCCTGGCTCGATCTCGGCGGCGGCGTGCGCCTCACCTCGAACGATGTCTCGCTCTTTCTCGACCACGGCGGGGCCCCGGCGCTCTCCGCCGCCCATGCCGCCCTCTACATCGAAGTGGAATTGCCATGACCCATATCCTGCATCTGGGACACCAGCCAACCGACCTCTCCGGCGTCACGGGGCTTCTGAGCACGGACGCGGCCGGGTTTGATGCAACCCTCGACGTCAACTGCATCCGGATCTCCACCCACAGGGACAATGCAGTTCCCCTCGGGATCGGGTTTCCAGCGCCCGCGGGCGACCTGTGGCTGGGGTTTCGTTACGTACCCCCCAACGCCGACGCGAGCAGCATCATTGCAAGCGCTGCCTCGTTTCTGGAGGTCTTCGATGCGGACCATGTCATGGTTGCGCGGGTCAAGCCGCTCGCCGCCACCAACCGCTACCACGCCGAGGCGCACGGCGATACGACCGTACAGGGCGGCTCAAGCTACACGGCCGCCGCCGGCCAGCCGAGCTGGGTCAACGTGCGCGTGGCCGTGGGCGCCGACATCACCATCGAGTTTTACATCGAGGGTGTGCTGCACAGCTCGGCCACCGCCGCCAACACGGGCAGCAAGGGCAAGCCGCGGCTGATCGTGTTCAGCAATCTGGGCCTGCACGCCATGACCTCTGTCCGCACCTGGTACTACGCCCATATCGCGGTCCTCGACGGGGTCTCGACCATCGGCCGGCGCTTCGTGCGCCGCCGCCCGAATGCGATCGCCAGCTACAACCAGATGGTCGGCAGCCTTGCGGCGCTGGCCGATGGCAACATCGCCACGCGCGTCGCCAGCGCCGCGGCCGGGCAGCGCATGTCCTTCTCGCTCACCGGCCCGGCCGTCCCGGCGGGGGCGATCGCCGGCGTGCATCTCAAGCAGATCGCGCAGGCGGGCACCATTGGGCCGCAGGCCACGGCCGGCTTCCTGCGTCTCGGGGGCGTGGACCATGACGCCGCCCCGGTGACCGTGCCCAGCCTCATGCCCAAGGGGGTCTATTCGAGCTGGGCGGTGAACCCGGCCGATGCGAGCCCGTGGACCGATCTGACATTGCCCGCCGAAGTCGGGATCGTCTCGGCATGAGCCCGCGCCGTTCCGGAGAGGGCCATGTCCGCATGCCGGATGCGGAGTTCGAGGAACTGCTGGCACGGGCCGCCGAGGAAGGTGCGAAGCGCGCCCTCGCCGATGTCGGTCTCGACGGCACCGAGGCCGCCCTCGACATCCGCGACCTGCGCAGTCTCCTGGCTTCGATCCGCTTCGTGCGCCGCACCGCCGTGCAGACCACGGTGCATATCATCACCACTGGCGTCATCCTGGCGCTGCTCGCCGGCATTGCGGTGAAGCTGAAGATCTTCGGTCCGGGCGACTGACCCCGAGCCGGGTCGACCATCGACCCAATCAGATACCGCCGAAACCCCGCCAATCCGCAGTCTTCGCGCTGCGGACGGTTCTCGTCATTCACCTTGCCAGAGGAACTCACCATGCCCGAACCCGTCCGCACCTTCCGCCACTTCCGCGACCTCCCCGCGCATCTCTGGCGCTGGAAGAACTTCTCGCCGCCCGAAATCGCCTGCCGCGGCACCGGCGCGCTCAAGCTCGACCCCATCGCCATGGACCGCTTGCAGGGCCTGCGCGACCGGCTCGAGAAGCCCCTGATCGTCCGCTCCGCCTATCGCAGCCCCGAGCACAACCGTGCCGTGGGCGGCGCGACCCGCTCCAAGCACCTCGACGGCGCCGCCTTCGACATCGCCATGACAAACCACGACCCGGTGGCCTTCGAGGCTGCGGCGCGCGAGGTCGGGTTCCTCGGCTTCGGGTTCTATCCGCGATCGGGGTTCATGCATATCGACCTCGGCCCCGCGCGTCAGTGGGGCGAGCGGTTCCCGGTCCGGGCGACTGCCTTCGCAGCGGAGACACCGCCCGCGCGTGAGGCGCTGGCTGAGAGCCGGACGCTACGGGGTGCTGGCGCGGCCGGTGTAGCCACCGTCGGCGCCGCTGGTGTCGAGGTCGCGCAGGAGGTTCTGGCGGAAGCGCAGGGCGCCGTCCTGCCGTTGGTGCCGTATCTGGACACGCTCCGCTGGGTGTTCATTGCGCTGGCGCTCGGGGGGATCGCGCTGGCCGTCTGGGCGCGGGTGGACGATTGGAAGCGAGGGCTGCGCTGATGTGGGGCACGCTGGTGGCCGAGTTGATCGCCCGGCGATGGGCGTGGCGGGTGGCGGCTCTCGCCCTCGTCGCGCTCACCATCACCCTGTTCATCGTTAACCTCCGCCGCACGGCCGAGCGCGTTGGCCGCGCCGCCGAGCGGCTCGACATGTTGGAGCAAACCGATGCCATCCACCGCCAGATGCTGGAAGCGGCGGCTCGCCGTCCTCGCGATCGCGTTGAGCTTGCTGAGCGGCTGCGCAACGGTCGGTTCTGAGCCCGGCATCGCGACCGTCTGCCCGCCCGTGGTAGAGTATCCCAACGAGGTCCAAGTGCGCGCGGCTGAGGAACTCGCGTTACTTCCAGAGATGTCCGCCATCGTCGAGATGCTCGCCGACTACGGCGTCATCAGGAACCAAGCCAAAGCATGCACACTCTGATCGCAAGCTCATTTCTTGCATGACCAAGAGCATTCTAGCTCATTGCCACATGGCATAGGCCGTTGCCGAAGCCCCATCGCAGACAGGTCAAGAATTAACGGTTGCAGCAAAGCGCGGGTAGTCGCCCCACCTCGTGAAAGCACGTCGATGAAGTCCTCCTGATTGGGTTGTCCGAGAGCCAACCTATAGATCATGCGCTGTTCTCGAAGTTGGGCGAAGCGGACGATCTCCCGTCCAAACGGGCGCTCGAAGACGTGACGACGAATTTCGGCACCATCGTACACCCACCAGGGGCGAAGGCCGCTCGCATCGACCAGACGCTCAGCGTGAAATTCTACGCAATGCCAAGGGGAATGGTGTGCCGCAGTACGATCTTTCAGCACGTCACCACGCAAATCTACCGCGAGTCTGCGTCTGACGGCTAAACCAGCATAGCGTTGGATGCGACCCTCTCGCTGTTCGATATCGAGAGGGTTTGACGAAAGATCCCAATGAACCACGTGCGCGCACCAGGGATGAAAATCGAGACCCTCCTGACCAACCGATGTTGTTGCCAGCACATGTGGCCAGAAGGGTGTGTTGAAGCTGCGCCGAACCTCATCGGGTCGGACAGGAGCGGCTTGCCCCACGCCGCCGTCCACCTTGACGGCGGGTTGGGTCTCGGCGTCGCCGAACGGCACGGCGACGTGGCAGCGCACCGGGATCTTATGTGGCGCACCTCCTATTGCATGAAAGCTAAAGGTGCCTGCGCGTAGTCCGAGCGACGATTGAAGGTCCTTGGCGAGACCAGCTGCGCCCTCTTGGAGATTTTGCGATCGCAACCAGAAATGCTCGTCCAGGACGCTTTCGAAGCCGCCATCGACCACGGCGCCCATGACTTGCTCGACTGCGCTCTTCCCCGGCAGCGATGACAGGATCACCGGGTTATCGAGGTAGGCGCGCAATCCCTGCCAACAGAGCTGGACCAACTCGGGATAGCGTGTCGGATCAAGGATTGACGGATCATGCCGTAGCAATGCCCGTCCTAGCGCGACGCCAGGCGCCCCGATCGCATAGTCCACAAGATCAGAAAGCTCGACAGGTGAAAGCCGCTCAATCGGCTGCGCCTGGCGCCATTTTCGAACCGCAGACTTCGCGGCACGATCATCACCGATTGCGCTGCCCCAGCCTGAGGCGGATTGTTCGACAACACCTGCTGTCCGTTCTATCGACGACAGAATCCGGGCAATCGATCTGTGCCGCCTGCGGGCCTTCACGGTGTCGCGTTCAATGATGCCCTTGGGGAGTGCGGCGAGAATTTGTCGCCGAACCTCTTTGCGTACAGCGCCGAGCGTCGCTCCGGCTTTCGCAAGCGGGTTCGTGTTCCGGATTAGCCATGGCGACGGATGGAATGCGGCCATCACTGGCCCCGGCTCGGCCCCCAACTTGAAACGACGGCGCTTATAAGCCTTCTCGTACCCGCCGTGATTCTTGGGAAGACAGTGCGCCTCGACGCCAAAGCTCAGAAGCGCCGCCACGCTAGGGGGCGTTGCGCGAAAGCGGCTGAACATCAGGAGCTTGGGATCGGCTCCCGAACCCTTCCAGCCGCCGGATAGTGGCCACCAAGGTAGTGACGGGGCGACCCACGGGAGCGAAAGCTCCTTGGGAGAAGCCACGCTGTTCAGAGCGCGAAGCTTCGCGTCAGGCCATGTCGTAGGCGCGTTGAGTTTGTTGCGGCGCTCCCGGGTCATCTTAGTGAGCTTCGGTGCTGCCCTGAATTTGGCACGCTTCCACGCTGCATAGCGTGGACCAAGCGATTGGGCGGGCATCGGAACGGACGACCAATATGGCAGCGCCTCGTAGCGCATCTGCTCTGCAAAGCTCTCGACGAGATGTCGATAGACCCGAAAATCCTCTGGCAACGGGTCCGCATCGAGAAATTGCGTCGCGGCGAGTGGATCGGCCGACGCCACACTGTCCCGCTCAGTGCGCGACATGACTGGCGTCAGAAGGCCGCGGAGTTCATCTCTTAGTCTGGCCGCTTGGGCGACTTCAGCCGCCAACTCGGGACTACTCGCATCTGCATGCGCCGCAATATCACGTAATTTGTCACCGAAATCGGCAAAAAGCACCTTCGCACGTTCTCGAACATCGGCGCCGGCAAGAAATTCGATCAGTTCTAGAAGTTGCGAGTGAGCAAGCGCACCGCGCGCCTCTTCCCATCGTGTGCTTAATAGCCGATATGGCGTAGCGCTAAGCAGCAAGACTGCCGGCGGGACAACCAAATGTTCAGGTTCCAGAAGAGCCTTAAGAAGCGGGTCTGCGTCCTTTTCGTCAAGAATTTGCCGGTAGCGCTGAAATTCATCGAGAATGACTAAATCGGGCGGCTGATGGCGAAGCGTTGCCAGTGCAAGGGCGCGCCTGAGGCGGCCAACGAAGGTGGTAGGCTTGAGCGGCTTAATTTTTCGGGCCGGGTCGCCATACACAGCCAGATCGAGCATCGTGCGGACGGGCTCGCCGAACTCAGCCGCAAGGGCCTCGCGAAACCTCTTCCGCAAATGGGGCGGCGACGCCGCGAACTTGTGCTCCGCATCCTTGATGGCCCACTCCCATGACCCACGCGCGCTCAACTGCAATATGTCCGGATCGAGATTGCGTGCAAAAGCAGGATAGCTCTGCTCGAGCAAAACCTTCAGGAATGCTCGTTCTTCCTTGCGTCCTCCAGTCAGACGTACCCGCCCCCCGGGAAAGGACGTTGCGGGAGTCAGTGCGTAGACAAGGACGGGACTGTCCGGCCGTCTCGCGACTGCAATCAGCGAGAGCCGATCTGGTGTCGCGATAGCGGCTTTACGTGAATAATCCTTAAGGAAGTCAACAACTCGGCTCTTGTTTTGGTGCGAAACCGCATGACCGTTGGCTATATAGTAAATGACCAGGGGCGCCCTACCATCCTCCGACATGCGGCGAGCCAATTCCTTCGCTACCACTGTTTTTCCGAGACCGACTTCATCCGCCACCAGAAATCGCCGACGCCCATTATGAACTCCGAAGGCCGCGAGCGCCGCATTGACTGCAGCTTCCTGGAACGGCTTGGGCGCGCTCATCGGCTTCTACCCTTTACTTCGGTGGAGCCCAGCCCAGTTCGGAGCTTGCTCCACAACTCCTTGAAGCTCCTCAGCATTTCAGCGGTTAGTATATCTTCCTGTTCGGCCTGTTTGAGCACCGCAGGCAGATACTGAGAGACCCGCCGTTCAATCTCGCGGAACTTTACCGGATCGCGGGCCCATGCCGCCAACATCGCTTCCAAAGTTGGCAACGAGGAGTCGAATGTTGATTTCTCCTCTTCACTCGTCCGTTCCCGCGGTTCGTCAATCGTCCAGTCGCCGTCGCTCTGTGTATCGTCATTTGCGAGCAATCCGGCCACCCAAAGAAGAAACCCTCGCGCACCAAGAAAGCGTACGAACGCGGCACGGTCTCGATCCTCCCCAAACGGCGGCTCCGCCGGTGCTCGTTGCAGCCATGAGAGACCTTTGTCCTTGCGGCTGACACGCAAGCGCACGAGCTCGCTTCGGTCAGATGGAACGACATGCCCAAGATACACCTCGGCTTGTCGTGGCGGCCAGATCAGAAGGTCACCGTGAAGAGCGCCGACTTCCAGCAGGATGTCGGCTTCGTCAGGATGTGGCCCGTCGGGATGTAGATCGGAACGATGGCTGAGACGTATCCCCTCGCCATCAATACTGAGCGAAGCGGACCATCGCGCCGCCACCTGCGCGCGCGCCCGTTCGAGCGCTTCCTCCTCCAAGACCGCTGCGTCGGGCAAATGCTCGCCGCTGGGCGCGTCGACCAGACGGGCTGACCCCAGCAGCGCCTTTAGCCCTCTTTCGACCGGCTCGGTGACAACCAGTTCGGCCGTGGCTTCAGCGTTGCGTCCAGTCCAGGCCCGGAGGGTCGCGTTCGCGCTTCCCAGCCACAGGGTGCGTTTGCGCCCAGTTCGCATGAACAGCAATTTGGCATGGAGGCCGCGTCCGACCTCTTCTTCCTCATCCTCGGTCGAAGTGACATCGGATGGCCACTCGGCGGACCGGGACCCAAGCTCCGGATCACCCACGGGATAATCAGGTGCATCCAGCGCCAGCAAGTCGTCGAATGCTGCCAGTGACGGGCCAATCCGCTCAATCTCACGTACCGTAGTCAGCAAAACACGCCTAGACTGTTTTGTACCCTTCACGAGCTGACGAGCAAGAAATTGCTTGTCTATAAAAGGACTTACCACAATGACTTCATCGACATCCGGCGGCGGGACTGGAACGGGCTGATCTCCAGTTCCGGCAGACCAGCGAATGCGCTCAACCCGTACGCCCGCCGGAGAACGCCAAGCTACCTTTGCGATCGTCGCCGCGAGCGAGGCCGGGCGCAGCCCCTTCAGTTCGGCCCTTTCAGCCAGCGCACGCGCCATCTCATCCGCACCAGCGATCAGTGCGCCGCCCTTGGTGCCTGAGACAAGCAGTAACCCGATGTCGCGGTTCACGTTTTCGGTGAGATTTCGGCTTCCGATCCAAAGCCGCCAGCCAGTCTCTCCAGTCGTGTTGCGTGTTCGAACGAGAGCTACCTTGGGGTGCCAGCTATGGGTGGCTTCATCGAAATCGACCTCGCGCACGAATTGGTCCAACACTGCTGCTATGCGCGGTGTCCGACGCATCTTTGCTAGGCGGCCACGCTGAATGACAATCCGTGCCTTCCCTCGCAGTCGCTCGACCGCATCAGCGAAATCTGAGGGACTACCTCGGCCCGCATCTGTGTCTTTGCCTGCCAGGGCAAGCAAAGTAGCGCCGATTGATCCCAGGTCTGCCGAATAGGACGCCAGCAGTGCCAACTCGACACTTTCATCGGGACCGGGACGTAAACCCTCAAGAAACGAGAGCGCCGCCCAGTTTTCGACTGCGCCGCTCATTGGGCGCCCGCAAGATCATTGAGAAGCATGCTGACCTGCTCCCACCTGTAGTGGAGCGGCCCCGCGAGACCATGTTCATCGCTTGACCATTCGAGCCGTCGGGCACGACCATGGGGTGTAACCGCGAGGCGTGCGCGTGGGCCCTTTCGGGCCTCAGCCGCAGCATAGACGTCGAAGAGTGGGGCGGGGTTCTGTGATTTCGAGGCCACCCAATCCTTAGTAGTTGTCAGTACAGCCCGCAATTTCGTTGGCAGCGCGCCAATGTCCGCCTCGAGAGCACCTACATCAAGTTTTTCAGCAAGCGAACCATGATCTTCGACGACGGCAGCAAGGTGGTCGCGATGTCGAGTCGAAGTCTCCCGCTTGTCATCGGTCTCGACAATCCGTTCCAGTAGTGCATCGTAGACAGCACGGCCGACACCCGCGAGGTGTGCAGCCTGATGAGCGCGCGCAAGTGCGGATTTGTCGGGGCCGGCGATCTCCCGGGTTTCAGTGGCCCACATTCCGTCCGGTGCCACAGTCTCAGTCCGCACCAATCGCGCGAGCAGTGAGGCCTCGTGTCCACCATTGCTCCGCAACTGGCCAAGCCGCTCGCGCAGGAAAGTTGCTTCTTCAGTCGTAAGCTGAAGGGAGATATGCCCACTTCTCCAGTTCTCCGGTCGTTTAGGGAGTGGCACGAATGGTGGATCGAAACTGACGAGCGGTTGGCCGTCGTCATCCATCGCTGTTCCAGCGCTTTTAAGCAGCCGATGCGCATGCGCCCGGGAAATGGTCCGCCCATCAAGGCGCCTACGCAGTATTCCCCAGACCGCGAGCGCATTCCAGTACACCGTTGACGGCGGCTGGCTCGAAGGTTGGGGGAAGACGCGCCCCCCGATCACTTGGGATTCTCCAGCATCCTTGAGCCGCCCAGCGAGCTCCCTTTCCCGTTCGCGCATGGCACGCATGGCAGCAGGTCCTGTCAAACCTGCCAAATCCTCGAACAGCCAAGGCACAAAAAGAATATAGCGGGCTCGGGTATGCAGCACTGATGTGCCCGGAAAGAAGCGGTCGGCGTAACGCTGATGAATCGTTAGAAAGCCAATCTCGTCGCGCACGCCCATGGACTCTTCGTCCATCTGAGCCTTAGCGCGGGACAGTGCCTCGCGGGACAGAAAAGTCCAGCCTAGCGCCGGCTCCACTTGCAGCGCATTGCGCGCGCCGGTTGATCTTAACTGGCGCATCGCTCTGAGCCCCATTACAACTTCTAAGTTCCAGAAAACATTGGGTTCATGCTACTAGGCTTAGTTCAGGATTCAAGATCAAAGCTTGGCACCATCTCGATGGTGGAACTGAGGGGTCTTACCGCGAGCGCGAGCCATCACGAGGCGTCTACACGTTTCTCGACTGGCGATGATGAGTTCGCGGCATCGTCGTTGTTAGGGCGATGCGGCGATGACGGTTGACACCTTCTTGCTGCAGTGGGTGGATGACGCTCTCGCTTCGGAAGGGCGTGCCGGAGTAGCCCGACCTCCGACACGCCCCGAATGAGACGCAGCCGCAGGCGCGGCCGCGCAGCTGGCGAAAACTCGAGCCAGCCTGGTGGGCTCCGAGCGGGTTCGCCGCCATCCCCACCGCCGCGCTCGATCCGGCCCACAGTCCGGCGTCTCCCGCGGTCCCCGCGCTTATCGGGTCCGGGTCCCCTTCATTCGCCGAGAACGGCTACTCGGCGTTGGCGGCCTCGGTCGGCGTGATCTCGGTGATTGTCTGGAACTCGCCGAGGAACTCGGGATGGTTCTGCGCCAGGTAGCGCACGACCCGAGCATTCCCGAGCAGCTTGCCGACGTAGCCCTTGATCACGGTCAGGTGCAGATGGTCCTGGCCATAGGTGTCCTGGATGGAAGCGATCCCTTCCTGCAGGCGAGCCAGTTCCTGCTCCATCCGCGCCATCGCCTCGGGCGTTATGCCCTTGATATTCTTCGGCTTTGAGGCCTCGACCAACTGCGCCTGAGGCGTTCCGGCGAGGATCGCGTTTACGTAGGCGACGGAATAGTTGTTCGCGTTGACCAGCAACTCGGCCGCCTCGATCTGGCGCATGGTCTTCATCTTGCGCAGTGTGTCGAACACAGCATTGGTGCAGGGCTTGTCCTTCAGAATCGCGACTGCTTCCTCGCAGATGCCATCGAGCAGGCGGGCCTTGCGCCGGATGCTGCTCATGTTGAGATCGAGCGCGAGCGCGATCTTTTCCTCCGGCACGCCGCGCTCGATCGCCTTGCGGATCATCTTGTGCTCCTGGATCGGCGCGAGACGGCTGACCTGGCGGTTGTAGGTGAAGGCCTCATCGTCCGTGGAGACCAAGCATTCCACCTCGCTCGCGCCTGCGTCCTTCAGCGCCTCGATCCGCAGGTGGCCGTCGAGCAGCAACCAGGTGGCAGACTTGTCGGGGTTCCGTACCACGACGGGCGGCTCGACAATCCCGATCTGGGCGATGGAGGCCACGATCTGCCGATATTTCCGGCTGGATTTCGCGCTCTTGCCAAGGGCGCGCAACGGCAGGATCGCGTCGATGGGGAGGGTTACGCAGTCGTCCTCGAACCCGTGATTGACGCTTTGCGGGGTCTCCTTGGCCTCGCGTTTCATGCCGGGGCACCTTCGGTTACCGACCGTGCGAGATCGGCGGGCATCGTCTCAAGCCCCTCGGCCCTGAGCAACGTCAGGAAGTGCTCGTCCGCGCAGAGCTTGCGGAATGCCTCGCGCACGAACATCAGTCGTCCTTGGGTCAGTTCAGCCTTCTTGATCAGCAGTTTCTGGCGCGTGGCTTCCTGCTGATAGGCCCGCACGAGGCCTTCACTGGTCAGCGCGCGTTTCGCAATCCGGCGTCCGAGCGGGTTGGTCTGGATCTGCGGGCCGCGGAGTTCGCGCTGCTGGATCAGGCGGCGCACGAGCGCCAGCTTTCGACCGCGCAGCTTGTTCTGCGTGTAGGCGTCCATCAGCGCCTTCTGCGCGCCCTTCGCATCTGTCTTGGAGATCTGGATGGCGAGGTTCAGGGGCAGAACTCCGGTCTCTACGGCCGCGACCAGACGTTCCTCGCCCTTTTCCAGCAGCCCTGCGATCATGGTCACGTATTCGGTGGACAGGCCGATCTTCTCACCGATCTGGCGGTCGTTATAGCCGCGCTGGCGGAGCATGCCGATCTCGCGCATCAGGTCGATGGGGTTGTGCTGCCGCCGCGCGCAGTTCTCGACGAGGCTCATGACGAGGCAGTCGCTCTCGTCGGCCTCGATCACGATGGCGGGGATGCGGTCCTGCTTGAGCTCGATGAATGCCTCGAGACGGCCCTGACCACAGACCAGGTCGTATTCCTGCGGGTCGGTCCCGGCACGCGGGGCAACGGTGATCGGGCGCTTCAGGCCGATGCGGGCGATGTTCTCCACCATCGCCTCGAAGGTCCGCCGGTTGCGGACGCGGGGATTGAGGACCCGAACCCTGTCGGTCGGGATCAGGGTCACCTGCTTCTGGCTGGTCGGTTCCATGTCGTCGGGCATCATGCCACCTCCGCGATCCTGGCCCGCGAGGCGAGCGCGTAGAAGTAATCCAGCGTGTCGAAGCGGTACGCATCGAGCGCGAGGCCGTTCTGCTCGGCGAACTTCAGTTTTCGAATGGTCATGTCGATGCTGGGCAGCACGTAGTAGTCGCGCGGCGCCTCGTTCACCTCGTCCATGCGCACGGCGATGGTGATGTCGGGTACGAGGCCGGTGTCGAGACGGATGCGCCAGCGCAGCGACCCGGCCGCTGTCGCCGTGCAGCGGGCGAGAACGATGGACAGGGTGAACTCGTCGTTGACACGAACCAGTTCTGTCGCCGCGTCCTGCGCGGCCCACCCGCCGTGGCGCGTGACTCCGGAGATGATCTCGGCCACCACCTGCGGGTGGGCTTGCCGCAGAGCGCGATTGATCTCGATGTAGCTGTAGTCCCGGTCCGGCTCATAGCCGATCAACCGGTAGGCGCGCAGCAGGCTGCCGAAGCGGCTACGATAGGCGCTGGAGGACGGAAGATTGTCCTCCTCGTCGATGATCAGCCCCGACAGCATGCCCTGCCGCTCGAGGATCGCGCGCAGGGCGTCGAGCAGTTCTTCGTTGGAGAAATGGCGGCTGCGGGCATCCACGATCTCACGGGCGCGCAGGAACAGCGCCTGCTCGACGATGGCGGGATAGGCGCCCTCAGCTCGGATCCACATCTCGCGCGGGTTCACTACGCGGCGCTGCTTCAGCTTGAAGGACACCTTCGCGAAGACATTGTTCCCGATGTATTTTTCGTTGGTCAGCACCTGATGGACGGTCGCGCGGGTCCAAGGTCGGTCGAGATCGGTGCGGTGTCCTTCGGCGTTCAAAACATCCGCGATCTCGCGCTCCGGGCGCCCCTCGTTGACGAACATCTCGTACATGCGCTGAACGACACGCTGCTCCTCCTCGGGGCCGGGCACCAGGATCACGCGGTCGGTCTGCAGGCTCTTCTGCTCGCCGCGAGACAGTTCTCCCTTCGGATGGCCTTGCTCGTCGATCAGCGCCCGCCGCAGCCCGTAGCCGGCCGCGCCGCCTTGGCGATAGCCCATCTCGACGAGTCGGCATTGCCCGGCGAAGACCTTGACCGACAGCTCCCGGCTGTATTCACCGGCCATCACCCGCTTGACGGTCTTCAGAAGGTTCGAGCCGATGCTGCCGTCATTCTCGAACTGTTCGCCGCAGTAGTGGACCCGGATCCCGGCGCGGGAGCAGACGTGTTCGTGATACGCGCCCTCGTCGGCATCCTGAAACCGCCCCCAGCGGCTGACGTCATAGACGAGGATCGCCTTGAAATCGGCCAGGCCGGATTGGACCTCGGCCATCAAGTTCTGTAGCGCCTCCCGGCCGTCGAGCCGCAGCCCGGAACGCCCTGAATCCTCGAATACGCGCAGGATCTGCAGGCCGCGGGCGGCGGCATAGCTGCGGATGACGTCCAGCTGGTTCTCGGTCGAGTATTTCTGGTGATCGGTCGACATCCGGACATAGGCGACGGCCGGGACGTCCTGTTCAGCCGTCGCGCCACCGTCTTCTTTGTTTGCCCGGCCGCCTCTCACACGCGCTTCTCCTCTTCACCACCCAAGACGCTGATGCAGTTGCTCGGTGTGCTCGGCACAATCGGTGTGCGCAGAAGACAGTGGCGCGCCCGGAAAGTCGTTTCCTGAAAAGGGCAAGTCTTTTCCAGTCCTGCAATTCAACAACTGTAACCGCAGATCCCGGGTGCGCGCGTGATGCGCTGATTTTCGAAGCATTGCCGTCACCGTCCAATAACAAAGTGATTAGCCAGGCGACCCCGAAGGGTCGTCTCGGGCGCAAAAGAGATTCTCCCGTTTTCATGGCTCTCCAGATGTTTAACGGAGAGGAACGAGAAGATGCGGATCAAGATGGGCACAGTTGTGCCGAAGATGGGCACATTTGTGCACCTGATCGACAAGCCGATTGACTACCGGAAAGCCATGGCGATGGCGTTGCACGAGGAACTCGGTTCAACCAGTCGTGCGATCAAGATGGCGATGCGGTGGACGGGTGCCAGCGAGCGCACCGTGAAATACTGGCTCGCGGGCGAACGGGGACCCAGCGGCGATCATCTCATCGCGCTGGCGCGGCACTCCGATGCGGTGCTGTTCATGCTTCTCGCGCTTGCGGGCCGCCATGTGGTGGAGGACGAAGGCGATTGAAGGCCAGAAACCGGGAGCGATAGCGTAGCGCACGGCTTGATCTGTCTTCCTTTTTGGTTATCTTGAAGACAACGGAGCCGAGAGGAGGTGCGTGCCCATGTCCCGCACAACGACCATGACCGTCCGCGTCAGCGGTACCCTGAGCGAGTTCGTTGCGACCAATGTCGGCGAAGGCGGCGCTTACGAGAACGTAAGCGAATACATCCGCGATCTCATCCGCCGCGACAAGGAACGCGCCGAGCGCGAAGCTTTCGATCGTCTGAAAGCCGAACTGAACCATGCCTTCGCCGCGCCCGAGGAAAGCTACAAGCCCCTGACCGCCGCCGAGGTGATCTCCCGGAACCGGGCCTGAGCCCATGGCGATCCGGGTCCAGGAGGCGGCCTCGGTCCGTCTCGACGAGATCTACCGCTACACCCGCGACCGGTGGGGCGAGGCGCAGGCTGAAACCTACGTCACCGGCCTCTTCTCCGCGTTCGAGCGGATTGAAAGACGCGGTGTGATGTCGAGGCCCGTGCCGGCCGAGTTCGGGGTGGAAGGCTACTTCTTCCGCTACGAGCGACATTTCGTGTACTGGAAACGCCTTGCCAATGGCGACATCGGGATCGTCACCATCTTGCACGAGCGGATGCATCAGATCGAGCGCCTCAAGGAAGACTTCGAATAAAGTGTTGATTTTACGTATTAAAGGTCTCCTTCGCGTCGCTCTGCGAGGAGCTTTCCAAGGTGGAGAAGGTTGGAAATCAGGCCCATCCCCTCCGCCACTTGCCCTCGCGAAATCGTTCTTCCCATCCGGCTGCGGCCGGATTTTTCCGTTGTTTTCGAGGGTTATGCGGGACGGGCTATTCACCTTGCCTAGCGCTAGGAGGGCCGGAAGCGGTCTCTACGGGCCGTTATTCTCCGCACCTGTTGACTGCGCCGTTTTGGTGAATAGCCTGTAATCATCTGACTATGAACGGTTTCATTTTGTGCCGGCGCGGACTCCGATCCCAGTTCCCTTCGCTTCCTGTCGCCCCCCACGTCGAACTTTTCCGGTCTCGCAATTACGATGCGTCGGCGTATGTCGCTGTGAAGATCGTTTCGGACAGCCATTTCTTGAACGACGGATTGTCGGAGAACTGCTTGAACAACTCGGTATGGTCGGAGAGCAGCTCGATCACTGCGCGTTCAAGCGCCTTGTCGTGCTCGATTCGGGCGTTCTGTTTGTCCGAGTTCTTCATGGCATTCTGATATGCCCTGTCGGCTGAGACTTTTGCGGGCAACTCCTCTGCACCCTGGCTGGAATGGGCCTCGTCGATGATGATCGCGAAGGTCCGCCCACGGTGCTCGTCGCCAATCTCATCAAGGATGAAGGGGAACTTCTGGACCGTCGTGATGATGATCTTCTTACCGGCCTTCAGGAAGGCGCGCAGGTCGCCAGACTTTTCGGCGTGGCCCACGACAGATGACACCTGCGCGAACTGCTTGATCGTGTCGCGGATCTGTTTGTCCAGAACGCGCCGATCGGTGACCACGATAACGGAGTCGAAGGTCGTCTTTCCGGCAGTATCCAAGCCGATCAGCTGATGAGCGAGCCAGGCAATCGAGTTGCTCTTGCCCGAACCGGCTGAGTGCTGGATCAGGTATCTCTTTCCGGCCCCTACGGCTTCGGCATCGGCCAACAGCTTGCGCACCACGTCAAGCTGGTGAAAGCGGGGAAAGACCTGCTTCAGCGGCTTCCTCTTGCCGCGCTCGTCGACCTCCTCGACCACCTGCGCATAGTTCTCAAGGATGTCGGTGAGGTTCCGCTTCGTTAGGTACTCCTTCCACAGGTAGTCCGTCTTCAGCCCGTGGGGGTTCGGCGGGTTCCCCGCGCCGTCGTTCCAGCCCTTGTTGAACGGCAGGAACCAGGACGCCTTGCCCTTCAGGTGGGTGCACATCCGCACCTCGTGGTCGTCCACGGCGAAATGAACGACGCAGCGGCCGAACTGGAACAGCAGCTCTTTCGGATCACGATCGCGCTTGTACTGCTCGATCGCGTCCTCGACCGTCTGCTTGGTCAGGCTGTTCTTCAGCTCGAAGGTGGCGATAGGCAAGCCGTTGATGAAGACGGCCACGTCGAGCGACAGCTTTGTGGCGTCCTTTGAATAGTGCAGCTGGCGGGTGACGCTGAAGATATTTGCGGCGGACAACGCCTCGGCCTTGGCGTTACCCGGGGTCGGTGTGCCGAAGAACAGCTCCACCGAGCCGGGGCCGTGCTTCGCGCCGTTGCGCAACACGTCGATAACACCGCGCTTAGCAATCTCGCCCTGCAGTCGGTGCAGGAACTGCAGCCGCTTCGGTCCATCCTCGCCGATGCCGAGCGCCTCGACACCGCACTCTGCGACCTTTGTGAACCCGAGAGTTTCGACCAGCGTATCCACGGATTCGGTCTCCAGCGGAATGGCCGCCGCGGAGGCGTCAAGCCAGTCAGGTGCGACGGGGGCGCAGGCTTCTCTCGGCGCCGCATGGCGGCGTCGGGTTCGAGCGTCCACAGATGCGTGACACGGCTGGCGTCGTAACGGGCGAGGTTCAGCCCCGAGCCCGCGCCGATTTTCAACGCGCGGCCTTCGGCATGCGGAACGATGCGCTGCCGTTTCTGGGGTGACGAGATCGCCACCGCAGGACCAGTCGATCAGGCGGGGGGCGATGTGTCGGTCGTAGAAGGACATTGTTTTGGCTCAGACTTTGTCGTCAAGCGGGTTCTCCATCGATGACGCCGAACTGCTCACACTCGTCATGTCGGTGTGACTGCACTCGATCATGTCCTTTTCGCTTACGGATCAATGGGGCTCGGAGCTTGTTCCGCCCTTGTGCGAGTGACTTGGCGAAGTTCGGTTTGCACACCCGTGGGCTCGTCGAGCGCTCGCAGAAACGCCTCGAGCTGCGCGCGCTCAGCTTCGTTAAGGTCGACGGGCCGGAGTTCGCTGTGCCCCTCCGGAGCGTGGGGCGCTGCAGCGTAGTGGCCGATCACATCCGCCAGCGTCCCGATCTGCCCGGCGTGCATGTAGGGTGGGCGACCCGCGACGCCCCGGAGGGACGGCGTCTTGAACGCTCGCAGCATCTCGTGGCTCGCCGGCGCCATGAACCTTAGCTCGGTGCACTCGCTGGGGTCTGCGTCGCTGTAGGGTCCGAGGCAGTTGAACGGATCCTCGCGGACGAGCCGCGCCCCGGCCTCACGTCCTCGGTCCTCCGGCAAATCCGGGGCAGCCGGAATACCGGTGTTGTGGAAGTGGTTGTCAGTCAGAAGAGGACCGTTGTGGCAGTTGATGCACTGGCCTTCGCCTATGAAG
Organism: Pararhodobacter sp. SW119; assembly: GCF_017811755.1. GTDB lineage: Bacteria > Pseudomonadota > Alphaproteobacteria > Rhodobacterales > Rhodobacteraceae > Pararhodobacter. Next base: position 17,093 of record NZ_JADDJF010000017.1, on the reverse strand, counting down.
AGCCGAAGTCCCGCCACCTCGTGCTCGGTCAGAAGGCCGGGTTCAGGGAACTCTGGCGAACCCACCCAGGCATCGAAGCGTGTCTCGGGCGGATCGATCGTCCGCTCGAAGGCGGCGATGGCCTTGCCAATGTTGGCGAATACGACGTTGACAGCCTCGCGATCCGCCTCGGACATGCCGTCCCAGGCCGCCGTGGCGGTCGGCTCCGCGACCGGTCCGGCATGTGCCGGAAGCAGATCCAGGTCAGGAAGCGGTCCGAAGATCGCCTCGTAGTGCTCGGCATAGTGCTCCGCCACGAGATGAGCATATCGGGTCCGGTCACCACCGTGTTCAACCGGGCTTTCCAGAGGGCCAAGTGCTTGTGCCCAAAGGCTGTCCTTGCGCCCGTCCCAGAACAGGAACGGGCTGTGCGCCATGCCAGCGATAGGCATGGTCCTTCGGTCGGTCCGACCGACGCCTCGCGCGAGCGGGAGATCGTCCTGGAACTGCCGCTCCGGCAGGTGGCAGGTTGCGCAGGCGACGTCGCCGGTCGAACTGAAGCGGGTATCGAAAAACAGCCCCCGGCCCAGCTCCGCGGCGCGGGGATCGTCCGCGACACGGTTCGAGGGGTCGGCCGGAGTTCGCGGCAGCGCGTCGAGCGAAAGCGAGCGGACCAGCGCGAGGTCCTCGTCGCTCCAGCCGGGACCGACCAGGACGGGCAGGCCCACAGCCAGCGCTCCGGCGCCTGCCGCGACCAAGGCGAGTGCGAAGAGGACCCGGCGCATGGCGATGCCTCAGAGGACGAGGTTGAAGGTGATGGTGTCGGCGCCGGTGGGGCCGTCGATCGACAGGTCGATCTCCCACCAACCGGGCATGTTGAACTTCATGCCCTCGATCAGGAACCGGCCATCCCCGAGCGCCTCGGTGACCGCCGGTGCCGTCGGGAGGCCATGGCCGTGCTGAGGCATGCCGCCGCCGATCATGATCCGAGCGTCCTCGATCGGCGCTCCGTCGCGGTCTTCCACCGTGAGGGTCCAGGAGTGCATAGGCCCCACGCTGACGGGCTCGGTCTCCGGGGCCAAGCGCGCGACGTATAGCCCGCTGTCGGTAGCCCTCTGCAGGGACAGGTCGAGATCGGATGGCGGCGGACGCATCATCCAGGCAGCGCTGGCCACGCCGGCGACGATAACGAGTGCGGGAACGCCGAGCAGGAGCGCGCGGCGTGAGGTGAAGGTCGGCATGTCGGTTCCCCTTGATCCTGAGCTTCCCGGACGGAAGCGTGACGCGGGGTGACATCTACAGGGTACGAGGCTGCGTCTGCTTGAATGTAGCTGCTGACTTGATGTCGCCCTCGCGAGGCAGACCGACTTCTTTATTCCGCCCGCATTCGCTGAGGCGAGGCTCTGGACCCCGAGTGCATTACCATTCTTCGAGCGCAGGGCGCGAGGCGACTATGAGCAAGTTCGAGCCTGTAGTATGATGCGGTGCGTCGTTGGGGGCGGGAGTCTCATGAAGGTCGCGACGGACGGTCGAATCGTGCTTTGGGACGGCGGGAGCCTGTGGGCCTTCGAGGTTCCGCCGCAACCGGGCAATATCGCCACGACGCGGATGCACGCCCATCACGCCGTTCAACTCACGCTCGCCGCGGGCGGCGACTTCCACATCAGGACAGACCAGGGCCGGACACCGGGACCGCTGGTGCTGATCGCACCGGATACCCCCCACGCCTTCGAGCCGTCGGGGCGGATCGCCCTGCTCTTCGCGGAGCCCGAGAGCCGGACTGGTCAGATCCTCGTGGCGGAGCTCGACGGCGCCCCGGTCGCACGCCTGGATTCGGATCGCCTTCCGGACGCCGAGCGGCAGCTCTCCCTTGTCTGGGGCGTGCCGCGCGCCACCGATGCCGAGATAACGGAGCTGGGGCGCGGCATCCTCGACCGGCTGCTTGGTGGCCTGCCGGCGCCCCCGGCGTTCGACCCTCGCATCTCGCGGGCAATCGACTGGCTCGAGCCGCGCGTCGAGAACCACCTTACCCTGGCCGAGGCAGCCTCGGTGGCTTGCCTTTCGGAGAGCCGCTTCAGCCATCGCTTCGCCGAGGTGACGGGGCTGCCGTTCCGAACCTGGCTCCTCTGGAGGCGCCTCATGCGCGCGGTGGAGCACATGGCTGCGGGCGAAAACCTCACGACAGCCGCCCTTGAGGCCGGCTTCTCGGACTCGGCGCATTTCAGTCGGACCTTCATGCGCATGTTCGGCGTGCAGGCCAGCGCCTTGGGGCTGGTTTAGCCGCTTCGTTCAAGCGCGCCGTGTCGGCCGGCGGTAGGACAGGCACATCCAGCCAAGGAAGCCCATCATGGACCTCAGCAGACGCTCCGTCCTCGCCGCCCTCGCCGGGCTGACCCTTTCACCCGCGCTGCCGAGCCTCCTGCAGGCCCAGCAGCAAGCGCCTGCGCCCACCCGCTCGGCAAGCGACGAGCACATCGCCATGCTGCTCTATCCGGGCATGACCGCGCTCGACCTCGTGGGTCCCTATCACTTCCTCGCTTCGACCGGGGTCGAGGTCCATCTCGTGACGACCGGGCCCGATCTGAGCCCGGTTCCGAGCGACCTCGGACTGGCGCTCCAGCCTACGGCCACATTCGCGACCTGCCCCGAGGACCTGACGCTCATTTTTGTCCCAGGCGGCACCATGGGCACAGTCGTAGCCGCGCGTGACCCTACAACCGTCCACTTCATCAGGGACCGCGCCTCCCGTGCCCGCTACGTGACCAGCGTCTGCACGGGGTCGCTCGTCCTGGGAGCGGCCGGTGTGCTCACGGGCAAGCATGCCACCTCGCACTGGATCACCCGCGACCTGCTCACCCAGTTCGGAGCGATCCCCACGGCGGGGCGCGTCGTGCGGGACGGCAATATCATAACCGGCGCAGGCGTCTCGGCGGGGCTCGACTTCGGCTGCACGCTCGTGGCCGAGATGCGCGGCATGCTGGATGCGGAGGCCATCCTCCTCGTCTCCGAGTATGATCCCGATCCTCCCTTCCCCGGGGGCTCGCCCGAGACTGCCCGACCCGAAGTCGTCGACCTCATCAGCCAGGGTCTCGCCCCCTTTGTCGACGAGGCTCGGACGCTTGGAATCTTGGGCGCGTAACCGTCAGACACCAAAGCTGCTCATGAACCGAGCAGACCCCACCGCCGGAACAAGACACATTTGGAGCTCCGAGATGCTTGCGCTGCCGATCAGAACGTTCGCCTTCCTTGGCCTCGGTGGTCTGGGACACTCCGGCTCGCTCGGGAGGCCAGCCGGCCTGACCGCCGCAGGCTCGCGCCCCCCGACCTCGCAAACGCAATCGTCGGAGACTGCTGCAATCCCCGAGCAATACATTCTCGACCTCCTCCGCGCCTATGCCAGCGCCGGGTTTGCCGCCGTCGTCACGATCAACTCGGGCGCGCTGGTCGCCGGCCTCAGCCAGGCCAGCCACATCGACTTCGTGCACCCGGCATTCATCGCCTGCGCCCTCTTCATCTGGGCATTCGGCGTGACGACGGGCGTGGCCACCTGGGGAGCGGCGTACCGGGCGATCGTCGCTCTGGCCGCGTCGGACCCGCAGGAGCAGATGCGCTGGCGAGGCGTCGCCGCGGGACTTTTCCACGTCTCCTTGAGCATGTTCCTGCTCGGCTTCGGCGTGGTCGGGGTGGGACTGGCGGCATAGAGAGGGCGCCCGGACGTCCGCGATCTGCGCTCCCTCGTGGACTGCATCCGGCTGGTGCGCCGCACCGCGATGCAGACCGCCGTCCGCATGATCACCACCGGCGTGATGCTGGCGCTGCTGGCTGGCATCGCCATCAAGCTCGAGATCTTCGGCGGCAGCCCGTAGCCGCTCAACACCCAAAACCATCAGCCCAACCGCACCCGCCCTAGAGGCGGGTTTTTTGTCCGGAGGACCCTCATGACCACGACCTTCCACCGCCATTGGCGCGACGTGCCCGAGAGCGGCTGGCGCTGGCCGAATTTCAGCCCGGCCGAGATCGCCTGCCGGGGCACCGGCAAGCTGCTGATCAACGCGCCCGCGCTCGACAAGCTGCAGGCGCTGCGCGACCGCCTGGGCAAGCCGCTGATCGTCCGCTCGGCCTACCGCAGCCCAGAGCACAACCGCGCCGTGGGCGGCGCCACCCGCTCGAAGCATCTGGACGGGACGGCCTTCGATATCGCCATGGCGAACCACGATCCGGTGGCGTTCGAGGCGGCGGCGCGGGAGGTTGGGTTCCTCGGCTTCGCCTTCTATCCGCGCTCGGGCTTCATGCATATCGACCTCGGGCCAGCGCGGTCCTGGGGCGAGCCCTTCCCGGTCCGGGCGACTGCCATCGCAGCGGAGACGCCGCCAGCGCGCGAAGTGCTGGCCGAGTGCCGCACCATGAAAGGGGGTGCTTCTGGTCTTCCTGAACCAGTTCTTCATGCCTCGCCACAACGCGCAACTGAGGCTGCTGAAGGCCCAGATCGCGATCTTGCGGGCCCGCATCCCGACGCAAAGGATTATCCTGTCGCCCGCCGAAAAAGCCGAACTCATGCGCATCGGGGCTGAGTGCGGGCATGAGATCGACGGTCTTCTGGAAGTGGCCAAGCCCGCGACCTACAAGCGCTGGCTCGCTCAGATGCGTATCGGGACCCCTTTCAAGGCTGTCGGACGACCGCGCCTGACGCAGGAGTTGCGCGATGTCGTCATCCGCATCGGATCAGAAAACCTTCTCTGGGGCTACAAGCGGATCGCGGGGGAGCTGAAAAAGCTGGGGCTCTACGCCGGTGCCAATTCCGTCAAACGCATCCTGGCCACCCGCGTCCACGAGCTGGCGGCGATTCCGACAAGTAGAGCGGCGATCAACGCCGCCCCTGCTTCCAATCATCGAGCCGGGCGGTGACGGCGATACCGCCGAGCGCCACGGCGAGGAACACCTAGCGAAGCGTATCGAGGTACGGCACAAGCGGCAGGATGGCGGTTTGGGTCTCGGCCAGGACGCTCTGCGCCACCTCGACGCCCACCGCGCCCAGTGTCGCCGCTGGGGCTGGTGCTGGAGGGGGCGACGGGGATGCCCGTGGCCGAGTATCTGGAAAGCCGGCTCTGGGGTCCGCTGGGGGCCGAGCGTGACGCCTTCTGGAGCACCGACCGCCAGGGCCAGGAATTCGCGCTCTGCTGCCTGAACGCCACCTTGCGCGACTATGCCCGCTTCGGCCGGCTTTACCTGGAAGGCGGCGCGCGCGACGGTCGGCAGATCATCCCAGCCGTCTGGGTCGACGCCTCGGTCACGCCGGAGGCCGCGCATCTGCAACCGGGCGACAACTCGGCCTCCAGCTGGACCTTCGGCTACGGCTACAAGTGGTGGATACCGGAAAACCCGCAGGGCGATTTCACCGCCATCGGCGTTTGGGGGCAATACATCTATGTCGATCCGGCGCGCGGGGTGATCGTCGTCAAGACCAGCGCCGATCCGGATTTCGACGACAACGACCACGAAAGCGTCGCCGCCTTCCGTGCTATCGCCCGGGCCGTCACCGCGGACAGGGGTATGTGATGGATTACCGGGACTCTGGCAGTGCCTCTGTCAGAACTCGGCCCGGGTGATCGTGGGGAGGAAGAATGGCACGTAGTCAGGCGTTCCGTACCTGTTGCCGAGTTCGACGCGGATGGGGAGGAGGAAGCCGTCGTGGCGGCCCATCTCCAGCATCCGGCCGCCGAAGGGTTGCAGGCGGTATTCCCGTTGCGGATTGGCGTCGGTCCAACGCAGGGCCTGAACCTCAGTGGGGTTGCCCGCAGCGTCGAAGGTAATCTGCATGGGCTCGATCCCAAGGACGTCGGCGAAGCGCACCTCGGCGCTGTCGGGACCGGTCTGGGTCCACTCAGCGCCGAACTGAGGCAGCAGGCTCGCTGGCGCCCAGACGGATTCCAACATCACCCGGGTGGCGGCCGCGTGTGCGTGGTCCTCGGTACCGCCGATACGTGCGAGCGGGATCAGGCCGTGGAGCCAGAACTTGGTCCAGCTTTCGACCGGCCCACTCGCCGGCGCGTGGTAGCCTTCCGAGCCCGCGAACCGTATCAGCCCCGTACCGACCTCGGCCTGCCAGACGAAGCCTCGGACGGGTGGTGTAAGGATCTGGCGCGCCGTCATCGGCATCGCGTTGCCGTTCATGATGAAGCTGCCCTCCATCTCCAGCCGCACCACCCGGTGCAGGGCCGTGCCTGGCTCGATGGCGCGGGCGAAGTAGCGCTGCGCGATCTCGGGCAGGTCCGCGACCATCGCCGGGTCGTAGCGCTGTGGGTCGGCCTCGCGCGCGGTCTCCAGCGCCGCCCAGACGGCACGCATCTGCGCCTGGTCGCGGGAATGGACCAAAAGGCCAAGGGCGGCGCCCGCCAGCAGGAGGACGAACAGGGCGAGGAGGACGATCTTGAGAATGGTCATCGGAATGCTTCCTGAGGGATTGGTCCGGGGTCAGTCGCCGCCGGGTTGGGTATGGGCGGCAAGGAAATCGGCGATCCGGCGTCGGACGGCGTCGTGATGGCCCAAAAGCAGGTGCCCGCCGGTGTCGAAGGTCTGCACCTCGGCTGTCTCGATCCGTTCAGCCGTGAAGTGTGCCGTTGAAAAGGGCGTGATTCGGTCGTCGCGGGCATGGACGATCAGCACGGGGCTGAAGGCGAGCGGCAGGAGAAAGATGAGCAAGGCAAGGGTCAGCTCTGGCATCGGGTCGCCTCTCCATGGGAGTGGACACACACCCTGGAGACAGCCGCCCCAAGCCGCGACCCGAAGCCTGCGCATTCGCCGGAGCGCCAACGACAGATGGGGATCAGACGTATCCACCGAAGGCGAGGCCCCAGAGGACCATCAGCGCCGCAAAGCCCGCCAATGCCAGAGCGAAGACGCTCTGGTGAAGGCGTCGCCAGATGCTCCAGCCCGGGGCGCGCCAGACGACAACCAGCGACAGCAGCACGAGCCCGGCCATGACCGCGACCACGTCGCCCAGTGCAAGGAAGGCCGTCAGCGTGGGCTGTGGCTGGTCGAACACGAATTCGGAGCCGAGCTCGGCCGCGGTCACCGCCGCCGCGATCCCCGCCCCGGCCATCGCCCAGACCGATCCTGCCCCCGCAACCGCCACCCCGGCCGCAAGCTGGCCCATCCGCGACCCACCGCGCAGCCCGCGCCGCCAGATCAGGCCCAGAAGTGTGGTGAGCGCCAGAAGCGCCGCCATTCCGAAGCCACCCAGGAAGACCACGGGGTCCGTGCGCCAGGTGACCCGCTCGTAGGTATGCGCACCGGTCCCGTCGGCCAGGCGCAGGACGCGGTCGTCCGCATCCCGGATCAACGCCAGCCGGTCGCCGAGCGTGTCCTCCCAGAGGTCAGGGGCAACCGGTTCGTAGCGGACCATGGCCTGCAACCGCGGGGCCGGCGCCAGCACCGCTCCGTCGGGCAGCGCGGCAATGGTGAACGGCGAAAGCGCGGCCAGTACCTGCGTCGGCCCGGAGAAGCTGCGCCGGTTGTTCAGGTAGCGCCCCGCCGCCTCGGCTGCACGCTCGGCGGCATCGGGAACGGGCCGCGGTGCGGTGGCCTCGAGCCCGGCCTCGGCGATAAGCGGTGCGAGGATCAGGTCGGGGCCGAGGAAAGGCAGGCTCGCCCCCGTCCCACCGTTCTGCGAGATGAAGACGCCCGCGCCGATTTCGGGGATGAAGACGAGATTCGACAGGAACTCGTTGAGCCCGCCACCATGGCCCAGGGCAGTGGCTCCGACGATCGCACGCGACTGGAAGCCATGCGCCATATCCGGCGCCTGTGGGTGGTCATCGAAGAGCCTCGTGCGCATCTGCGTCATCGTCTCGGGCTGCAAAAGGCGTGCCCCATCGAACGATCCGTCGCCCATAAGGAATCGCGTGAACCGCGCCATGTCGGCGGCGGTGCTGGCGATGCTGCCTGCCGGTGCGAACGCGCCGATATCGATGCGAAAGGCTGGATGCGCCATGCCACCCTGCAATCGGTAGCTTCGCGAAAGCGGCGGCTGGTCGGGGCTGCGCGCGGCTTCGGATGTCGTCGTGTCGGCCATTCCCAGGGGATCGAGGATGTGCGCCTGCACGACATCCTCCCAACGCTGCCCGGCGACCTCCTCGACCACCAAGCCTACCAGCGCCACGCCCCAGTTGGAGTACGACGTCACCGTCCCGCGGGGGAACACCTGCTCCGGGGCCGATGCCGCGAGTGCCTGCGGTCGGGGCAGCGCGGCTATGGTCTGGTCGAAGATGTCGTAGCTGTCCTCATAGCCCGGGCGGTGGCTCATCAGCTGCGCCAGCGTCAGAGGTTCGGTGCCCGGCACGGTGAAGCCTGGCAGGTAGCCCGCGACATTTTCGTGCAGATTGAGCCTTCCTTCCTCGACCAGCATCATCACGGCGGTCCAGGTGAAGAGCTTGGTGATCGAGCCGATTTCGAAACGCGCGCCGCCAGCGCTTGTAGGCGTGCCGGCTTCAAGGTCCGATGAGCCGTAGCCGCGCAGAATGACCTCGTACTCCATCACGATCGCCGCGATCGCGCCGGGCACCTGTTCGGTCGCCATGAAGCCCGCGGCCAACCCGTCGATCCGCGCGGCAAGTCCCGTGGCATGGTCCGACATCTGCGCCTGCGCCGGAGCGCCCAGAGTTATGCCGAGCCCGAGAACCGCCCCGGCGAACCTTTCGAAAAACATATCCTTACCCCTATTTCGCCGAAGCCGAGTCGGCGTCCGGGCCCATCCTGCCGCAGGATCAAGACCCCTTCCCTGATCACGATCAAACCGCAACGCGTTCGACGTTGCGTGCAGGTGCCGATCTGGTGCGGGTCGCCAGTCAGCGGAGCTTGTCGGCAAGCTTGGCGCGTCCAGTCAGCACGTCCTCCCGCAGGATCTGCCGCGCGCGCTCGGGTTCCTCAAAAAGCGGGCTATGGGCGGAATTCTCGAAGGTATAAAAACCCTTCAGCGGCGCCTCGATCCGCTCGAAGAGCGCGCGCGCGAGTTCCGGGTTCGCCGTCAGGTCGTGCCTCCCGATCAGGAGGTAAAACGGTATTTCCAGCCGGTCGATGCGGGTGCCCAGGTCGGTCGCCAGGAACTCGTCCCAGAGATGCCGCCGCGACCAGCGAAGACCGCGCCAGACGGAGACTTTTTCGCGAACCGTGTAAGCGGGCTCGCGCCAGACAGGCAGAAATACGCCGGTGATCACCGAGCGCATGTCGCGCGTGGTTCCAACCCCCAGCCCGTGCATCGCCGGATCGCGCAGCCGCATGTAGTCATCCGACAGGCCGAGTTCCATCGACACCGGCGCGGCCTCAAGCCTGCCAACCATCGCCGCATCTCCTCGCGCCCGGTAGGCCGCCAACATCGCGGCATGGGCGAGAGTCTCGGAACGCAGCTGATGCACGGCCTGCGCCATGCCGACATAGGCGCGAAAGCGGTCGGGGGCGCGGGCGGCAACCAGCAGGCCCAGGAAGCTGCCCCAGGAATGGCCGAGCAGGACGATCCGGTCCTGCCCGAACCGATCCCGCAGGTAGTCCGCCACTGCGACCGTATCGGCGATGAGATGTTCGAAAGTCATGCTCTCGGGTTGGAGGCCTGGGTCGAAGGAAAGGCCCGCGCCGCGCTGGTCCCACCAGACGACGGTGAAATCACGTTCCAGCCCGGTCGGATGGGTGCCGTTCAGGAAGAACTCCGGCATTCCCGGCCCGCCATGCAGGAACAGAAGCACCGGGTTCGCCGCATCGGCGCTCTGGACGATCATTCCCTGCCGGACGCCATTGATTTCGACGAACACCCGTTCCGAGAGACTTCCGGGGATGGGCCGTCCCTCTGTATCGAGAACCGGTGCCGGGCGGCCTGGGCTGATCCATAAGAGCCCAGCCGCCGCCGCGATCAGGGTGAGGAGAACTGCACCGAAGAACCACATCACGACAGGCCCAAGTCTATCGGGGCGCCTCTTGCCGGGGGTCGGTGCATCAAAGCTGTCATTCCGGGGCATTTCAAGGCATCCGAAAGGTCCCGCCACATTGCGTTTGAACCGACGTGTGAGGCAGGTGCCAGGCCGGGTTTGCGCGCATATGTTTCTATTGTCGCTCGCTTTCGTCAAGGATCACGGTGCTGATCGCGCGTTCGATCCCGTCGAAGGCACCTCTGGCGCCCAGCATGCCGACATCGGTGTTGATCTGGATCGCGATGGCGATGTCCTGCGCAGGATAGTAGCGCAAGGTCGAGACATAGCCTGGTATCCAACCGCCATGTCCGCGCACCTCGCCGAAGGCACCGTCATGGTCGATGCTGACGGCCAGACCGTAAACGCGGCCCGGGGCGTCGGGATCAATCGAAACCGCGTCGAACATTTCGTCAAGATAGGCGGCCTCCAGCGCCCGGCCGGACCACAGATGCCAGCCCCACCGGGCCAGATCGGCCGCCGTGGTGACGAAGCCTCCCCCCGCGCCCTCGATCCCCGGATGCCAGACCATGCGTCCGTCAGTGTCGAGCGTCCGCACCGGTGACCCTGTCGGATCGCCGAGCGCGCTGAAGCCGACGACCAGACGGGCAAGGTCGCGCCGGTCGGACGGCTCGGTGTCGGCGAGCGCGAGGGGGTCGAGAAAGCGGGTCCGAACGACCTCGGTCCACGGCACCCCAGCCGCCGCCTCGATCGCGAGGCCGACGAGCAGGAAACCTGTGTCGGAGTAGGCCCAGCCCTCGCCCGCGGAAAAGAGCGGCTCGGCGTCGAGGATGAAGGCGATCAGGGTTTCTGGTTCGGGCGCGGCGTCATCTGGTCCGAGCGACATGAAGAACGCGCGGAAAGCGGGAAGGTCGACATGATCGGGCAGGCCGCCGGTATGCGTCAGCAGCTGGCGCAGGGTGAGCGCGGCGTGGTTGGGTAGTCGGTCGAACCAGGGCCGGTCGCCTATCCAGACCGAAAGCGGATCATCGAGGTCGAGCGCCCCATCGGCATGTAGCGACAGCACCGCCGCGGCCACGAAGCTCTTGCCGATGCTCGCGGCCAGCATCCGGCTCTCGACCGTCATCGGCACACCGGCATCCGGGTCCGCCCAGCCGGTCGCGCGGGAATGCACCACGCCGTCGGCTCCGGTCCAGGCGACAGTGACACCTGGAAACTCATGTTCCGCGTGAAGATCGTCCAGCGTCGACTGCACGAGGTCGCTGGCCCACGCAGGAACCGCGATCGCCAGTCCGATGGCGAAAACCACGGCGAACTTCATGCCGGTCTCGGCAACAAGATCGGCATGACCTCGGTCGCCGCACCTTCTCGGCTGAACATGGCGGCGCGGTCGACCCAGACCACGATCACGGCAACCGCGACGAAGAGATACATGTCCCAAGGCTGCGCATCGGGCCACATCGGCATGTTGAGCTGCCAGTGAAAGAGGATGGCCACGAGGATACTGCCACGCGCCGCATTGAAGAAACCGGTCACGATCAAGCTGGCCGCCGTGGCGCCGATCAGGAAGGGCATCACGTCCCAACCGCTCTGCGGTGTGCCGCTCAAAAAAAACGCCGGGACATGCCATAGCGCCCAGAGGATGCCGACGATCAGTCCCGCCCAGATCGGCGCCATCTGGCGCTGAAGAAGTGGCAGGGCATAACCGCGCCAGCCGAATTCCTCGATGGGTCCGAGGATCAGCATGAAGCCCGCCAGCGCGAGCAGCTCAAGGATCGGCGGCTGGGCCAGGGCCTCGCGCGTCAGCGTGCCGCCAATGGCAGCGCCAATGAAATAGATCGCGGGCAAGCCGACAAGGAGCAGCAGATACCACCCGGCGGTGGCGCGCCAGAGCAGCAGACGCGACAGGAACCCGCGCAGCCCGATGAGCCCGCCATACCATAAAACCAGCGCGATGCCCGAGATCGCCGGCGACCAGACGGCAAGGATGAAGAGCGGATGCGAGGCGCGCAACGGCCCGAACGCCGCCTCGATCGGCGCGGGAAAGGCCAGCAGAAGAACCAACAGCCCCCATGCGATGCCGAAGGTCAGTGCGAAGAAAGTGAATACCGAGCGCACCGGTGGGTTGGCAAAGCGTCTCGTCATGGCGTCACCTCGGTTGGTTCGGGCTACGTACCACCTTTCCGAACCCTCAGACCATGACGTCGGCGGTCACTTCCGTTTTCGGGACGTCCCCATTGCAATCGTCAGCGCTGTCGAGGCTGCACCAGGTAGCCATTTATCGTCGACTCCCCGAGCGCCTTCATGGCCTCGATCCGGTGGAGACCTTCCACCAGCACAAACCGTTCCGCGTCCGCGCGTACCTGGATCGGCACCGTCTGTCCGTCCTCCAGAATGCCTTCGGCGATCTGGCCAACCTTGTACCTGTCGAGCGACTTGGCGCGCTTCACCGGAACATGGATCGTCGCGATCTGAAAGATCTTCGGTTTGAGCATTCGTATCACCCCCGTCGGATCATACCCAAGGATGCTGCCCGTGGCTACGCCCGGCAACTCACGGGTTGCCACCCGCAGATGTGGAACGCGAACCTTGTCGACCGCATTGCCGACATCACGCGCGACAGCCGCGACGGACACCTGAGATCCCACGCAGCGAAGGCCTTGCGAACTGCCACAATGACAAAGGCGGACGGTCAATCCCCGCCGGCGCCACCGCAGTGGAATCGCGTTTGGGTGTAAAGCCTGGCTCATTGTGCATCCTTCAATCCGGTCAATCAGAGGTTGGAATTCGCGCCCGACCACGGAAACTCTCCTGGAGTTTTTCGGACGCAACCCTCGACCGTCAACATCAGCCGATCAGATGGTCGGATCAGCACCTCTCGGTTGCCGCCCGCCCTGAGCAGTCGGCTGAGCAGTGGAAAAGCGTAGCGGGGACCGGGGGCCAGACATGAAACGCCGCGCAGGTGGCTGAGAAGATCCGCTACGCCTCCCGCAGACCGCGGGTAAACTACTGCGGGGCTCGAAGGGCCGCCTGGTATGGTTGTGATGAAAAGTCGGCATTCCCTTCGAAGGCGGCTTTGAGCCGCTTGCGTCATGCGCGCCGGTAGAGGCACAGGGTGACAGGGACCAATATCGCCGTGAGAAGGGCGGGGGCGAGGAGCGCAAGTGCGATCTGCCCCGGTGTCGACGTTCCCGCCATCAGCCCGCGCATGGCAGTCGTCATCAGCGATATCGGGTTCACATCCACGAAGGCGCGCAGCCAGTCTGGCATGGTTTCCGGCTGCACCATGATGTTGGACGCGAAGACCACCGGGAAGAGCACGGTGAACCCCAGCGTCATGACCGTGGTGGGGGTCCGGATCAGCAGGCCGAGGACAATGAACACCCAGCCGATCCCGAAGCCGATTGCGAGAAGCAACAGGAAGGCGGCGACAACGCCCGGCAGGCCCGCCTCGGGGCGGTAGCCAAGGATGAGACCGATCCCGAGGATGATCGCGCCCGCGATCAGATGGCGCAGCATGTCCCCGACGATGAGTCCGGCGAAGGGAGAAAGCGGCCAGATCGGCAAGCTCCGAAACCTGTCGAACAGCCCCTTTCTAAGGTCGGTCGACAGGCCCATGCCGGAATAGACCGCATTGAACGCCACCGTCTGCACGAGAATCCCGGGCAGGAAGAATTGCAAGTAATCGCGGGTCGAACCAGCCAGCGCGCCTCCGAAGACGAAAGTAAAGAGCAGCGTGAACATGAGCGGAGTCATGATCAAATCGAAGAGTTGCTCGGGCACGTGACGGAACTTCAGCACCGCCCGCCAGCCGAAGGTCAGCGCATTCGACAGCGCCGAGGGACGCGGAGGACGTTCGATGTGCCGAAGCGTTGCGGGGGTGATTTCGGTCACGAAGCATCCTCCGATTGCGTCGCGACGCCGCCCGTGAGGGCGAAGAACACCTCCTCGAGGCTCGGCGATCCCATCGCGAAATCCTCCAGCGCGATGCCCGCCGAAACGAGCGCAGTCAGCGCCGCATTGGCAGCCTCCGGCGTCCGGGCCATGACCGACAGGCGCGCGCCTTCGGGGTTGCGCTGAACCGGCGCAGCGAGTTGAGCCTCGAGCACGCCAGCCGCACGGTCGAGCGTTGCCGGGTCGGCAACGGTCACGTGCAGGAAACCCGACCCGGTCGCGGCCTTGAGTTCCCGGCTCGTGCCTTCCGCGATCTTCCGGCCGTGGTCGATCACCGCGATCCGCTCAGCCAACTGATCCGCCTCCTCGAGATATTGCGTTGTGAGCAACACGGTGACGCCGGATTGCGCAAGCTGCCGGATCATACGCCACACCCTCTGCCGCGCGGAGGGGTCGAGCCCGGTCGTCGGCTCGTCGAGAAACAACACGCCCGGCGTCACGATCAGCGACGCGGCGATGTCGAGGCGCCGCCGCATGCCGCCCGAATAATCCTTCACTTGCCTATGCCGCGCCTCGGTCAGTTCGAACGCGGCGAAGAGTTCGTCGGCCCGCTGCCGGGCGGCCTGCCGGCCAAAGCCCCAGAGACGGGCGAGGAAGACCAGGTTTTCGCGCCCTGTCAGATCCTCGTCGAGCGAGGCGAACTGGCCAGTCATCGCGATCGAGGCCCGCACCTTGTTCGGCTCCGCGCGCAGATCGTACCCCATCACCGCGGCGGCGCCCGCGTCGGGGCGCGTCAGCGTGGCGAGCAGCCGCATCAGGGTGGTTTTGCCGGCGCCGTTGGGCCCCAGGATCGCGAAGATGGTCCCGCGTGACACGTCAAGGTCGATACCCGCCACCGCCTGAAGATTTCCATAGTGCTTGACCAGTCCGCGCGCCCGGATCGCCGGTATTTTGTCGTTCCTGATCTTCGATGCGACTGTGTTCGATCCCGCCTCCGGCATTTTCCCTCTACGCATCGGTTCAACTTCACGAGATGATATCACGGCCTCGTTGATCCGCAGCGATTTTTCCGAGCTCATCGTCTTGACCGGGCGTCAATCAGTCTCCTTCCCCTCCTTTCGCGGCAGTGGTCGCCCGGAAACCGGCGGCCTGACCCTGCGGGCGCCGCCGTCACGATGGCGCCGGCCATCGCGCTCATCATCGCCTTGCAGGCCATGCGGCGCGACGGGGGGCGAGACTGGTGGTTGCCCGCCGGCGTCGCGGCCCTGAACCTTGTCGCGCGCGCGGTGCTGATCGGCTGGCTGACGCACCTTTACGGAAACCTTGTGCTCGAGCGGTTCCTCGACGTCTTGGATTTTCTTGTTCCCGGACGCGGACCCTCTGAGGCCCAGACGATCACGGCATGATCGGAAACGGTTGTTCCCGGGTCTGGTGTCGCCGCTGAAGACATCTCGAAGCGTTGCTTTGCGACCGCATTTCGACTACGATCTTCATGGTGAATTTGGACTGCGCTTCATCCGGTCGGAGGGACTGCCGATGATCGCCTATACCATGCTCGGGACCAACAACTTCGAACGTGCGAGCGAATTTTATGATGCGTTGCTTGCCGAGATCGGCGGCCGCCGCGGTTTGGAACTCGAAGGCGTGATCCTCTACGCCGGCGCTGAAGGCACGCCCTTTTTCGGGCTCGGGAAACCCCACGATGGCAACGCGGCGAGCGTCGGCAACGGTGTGATGATAGCCCTTGCCGCCGACGGACCCGAGGCGGTGCAACGCCTGCATGCCCGGGCGCTCGAGCTTGGCGCAAGCGACGAGGGCGCGCCGGGGCCGCGGTCGCGTTCGGGGTTCGATTTCTACGCCGGGTATTTTCGCGACCTCGACGGCAACAAGTTGAACTTTTTCTGCATGTGAACAGTCCCGACTTTGCCGCTCCGCGGGCCGAGGTGCCGCGAGGCACCAGCCAAAGAGTAAGCTCAGCAATGTAGGCGCCGAGTAACGGTGGTCAGCCCCGCATCCGCCGCCAGCCGAGCACCCTCAGCGCGCCGATCCCACCCAGGCGCCTGCATGCCCGGACCATTTCGGCTCACTCAAATACCCCAGGATACGGCAGCGCCGAGCTTTGCGTTCTCAACACTTTGTGGGCGTTTCGCTATCGACTTGACCATCGTCCACTGCGTTCAGCGCAGTGAACCACTGCCGGCTGGCGCCGGAAGCAAGCCGGGGTTGTGTTACTCTTGCCCGGTCGCAGGCGCCCGATCGTCTTCGTGCGCGTCGGATACCAATGGCGGGTCTCGCACCTCAATACCGATTTCACCGACACCGATGCCCGCGCGGACCGCGTTAAGACACCGCGAGAAGCCGCGCCAGGTCACGGCGGGGAGAGACTGAGCGTCTCACCGCGAAGAATGTTGCCTCAAGCCTCTTGCGAACATAAGGTGAACATATGGAAGCGATCCGTGGATTCGATCACCAGCGTCACCCAGGCTGCGCGCAGGCGGAGAGTGTGGCACAGACCGCGAAAGTGACATTCTTGGTCCGCGCTTCTGGCGCGCCGGACCGGAGGCTGCCGACGGTCGTTCCTGCCGCGGGGCATCGCCCTGCGGTAAAGCCGGACCTAAGCCCTCGGGACCGAAGCCCGGGAAGATCCTCCCCGTCTGTCTTTCTTCATCTGCGAAGCAAGGCCGACAGGAAGGATCGAGACATGGTCAGGATTCTCAATCGCGCATGTCAGCTGCTTGCGATCGCAGCCGAAGCGGTTTCCGCCCTGGTAGTCCTCGGTTCCCTCTGGGGTGCGGCGCATTTCCACGGTATCGGTCATGACCACATCGCCGAGATGTGCGTCTGGCTCGGGGCATTCGGCTCCCTCGTAATCGCCATCGCCGGCACGATCCACTTCCAGCTGGCCGGCCCGCGCAGGCCAACATCGCGGAGCGCAGTACGCACACTTCAACTCAACCTCAAAGAGTCGCGGTAGCCCTTCGAATGCCCCTCCCCTCTCCCAATGAAGGAATATCGCGCATGGAGTTGCAGAGCTTCAACCGTTCCGACGGCGCCACGGCCTCGGTCGACCTCTTCGCGGATATCGACCTTGCCACGCAACAGGGCCAGGCAGACTGCAAGGAAGCTCGCATGAATCCGCGCGAGGATCTCGAGGACATCCTGCGGGGAACGGCGTTCGAGATCGACGGACGGAGCCACCCATCCCGAACAGACAGAAAGGCAGACAGGCTTCAAGCGGGCGCCCCGCCCCGCTGCGCTACTTGTTCGTCCGACCCCGCTGGCGCGGATTTACACCCGTGCATTCGA
>NZ_JADDJF010000169.1 GCF_017811755.1 Pararhodobacter sp. SW119 | reverse complement strand
TTGGCGCAGCGGGCGGCCTCTGGCAGCTTTGCGCAGGATACCGTCGCGGTGCAGCCCGCGCAGCGCCTCGCGGTTGGCGCGGCTGGCATAGGCCTTGTCTGCCAGCACCCGTTGCGCCTTTGCGCCCTCGATCATGGTGGCGAAGTGCGGGCTTTCGGCCTGGTTGGCCGGCGTGGTGTGAATGCGGTCGATGTAGCCGTCCTCGTCGGCACGCGCGAAGGCCTTGTAGCCCAGGATGCTTTTCGACCCCTTCTTGACCCAACGCGCATCCGGATCGGCGCTGAAGTGCATGTCCGGAGCGTCGGGGGCATCGCCTTCGGCCCGGTCCTGCGGTGGATCGATATGGCTGCGCGGTCGCGCGGCGCTCTCGACCAAGGTGGCATCCACGATCGCGGCCTCGGCAGCCTTCAGCTTCAGCCCGTGATCTTCGAGCTGGCGGCAGACCTCGCCCAGAAGATCATCGTAGACGCCGCCTTTCACCAGCGCATTGCGGAAGCGGCAATGGGTGGTCTCGTCAGGCACCGGGGCATGCAGGCCCAGCCCGCAAAATAGCATGAAATCGAGCCGCACCTTGAGAGCGCGTTCCAGTTTCGGGTCCGGCTGTCCGTGCCACTGGCCGATCAGAAGGCACTTGAACAGCACCAGCGCATCATAGCCCTGCGGTCCGCTCCCCGACCGCCCCAGACCGCGCGTCAGGATCGGCGAGAACGCCCGCCAGTCGATCAGCGCGCCGATCTTGAAAAGCACGTCGTCAGCATCAATCCGAACCGCCGCTTCACGAAGGAAAAGGTCCATTATCCCACCCGGAAACTGCCCCACCGG
>NZ_JADDJF010000168.1 GCF_017811755.1 Pararhodobacter sp. SW119 | reverse complement strand
CGTCGGTCGAGTTGAGCTTGCGGTCGACACGGATCCCCGCAGCCTTCATCACCAGCCTTGCGGCGCCATCGAATTATGTCGGACCGGGTCGTGTCTTCGGATCAGCTTCCAGCACGCCGGAAGACCTACCTCTGGTGCGCCCGCTTTCGGACGATGAGTTCCAGCCGTGGATGCCGCCACGACACAAGAACGGCTACCGGCCGCGATGGCAGGGGGATGACCGTGTGCCGGACTCGCTTGCAGAAGCGATCCGCTCCTTCCTCTATGCCTGTGCCGTGAGGAAGCTGCGCGGACAGGGCAGCAAGCACTCCTCGATGCTCATCCACGTTACTCGTGTAATGCTCCCACCAGCTTGTTCCTGAACTCAATGCATCAACAACACCCGACGGAACTTGCCGGTCTTCAAGGCGCACGTCTGGTTATCGGCTCGGAGGTCCCAAGAAACGCCACCTGGAACGAAGCGAGGCTGAAAGACCTCACCGGAGGTGACAGCGTCAGAGCCCGATTCATGCGTGGTGACTTCTTCACCTTTGATCCTCAGTTCACGCTCATGATCGCTGGGAACGACAAACCCGCCTTGTCCGGTGTCGATCCGGCTATCAGGGCGCGCATGGTGCTTGTGCCGTTCACGGTTGAAATCCCTGAGAAAGAACGGGATCCACACCTCGTCGAAAAGTTGATTACCGAGGAGGCCCCTTCCATTCTGCGTTGGGCCATCGAGGGCGCGTTGCTTTGGCAAAAGGATGGGCTCGCCGTACCGGGCAGAATCAGGGCCGCGTCAGAGGCCTACCTCGACGAGGAGGATCTGCTGAAGAACTTCCTCCAAGAGGAAACGGTCCC
>NZ_JADDJF010000167.1 GCF_017811755.1 Pararhodobacter sp. SW119 | reverse complement strand
TCCTCCTCGAGACCGGTCCCATTGGTGAGCCTGAGACATGTCTTTGCGGTTGCGCCATGCATTTATTCTACTTATTGTTAGGTAGAATTACCTGCGAGGACCCCGATGATGCGGGCGCACGCAACACAAGACGAGTCTCGCGCTGCCTTGGGCGCGGGTGAGGCGCGTCGCCTTCAGATCCTCGACATCGCCGCCCGGCACTTTCGCACGCGCGGGTACGCGGCGGTCTCCATGCGCGACATCGCGACCGAGGCCGGGATGCGCACACCAAGCCTCTACTATCATTTCCCGTCGAAGGACGACCTGGTCATCGCCGTGATGGATCGCGGAATCGCCGTCGTGCGCGAGACGGTCGTGGCAGCGCTCGACGCCCTGCCGCCTGACGCGGGAACGAAACATCGGCTCGTCAAGGCCATGCGAGCCCATCTGCATGCTTTGCACAGTCTGAGCGACTATACCTCGGCCAATGTCAGAATATTCGGGCAACTCCCCGAAGCATTGCGCAGCGCAAACCTGCCCGAACGGCGCGCCTACCAGGCAATCTGGTCCGAGCTTCTGGCACCAACTTGTGTGGCCGACCGGAGCCGTCTGCCCGAACGCGTGGCCATCTTCATCGGTGCGATGAACGCGACCCTGGAATGGGTAGATCCCGCGCGGAGCGACCTTGAGGCATTGGCCGATCATTTGGCTCAGGTGCTGCTCAATAATGTGCTGGAGGACGTCAGCGAATGAAATTCGAGACGGCGATCCGCCCCGATAGCCCGCAGTTCGTCGCGAACGCTGCGGCTTTCCGGGCGCAAACAGAACTTCTGCACGCACGTCTGGCCGAGGTGACGCAGGGCGGG
>NZ_JADDJF010000166.1 GCF_017811755.1 Pararhodobacter sp. SW119 | reverse complement strand
CGGCCGCGTGGTCATCGGCGTCGCGCACATCGATCAGGTGGAAGCGATCCGGATCGGCCGCGAGGGCGGCCAGCGTGAGCATCTCCGCCATCAGAACACCAGGACCTTGTCGGCGGCGAGCGTCGCCTGGGCGAGTTCGTCCATCGTCGAACGGCTTGCCCCCTCTATCATGTCGCTCTCTGTGAGGCCACGGGCGTCCATGCAGGTGCCGCACATCAGGACGCGCCCCTTGGCGGACAGCACACGACGGAGCATGCGCTCGAGGTTGTAGTAGCCATCCGGCGTCTGCTGCCCGGCCTTGGCGCAGAGAACCGCGTCGGCCATCAGGAAGACGCTGACCTCGGCCTCCGGGTCGCTCTTGGTCAGCGCATGGGTCATGCGCAGGCCATTGAAGCTGCGCTCCGTGCCGTAGGGCGGGTCGTTCAGGAGGATCAGGTGTTTCATGCGGGTGCTCCTTCAGCGGCGGGGTTGAGCCGTGGGTGGGTTTCCTCGCCGAGCCAGAAGAGCACGCCGCCGGACACGAACATCGAGATCGCGACGAACCAGAAGGCCGCCTCCGCAGCGCCGGTCAGGCTTGCGGCAAGGCCGAGGCCGAAGGCGCCGATGGCGTAGCCGAGGTCGCGCCAGAAGCGGTAGATGCCGATGGCCGAGCCGCGCCATGCGGGTGGCGTGATGTCCGCCACCGCCGCCGAGAGGTTGGGGTAAAGCAGCGCCATGCCGAAGCCCGCGACGCCGGCCGAGAGCGACCACCAGAGCGCACCGGTGCCCAGCACCACCATCGCCACGCCCGCGCCGCAGATCCACATGCCCAGCACATTGGGCCAGAACCGGCCGACATGGTCCGACAGCCGCCCGGTGA
>NZ_JADDJF010000165.1 GCF_017811755.1 Pararhodobacter sp. SW119 | reverse complement strand
TGGTCCGGAATGCCGCGAAGGATGAAGAGGTCGGACAGCACGTCGATGACGTCGGCGGCCTTCAGCTTGCGGTCCACGCGGATCGCCAGGCATTCATGGGTGAACTCGTCGATCACGTTGAGCATGCGGTATTTCCTTCCGTCATGGGTGCGGTCCTCCATGAAATCGTAGGACCAGACATGGTTGGGCCGCTCGGCCCGAAGCCGGATGCACGATCCGTCTGCGAGCCAGAGCCGGCCACGCTTGGGCTGCCTGGCGGGAACTTTCAGCCCCTCGCGCCGCCAGATCCGCTCGACCCGCTTGTCGTTGACCTGCCAGCCGGCACCGCGCAGCAGGGCCGCGATCTTGCGGTAGCCGTATCGGCCATATTGGCGGGCAAGCTCAATGATGTCGGCCGTCAGCCGTTCTTCATCATCACGGCCCCGCGGCACCTTGCGCTGCGTCGAGCGATGCTGTCCGAGCGCCTTGCAGGCACGACGCTCGGACACGTTGAGCTTTTGGCAAACATGCTCGATACAGGCGCGGCGACGCGCGGGGCTCAGTAGTTTCCCCGGGCGGCCTCTTGCAGGATCAGCTTGTCCAGCGTCAGATCCGAGACCGCCTTGCGCAGCCGGGCATTCTCCGTCTCGAGCTCCTTCAGCCGCTTCACCTGGTTCGACTTCAGGCCGCCATACTCCTGACGCCACCGGTAGTAGGTGACCTCGCTGACGCCGATCTGGCGGATCGCATCGGCCATCGGCATGCCTTGCGAACTCAGAACGTCAACCTGCCGCAGCTTCGCGACAATCTCTTCGGCCTTGTATCTCTTGCGTGCCATCTTCGGTCCTCCTCTGGCGCAAAGCCATACATAAGGGCGGACCACT
>NZ_JADDJF010000164.1 GCF_017811755.1 Pararhodobacter sp. SW119 | reverse complement strand
TATGGCGACGTCTTCGCACTCCATGAGCTGTGGAAAGACCTCGGCCTTGATCGCGCCGTCGGGCGCGCGTTGCGCTCCGGCAAGCGCCAGCTCGACGTTGAAGCCCTCGTTCGAGCGATGGTCTTCAACCGCCTCTGTGACCCCGCCAGCAAGTTGGGCTGTTTGCGCTGGCTGGAGACCGTCGCCATGCCGCAGATGCCCGCGGGCGTCACCCACCAGCATCTGCTGCGCGCCATGGACGCGCTGATGGATCACGCCGAGCGGGTCGAGTTGGAGCTGGCCAAACAGATCCGGCCGCTGGTCGATCGCGATCTTGCTGTCGTCTTCTACGACCTGACCACCGTGCGCATCCATGGCGAGGGCACGGTGGAGGACGACATCCGCGCCTTCGGCATGAACAAGGAGGTGGGCGGCATCGCCCGGCAGTTCGTCCTGGGCGTGGTGCAGACCGCCGAGGGGCTGCCGCTCATGCACACCGTCCATCCCGGCAATGTCGCCGAGACGAAGACACTGCAGGGCATGCTGGCGACGGTGCTGGAGCGGTTTCCGATCCAGCGCGTCATCCTCGTGGCCGACCGCGGTTTGCTGAGCCTCGAGAACATCGACGAGTTGACCGCCCTGGCTGACAAGGACGGCCGCCGGCTGGAGTTCATCCTGGCCGTGCCGGCACGCCGCTACGCCGAGCTGGTGGAGACTTTCCGTGCCATCGTATTCGATGAGCACGGTCTCGCCGAGAGCAGCTTCGCCGCTCAACGCCTGATCGTCGCGCATGATCCGCTGCGCGCCGAGGAGCAGACCGCCCGCCGCCGCGCCCGCATCGTCGAACTGGAGGCGATGGCCGAAAAGATGGTGGCGAAGCTCGACGCGCAGGACGAGGGAAA
>NZ_JADDJF010000163.1 GCF_017811755.1 Pararhodobacter sp. SW119 | reverse complement strand
GAGGGGAAAATCCGCTTCACTTCGAACATCCTGCCGCGGTGGGCGCGGCGGTCGAAGAGCCTCGATGCCTTGCTGCCGGTGCTTTACCTGCGCGGTGTCTCGACCGGGGATTTCCAGGAGGCGCTGGCGGCGCTTCTTGGAGCGGACGCGCCGAACTTGTCGCCGGGCGTGATCTCGCGGCTCACGGCGGGCTGGCAGGAAGACTATGACCGCTGGCAGCGCCGCGATCTCAGCGCGCGTCGCTACGTCTACATTTGGGCGGACGGGGTCTATCTACAGGCCCGGATGGAGCCGAGCGCCGAGTGTATGCTGGTGATCATCGGCGCGACGCCTGAAGGCCGAAAGGAACTGCTCGGCTTCCAGGTCGGGGTGCGCGAGAGTGCGCAAAACTGGCGCGAATTGCTGGTCGGCCTCAAGGCCCGCGGGCTCGCGGTCGCGCCGGAATTGGCCGTGGGCGACGGCGCCCTCGGCTTCTGGAAGGCAATGGACGAGGTCTTCCCCGGCACCCGTCACCAGCGCTGCTGGTTCCATAAGATGTCAAACGTCCTGAACCACTTCCCCAAATCCATGCAGCCCACCGTCACCGTCGATCTGCGCGAGGTCTCCCACGCCGAGACCCGCGCCGCAGCGCTCGCAGCCATTGAGACCTTCAAGGCGAAATACGCCGCCAAATATGAGCGCGCCGCGGCCTGCCTGACGAAGGACACCGAGGCCCTGCTGTCGTTCTACGACTTCCCGGCCGAGCACTGGGACCACCTGCGGACCTCGAACCCGGTCGAGAGCGTCTTCGCAACCGTCCGTCACCGCACCGTGCGCACCAAGGGCGCCCTATCGCAGAAGACCGCGAAGCTCATGGTCTTCACCCTGCTCAGCGCCGCGTCGAAGAAATGGCGGAAGCTC
>NZ_JADDJF010000162.1 GCF_017811755.1 Pararhodobacter sp. SW119 | reverse complement strand
AATGGGCGCAGCAACTCGCTTTGCGCACTCAAGACGTCGTTGCCGTCGTGAACCGGATCGAAGTGAAACGGGCGATCAGTTGGGACCTGACCCCGACCTGGCGCGAACTGGAACGGCTGGTTGAGCGCGCGCAATGGTTTGTGCCGCTGACGGTAGTTTCTCTGCTCATACTGCTGGTTTTCTGGCTGTTGTCGCGCGGCGTGGCCAAGCTGGCGCGGTCCATGCTGCGACAGCGTCTCTCATCGCCGTTGCTGGTGGACATCGCGGCGCGCGCGCTGGCATTGCCTGTGATCCTCATAGGTCTCTACCTCGTGCTCCAACTCGCAGGCCTCACCCGGCTCGCGGTCACGGTTCTGGGTGGCACCGGGCTTGTCGGAATCGTGCTGGGCCTCGCCTTTCGCGATATTGCTGAGAACTCGCTGGCCAGCATCCTGTTGAGTGTACGAAATCCATTCCGGACCGGCGACTGGATCCAGCTGGGCGAGTATCAGGGGATCGTGCAGAATCTGAACATGCGCACCACGATCCTGATGACGATGGATGGCAACCACGTCCAGATCCCGAACTCACTGGTGTATAAGAGCGTCATCACGAATTTCTCGACCAACCCTGGCCGGCGAGCGGAGTTCGACGTCGGAATAGGCAATTCGAATTCGATCGTGAAGGCGCAGGAACTGATCATCCAGGCACTGCGTGCGCATCCTGCCGTCCTCCACAATCCGGAACCGGCTGCCATTGTCGATGAGTTGGGCCCAGCGACGGTGACTATCAGGGTGCAGTTTTGGTTTGATGGCAAATCCTATTCGATATTCAAGGTGCGCTCATCTCTGATGCGGCAGGTCAAGCGCGCGCTTGAGGATGCAGCGGTCTCGACGCCCGCCCCCGTACACGAAGTACGATTTCCCGAAGGTG
>NZ_JADDJF010000161.1 GCF_017811755.1 Pararhodobacter sp. SW119 | reverse complement strand
CCATAGCACGTCGGGAAGAAGTGCTGCCGACAGGTTATGGCCGCGTGCGCAGCCCCCAGATAGCGCAGCGTGTGGCCATAACCGGGTCTCAGGTCTCAACAGTGGTTTTGCTGAACCACACTGCCGAGGAGACCGGCTATGACCGCCACCCACTCTATCTCGCCGACCTTGCTGGTCGCCATCGACATTTCCAAGCATCGCCATGAGGTGCTGATCGGCATCCCGGGCAAGACGCGCCGCCGCCGCTTGACGATCACGAACACCTTGGAGGACTTCCGGCGCCTGTCTGCGGTCCTCGCCAGCTACGACCTGCCGGTTCGGATCGGGTTCGAGGCAACCGGCAACTACCACCGAACGTTGGCGCACCATCTCGGCCAGGCAGGGTTCGAGCTGAAGCTCGTCTCCTCCGTCGGACTGGCTCGGACGCGGGAGGCCCTGCACAACAGCTGGGACAAGAACGATCCGAAGGACGCCCAGGTCATCCTGCACATGCTGGAGATCGGCGCCGTGCAATTCTTTCACGATCCGCTGGTCGTCGGGACCGCCGACATCCAGGAGCTGTCGAAGACCCACGAGATCGTTTCACGCTCGAAGACCGAGCTATGGCACCGAATCCTGACTCACTACCTGCCGCTGTACTTCCCCGAGGCCGAGCGGTTTCACCGAAGCTCGCGGACGGATTGGTTCCTGGCATTTCTGGAGAAGTACCCATCGCCACACATGATCTCGGCCATGAGCCGGGACGCCTTCATCGCTGATGCCTGGGAGGTCGTTGGCCGGAAGGTGTCCAAAGAGCAATTGCTTTCAGATATTTACGCAACAGCCGTCGGATCGGTTGGACTTCCTGTCCATCCGGATTCCGACGCGATTCGCATGTTCCGCCTCGTTGTCGCAGAGGGCCGCAGCCTGATCCGGCAACGCGATGAGATCGAAGCGCGGGCTGTCGAGTTGCTGTCGGATCTGCTCGACTATCAGTTGCTGACGACCA
>NZ_JADDJF010000160.1 GCF_017811755.1 Pararhodobacter sp. SW119 | reverse complement strand
AACCAGGCTTCCGGAACGCCGGTTCGACCGTCATGCCATCTTTGTTCCCTTCCCGCAGTTCGTGCGCCGCCCGCTCCGGGCCAGCGGTGGCGGCGTTCGTCAGCCCACTGCTGCGCCTTGGCTCGGCTCGAACCCGGTGCCGCTGTGCAGGCTCGCCCACGCGATCCGCGCCAGCTTCGCGGCCAGCGCCACGACCACGACATTGCGATGGGCGCGCGCCAGCAGGCCGCGCAGCCAGTGACCGAGAGGCGTCTCGCTTCTCGCCAGCGACGGCGGTGCTGCCCGCGCGCCGTGGATGAACAGCCTGCGCAGATACTTGTTGCCGCGCTTGGTGATGCCGAGCAGCCTCGGCCTGCCGCCGGTCGTCACCTGTCGCGGCACCAGCCCCAGCCATGCCGCCAGGTCACGGCCGCGCCGGAAGGCGCTGCCGTCCCCGATCGCGGCGGTGAGCGCGGTGGCGGTGAGCACACCAACACCCGGGATCGTGGCGAGCCGTCGTGGCGGTTCATGGGCGCGCACATGCTCCTTGAACTCGGCCTCCAGCGCCGCGATGCGGCGGTCGAGTTCCCGCCACTCGTCGTGCATTTCGACGATCAAGGCCCGAATCCGGTCGCTGACATCGAAGTCCGCGTCAGCGAGCATCGCCTCAAGCGCCTTGTCGAGACGGGATGGCCCCTTCGCCACGACATGGCCGCGCTCCAACAGGATCGCCCGCAGCTGGTTGATCAGCGCCTTGCGCGCATTGACCAGCCGCGAGCGTACCCGGTGCAGCGACTGCAGGTCGAGCTGCGCCTGGCTCTTCAGTTCCACGAAGCGCATGGTCGGCCGTGATGCCGCCTCGGCAATCGCCTCCGCGTCCCGGTCGTCGTTTTTCTGCGCCTTGACGTAGGGCCGGACATATTCCGGCGACATCAGTCGCACCTCGTGTCCCTGCCCATGGAGAATGCGCCCGAGATGGTGCGCGCCGCAGCACGCTTCCATCGCCATCACGCAGCGCGGAAGCCCGGAGGCAA
>NZ_JADDJF010000016.1 GCF_017811755.1 Pararhodobacter sp. SW119 | reverse complement strand
TCACTTCCGCGACGCGAGTATCTGTCGCTCTCAGCACTTCATGTTCCGTAGCTACGATATTCAGCCTTGACTTGAAGCTCAGCCGCCCAACAACGTCGCCGTCAGACTCGGCCTCCTTAGCAAGAGCTTTGAGCTCCGCCTTTTGCCTTTCGGGCTCTGCCATTCTTTGGAGGTCAGACATTGAACTTACCCCCTAATGCCAGATCGACCGCGTTGAACTCCATGACGTCCACTGCAAGGGGAATTTCAATTATTTTTTTTGTGGCCGTATCTCGCATGTCGGAGAAAAGTCCGAACCAGTATGTCGAATTCCGGACGAGGGCTCGAGAGCTTGCATCAAGCTCAATTGCGGTAGGTGTCGCACTTATACACGGGCTTCATCGCGCTCGTGTCGAATACTTTGCGAATAAGTGCCCTTCGTAATCCGCGGCCCAGGATTTGGGGTCGGCCTGATATTTAAGTGGGCGGTTAAACAGTGTTACGACATCAATATCACTCGGGCTGCGCCTTCTGAGCTTTTCAACATTCTCAACGAAGCTGCCGTTAATCCACTGATACCCGCAAACAAAACCGCCCGAGTGAAGGTGCTTTCGGTAGTGATTCAGTCCTTTTAGCAGTTTGGCGCGGTCTGGCGATGTGCAGAATCGCTCGACAACATCGAATATGGACGCGATATAGGGTGATCGCGCGTCCGGAATTGTGGCATGACCGGAAATGAACGGCGGCAGAGCGCCGTGTGCTGAAAAATTTGGAGTGGTGGCCCGAAATCCAGAAGCACTGCAATACCGACTTCCGCCTCAGCGACACGGCTGTTCACAGGGAGTGGAACGACGCGCGCGCCGCGTTGACGTCGGAGTTCACAGATGAAGCACAGATGAAAAAGGCGCTTTGAATACCTTATTTATATAGGCACATAGCCACGCCCACGACGTGCAGATCACTCGCGAAAGCCCGAACTACAGTTCCTGAATCTTTGCGAATCCTTTCCACGGCAGGTTTCGGATTTGACCCGATAGAAACTTTCACTCCCACTCAGGCCAGTGCGATTGCTGCGCGCCTTCAGCCCAGCCAGCCCTCGGTCTTGAGACTCTCGCGATAGGTGCGGCCGACCGGAACGCGGCGATCGTCAGAAAGGCGCAACATCAGGCGCTGGCCGTCGCGTTCGACAGCCTCGACGGCATTCGCGGCCACCCACCAGGACCGATGCACGCGGAGGCCGAGAGCGCCAAGCTCGCGTGCTGCGTCCTCCATCCGGCAAAGGATCAGATCACTGCCTTCGGTGGTATGGACGACCAGGTAGTGGTCCTGCATTTCAAGGCACAGGAGGCGGCCCTCGAGCGGGCGCGCAAGGCGAGCCAGGAAGAGCGCAAGGCCAGTCGCCGCTTCACCGCTTTCTCCGGTATCTTGTGGCGCGGAGCCTGGTGAGCGAGCTGCGCTTTCTGCCACTTCGCGCAGGTCTGCGAACGTGTAGACTGGCAAGGAGATCGCGACGAGGAGGAGGGCGACCTTCCAGTAGAGCGACAGAATGCTTTCCGGCCAGCCGATGCCGGAAACCCCGCCTGCAATGGCGACAACTCCGGTAGCCGGCAACGAGACAAGCACCGCGCCGAAAAGCGGTACGAGAATGCGGCGCAGCGAAATGTCCTCGGGCACGACGTCGTCGACCCGACGGATTGCAATGTCGCAAAGCAGCCAGTTGAGCGCGACGATGGCCAGCCAGTAGGTCAGTCGCGGCAGCGTCGGCAGCATCTCGTAGGTGCCGAACGGCCCGATCAGGCCTAGCACCGCCCCCAGAACAACCGGCCCTGCCAGCCGCTGCCCCATGTCATGTATCCGTTCACGCATCGCGAATGCACCCTAACACGCCGTTCACGCATTTCCCCAGCCTTTCCCGAAGCTTCCGTTGAGCGTGGGGCCGGCCTGCCGCATCTCTGTCCGCGATGGCCCGCATGAGACCCAGGACGGAGGCATGACGATGATCGAGATGACCCTTTTGCTGCATATCGCCGCGGGTTTCACGGCGCTCGGCGCGGCGGGCATCGCACTCGGCACGACGAAGGGCGCGACCTGGCACAGGCGCGCGGGTCAGGTCTACGTGCTGGCCATGCTGGCAGTGACGCTGACGACCTTCGTTCTGGTCGCGAAGCGGCCAAACCTGTTTCTGCTCGTCATCGGCATCTTCAGCTTCTACCTGGTGTTCACCGGCTGGCGCGCGGCGCTGCTGCGCGAGGGCCAGCCGCAATGGATCGACCATCTGGCCGGCGTCGCCATGACGCTGACGGGCGCGGCGTTGCTGGGCCTGGGCGCGCTGGGTCTCGCAGGCGCAGGTGGCGCGCAGCCGGTGATCCTGCTGGTCTTCGGCTCGATCGGGCTGACGATGGCGCTGTCGGACTGGCGGGACTGGCGCGCCGGGCCGGTCACCGGCAAAGCACGCATTTCGCGTCACCTGACGCGGATGGTGGCCGGTACCGTCGCCACGATCACCGCCGCCATGGTCGTCAACCTGAACTTCCTGCCCGACCTCGTCACATGGCTGGGCCCGACCGCACTGATCACGCCTTTGATTTTCTGGTGGAACGCGCGCATCCTGCGCCACGCGGCAAGCGCCTGATCGCGCCGCGACGCTTCTCGCCATATCCAGAGGATTTTGTCATGATCTTTCGCCTCGCTGTCGCACTTTCACTGACCGCAGCACCGGCTCTCGCCTCTGGCTTCCAATTCGTCGAGATTCCGGCGACGGGAACCGAGCCGGCAATTGAGGCCGCGGTCTGGTATCCGACCAACTCGCCCGTGCCCGAGGCGTCGAACACCCGCTATGATCAAGGTCTGGCGTATGATGTCCCGGTCGCGGGCGAAGGCCTGCCGGTTGTCGTCATATCGCATGGCGATGGTGGCTGGTTCGGCGGGCACGCGGGGCTCGCGCGCGCTGGAATGGTCGCCGTTGCGCCCAACCATCCGGGCAATTCCGACGGCGACGAGACTGCGCCCCCGAACGGTGGATCACCAAGCGCCCGCGGCATCTGGCGCGGGTGGTGGATCACATGACCGCCCACTGGGATCAGGCCCCGCATGTCGATGCCGACCAGATCGGCGCGTTTGGTTTTTCGGCCGGCGGCCACAGCGCGCTCGCCGCCGCCGGCGCCCGGGTGTCGCTGTCGCGTATTGCGGCACATTGCGCCGAGGCGCCCGAGGAATTCGCCTGTCGAACCGGCATGGTCGAGGCGGTCGTCGCGGGGGGCGGGCGACTTTCCAGCGCCGATCCCGGCACTCCGGGCTGTCGTCGCCGCCGCACCCGGCTTCGGCTTCAGCTTCGACCCCAGCCAGGTTGCGGCTCTGGACGTGGCCCTGCAGCTCTGGGGCGGGGCCGAGGATGTGCGCGTCCCGCATGCCGGCAATGTCGCACCGCTGGCCGCCGCACTGACCGCGCCGTCCAAGGCGTACCGGGTCGCGAGCGCCGGCCATTTTGCCTTTCGCCCACCCTGCGACCCAGCGGTGGAAGCGGCAAACCCGCGCATCTGGGAACTGGCCTGCACCGATCCGGCTGGCTTCGACCGTGTGGCGTTCCAGCGTCGGTTCAACGCGGCGGTGGTCGCGTTCCTTGCCGCGCAACTGACCGAAGGCGACTGACGGGCCGCTGCTGCCGACCCCCTCACCAAAAGGAGACTTCTCATGTTCACCAACCGGCTTTTCCGCATCACCGCCTGGACCCTCGGCATACTCGCGCTGCTGATCCTCGCCGGTTTCTTCTGGCTGCGGCAAAGCCCCTACTGGGCCGGGATCACTCTGTTTGCCGAGGACTACCGGGTCGAGAACTTCCGCGACATGGATCGGGTCTTTCCGTCCCGCCCGGTGGCGCGCTCGGGCCCGGTGTGGGCGTTCGACTACGACCCGCGACCGCTGCCCGACACCTACGCCTTCGCGGGAGCAGACCATGACCTCGACGCATTTCTCGACCGTACCGAGACGACCGGCCTGCTGGTCGTCCACCGGGGCGCGATCACGCATGAGGAGTATCGGCTGGGCGCCGACGAGACCTCGCCCTTCACCTCGTGGTCGATGGCGAAATCGGTGATCTCGGCGCTGATCGGCATCGCGCTGGAGGAGGGGCATATCGCCAGCCTCCGCGATCCGATCGGCGGTTATGTCCCGGACCTCGACGGGACCGCCTATGGCGCGGTGCCGATCGAGGATGCGCTGACCATGTCCTCGGGGGTGGACTTCGACGAAGACTACGCGCGCGCGATGTCCGACATCAACATGCTCTTCATCCGCGCCATGGCGATGGGCCAGCCGCAGGTCGACATGCTGGCCGGGCTGGAAAGCACCCGCGATCCCGGCACGTTCAATGACTACGTCAGTTCCGACACGATGGCGCTGGGGCTGGTGCTGGAGGGCGCGACGGGGATGCCCGTGGCCGAGTATCTGGAAAGCCGGCTCTGGGGTCCGCTGGGGGCCGAGCGTGACGCCTTCTGGAGCACCGACCGCCAGGGCCAGGAATTCGCGCTCTGCTGCCTGAACGCCACCTTGCGCGACTATGCCCGCTTCGGCCGGCTTTACCTGGAAGGCGGCGCGCGCGACGGTCGGCAGATCATCCCAGCCGTCTGGGTCGACGCCTCGGTCACGCCGGAGGCCGCGCATCTGCAACCGGGCGACAACTCGGCCTCCAGCTGGACCTTCGGCTACGGCTACAAGTGGTGGATACCGGAAAACCCGCAGGGCGATTTCACCGCCATCGGGGTCTGGGGGCAATACATCTACATCGACCCCTTGCGCGAGGTCGTCATCGTCAAGACCAGCGCCGATCCGGACTTCGACGAGAACGACCACGAAAGCGTCGTCGTCTTCCGCGCCATCGCACGGGCGGTTGCGGGCGAGTCGTGACGCCTGCAGTCAGTGGCGCGATGGTTGGGAGTGTGGCGCCTCTTTTGTCGACCGGGAGAAAGAAGCTTTCTTTCACGGACGCCGGAAACACCACCCCTGTCCCGGTTTCTCAGTTGCCCGGGCAGAGCGACTGGGCTAGGGGCAGGTGACCGCTGCAACCGGAGCCCGCACATGACCCCTGCCCTGCAAAGCCACGCCGTGCTGGCTCTGAGCCGCCTTTGCCCGGTGATCCCGGTCCTGGTGATCGAGGACGCCGAGGATGCCGCGCCGCTGGCCGCGGCGCTGGTCGCGGGGGGGATGCCGGTGCTGGAGGTCACGCTGCGCACCCCGGCGGCCTTGGCGGCGATCGCGGCGATGATGCGGGTTCCCGGCGCGCGCGTCGGCGCGGGGACGGTCCTGAGCGCGCATGACGCGGCGCGGGCGAAGGCGGCGGGGGCGGAGTTTGCCGTGGCGCCGGGGACGACGCCCGGGCTGATCGCGGCCTGCGTCGCGCAGGGCCTGCCGCTGATGCCGGGTGCTGCGACGGCGAGCGAGGTGATGCACCTGCTGGAGCAGGGGTTCAGCATGATCAAGTTCTTTCCGGCGGAGGCGGCGGGGGGCAGGAAGATGCTGGCCTCGCTTGCCGGCCCGCTGCCGCGCGCGCGGTTCTGCCCCACGGGGGGCATCGGCCCCGACACGGCGCCGGACTATCTGGCGCTGCCGAACGTGGTCTGCGTCGGGGGGTCATGGATCGCGCCGCAGGCCGCGCTTGCCGCCGGCGACTGGGCGGGGATCACGGCGCGCGCGAAGGAAGCGGCGGGGTTGCGCCGGTCGGTCGACAGAGCAGTGTGATCGACGGCGGAGCGAGAAGTGCTCACGCGTGAGCACGCTCGCAAGTGGCTGATAGAGCGATAGAATTTTTCAAAATTAACCTCAATGAAACTTTCTGCGCACCGCGCGTCACGGCGCGGCGCGGGCAGTTTTAACACCGGAATGCTTGCACGGCCCGGAAAGGCGGCGCCGGCGATGCACAACCCGGCCGGGGACCGCAAGCCCACGCGGCCACGCGATCCCTGCAGGGCCGCCGAGCGCCGGTCGTCGTCGCAACGGCTGGCGGGCTCCCGGTCAGGCGGCGGGCATGCGCTGCTCGACGATCTCGGCCCACCAGCTGCAGCCGGCGGGGATGGCGTCGTCGTCGAAGTCGTAGTCGGGGTGGTGGACCTGCGCGGTATTGCCGTTGCCGACAAGGATGTAGGCGCCGGGGCGTTCCTCGAGCATGAAGGCGAAGTCCTCGCCGCCCATGACCAGCGGCGCGGTCTGGCAACCGCCCGAGACCTTGGTCGCCACTTCGGCGGCGAAGGCGGTCTGTTCCGGCGCGTTCACCATCACCGGGTAGCCGCGCATGTAGTCGACCTGCGCGGTCGCGCCGAAGGCCCCGGCGACGCCAGTCGCGAGCGCCTTGATTCGGGTTTCGGCCAGCGCGCGCGTCTCGGGGTCCATGGTCCGGACCGTGCCCTTGAGTTCGACGCGCTGCGGGATGACGTTGAACGCCTCGGACTCGGTGCGGAACGAGGTGACGGAGACCACGAGGTTCTTGACCGGGTCATGGTTGCGGCTGGCGACCGTCTGCAATGCGGTCACGAGTTGCGCGGCGACGACGGTCGTATCCACGGTCTCTTGCGGTTTCGCGGCGTGACCGCCCTTGCCTTCGAGCTTGATCCGGAAAGTGTCGGTGGCGGCAAAGAAGGCCCCCTCGCGGATGGCGAAATGGCCGACCGGGAAGCCCGGCATGTTGTGCATCCCGTAGACTTCCTGAATGCCGAAACGCTCCAGCATGCCGTCCTCGCACATCGCGCGCGCGCCGGCGCCGCCCTCCTCGGCGGGCTGGAAGATGATGACGGCGGTGCCGTCGAAGTTGCGCGTCTCGGCCAGGTATTTCGCGGCGCCCAGAAGCATGGCGGTGTGACCGTCATGGCCGCAGGCATGCATCGCGCCCGGCGTCTTCGACGCGTGAGCGGCGCCGGTGGTTTCGTTGATCGGCAGGGCGTCCATGTCGGCGCGCAGACCGATCACCTTGCCCGAGTCGTTCTGGCGGCCGCGGATGACGGCCACGACACCCGTCCGGCCGATCCCTTCGACCACCTCGTCGCAGCCGAATTCGCGCAGCTTTTCGGCGACGATGCCGGCGGTACGGTGCACCTCGTAGAGGAGCTCCGGGTTTTCGTGAAAGTCGCGGCGCCAGGCGGTGATCTCGGGCAGCAGTTCGGCAAAGCGGTTCTTGACGGGCATGAAGGCTCCTTTTCGGGCGTCGGATCAGGCGATGGGCATGCGCTGTTCGGCCAGCGTGGCGAACCAGCTGCTGCCGGCGGGGATGATCGTGTCGTTGAAGTCGTAGGCGGGGTGGTGGCACTGGGCGCTGTCGCCATTGCCGAGGAAGATGTAGGCGCCGGGGCGCGCTTCGAGCATGAACGAGAAATCCTCGGCGGGCATGATCGGGCGCACCTCGCGGTCGACATGCCCGGAGACGGCGGTGGCAGCCGCGGCGGCGAACTCGGTATTCTCGGGCGTGTTCATGGTCACCGGATAGCCGCGTTCGTAATGCACCTCGGCGCTGGCGCCGTAGGCCATGGCGGTGCCGGTCGCCAGCGCCTTCACCCGTTCCTCGGCCAGGTCGCGCAGGCCGGGTTCGAGGCAGCGCACGGTTCCCTGGAGCTTCGCGGCATGCGCGATCACGTTCGAGGCCGTGCTGTCGGTATGGAAACTGCCCACGGTCACGACGATGGAGCCCAGCGGGTCGGCATTGCGCGACACGATGGACTGGAGCGCGACGACGATGTGGCTGGCGACCAGGGTCGTGTCGATGGCCCGGTGCGGCATGCCGGCATGGCCGCCGCGGCCGGTGACGGTGATCGTGAACTCGTCGGCAGAGGCGAGCATGGCGCCCTCGCGAATGGCGAACTGGCCGGCGGGGATGCCCGGCATGTTGTGCAGGCCGTAAACCTCGTGGATGCCGAAGCGGTCCATCATGCCATCCTCGACCATCGCGAGGCCGCCGGCGCCGCCCTCCTCGGCGGGCTGGAAGATGACCACGGCGGTGCCATCGAAATTGCGCGTCTCGGCCAGGTACTGGGCCGCGCCGAGCAGCATCACCGTGTGCCCGTCATGGCCGCAGGCGTGCATCTTGCCGGGCGTCTTCGAGGCATGGGGCGCACCGGTGACCTCGTGAATGGGCAGGGCGTCCATGTCGGCGCGCAGGCCGACGACGTGGCCCGAGGCGGTGGCGCGCCCGCGGATCACGCCGACGACGCCGGTGCGCCCGACGCCTTCCACGACCTCGTCGCAGCCGAATTCGCGCAGCTTCGCGGCGACGATGCCGGCGGTGCGGTGGACATCGTAGAGCAATTCCGGGTGCTGGTGGAAATCATGCCGCAGCGCCGTCAAGGCGGGATGCAGGTCGGCAAATCGGTTCTTGACGGGCATGACGCGGGCTCCGCTGCGGATGCTTCGGCTGTGTATTCGCGCGAACCGAACGCGAGGGCAAGGGGCCGGGATCGGGCGTCCGGTCGGCGCAGGCCGAGGCCTGTATGGCGCGCGCCTTTGCACGGACGTGGGAAACGGTGTCGAAACGGGCGTCGGTCCGCATGCGGACCATTCCGCAAGGCATTGCATCAAAACACGGAATCGGCGCCGTTAACCGCAATGAAACTTCTGGCACGGCCCGCGTGAAGCGGCCAGGCCCCTGTCGCCGCCGGTGTCAGGGCGCGCAGAGATCATCGAGCAGGCGATCGAGGAACGTCTCGGCGGCGGCGAACTGCGCGAGGGTGACGAACTCGTCGGGTTGGTGGGCCTGGGCGATGTCGCCCGGGCCGCAGACGACGACCGAGTAGCCGCGGGCCTGGAACTGCCCGCCCTCGGTGCCGTAGCTGACGACGTGGCGGGCGTTGTCGCCGGTCAGCCGGCGGACCATCGCCTCGGCGGGGCCACCGACCTCGGGGGTCAGGGCCGGGGCGTGGAAGACCTGCTCAAGCGTGATGCCGCTCTCGGGCTGGATGGCCTGCATGCCGGCGGAGATGCGCGCGGCCTCGGCATTGGCGCGGGCGGCCCAGTCCTCGGGCGCTTCGCCGGGGACGACGCGGAAGGTCAGGTCGAACCAGCAATCCTGCGCGGTGATGTTGTGCGCGGTCCCGCCGCTGATGCGGCCGACGTTGATGGTGGTGAAGGGGGGGTCGAAGGCCGCAGCCTCGGGCGAGGGCGGGCGGGCGGCGTTTTCGGCGTTGCAGCGGTTGGCCCAGTCGATCAGGCGCGCCCCTTCCATCACCGCGTTGACGCCGTGGGGCTGGCGCGAGGAATGGACGGCATGGCCGCGCACCTGCGCGCGGTAGCCCAAGCCCCCCTTGTGGCCGGTCACGAGCTTCATCATCGACGGCTCGCCGACGATGACCGCCGCCGCCCGCGGCAGCGCGCCGACCATCGCCTCGACCAGGTCGGCGACCGCCATGCAGCCCACCTCCTCATCATAGGAGAGCGCCAGTTGCAGCGGGCGCGCGAGGGGCATCTGCGCGGCCTTGACCATCGCGGCGATCGACAGGGCGACGAACCCCTTCATGTCGCAGGTGCCGCGACCGTAGAGGGCGCCGTCCTTCTCGGTCAGCGTCCAGGGGTCGGTGGTCCAGGCCTGCCCCTCCACCGGGACGACGTCGCTGTGTCCCGACAGCACCACGCCGCCGGGGACCGCCGGGCCGGTCTGGGCGAAAATATGCGCCTTCATGCCGCAGGGCGAGGGAACGCGGGTCGAGGCGATGCCATTCCCGGCAAGGTAGTCCGCGACCCAGTCGATCAGCGGCAGGTTGCTGTCGGCGCTGATCGTGGGAAAGGCGACAAGACGTTCCAGAATGGCGCGCGGCGACAGGACTTCGGGGCTGGGCATCGATCTCTCCTCTGGTAGGCCGGCGCGTTGCCCGGGGGCCGCGCGCGATGCGCAAGAACCGGGCAGTCGGGGCGGCGTCGGCGCAATGCCGACAGTCCCCCTCGGGATTTTGTCTTGCCGGGTCGCGCGTTTGTTGTAAAGGTGGCGCCAACGCGAACCCGAAAACGGGCGCAAGACAACAACTTTTCCCTGGGGAGGGATGTATGCCCGATGGGGCCGTGCCCGTTCTTGATGTCAAGAACCTGAAGACCGTGTTCCACACGCGCGCCGGCGATATCCATGCAGTGAACTCGGTCAGTTTCAGCCTGAAACCCGGGGAACTGCTGGGCGTCGTGGGCGAATCCGGTTCGGGCAAGTCGGTCACGATGATGTCACTTCTGGGACTGCTGCCATCGCCCCCCGCCGAGGTGCGCGAGGGCGAGGTCATGCTGGCCGGGCGCGACCTGCTGAAGGCCACGCCGGAGGGGTTGCGCAGGGTCCGCGGGCGCGAAGTGGGTTTTGTCTTTCAGGACCCGATGACCAGCCTGAACCCGGTCTTCACGGTCGGTTTCCAGATCATCGAGCCGTTGCGCAAGCACATGGGCATGGATCGCAAGCGGGCGCGGGCGCGGGCCACCGAGCTTCTGGAACTGGTCGGCATTCCCGATGCCGAGCGGCGGCTGAAGGACTTTCCGCACCAGTTCTCGGGAGGGATGCGGCAGCGGGTGATGATCGCCATCGCGCTCGCCTGCGACCCCAAGGTGCTGATCGCCGACGAGCCGACGACGGCGCTGGACGTGACCATCCAGGCGCAGATCATCGAACTGGTCAAGGAACTGCGCCAGCGCCTTGGCATGGCGATCATCTGGATCACGCACGACCTGGGCGTCATCGCCGGCATCGCCGACCGGGTGATGGTGATGTATGGCGGCCAGGTGGTGGAACACGGGCCGGTGCGCGAGATCTTCGCCGACCCCGCCCATCCCTACACCCGCGCGCTGCTCAGGACCGTGCCGAAGCTGCGCGAACCGCGCGAGGACAAGCTGCGCGTGATCGAGGGGCAGCCGCCGATGCTGGGCGCGCACCCTGCCGCCTGCCCGTTCCGCGCCCGCTGCGACCATGCCTTCGACCGTTGCCACCGGCAGAATCCCCCGCGGCGCGATATCGGCAAAAACCACGACACCGCGTGTTTCTGGGACCACCGGACGGGCCAGCCGGTATGAGCAACGGGCGCAAGAAACTGGTCGAGGTGAAGAACCTCAAGATGCATTTCCCGATCCTCGGCGGGCTGCTGCGCCGCCAGGTCGGTGCGGTCAAGGCGGTGGATGGCGTTTCGTTCGATATCTACGAGGGGGAAACCCTGGGCATCGTCGGCGAGTCGGGCTGCGGCAAGTCAACCTGCGGTCGCGCGGTGCTTCGGCTCTACGATATCACCGAAGGGTCGGTTACGATCGACGGGCGGGACATCTCGCACCTGAGCCAGGCGCAGTTGCGCAAGCTGCGGCCGATGATGCAGATGGTCTTTCAGGACCCGCAGGCGTGCCTGAATCCCCGCATGACGGTCGCCTCGATCATCGCCGAACCGCTGGAGGAACACGGCAAGCTGACCGGCAAGGAGCGGTTGGAGCGGGTCTACGAGCTGATGGACGCGGTCGGCCTGAACCGCAATTTCGCCAATCGCTATCCGCACGCGTTTTCCGGCGGGCAGCGCCAGCGGATCGGGATCGCGCGCGCGCTGGCCCTGAACCCGAAGTTCATCGTCTGCGACGAACCCATCGCCGCGCTGGACGTGTCCATCCAGGCGCAGGTCGTCAACCTGCTGGAGGAGTTGCAGGAGCGGTTCGGCCTGACCTACATGTTCATCAGCCACGACCTGAGCATGGTCAAGCACATCGCCGACCGGGTGGCGGTGATGTACCTGGGCAAGGTCGTCGAGCTCGCCCCGCGCGACGCGCTCTACCAGTCGCCGCTGCATCCCTATACCGAGGCCCTGCTGTCGGCCGTGCCGGAGCCGGACCCCTGGCTGGAAGAGAAGGTCGAGCGGATCATCCTGACGGGTGACGTGCCCTCGCCGTCCAACCCGCCGGAAGGGTGCAACTTCTGCACCCGCTGCCCGAAGGTGATGGAGATCTGCCACCGGATCGACCCCGCGTTCCAGGAGGTCGCGCCCGGGCGGTTCGTGGCGTGTCACCTGCACGACGCCACCCGGCACAATATAACCACGAGCGCGGGTTCAACCGGCGCCACGACGAGGTCCGAGCATATCCAACAAGGAGAGAATGCATGAAACGCAGAACGGCATTGATGGGGGCGGTCGCTGCACTGGCGCTTGTCCCGGCGCTGGCAACGGCGCAAGAACGCGAGCGGGGCTCGAGCGGGCACCTCAACGTGATCTACTGGCAGGCGGTTTCGACGATGAACCCGTTCCTGTCGGGCGGCACGAAGGAGATGAACGCCGCCTCGATCGTGCTGGAGCCGCTGGCGCGGTTCGACAACGAAGGGCAGCTGGTCGCCTGGCTGGCCGAGGAGATCCCGACGCTGGACAACGGCGGCGTCGCCGAGGATCTGATGTCCATCACCTGGCGCCTGAAGGAGGGGCTGGTGTGGTCCGACGGGACCGACGTCACCGCCGGCGATGTGGTCTTCACCTATGAATACTGCACCCACCCGGAAGGCGGCTGCGCCTATCGCGACCGCTTCGCCGGGATCGAGAGCGTCGAGGCCGTGGACGACCACACGATCCGCATCACCTTCGAGGATGCGACGCCCAACCCCTACCTGCCCTTCGTCGGCGCGGGTTCCCCGATCATCCAGCGGGCGCAGTTCGAAAACTGCATGGGCGCGCGGGCGCCGGAATGCACCGATCAGAACTTCGCCCCGATCGGCACCGGCCCCTACAAGGTCGCCAACCTGCGGCCCAACGACGTGGTCGAGTTCGTCATGAACGAAAACTACCGCGTCGCCAACCAGCCCTATTTCGAGACCATCACCTGGGCCGGCGGCGGCGACGCGACCGGTGCGGCGCGCGCGGTCTTCCAGACCGGCGAGATGGACTATGCCTGGAACCTGCAGCTCGCCCCCGAGGTGATCGCGCAGATGGAGGCCGGCGGGCGGGGCGAACTGCTGGTCGATTTCGGCCCGCTGATGGAGCGGATCGAGATCAACTTCACCGATCCGTCGCCCGACCTGCCCGATGACGAGCGTGGCACCCGGATGCATCCGCACCCGATCCTGACCGACATCCGCGTGCGCGAGGCGCTTTCCCGCGCCATCGACCGCGAGTTGCTGACCGAGATCGGTTACGGGCCAACCGGGCGGCCGGCCTGCAACTTCATCGTCGCGCCCCCTGCCATGGTGTCTCCGAACAACGACGACTGCCTGGTGCAGGACATCGACCGCGCCAACGCGCTTCTGGACGAAGCCGGCTGGGAACGCGGGTCGGACGGCATCCGCGTGAAGGACGGCGAGCGGCTGGAGCTTCTGTTCCAGACCTCGACCAACGCGGTGCGTCAGGACTTCCAGGCGCTGATCCAGCAGTGGTGGCGCGAGATCGGGGTGGAAGCACAGCTGCGCAACATCGACGCCAGCGTGTTCTTCGGGTCCGACCCGTCGAGCCCGGATACCTACGTGAAGTTCTGGGCTGACGTCGAGATGTACGCCTCGCTCTTCGAGGGGACCGATCCGACGCCGCACCTGGAGCAGCGTCGCTGCGGCCGCGAACCCCGCCCCGAGACGCAGTGGCAGGGCCAGAACATCAACCGCTACTGCAACGAGGAGTATGACGCGCTCTGGGCCGAACTGAACCGCGAGCCCGAACCGGCACGGCGTCAGGAACTGGTGATCCAGCTCAACGACATCTTCGTGCAGGACTATGCCCATCTGCCGCTGGTCGCGCGCGGCCGGGTTTCGGCCAAGGCGAACACGCTGGGCGGTGTCGTCCTCAACGTCTGGGACTCCGAGCACTGGAACCAGGCCGAGTGGTACCGGATCGAGGAGTGATCCGCGCCTGATCGCCCGCCCCGGTCCTGCCGGGGCGGGCCCTTTTTCCCGACCACTGCCCAATCCGCAGGGGCTGATCGATGTTAACCTACACGCTGCGGCGCCTTGCCTTCGCCGTTCCGACCGTCCTGATCATCAGTCTGGTCGTCTTCCTGATGCTCGACATGGCACCGGGCGATCCGACGTCGAGCCTGCCGCTGACGATCCCCATGGAGATCCGCGAGGAGATCCGCGCCGCGCTTGGCCTGGGCGAGCCGGTGCTGATCCGCTACGTCAAGTGGCTCCAGATGATGGTCATCAACGAGCCGCTGCACATGATCGCCGGCGCCACCGGCTGGGACATCGCCCCGGACGGGCCGCGCATCTTGTCCTGGCAGACGCGCTCGCCGGTCGGCGACATCATCGTCCAGCGGATTCCGCAAACGCTGTGGGTGGTGGGACTGGGCTATGTCTTCGGCATCCTGATCGCCCTGCCGATCGGGGTGATTTCGGCCTATCGGCAGTATTCCTGGTTCGACCAGGTCGGGACATTCGTGTCGATGGTCGGCTTCTCGGTGCCGACCTTCTTTACGGGCGTCGTCTTCATCCTGATCTTCTCGGTCTGGCTGGGCTGGTTCCCGTCGATGTACGACACGACGCTGAGCGTGACCGACTGGGACAGCTTCGTCCGCCAGGTCAGCCAGATCGTCATGCCGGTCGCGGTTCTGGCGCTCTACAACGCCAGCCAGATCAGCCGCTTCATGCGCGCCTCGATGCTGGACAACCTGAACCAGGACTACGTGCGCACCGCCCGCGCCAAGGGCATGCGCGAACAGACCGTGGTGATGGTGCATGTGTTGCGCAACTCGATGATCCCGGTCGTCACCGTGATCGCCATCGGCATTCCCACGGTCTTCACCGGCGCCATCATCACCGAGCAGATCTTCCGCGTGAACGGGCTGGGCGACGCGCTGATCCGCGCGATCTACGCCAGCGACTGGCCCATGGTCCAGACGATCACCTTCATCTTCGCGATCCTGATCGTGTTCTTCAACCTGATCGCCGATGTTCTCTACGGCATTCTCGACCCGAGGATCCGCTATGACTGATGCCGCCCCCGCGCCCGCCGCCGAGGACATCCACGACCTGCGTCCGCCGCGCAACCAGTGGTGGGACGTCTGGGACCAGTTCAAGACCCACAAGGGCGCCATGGTGGGGATGATCGTCTTCGTCTCGATCATCCTGTTCGTGACCGTCGGTCCCTGGCTCTGGTCGTTCGATCCCGGGCATATCGATATCCGCTCGCGCAACCAGGGCAGCAGCTGGACGCATCCGATGGGGACCGACCAGCTTGGCCGCGATATCCTGGCGCGGATGATGTACGGAGGCCGCGTGTCGGTCGCCGTCGGCATGACCGCGATGCTTCTGGGGCTTCTGGTCGGTACGCTGATAGGGGTGCTGGCCGGCTATTTCCGCGCGCTCGACGCGCCGCTGATGCGCACCACCGACCTGTTTCTGGCGCTGCCGCTGCTGCCGCTTCTGCTGATCCTGGTGGCGCTGTTTCGTGACGTGCTCGAAGGGGTGTTCGGACAGGCGATGGGGGTGTTCGTGCTGATCGTGGTGGCCATCGCCATCACCAGCTGGATGCAGACCGCGCGGATCGTGCGCGGCGATGTCCTGGCCCTGAAGGAGCGTGAGTTCGTGCTTGCGGCGCGGTCCATCGGGACGCCGTCACGGCGCATCAACACCCGCCACATCCTGCCCAACGTGATGTCGCCGATCATGGTCTCGGCGACGCTGGGCATCGCCTCGGCGATCATCACCGAATCGGCGCTGTCGTTCCTAGGCCTCGGCTTCCCGCCGGATTTCCCGACCTGGGGGCGCATCCTCTATGACGGGCGCG
This sequence comes from Pararhodobacter sp. SW119, assembly GCF_017811755.1. Classification (GTDB taxonomy): domain Bacteria; phylum Pseudomonadota; class Alphaproteobacteria; order Rhodobacterales; family Rhodobacteraceae; genus Pararhodobacter. The sequence goes on along the minus strand of NZ_JADDJF010000016.1, from coordinate 73,953 downwards.
ACTGGATCGAGCAGTACCCGGCGCGCGTCGTCTGGCCGGGGGTGTTCATCTCGCTCACCGTGCTCAGTGTGAACTACATCGGCGACGGGCTGCGCGACGCGCTTGACCCGCGCATCCGGGGCCGCTGACCCGGCGCCCGCGGGGCGGCGCCCGATGCTTTATTTTCGGTTAACGCCGGTAGCGTTTGGCAGGAAGATCAACACGTTGGCGTCCGGTCCACGCTTGGACCGGCAGGCTCAACATGCCTTTTCGGACGAATTTTTGGCGCGCGCGGCGATGACTGCGTCCGGTCCGCAACCTAGCCCTCGCGCGCCAGCTTCTCGATCAGATCGCGGAACTGCGGGGTCTGGTAGCCGTATTTCTCGCCCGCCGCGACCAGTTCCTCGGTCGGGCGGGTTCCGGCAAGCGCGAGCGCCCAGGCGATCGACGACCGGTTTCCCGAGGCGCAATAGGCGAGGACCTTGCCGCCCCCCTCGATCGCCGCCTTCTGCGCCGCCACGTTCTCCATGTTCAGCGCGCCGCCGACGATCGGGTTGACCACCAGCTTCATGCCCGCCGCCTCGATCTTCGGGCGCAGGGTCTCGGCGTTCAGGTCGGGCGGGTTCTCGCCGTCGGGCCGGTTGCAGATCACGGTGTCGAAGCCCGCCGCGGCGATATCCGGGATATCCTCGGGCGTGATCTGCGGGGTGACCGCGTAGTTGGAATCCAACGGGCGTATGTCCATTTCGGTTCTATCCTCTGCGCTCTGTCTGGCGACTCTCCTGCGTCGATGCAGGGCCTCGCAACCGCGCGCAACCATAGTCCCGATCCGGGATCGTGGAAAGCCGGCCCGGCGTCCGGAACCCGCGATCCGGGGTCCCGAGTTGCCGCAAGCTACCGGCCGGCCGCATCAACGAAGCCTTGACATGAATCATGGTCCGGCCCGTACACTGGTGCCAGCCTCAAGGCGCAACAACGAAGGAAGCACAACATGACCGACATCCCCCAGGCAGAGCTTGACCGACGCCGCACCCAACTGGAGGCGCGGCTTTCCGAACTCGACGCCCGTCTGCAAGGGATCGAGAGTGAACTGATGTCACATCAGGCCAAGGACTGGGAGGAACTCGCCACCGAGCGCGAGAACGACGAGATGCTGACCTCCATGGGCGAGGAAGGCAAGCAGGAGATCCGCATGATCCACGCCGCGCTGAAACGCCTGGACGAAGGCGAATACGGCTATTGCACGAAATGCGGGGACCGGATCGCCGACGCCCGGCTGGACCTGCTGCCGGCGACGCCCTTCTGCAGCAATTGTGCCACCTGAGGCCGCGACCTCAGGAAAACGCGATGCCGAGGATCACCAGCATCAACCCGATCACCGAGCAGAAGAGCGCCGCCAGGTTCAGCAGCACACCGCGGCGCAACTTCGCGCGCATCGTGGCGTCATCGTGCCCGGCCTTGCGCAACCGCAGCGCATAGACGCCCGACGCGACCAGGCCGGCGACCCCAAGCAGCGTCACCAGCACACCGGCACCGATCAGTAGTGATTCCATCGCGCGGTCCTTCCGTTCCGGTCCTTTTCTAGCGGCTCGCCGCCGCCGGGTGAAGACATGCGGCCCCGTCGCTTCGCCGCAGCGGTCAGCCGACCTGCAGAAGACGAATGGCGCGATCCTGTTCCATCAGCCACAGGAGCACACGCGCGGCCTGCCCGCGCGTCCCCGCAAGCGACGGATCGTCGACCAGCAGCTTGCGCGCGTCGCTTTGCGCGACTTCCATCAGGCCGGCCTGGCGTTCCAGGTCCGCAAGGCGAAATCGCGGCAGGCCGGATTGGGCGGTGCCGATCATGTCGCCGGCGCCGCGCAGCGCGAGATCCTCCTCGGCGATACGAAAGCCGTCATCCGTCTCGCGCATCAGCTTCAGCCGGCGCGCCGCCGCGTCGCCCAGCGGCGCATCGTAGAGCAAAAGGCAGGTCGAGGCCCCGGTCCCGCGCCCGACGCGTCCGCGCAACTGGTGAAGCTGCGCCAGCCCGAAGCTTTCGGCGCGCTCGATGATCATGATCGTCGCGTTCGGCACGTTCACGCCCACCTCGATCACCGTCGTCGCAACCAGGACCCGGGTCCGGCCGGCAACGAAGTCGGCCATCGCGACGTCCTTGTCGGCGGGGGGCAGCTGGCCGTGGACCAGGCCCACCACCCCCTCGCCCAGTGCCGCGCGCAACGCCTCAAAGCGCGATTGCGCAGCGGTCAGGGTCACGGTTTCGGATTCCTCGACCAGCGGGCAGACCCAATAGGCCTGCCGCCCTTCGGCCACCTGCGCCTTCAGCCGCGCGACCACCTCCTCCATCCGCTCGGTGGCGGCGAGCGAGGTGACGACCGGCTGCCGCCCCGGCGGCTTTTCGTCCAGAAGCGAGACATCCATGTCGCCATACTGCGCCAGCGCCAGGCTGCGCGGGATGGGGGTCGCGGTCATCACCAGCACGTCGACGCGGTGCCCCTTTTCCCCCAGCGCCATGCGCTGCGCGACGCCGAAGCGGTGCTGTTCGTCGATCACCGCCAGCCGCAGGTCGCGGAATTCGACATCGCGCTGGAACACCGCATGCGTGCCGATCAGGATGTCGATGAAGCCCGCGGCCAGGTCCGACAGTCTCTTGCTCCGCTCGCGCCCCTTGTCGCGGCCGGTCAGTAACGCGACCCGCACGCCCGCCGCCGCCGCCATCGGCGCGATCCCCTCGGCATGCTGGCGGGCGAGGATTTCCGTGGGCGCCATCAACACCCCCTGCCCGCCCCCCTCGACCGCGGTCAGCAACGCCGCCATCGCCACCAGCGTCTTGCCCGAGCCGACATCGCCCTGCAGCAGCCGGTTCATCCGCGCGTTCGCGGCCATGTCGGCCGCGATCTGGGCGATCGCGCGGGCCTGCGCGCCGGTCGGGGCGTAGGGCAGTCCAGCCAGCACCTTGCCTACCAGCCGCCCGTCGCCGGCCGTGGCGACCCCCGGCTTGCGCCGCGCGCGCGCCCGTGCCAGCGCCAGCGTCAACTGATGTGCGAAGAGTTCGTCATACGCCAGCCGTTCGCGGGCGGGCGCGGACGGCGACAGATCGGCCATCCCGCTAGGTGCGTGCGCCGCCGCCAGCGCTGCGGCCCAGTCGGGCCAGCCGCGCTGCGCCTTCAGCGTGGGATCGATCCATTCCGGCAGGTCGGGTCGGCGGTCCAGCGCGCCGGCGACGGCCTTCTGCACCTGCCGCTGCGTGACACCGGCGGTCAGCGGGTAGACGGGTTCGAACGCCGGCAGGGTCGCGGCCTCCTCCGGGCGCAGGACGTGGTCGGGATGGACGATCTGCGCGACTCCGTCGAACAGTTCGACCTTGCCCGAGATCAGCCGCCGCTGGCCGGTCGGCAGCAGCTTCTGCAGGTAATCGCCGCGGGCATGGAAGAAGACCAGCTGAAACTCCTGCCGCGCATCGCGAACTAGCACGCGGTAGGGCCGGCCCCGCTGGCGCGGCGGCAGGTGATTGCCGATCTCGACCTCGACGGTGACCGCGGTGGGTGGCGTGACATCGCGGATCGATTGGCGCAGGCGGCGGTCGATGCCCGAATGCGGCAGCAGGAACAGCAGATCCCGCGGTTTCTCGATGTCGAGGCCGGCCAGCAGTTGCGCGGTCTTCGGTCCCACACCTTCCAACCCTTCGAGCGTGGCGAAGAGCGGGAACAGGGCTTCGGGCCGGCCGGTCATGCGCCGATCAGGTCCAGCCAGGCATCCTCGTCGATCACCCGCACGCCCAGCGCCTCGGCCTTGGTGGCCTTCGATCCGGCGCCTTCGCCCGCGATCAGAAGGTCGGTTTTCGCCGAGACCGAGCCCGCGACCTTCGCGCCCAGCGCCTCGGCCCGGGCCTTGGCTTCGGCCCGGGTCATGCGCGTCAGCGTGCCGGTGAAGACCAGCGTCAGGCCCGCGATCTCGCTGTCCTTGACCTGCGGCGCCTCGGCATCCTGGATCTCCAGATGCGTCGCCAGATCGTCGATGGCGCGGCGCTCGGCGGCGTTGGCGAAGGTGTCGATCAGCGATTGCGCCATGACCGGGCCGACACCGTTGATCGCGGTCAGTTCCGAAATCGCCGCTTCGGACGGTCCGGTGAGGCAGGTCTCGAACGCGTGCCAGGTGCCGAAATGCCGCGCCAGAAGCTGCGCCGCCGTTTCGCCCACGTGCCGGATGCCGAGGGCAAAGATCATCCGGTGAAGCGGGATGCGCCGGCGTTCGTCGATGGCGCGGAAGAGGTTGTGCGCCGAAGTCTCGCCCCAGCCCGAGCGATTTCGCAGCTTGGTGACGTTCTGCCGGTCGCGGGCTTCGAGCGTGAAGATGTCGGCGGGGGTGCGGATCGGCAACTGGTCGTCGTGATAGAAGGCCTCGACCTGTTTCGCGCCCAGCCCTTCGATGTCGAAGGCGTTGCGCGACACGAAATGCTTCAGCCGTTCCATCGCCTGCGCCGGGCAGATAAGCCCGCCGGTGCAGCGGCGCACCGAATCGCCCGGCTCGCGCACCGCCGGAGAGCCGCATTCGGGGCAGCTCTCGGGGAAGGCGAAGAGCCGGGCGTCGGTCGGGCGCGCCGAGAGGTCCACGTCAGCCACCTTCGGGATCACGTCGCCCGCCCGGTAAACCTGCACCCGGTCGCCGATGCGGATGTCGCGCCCCTCGCGGATCGGCGCACCCTTCGAATCGCGACCCTGGATGTAATCCTCGTTGTGCAGGGTGGCGTTCGAGACCAACACCCCGCCGACATTGATCGGCCGAAGGCGCGCGACGGGTGAAAGCGCGCCGGTGCGGCCGACCTGGATGTCGATCCCCTCGATCACCGTCCAGGCGGTTTCGGCGGCGAACTTGTGGGCGATGGCCCAGCGCGGCGTCGTCGACCGAAAGCCGAGGCGCCCCTGCAGGCTAAGGTCGTTCACCTTGTAGACCACGCCGTCGATGTCGTAGCCCAGATCGGCGCGCCGCGCTTCGATCTCGCGGTACTGCGCCAGCATCTCGTCGAGGCCGTCGCAGAGGCGGGTCAGCGGATTGATGCTGAAGCCGAGCCGGCGCAATCGTTCGAGCGCGTCCATCTGCGTCTCGCCCAGGGCCTCGGAAAGCGCGCCCCAGGAATAGGCGAAGAAGCTGAGCGGACGGGCGCGCGTGATCTCGGGGTCGAGTTGGCGCAGCGATCCGGCGGCGGCGTTGCGCGGATTGGCGAACGTGCGCTTGCCGGTCTCCGCCGCCCGCGCGTTCAGCGCCTGGAAATCGGCGTGACGCATGTAGACCTCGCCGCGCACCTCCAGCAGGTCGGGCGCGCCGCTCAGCCGTTGCGGGATATCGTCGATGGTCGCGGCATTGGCGGTCACGTCCTCGCCGGTCTCGCCATCGCCGCGGGTGGCGGCATGGATCAGCCTGCCCGCCTCGTAGCGCAGCGAGAGCGACAGCCCGTCGATCTTCGGCTCCGCGGTGAAGGCCAGCGGCGCATCGTCCTTCAGCCCCAGGTAGCGCCGGATGCGGGCGTCGAATTCGCGCAGGTCGTCCGCGTCGAAGGCATTTGCGAGCGAGAGCATCCGCACCGTATGGCGGATCTTGCCGAACCCCTCGGCCGGCGGCGCGCCGACCTGTTCGGTCGGGCTGTCGGCGCGTTTGAGGGCCGGAAAGCGCGCCTCGATCGCGGCGTTGCGGCGCTTGAGCGCGTCAAATTCCGCATCCGCCATCACCGGGGCGTCGGCCTGGTAATAGGCGCGGTTCGCCTTGTCCAGCAGGCCGGCCAGCCGATCCAGTTCGGCCTGCGCCTCGGCCTCGGACAGCTTTTCGACCGGACGATCCCCTTCCATGCGCCTCACCCGCGGTTTTTCCATGTGATAGGCGCGGCGCCAGGCGAGGTCCAGCCACAAGCGGACGGAGAGGCCAGCGCGCCCACCGACGAGGGCGCGCTGGCCGGGTTGCGGACCGGCTCAGTCGATCAGCGGCAGCAACGCGTCGAGGGACTTCTTGGCGTCGCCGTAGAACATCCGCGTATTCTCCTTGAAGAAAAGCGGGTTCTCGATGCCCGAATAGCCCGTGCCCTGACCGCGCTTGCTGACGAATACCTGCTTGGCGCGCCAGACCTCCAGCACCGGCATGCCGGCGATGGGGCTGTTCGGATCGTCCTGCGCCGCCGGATTGACGATGTCGTTCGAGCCGATGACGATGGCGACGTCCGTCGTCGGGAAGTCGTCGTTGATCTCGTCCATCTCGAGCACGATGTCGTAGGGCACCTTCGCCTCGGCCAGAAGCACGTTCATGTGCCCGGGCAGTCGACCGGCGACCGGGTGGATCGCGAAGCGCACGTTCTTGCCCCGCGCTCGCAGCTTGCGGGTCAGTTCCGACACCGACTGCTGCGCCTGCGCCACCGCCATGCCGTAGCCCGGCACGATGACGACCGAATCCGCCTCGTTCAGCGCCGCGGCAACGCCGTCGGCGTCGATCGCGATCTGCTCGCCCTCGATCTCCATCGCCGGGCCGCTGGTACCGCCAAAGCCGCCGAGGATCACGCTGACGAAGGAGCGGTTCATCGCCTTGCACATGATGTAGCTCAGGATCGCCCCCGACGCGCCCACCAGCGCGCCGACCACGATCAGCAACTCGTTGCCCAAGGAGAAGCCGATCGCCGCCGCCGCCCAGCCCGAATAGGAGTTGAGCATCGACACCACGACCGGCATGTCGGCCCCGCCGATGCCCATGATCAGGTGATAGCCGATGAAAAGCGCCAGCGCCGTCAGGGCCAGAAGCATCAGGATCGCTGCGAAGCCGTTTTCGGCAAAGGTCAGATAGAGGCCCGCGAAAACGACCGACAGAACGGCCGCGCCGGCATTCAGCATATGCCCGCCGGGCAGCTGCTGCGGCGCGCTGTTGATCCGGCCCGCCAGCTTGCCGTAGGCCACGACCGAGCCGGTGAAGGTGACCGCGCCGATCCAGATGCCCAGCATCAGCTCGATGCGCAGGATCGTCACCTCGACCGCCGTCTTGCGGCCGATGATCATGGCGAAGTCGGTCAGGCCCAGCCAGAGGTCGTAGGCGGCCAGCGACATCGGGCCCTGGGGCTGGGGGAAGGGAAGTGCTGCCTCGGCGAAGGCCTGGGCGACGCGTCCGATCTCCAGATGCGCGTTCAGGCCGACGAAGACCGCCGCCAGCCCGACGAGGCTGTGCATGATCGCGACCAGTTCGGGCATCTGGGTCATCTTGACCCGCGTGGCAAGCTGCCAGCCCACCAGCCCCCCCAGCACGATGAGGATGATCGAGAGCACCCACAACCCGCTGCCCGGGCCGACCATCGTCGCCAGCACCGCGACACCCATGCCGACGATGCCGTACCAGACCGCGCGCTTGGCCTTTTCCTGGTTCGAAAGCCCGCCCAGCGCCAGCACGAAAAGGACTGTCGCAACCGCGTAGGCGGCCATGGTGAAACCGAAATCCATCAATCCGTCTCCTGCCCGCTCAGGACTTCTGGAACATGGCGAGCATGCGCCGTGTCACCATGAAACCGCCGAAGATGTTCACCGCCGCCATCAGGATGCCCAAGGCCGCCATGATGGTGATCAGCATGGAGGTCGAGCCGATCTGCATCAGCGCGCCCAGGATGATGATCGAGGAGATGGCATTGGTCACCGCCATCAAGGGTGTGTGCAGGCTGTGCGCGACGTTCCAGATCACCTGGAAGCCGACGAAGACCGCCAGCACGAATATGATGAAGTTGCGCATGAAGCTTTCAGGTGCGACCAGCCCCACCGCCATCACCGCCGCGCCGGCGACCGCCAGCAAGATGACCTGGCGCTTCGTCTCGGCGCGGAAGGCGGTAACCTCATTCCCGCGAATCTCCGCCGTCGTCAGTTCCTTGGGCTTTGGCTTGGGTTTCTGGGCCGCGATCGCCTTTACCTTGGGCGGCGGCGGCGGGAAGGTGACCTCGCCCGCATGCGCGACGGTGGCGCCGCGGATCACGTCATCCTCCATGTTGTGCGCGATCACCCCGTCCTTCTTGGGCGTCAGGTCGGTGATCATGTGCCGGATGTTGTTGGAATAGAGCGTCGAGGACTGCGTCGCCATCCGGCTGGGGAAATCGGTATAGCCGATGATGGTGACGCCGTTGTCGGTGACGATCTTCTCGTCAGGCTTCGTGAGGTCGCAGTTGCCGCCCTTCTCGGCGGCCAGATCGACGATCACCGAGCCGCGCTTCATCGCCTTGACCATGTCCTCGGTCCAGAGCTTCGGCGCGGGTCGGCCGGGGATCAGCGCGGTGGTGATGACGATGTCCACCTCGGGCGCCAGTTCGCGGAATTTCTCCAGCTGCTTTTCGCGGAATTCGGGGCTCGACGGCGCGGCATAGCCGCCGGTGGCAGCACCGTCCTGCGACTCCTCGAACTCGAGGAAGACGAACTCCGCGCCCATCGATTCGATCTGCTCGGCCACTTCGGGGCGCACATCGAAGGCCATGGTGATCGCGCCAAGGCTTGTCGAAGTGCCGATCGCAGCCAGCCCGGCGACGCCCGCACCGACGACCAGCACCCGCGCGGGCGGGATCTTGCCGGCGGCAGTCACCTGGCCGGTGAAGAAGCGGCCGAAGTTGTTGCCCGCCTCGATCACCGCGCGATAGCCGGCGATATTGGCCATCGACGACAGCGCGTCCATCTTCTGCGCCCGGCTGATGCGCGGCACCATGTCGATGGCGATGATGCTTGCGCCGGTGTCTTTCGCCTGCTCCAGCATCTCGGCATTCTGCGCGGGCCAGAAGAACGAAATCAGTGTCTTGCCGGCCTTCAACCGCGCCAGCTCGTCGGCGACGGGTTCGCGCACCTTGACGATGACGTCGGCCCCGGACCAGAGCGCGTCGGCGTCGGGAACGAGCTTGACGCCCGCAGCTTCGTAGGCCGCATCCTCGAAGCCGGCCGCCGCGCCGGCACCGGCCTCGATCAGGCACTCATGTCCCAATTTCTGCAACTGGACTGCCGACTCCGGCGTCATCGCCACCCGGTTCTCGCCGGGCATCACCTCTTTCGGTGCGCCAATCTTCACGCGTCGTCCCCCATGTTACCGGGCGGGCGATACCCGCCATCGCTCCCCATGCTGCGTGTGCTTAGCGCGCGACGGTCGGCTAAACAAGTTTGTGTGCAGCGACAGGCCCCCACGCGCGGCTGAATTGCGACAGACGGGAACGGGAGGGGCAGGTTTCGACCTTTACGCCGCCGGATGGCGCGACTGGCATGTCCAGCGGCCGGATTCCCTGTTCCAGTATTCGGCGGCGACCCCGGCGGCGGTCAGTTCGCGCCACTGCACCCGGGCTGCCGTGACCGCGGCCTCGTCGGTGCCATCGAACACGATGCAGAGCCGTTCCAGCGCCTCTGCCTCGTCCTTTCCCACGCTGGTCGCCTCGAGCGTGATCAGACAGCGGGGGCTGTTCGGAAGCTCGGGCGCGGGCGTCTCCTCGTGGCAAAGCAGCACCGGCTGATCGGCATCGTGCGGACCGCCGCAAAGACCATGCGGCAGAAAACCCTCGGCGCGCCAAAGCGCAAGATCCAGCGCCTCCAGCCGCGCGAGATCGCGCCCCCTGACAGCGACGCGCAGCCCCTGTTCCAGCGCCTTGCCGATCAGCGCCGGCAACAGCGCTTCGGGCGGGTCGCGGGTCAGATGGTAGAAGCGCGCGACCGCCATGCCCGCATCAGCCCTCGAACTTTGCGCGTACCAGCGCGTCGAGCGCGCGCACGCCCCAGCCGGTCGCGCCCTTCGGTGCAAAGGCGGTATCCTTGCTGTGAAAGGCAACCCCGGCAATGTCCAGGTGCACCCAAGGCGTGCCCTCCTTCACGAAGCGCTGCAGGAACTGCGCCGCGGTGACAGACCCGGCGGTGCGTCCGCCGACGTTCTTCATGTCGGCGACACGCGACTTGATGAGTTCGTCATAGGCCGGATCGAGCGGCATGCGCCAGGCGCCTTCCTCGGTATCGGCCGCGGCCTTGAGGAACCCGTCGCACAGCGCGTCGTCATTGGCGAAGACGCCGGCTTTTTCGTGCCCCAGCCCGACGATGATCGCGCCGGTCAGGGTTGCCAGATCGACCATGCCGACCGGCTCGAACCGATCCTGCGCGTACCACATGATATCGGCCAGCACCAAGCGCCCCTCGGCATCGGTATTAATCACCTCGATCGTGTCGCCCTTCATCGAGGTCACCACGTCGCCCGGCCGCTGCGCGCGACCGTCGGGCATGTTCTCGACCAGGCCGATCACGCCCACGACATTGGCCTTCGCCTTGCGCCCGGCCAGGGCGCGCATCGCGCCGGCAACGACGCCCGCGCCGCCCATGTCCATCACCATGTCTTCCATGCCGCTGGCGGACTTGATCGAGATCCCGCCCGTATCGAACACGACGCCCTTTCCGATCAGCGCGAAGGGCTTTTCCGATCCGCCCCCCTGCCAGCGCATCACCACGACCTTCGACGGGCTGTCCGAACCCTGCCCCACTGCCAGCAGCGCGCGCATGCCCAGCTTTTCCAGTTCCGGCTCTTCGAGAACCTCGACTTCCAGGCCGAGCTCGCGCATCGCGACGCAGCGCTCGGCGAATTCGGTGGTGGTGAGGATGTTCGCGGGTTCGTTGACCAGATCGCGGGTGAAATGCACGCCGTCCGCGGTCGCCAGCAGATCGGCCGAGGCGGCCTTGACCGCGTCCGGGTCGGCGCAGGCCACTGTCACCTCGCCCTGCGCCTTGGGGGCCTCGGCCTTGCGGGCGAACTGATAGGCGCGAAGCGCCACCCCCTCGGCCAGATACTCGGCCCCCTTGACCGCCGCCGCTGCGACCAGCGCGCCCTCTTCGCCCAGGGCCTTGCCGATTGTCGCGCCAGCCTTGCGCAAGGCATCCGGCTTGGCGCGCTTCGGAAGCCGGATCAACTGCACCGCGGACGCCGCCATCCCGGCCGGGAAAGCCAGCTCAAGCCCCTGCCCCGGCTTGATCTTCTTCCAGGCGGGGCTTTCGATCGCGCGCTTGATGGCGCCCTTGGTCAGCCGGTCTACCCGGCGCGCCACCGTGTCGGGCTCGGCATCGGCGAAAACGACGACGCGGCCGGCATGTGCGGCCAGCGCCTTTGTGTCGTTTTCGGCTTTGACAAATGTCATCGGAACGAGCGGCATGAAAGGTCTCTCCTTGTCGATGGGCGGCGCGCGGGCCGACCAGTCTCGCGTATTCGCGCGGACCCTACCCGGCACACCCCGCCTTGACCAGAGGGCGGCAGGGGGCGTTGTTCCCGCGCGCCGATCCGGTATATCGTGCCCGGCAATCGCCGAAGCAGAGGGACGACATCGTGGGGCGGCTAGATCGGTACATCCTGTCGCAGCTGCTGTGGGTCTTCGGCTTCTTTTCGCTGGTCCTGGTCTCGGTCTACTGGGTCAATCGTGCGGTGCGGTTGTTCGACCGGCTGATCAGCGACGGCCAGCCGATGATCGTGTTTCTCGAGTTCACGGCGCTCAGCCTGCCGATGCTGATCCGCACGGTCCTGCCCATCGCGGCCTTCGTCGCGGCGACCTACGTCACCGTTCAGCTGATCCGCGCGAGCGAGGTCACCGTGCTGCAAGCGGCGGGTGTCTCACCCTTTCGCCTGGCACGGCCGGTGCTGATCTTCGGGCTGATCGTCGCCGCGTTCCTGATGGTGCTGGCGCATTTCCTGGTGCCCGGCGCGCGCGCGCAACTTGCCCAGCGTCAGGCCGAGATCGCCGAGAACGTGACGGCGGGTCTTCTTCAGGATGGCGTCTTTCACCACCCGACCGAGGGCATCACCCTCTACGTCGCCGAGATCACGCCGGACGGTGTCATGCGCGGGGTCTATCTGTCCGACGCGCGAACCATGGCGCAACGGGTCGACTACACCGCGCGGACAGCGCTGATCGTGCCCGAACAGACGGGGCCGAAACTGGTGATGATCGACGGATACGCGCAGATGCTGGGCGCGCAGACCGGGCGTCTGGCGGTGACGACCTTCGCGGATTTCACCTATGACCTGAGCGGGCTGATCGGCCCTGCCGGGCGCCAGCGCCGGATCGAGGAGTTGTCGACAGCCGAACTGTTCGCCCCGACGCCCGACCTGCTGGACGAAACGCGCGCCACGCCGGCGCAGGTTCGCTTCGAGCTTGTGTCGCGCTTCGTCGAGCCCTTTACCGCGGTCGCCGCCGCGCTGATCGGCTTCGCCGCGCTGATCGCGGGCGGTTTCAACCGACTGGGGGCGTGGAAACCCATCGTGCTGGCGGTCGTCACGCTGGCGCTGATGCAACTTCTGATCAATGCCGCGGCGGGCCAGGCCATGCGCTCGGTGGCATTGTCCTGGTTGGGCGCGGTCCCGATCGGGCTGGGCATCCTTGCCGGCTTCGTCCTTCTGCTCCGCGCCTCGGGTCGGCAGGCGAAAGCTCGTGCCGTGGCAGGCCCGACATGACGCTCGGCCTTTACCTGACGCGTCGGCTGGCGGGCACCTTCGGCATCATCGCCTCGGTCTTCCTCGGCATCCTATTCCTCTTCGAACTGGTCGAGATGATGCGCCGCTTCGGTGGCGGCGAGACGGAGTTGCGGCATATCCTCTGGCTTGCGGCGCTGCGCGTGCCCACGACGTTCTACCAGGTGCTGCCGTTGCTGACGATCCTTTCGGCGATGGCCCTGTTCCTGGCCCTCGCGCGCTCGTCCGAACTGATCGTGATCCGCGCGGCGGGGCGTTCGGCCTTGCGAACGCTTCTTGAACCCGTCCTGGCGACCGTTCTTTTCGGCGCCCTGATCGTGGCCGCGCTCAACCCGGTCGTGGCGGCGGCTGCCCGGCTCTACCAGGCGCAGACCCAGGCGATGACCGCACCCGACCTGACGCTGCAGTTCGCCGTGGGCAGCAGCGGGATCTGGCTGCGCCAGGGCGACAGCCTGGGACAGACGGTCATCCGTGCCGAATCGGTCGGACCCGACGGGCTCACCTTCCGAAATACGGGCTTCATCGCCTTCGACCGGGACACCGGCGCCCCCGTGGTCCGGATCGAGGCGGCGCACGCACGACTCGGCTCGGGAAGCTGGTTTTTGCAGGACGCCAAGCGCTGGGATCTGACCGCCCCCAATCCCGAGCGCGAGGCACAGTCCCAGCCGCGCCTCGACCTGCCGACCGACCTCACGCCCGAGAGGATCCGCGACAGTTTCGCCCGCGAAGGCACGATCTCGGTCTGGGCCCTGCCCGAGTTCATCTCGGCGCTCGAGCGCGCCGGTCTGGCCACGCGGTCCCTGCGCGTGCAACTGCAGAGTGAACTCGCGCTGCCAATCATGATGGCGGGGATGATGCTGGTCGGCACCGTGCTTTGCCTGCGCCACAGCCGCGCGGGCGGCGCGGGCGGGCGCATCCTGCTGACCGTGATCGCCGGATTTGCCCTGTTCTTTCTGCGCAACTTCGCGCAGGTTCTGGGAGAGAACGGGCAGATTCCCCTCCTGCTTGCGGTCTGGACGCCACCTTTCGCGACGATCCTGCTGGCGCTGGGGATTCTGCTGCACCTGGAGGACGGCTAGTGCAGCGCGCATGGTGGCAGATCGCGGGGCTCGGGACGCATCTTGCCGCGGCCGTTCTGTCGCTTGTTCTGCTGCTTCCGGCGGTGCCTGCCTATGCCCAGTCACCGGCGACGCTGACCGCTGACCGGGTCGAGGTCGATCCCGCCGGGCGACTGATCGCCGAGGGCTCGGTCGAGGTCTGGCATGGCTCGATCCGTCTGACCGCAAGCCGTATCGGGTACGATCCGCGCACCCGACAGCTGCAGATTTCCGGGCCGATCGTGATGCAGGACGGGCCGGACCGCATCTTTCTGGCCGACGAAGCCGAACTCTCGGCCAACCTGCGTGACGGGATCGTCCGATCCGCGCGGCTCGTGCTTGACCGGCAGATGCAGATCGCCGCCGCCGAATTGCGCCGGCGCGACGCCAACCTGACGCAGATGGACGCGGTCATCGCCTCCTCCTGTTCGGTCTGCGCCGAGAATCCGACACCGCTGTGGGAAATCCGCGCAGCCCGTGTCACCCACGATCAGGCGCAGCGCGAATTGCGCTTCGAAGGCGCGCAGTTTCGCTTTGCCGGCGTTCCGCTGGTCTATCTGCCATCGCTTCGCCTGCCCGATCCGACCCAGACCCGTGCGCGGGGCTTTCTCGTTCCGCGATTTCGCGCCTCCAGCCGGCTCGGTTACGGCGCGACCCTGCCCTATTTCATCCCGCTCGACGCGCAGCGGGACATCACGCTTGCCCCGACGCTGACGACCGACCGGCTGGTTGCCCTGTCGTTCCGCTACCGGCAGGCCTTCGCCCGCGGAGGACTGGAAATCGGCGGGCAGGTTGCCCGCGACCGGCTACGCCCCGGGCGGACCCGCGGCCATCTGTTCACCCGCGGCCAGTTCCAGCTTCCGCAGGACTTCACGCTCCGTTTCGACATTCTGGCCGGCAGCGACCGCGACTATCTGGAGGATTACGACGTGGTCCCCGGCGCCCGGCTGACCTCCGATGTCACGCTCGAACGGATCCGACGCGATCAGGCGATCCGCGCGCGCGCGCTCGGCTTCTATTCGCTGCGCCAGATCGACCGGAACCGGCGGTTGCCGCGCGCCGCTCTGCAGATGCGCTGGCAGGAACGGATCGGGCTGGCGCATCTGCCCATCGGCGGCGCGCTGAACCTGGATTTCGGCGCGCAGGCCCACGGCCGTGCCGCCGCCGATGCCTCGGTTCCCAGCGAATATCCCGCCCGCGCGCTCCTCCGACTCCATGCGCAGGCCGAATGGCGGCGGCAATGGTTTCTTGCCGGCGGCGTGCTGATGACCGGCGCCGCGCAAGGGCGGCTGGATCACGTCAGGGTCGACGGCGATCCGCGCTTTCCCGATCCGCTCACCCGCCATGCGGCGCAGGCGATGATCGAACTGCGCTGGCCTTGGTCGGCCGTCGATGCGCGGGGGGGCCGGCATGTGATTCAGCCCATCGCACAGGTCGTGGCCAGCCATCAGCGAGACGTCGCGCTGCCCAACGACGACAACCGCATGCCCGAATTCGACGCGGGCAACCTCTTCGCGCTGGACCGGTACTGGGGCCATGATGCGCGCGACGACGGCACGCGCGTCAATCTGGGCCTGCAATGGTCGCGCTTCGACCCGGACGGATGGTCGCTGGACACCCTCGTCGGACGCATCTGGCGGCGCGACTCCTACGCGGGCTTTCCGCCCGGCACGCGCCAGGCCCTCGGTGACCGTCAGTCGAACTGGCTGGTCGCGGCGCGACTCTCCCTGCCCGAGGGGTTGTCCTTCGGCGTCCGCGCGCTTGTCGACCCCGACGGCGGCCTCGACCGGGGCGAGGCGCGCCTGTCCTGGTCCAACCGGCGGACCGAGATCAGCACCGCCTTGCTGCGTCTTCCGGCCAGCGACTTCGAGGACCGCCCCGACGATCTGCGCGACTGGACCGTTGATGTCGGTCATCGCTTCACTTCGGGCTGGGCCGGTCGGGTCGGCGGAAGCTACGACTTCCAGCAATCGCGCTTCGGTGTCGCCCGCGCGGGGTTGGAATTCCGCAACGAATGCCTGCTTGTCGATCTTTCCCTCTCGCGTCGCTTCGCAACCTCCACTAATGTGACGCCGTCGACGCGCTTCGATCTTCGGATCGAGCTGCTGGGCATCGGTGGACGAAGCGCGGCAGGTTCCGGCCGGAGCTGCGCGACATGAATTCAGTTGCCGGGGCCACGCGCCCCGGTCAGGACGAGGAAGCAGACGGACCGTTGCGAATGCCCCTGACGACCCCCCGCCCCGCCCCGACCCGCCCGATGCCGGCCGCCCAGGGCCGCCCCTGGATCACCGGTCTCAGGCGCCTGTTCAGACGCGCCCTGCCGCTGGCGCTGTGCGCCGCGCTCACCGCGCCCGCCACCGCGCAGTCGCCCTTCTCGGCGGCGGTCTGGGTCAACGACGACGCCATCACCTTCCACGAGATCGACCAGCGCAGCCGATTTCTGGAGTTCATCGGCGGCGGCGGTCCGGACGTGCGCACCATCGCGCGCGAGCGTCTGATCGAGGATCGGCTGCAACTGCAGGTCGGGCGCCGTTTCGGACTGCGCGCGACCCCCGAGCAGATCACCGAAGGGATGGCGGAATTCGCCAGCCGCGTCGAGCTTTCCACGCCGGAATTCCTGTCCCGGTTGCAGCAGGCCGGGGTGTCGCAGGAAACCTTCCGCGAATTCGTCCACGCCGGCATCGTGTGGCGCGAGTTGGTGCAGGGCCGCTTCGGCCCCGAAATCGTGGTGACCGAGCCGCAGATCGACCGCGCCCTGTCGGTCGAGAATGTGCGCCCGGTGCCAGAGATCCTGATCTCCGAGATCTTCCTGCCCGCCGACCCGCAGTTCGCGGAGATCGTCCAGCAACTGATCCCCCAGATCCTTGAAATCGACACTTTGGAAGAATTCGCGCTCGCCGCGCGCGAGGTTTCGGCGGCCCCGTCCGGACAGGCGGGCGGCCGGGTCGACAACTGGCTGCCCCTGCGCAGCCTGCCCGAACCGATCGCAGCGCAGTTCGAAACCGCCGTGCCCGGCCAGATCATCGGACCGGTCGACGTGCCCGGCGCGTTTGCCATCTTCCAGCTTCGCGCCAAGCGCGAAACCCGCAACGTGCCGCCCGGCCAGATCGAGTTGGAGTTCCGCCGCGCCACCCTCCCCGGCGGGCGGACCGAGGCGAACCTGACCCGCGTCGCCGAGTTGCGTATCCGCGCCGAACGCTGCGCGGATTTCGGCCCGGTGATCGGCGACCTGGCCCCGACCCTGCCGATGGAGGCCGTCGAGACCGTGACGCTGCGCCAACCGCAGCTGTCGACCGGCCTGGCGACGGAACTCGCGCGCCTTGATCCGGGAGAGATTTCCGCCAATCTGGTCGACAACGGCCAACTGATCGTCCTGCAGCTTTGCGCCCGCCGCTTCGTCGCCGATCCGCAACCGACGCGCGAACAGGCGCGTTTCGCGGTCTTCGGCCAGCAGATCGAACGCCGGGCCGAGGTCTGGCTGCAAACCCTGCGCGCAGAGGCCGAAATCCGCACGCCCTGATCCCGCGAGGCGCCCCCGCCGATGTCGCCCGCCCCGATCCCGCCCGATCCGCCGGCTATGGCGCCTCCCGTTCTGGTGATGACCTGCGGCGACCCCGCAGGGATCGGGCCTGAAATCGCGGCCAAGCTGGCGCGTCTGGACGAAGCGCCCTTCGCCTGGATCGGTGATCCGACGCATTTGCCGGCCGGTACCCCCTGGCACGAAATCAGCGCGCCCGCCGAGGCGACGGCGCTTCCCGCAGGCACCCTGCCCGTCCTGCGCCACGACTTTCCCGCGCCGGTACGCGCGGGCCGCCCCGATCCTGCCAATGCGGCCGCCGTCATCGCGGTGATCGAACGCGCCGTCGGACTGGTTGTCGGCGGCGCGGCGGCCGGCCTTGTCACCTGCCCGATCAACAAGCGCGCGCTGGTCGAAGGGGCGCGCTTCGCCTTTCCCGGCCATACCGAGTTTCTGGCCCATCTCGCCGGCGGCTGCGACGTCGTGATGATGCTCGCCTGCCCCGAATTGCGCGTCGTGCCCGCGACGATCCACATTCCGCTGGCCGCCGTCCCGCAGGCGCTGACCCGCGAGGGCCTTGCGCGCACGATCCGCCTGACCCATGCCGGGCTGGTCCGCGACTTCGGGGTGCGGGCGCCGCGCATCGCCGTTGCAGGTCTGAACCCGCATGCCGGCGAAGGCGGCGTGATGGGCGCCGAGGAGGGCGCGCTGATCATCCCGCTGCTCGAGGAACTGCGCGCCGAGGGGTTCGATCTGGCCGGCCCCCTGCCCGCCGACACGATGTTCCACCCGGAGGCCCGGAGTCGCTACGACGCGGCGATATGCATGTATCACGATCAGGCGCTCATCCCGATCAAGACCATCGATTTTGCCGGCGGGGTCAACGTCACGCTGGGACTGCCCTTCGTGCGCACCTCGCCCGATCACGGCACCGCCTTCGACATTGCCGGCACCGGTGTCGCCGACCCGTCAAGCCTGCGCGCCGCCGTTGGCATGGCCGCCAGCATGGCCGCGCGCCGGGCGACGCGGTGATCGACAGCCTTCCGCCCCTGCGCGACGTCATCGCGCGGCACGATCTGCGTGCGCGCAAGGCGCTGGGGCAGAACTTCCTTCTGGATCTGAACCTGACGGCCCGCATCGCCCGCGCCGCGGGTGATTTGACGCAATCAGACGTGCTGGAGGTCGGCCCCGGCCCCGGCGGGTTGACGCGCGGCCTTCTGGCCGAGGGCGCGCGCCACGTCCTGGCGATCGAGAAGGATCCCCGCTGCCTGCCGGCGCTGGCCGAGATTGCCGCGGCTCACCCCGGCCGGCTGACCGTCCTGCAGGGCGACGCGCTGAAGATCGACCCGCTCGCGCACCTCAACCCGCCGATCAAGGTGGTGGCGAATCTGCCCTACAACGTCGGCACCGAGCTTCTGGTGCGCTGGCTCACCCCGCGCGACTGGCCGCCGTTCTGGGAAAGCCTCACACTGATGTTCCAGCGCGAAGTCGCCGAGCGGATCGTGGCAAAACCGGGCGGCAAGGCCTACGGTCGGCTCGCCCTGCTGGCGCAGTGGCGGTGCGAGGCGCGGATCGTGCTTACCCTTCCCCCGTCCGCCTTCACGCCCCCGCCCAAGGTGGCCTCGGCCGTGGTCCACCTGACCGCGCTGCCGGCGCCGCGGTTTCCCGCTGACGCGAAGGTGCTGGAACGCGTCGTCGCCGCCGCCTTCAACCAGCGCCGTAAGATGCTGCGCGCCAGCCTGCGCGGCCTCGATCCGCAGATCGAGGCGCGGCTGGAACGGCTGGGCATCCCGCCCACCGCGCGGGCCGAGGAAATCGGTCTCGAAGCCTTCTGCGCGCTCGCCCGCGACCTCACCTGACGATCGGCAGAACCGTTGGCGGAACGAAACCTGGCTCTCCCCCCGCGCCTTGGCTTGCCGGTGCGGACCGACGGTTTGTGTCGCTTGAAACCCGTGCCGACGACCCTTTTTGAGAAAGTTTCAATGAGGTTAACATCACAACTTTTTCCGAATTATATGAGTGGGTTGTCAAATTGTCCAAATTTGGACACTGCCCACCGAAGCCATCCCATCACCCCACCGGGCAGGATCAGCGAGTCCTGAAAAACACCCGTCGCTCGCCGCTCGGTCCGGCGAGCTCGCGGAAAACCGTCGGCACTCTCACCCCGCAAACGAACGCGGCGGGGGACATGCCCCCGCCGCAATCTTCCTGCATTCGTCCGGCTCAGGCCGCGGCGGCAGTCTTCTGCACGGCCGCCTCGACCGAGGCCTCGATCATGTCCAGCGCCTCGTCCAACTGGTCCCACGGGATGGTCAGCGGCGGCAGCAGGCGGATCACGTTGTAGCGGGTCCCGCAGGACAGCAGGATCAACCCGCGCGCCTCGGCCTCGGCCACGATCGCGGCGGTCAGTTCCGCATCCGGCGCGCGGCTCGAACGGTCCTTGACCAATTCGAACGCGTTCATAGCACCCAAGCCACGAACATCGCCGATGCACTCCATCCCCTGCCGCTCGGCAATCGCCGAAAGCCGCGCCCGGATCTTCTCACCGATCTCGGCCGCGCGCTGGCACAGATCCTCTTCCTTGATCACGTCGAGCACCGCATGACTCGCCGCCACCGCGATCGGGTTGCCGCCATAGGTGCCGCCGACCCCGCCCGGATGCGGCGCGTCGACGATCTCGGCCCGACCCGTGACCGCCGACAGCGGGAACCCGCCCGCCAGCCCCTTGGCCATGGTGACCACGTCCGGCACGACGCCGGAGTGATCGAAACCGAACATCGTGCCGGTCCGCGCCATGCCCGCCTGCACCTCGTCCGCGATCAGCACGATCCCGTATTTGTCGCAGATCTCGCGCAGCGCGCGCAGGAAGCCCGCGGGGGCGATGTTGAACCCGCCCTCGCCCTGCACCGGCTCGACGATCATCGCCGCGATCCGCTCGGGATCGACGGTCGAGGCGAACATACCCTCCAGCGTGCGCAGCGCCTCGGCCTCGCTGATGCCGTGGAACTCGTTGGGGAACGGGGCATGCACGACCTCGGCCGGCATGGCGCCAAAGCTCTTCTTGTAGGGCATGACCTTGCCGGTCAGCGCCATCCCCAGAAGCGTGCGGCCATGGAACGCCCCGGTAAAGGCGATCACGCCCGACCGCCCGGTATGCGCGCGCGCCATCTTGATCGCGTTCTCCACCGCCTCGGCGCCCGAAGACACCAGCATCGTCTTCTTCGGAAAGTCGCCCGGCGTGATTTCGTTCAAACGCTCCGCCAGACGGATGTAGCTTTCGTAGGGCGCGACGTGGAAACAGGTATGCGTGAAGGCCTGCGCCTGCTCCGCAACGGCCGCCATTACCTTTGGGTGGCGATGCCCAGTGTTGTTCACCGCGATCCCAACCGCGAAATCGAGATAGCGGCGGCCCTCGGCGTCCCAAAGCTCGGCGTTCTCGGCACGGACGGCATAGATGTTGCGGGTCGCAACGCCGCGCGATACGGCGGCGGTCTTGCGGGCCTGAAGTTCGGACGTAGCAGTCATGGTCGTCTCCTGGACTTTTCCGCTTTCCTTCCTAGTCCCGCTCAATATCATGAGCAAGCGATTCCTTACCATGGACGAACGGATGAGCGGTTTCCAGAATGGCGACTTCGATGTCGGGGCCCGTCTGCGGTCGATGCGGCAGGCCGCGGCCCTGTCGCAGCGCCGCCTGGCCGAGCTTTCCGGCGTGCCGCATGGCCAGGTCGCGATGATCGAAACCAACCGTTCCAGCCCCTCGGTCGCGAGCCTGCGCAGGATTCTAGGCGGATTGGGCGTAACACTGGCGGAGTTTTTCGAGCCCGACCGCCCGGTGACCGAGGCCATCGTGTTCCGTCCGGAAGAGTTGCGCGACCTATCCTCGCTTCTGCCAGGTGCGGCGCCGGGGCGCACGGGGCGAATTCATCTGGCGCAGGTTGGCGACGCCCGGGCGCACAATCTGCAGATCCTCTATGAGCGTTATGAGCCCGGCGCCGATACCGGGCGTGCGCGGCTGGACCATCCGGGATCCGAAGGCGGCGTCGTGATCTCGGGCGCGATCGAACTGACGGTCGGTGAGCGGACCGAGATTCTGCGCGCCGGTGACAGCTATCTGTTCAACTCGACCTTGCCGCATCGCTTTCGAAACCCGCACGAGGAAGAGGCCGTCGTGGTCTCGGCCTGCACTCCGCCGTATCTGTGACGGCTTCGCTGACGACCTGGAGGTTTCATGACCCGTATTCACGTCGATCCCGCCCGCATGCTTTCGGATCTGGATCACCTGCGCACCATCGGGGGTCAGGGAACGGGCGTCGCGCGACGGGCCTTTTCCGATCCCGACATCGCCGCGCGCAAGTGGCTGGCCGATCAGATGCAGGCGGCCGGTCTGGAGGTCATCGTCGATCCTTGCGGCAATCTTTTCGGCCTGCCGCCAGGTGACGGCCCGTGCCTGCTGGTCGGCTCGCACAGCGACACGCAGCCGCTGGGTGGGTGGCTCGACGGGATCTGGGGGGTCGCGTGTGGGCTGGAACTGGCGCGTGCAGCGCAAGCAAATGGTGGCCCGCCATTCGCCGTCGTCTCTTTCCAGGACGAGGAGGGACGCTTCGGCAGACTCACAGGCAGTTCGGTCTGGACCGGACAGTTGAGCTTGGCGGAAGCCGATGCCTGCCTTGACGAGGACGCACTGGACGATCCCATAACCTTCGCGACGGCGCGAGAGCGCGCGAAGGATATCGGTCCACTTGGCAGCGTATCGCCTGATCGATTCACGGCGTATATCGAACCGCATATCGAGCAGGGACCCGTGCTGGACAGCGCCGGCGAAGCCTTGGGTGTGGTCGGAGCCATCGTCGGTGTGCGGCAATGGAGTTTCCGCTTCGAGGGCGAAGCCAATCACGCCGGGACCACGCCGATGCAGCTTCGCCGCGATGCGTTGCAGGGGTTTGCGTCCTATTCCGTCGCCCTGAACGAGGTCTTTGCGCCGATGGTCAGTGAACGCACCGTCTGGACCC
This sequence comes from Pararhodobacter sp. SW119, assembly GCF_017811755.1. Taxonomy (GTDB): domain Bacteria; phylum Pseudomonadota; class Alphaproteobacteria; order Rhodobacterales; family Rhodobacteraceae; genus Pararhodobacter. The sequence continues at coordinate 51,883 of NZ_JADDJF010000016.1, read as the reverse complement.
TGGGCCGGATCGTCGTTGAACCGAATGCCAATTCGATCGTACCCGGCGCGGCCAGCTTTACGGTGCAGATACGCGATGCAGAGGTATCTCGGCTGGACGCGATGGCAGCTGCGGCTCACACGCTCGCCCGGCAGGTGGCAAGCGAGCGCGGGCTGATCCTGCAGGCGACGCGGGGATCGCCGGTGGAACCCGTGCCGATGGACCCGCGCCTGCAGCACGCGCTTGAAGTCGCGGCCGAGACCGTCGCGCCGGGTCGCTGGCGGTCAATGCCTTCGGGCGCGCTGCACGATGCGTCGAACGTGGCGCGGGTCTTGCCGACAGCGATGCTGTTCGCGCCGTCGATCGGTGGCATCAGCCATAATCCGAATGAAGATACCCGGCGCGAAGATCTTTGTGTTGCACTCGAGGCACTCGCTGACGCGGCAGGACGCCTCGCAAACACCCGGTGAGACAGCAACTCAAGGCTTCGGTTCATGCCGACCGCGTGCGTGATCGCGACCCGATTTCGTCGCGTTGCCGTGTCGCTTGGGGGCTGCCATAACCTTCGATCATGGTGACCGTGCATTCGTCTTGCCCCCCGCGCGAGCATGTCAGCATCCTCATGTGCACCTTGAACGGCGCGCGCTGGCTGCCGGCACAACTCGACTCGCTGTTGGGTCAGAGCCACCAGGACTGGTCCCTGTGGGTCAGTGATGACGGATCGATCGATGGTACACACGCCGTGCTCGCGGAATTTGCCAACCGCCATCCCGGGCGCGTCGCGCGCATCCTGAAAGGTCCGCAGAAAGGAAGCGCAGCAAATTTCCTTCAGCTTCTGTGCCATCCAGAGCTGCCCGCGGGCATCGTGGCCTTGGCCGATCAGGACGACGTCTGGTTCCCGCACAAGCTTTCGAGCGCGCTGCAGGTTCTGCGCCAATCGGCCGACAGCCCCTGCGCCTGGGCCGCACGATACCGGGTCGTCGACATCGAAACGCGCGGAGAAATCCTGTCAGCGCGATGGGCACGCGGGCCGTCTTTTGCGAATGCCGTGGTGCAGAACATCCTGTCAGGTCACACCCTGACGATGAATCGAGCCGCCGTGCAGATCGTGCGTCGCGCCGGTGTTCAGGCCGTGCCGCATCATGACTGGTGGCTCTACCTGCTATTCGCCGCGTGCGACGCCCGGATCGTGGCCGATGGAAACGTCGTGCTAGACTATCGTCAGCACGACACGAACGCGATGGGCATTCGGTCTACCCATCAGGCGCGCAGCGCGCGCCTTGCGTCCCTGCTGGATGGCAGGTTGCGTGACTGGATCGCTGCGAACATGGCCGCGCTGAATGCAGCGAATGTGCCGCTGACACCCGTGGCCGAGGAATTCGCGCGCCGTTGGCCCAGCGCCACACCCCTGACCAGGTTGCAGCTGATGCGCGAATTCGGTGTCCACCGACAGTCTTCCGCCGAGACAGCCCTGATCCATCTGGCCGCTGCGATCGGCAAGCTGTAAGGGCGCGCTATGAGTTTCTTCACCGATCCGCCCGCGAACCGATTGCATGTCTGGCGCGACAAGGCGCGATATCAGCTGTCCCGGTATCGGTGGTTGCGCGCCTACTACAAGGACCATCACCTGGACCTGACCCTGCCGGGATGCCGACTTGCGGACGGCAACAACGCTACGCTGGGTTATCTGGAAGCGGTCCGCTTGCACCAAGGCCGACTTCATCTGCGCGGTTGGACGCTCGCGTCGGGGATTGGAATTCGCCTGGGCAGAACGCAGATCTGGCGCCAACCACGAGAAGAACGCGACGATGTGGCCGCCGCTCTCGGGTGCGACAAGCATGTCGGCTTCCGCGCCAGTCTACCGTTCGAGGAAGGTCCGCTGCTGCTGGAGCTTGAGGGCGTCGAGGAAAAGACTGAATCGATACGCGTCGAGCTGCATGTCACGCGAGCAAGGTATCTGGCCGAGCGCCGGCTGAAGCTGCGCTTCTGGCGCGACGCAGTCCCGCTGCTTCCGATTATCGCGAAGGGTTTGTTGCGCAATGATCCCGACCTGCCCCGGCGTATAAAGACGGCCCTTCGCTTGGGACAGACCGAGTCCGAAGCGATGCTGGACCCTCGATTCCTTGAGCCCGCCGATCGAACCGCGTCGCCTTCTCCTCCGCCCGAGATGATCACCGTCATCATTCCAGTCTTCAACGCGTTCGAATTGCTGGCAGAAATGCTTGATCGTGTCATGGCCCATACGGACCTTCCGTTTCGGCTGATCTTGATCGAGGACCAGTCCACCGACCCTCGCGTACGGCCATGGCTGCGCGATTGGGTTGCCAGACACCCGGACGCAGACAAGATTGAACTGCGTGAGAACGAGACCAACCTGGGATTTATCGGTTCGGTCAATCGCGGCTTCGCGGCGGCTCAGCACGACAGCGGCCCCGTCATTCTGCTCAACAGCGATGCGATGGTACCGCCGAGATGGGCGAGCAGGCTTGTCGCGCCGCTCGGCGATCCCTCGATCGCCACGACGACGCCGCTATCCAACGACGCGGAAATCTACACTGCCCCGGTGATCTGCGCGCGCGCCGCTCTGGAGCCAGGACAACTGGACGCAATCGATGTCACCCTGCGCGAACGGATCGCCAAAACATCGCCGCAAGTCGTCACACCCACGGGTGTCGGGTTCTGCATCGCCGTGCAGCGCGAATGGTTGCAGCGCCTCGGCGGCTTCGACCCGGTTTTCGGTCGCGGCTATGGAGAAGAGGTCGATTGGTGCCGGCGCGCAGTGGCGAAGGGCGGGCGACATGTGGCTGTGCCGAACCTTTTCGTCGAACACCGTGGCGGCGCCAGCTTCGGCCCCAGCAAACTGGCGCTTGTCCAGAAAAACAACGCCATCATTTCAGAGCGCTATCCTGGCTACGATCGCATCGTGCAGGACTTCATCCGCGACGACCCGCTCATTACCCCACGCTTGGTCACTGCCTTAGCCTGGGCGGACAGCCTGAGAACGATCGACAGGATCCCGATCCATATCGCGCACTCGTTGGGCGGCGGCGCCGAGAACTACCTGCAGGATCGCGTGCGCTCCGAAACCGTCTCCCTCGTCCTGCGACTCGGCGGGGCCTGGCGGTATCGGCTGGAGCTGGATACGCCGCTGGGCAGGGTGATCGGCAACAGCGACGATATCGATCTCGCCGTGCGTTTGCTGACGCCCCTGCGCAAGCGACGGATCGTCTATTCCTGCGCTGTCGGCGACCCGGACCTTGGTGACATACCGGACCTTCTGTTGCGATTGTCCGACGGCGCCGCACTCGACATCCTTTTCCATGACTTCCTCCCCCTCAGCCCCTCCTACACGCTTCTGGATCATGACGGGATCTATCGCGGGATTCCGCCGATCGATTCCGACGACCCGGCTCATCAGTATCGGCGCGCGGATGGAAGCACGATGTCACTGGCCGACTGGCGCGCTGCATGGGGTCGCGTGATCGACGCCTCCGATCGCCTGATAGTCTTTTCTCGGGAGAGCGCGCGGATCGTTGAAAGCGTCTATCCCAAGGCGAAGGATCGCCTCCACTTCAACCCCCATGCGCTTCCGCACGCGATACCCCGGCTTACAGCGCCGAAGGACGGGCGTATCGTCCTCGGGGTGCTGGGGGCGATCGGTCCGCAGAAAGGCGCCGCCGTCCTTTCCGCGCTTTCAAGGAAGATGCACGCCGAACAGGATGCCAGCCTTGCGCTGATCGGACGCATCGCGCCGGGGTATCCGCTCGCCGACGATGTGCCGGTGCACGGCATCTACGCGATCGAGGATATCCCCCACCTGGCCGCGCGCTACGGGGTAACCCATTGGCTGATCCCTTCAATCTGGCCCGAGACATTTTCCTACACGGTGCATGAATGCCTTGCCACCGGCCTGCCCACGCTCGCGTTCGACCTCGGCGCGCAGGGAGAGGCCGTGCGCAACGCCGCAAACGGCATCCCGGTGCCCTTCGAGAAGGACGAGCGCACCCCGGAGTGCCTTGCAGAACGCGTGGCCAAAGTCCTCCGCGCGACGCGCGCAAGGTAACCGAGATTGCTCCGTCTGCCCGCGACGTCCGCAGCCCCGATGAAAAGGAAAAATATCAGGGACGCTGACCGAGGTATCGTCGGCGATAACGCGCACCAAGCGCGGACAGGATCTCGTAACCGATGGTCCCGGCGGCATCCGCCAGATCGTCGATGCCCTGATGCGCGCCGAGCAGCTCCATCGAGTCCGGAATATCCGCTAGATGGGTCACATCGACCGTCACCAGATCCATCGAAACGCGCCCTACGAGGGGGCAAGGAACGCTGCCTGCCCAAAGCGTTGCGCGATTTGAGAGATATCGCAGAATGCCGTCGGCATAGCCCGCCCCAAGCGTCGCCACGCGTGTAGGCGCGGACGCAGTCCAGGTGCAGCCATACCCCACGGGTTCTCCGGCGGCCAGATCGCGCACCTGGATCACCGGCAAATCAAGGGTCACGACCGGATAAGCCTCGCTAAAGGGCGCGCCACCGTAGACGCCGATCCCCGGGCGGGTGAGGTCGAAGTGATAGTCCGGTCCAAGCAGGATGCCGCCGGTCGCCGACAACGAGCGCGGGACGTCGCAACCCTCGGTCATTTGCGTGAAACTGCGAAGCTGCGCCGCATTCATCGGGTGATCGGGTTCATCGGAACAGGCGAGATGCGAGAGGAGCAGGCGCGGTTGCGCCCGCAGCGCCAGATCGCGCACCGCCGCCCATTCCGCCGGCTCCATCCCTAGCCGGTTCATCCCTGAATCGAGCTGGATACCGAAAGGAAGACCCGGCAACGCCTCCAGATGCCGGGCGAGTTGTTCGGCGGAGTTCACGAGAGGGATCAGGCCAAGGTTACGTATGGTCTGAGCATCACCTTCCATGTGTCCGGAATAAATGAATATTTCTGCGCTGGCCCCGACAGCCTGCCGGATCGCTGCGCCCTCTTCCGCCAGGGCAACGAAGAACTGGCGGGCGCCGGATCGGGCGAGGCGGCGCGCGACGGGCGCGGCACCCAACCCATAGGCGTCCGCCTTGATCGTCACGCCGGCAGCGCCGGCGGAGCGTTCGGCCAGACGCTCCCAGTTGGCGGCGATGGAGTCGAGATCGATTGTCAGACGCGCGGCACCCATGACGCCTTTGGCCATTGCGCGATGGGCAAGTCAAGTCGCCTTCGCCGCTCTGTTCGGTCCGGGGCGATCACTCCACCAGTGCGCGCAGATAGGCGGCGATTGCGGCGCGATCTTCAGCGGGAAGCTGGGCCATGTGCTGCACGACATCGGCCATCGATCCCCCAACCACGTCGAAATCGGGGGTGAACCCGCTGAACAGGTAGGCCTCGATATCCTCGGCTGACCAGCTCGGATCCGGGATGCGCGGGATGCGCCCGTCGCCGGACGGGTTTGGCGCCCCCGCCATCCAGCGCCCGACGTCGAGCCCACCCGCCAGGTTCCGCGGCGTATGGCATTCGGCGCAGTGGCCCAGGGCTTCAACCAGGTACCGGCCGCGCATGACCGGGGCCGCACCATCCCCGGGGAAAACGAAATCCTCGTTCATGTTCAGGAACTTCCATATCCCCAAGCCACTTCGGATAGTGAATGGAAAGGGCAGCTCATGCGCCGCGGAGGGCGTTTCGACCGCCGGCAGCGTCTGCCAGAACGCCCAGAGGTCGGCGACATCCTCGGGTCGGGCGCGCAGGTAGCTGGTATAGGGAAAGGCGGGATAGTAGTGCGCGCCCTCCGGTGACACGCCGCGCAGCATGGCGCGGGCGAAATCATGCAGGCTCCAGTCGCCGATCCCGTTGACCGGGTCGGGCGAGACATTGGGGGCGACGAAGGTGCCGAAGGGGCTTTCGAGGCGGCGGCCGCCGGAAAGGACGAGGCGTGCCTCGGGCGGGGCCCCGGAGTCGAGGTCGGGGGGGGCGTGGCAGCCGGCGCAGCCGGTGGCCCAGAAGATCCGTTCACCGTGCGCGGGATCGGGCCTGTGGGCATCAAGGGCGGCGCGGGTCGCGTCGGGCAGGTCGGAGGGGCGGGCAAGCCACCAGAGGAGCGCACCGAGACTTGCGGCGATGAGGACGAGCCAGCCTATACGTCGCATGCCCTCAGTCTGATACGCGGAAGTCGTCGTGGCAGGACCGGCACGCGCCGCCGACATCGCCCAGCGCGCCCTGCAGCGCCTGCAGTCCGTCGCCAGCGGCTCCCTGCATCGTGGCAGCTGCGCCTTGCAAGGTCGCGTAAAGATTGGAGAATTCTTCGAGGTTCTGCCAGATCTCGGGGCGGGCGGCGGTGCCCTCGAAGATGCCGTGGGCCGTGCCCTCGGGCCAGAGCCGTTCCTGCGAGTGGCGGGTGAGAGTGTAGAGATTGTCGGCGGCGGCCTGCGCAACCTCGGCGTCGTAATCGACGCGTCCCTGCGCCATCTGGGCCATCGGGCCGAGGTTGTAGGCGATCAGCGTCATCAGGGATTGTCTTGCCTTTACAGCGGCTTCCCCGGCCTCGTTCGCGTGGGCTGCGAAGGGCGCGCAGAGGCTGGTGGCAAGGGCGGCGGCGATCAGTGGACGATGCATGGCTTTCTCCCGTTGGCTGGGGAAAGCTTACCGCGCCGGGGTGACAATGGAAGCCGGGGCTGGGCGCGTCACAGGATCGTGAAGACGCGGTGGGGGCGAGAAAACGGCGCTTGCGGCGGGCTGGCAAGGGTGCCGGAAAGCGTATGGCAAGTGGCTGGCAAGCGTATGGCAAGCGTATGGCAGTTCCGAACGCTGCGCTCACCATATGGAAAGGCGCGGCGGGCATACCCGTCGCAAACCGCTGCACCCTCTGCCGAGCAGGACTTCGAATGACCCGGATGACCAAGGCCGTCGCCGCCGAACGCGCGCATTATCACCACCTCGCCGACACGATGAAGGATCTGGAGCGCGCGCTGAACCGCGGCCTGCGCGAGGGCGGGTTCATCCCCGAGGAGTGGCAGGCGGTCGCCCAGGCCGCGCCCGAGCCGCGGCGCACCAAGATGACCATCCGGCTGGACGAGGACGTGGTGCGCTTCTTCCGGCTGATGGGGATCAATTTCCACGGCCGGATCAACCAGGTGCTGCGGGCCTTCATGCTGGCGCGACTGTCGCGGGCGCTGAACGGGCCCGAGTCCGTGGTCTACCGCCCGGCCCGGCTGGAGCGCTACTACACCGAGGCGCATAAATTCTTCCTGCGCATCACCCGGCAGAACGAGCGGATGGCCCAGGGCCGCGTCGACCGGCGCGAGGAACTGGCGCTGCGGCAAAAGTGCGCCTGGCTGCTGGACGAAGAGATCGCCCTGGACCTGCCGCCGGAATTGCGCGCGCTGAGGCCGGATGTGGTGGCGGAATTCACGAAGTAGCGCGGGCCGCGGGGTCAACCGCGCGGTGTCCCCTCGATGGGCGCATCCTCGAGACAAGGGCGTGCGCGGCTTGCCCCCATCGAGGGGGCGCGCCGCGCCGGGGGCTGCCCGCCCCCGCCCGTGGCCCTGCGGGCCCCGGCCCCGGGGTCCGGCGCAGCGCCAGGGTCCCGGGGCGCGGGAAACCTGATCGGCGTCGGGACGGGTCGCGCCCGCGCCACGGGGGCGGGTGGGTGGGCCGTGGTGCGGGCGCGACCCGGTCGCCCGCCGGCCGGAGGGCGGGTTCCGGCGGCGGCGTCAGTCCACCGGCCAGGGCGGCGCGATGGCCGGGCGCAGGATGCCGGAACACTCGCCGAAGCCGATGGTGTAATCCTCGGCCCTGGCCCAGCCGCGCAGCGTCAGGCGGTCGTTGTCCTCGAGGAAGCTGCGGGTGACGCCGCCGCCGAGGTCCAGCGGCTCCTTGCCGCCCCAGGCGAGTTCCAGAAGCGAGCCGCGGTTGTCGCGCTCGGGCCCCGAGACGGTGCCAGATCCCAGCAGGTCGCCGGGGCGCATCGGCGCGCCGGCGGTGGTGTGATGGGCCAGTTGCTGGGCGGCGGAATAGTACATCTCGCGGTAGTTCGTGCGGGTGATCACCACCGGCGCGCCGCCCTGCGGGGTCAGTTCGACCTCGAGCTCGATGTCGTAGTTCATGGGGCCGGGCTCGTGCAGATAGGGTAGCAACTCGGGCTCGCGCTCGGGCGCGGCGACGCGGAACGGGTCGAGCGCGGCGCGGGTCACGATCCAGGGGCTGATCGTGGTCGCCGTCGCCTTGGCCTGGAAGGGGCCCAGCGGCTGGTATTCCCAGGCCTGGATGTCGCGCGCCGACCAGTCGTTGAGCAGCACATAGCCGAAGATCATCGCATCGGCCTGCGCCACCGTCACCGGGCGGCCCAGGCGCGAGGGGGTGCCGACGACGGCGCCCATCTCCAGTTCGAAATCGAAGCGCTCGCAGGGGGCGAAGCGGGGCGCGGCGTCGTTCGGCCCCTTCAGCTGGCCCCAGGGGCGGTGCAGGTCGGTGCCCGACACGACGACCGAGGAGGCGCGCCCGTTGTAGCCGATGGGCAGGTGCCGCCAGTTCGGCGGCAGCGCATTCTCGGCCCCGCGGAACATCGTGCCGACGTTCTGCGCGTGGTGGTGCGAGGCGTAGAAATCGGTGAACTCGGTCACCGAGAACGGCAGGTGCAGTTCCACCGCCGAGAGCGGATGCAGGTAGCGCGAGACGCTACTGTGCAGGTCCGATCCCGCGCGCAGGAAGCCGAAAAGCAGGTTGCGCAACCGCGTCCAGGCGGCCGGGCCCAGCGCCATGACGGCGTTCCATTCGGGCCGGTCCAGCACCGCCCGGTCGGCGAGCGAGATCAGCCCGGCGCGTTCCATGGCGGTGACGTCGAGCACCTGGTCGCCGATGGCCACGCCGCAGTGGCGCGGCCCGCCGGCCACCGAGAAGACCCCGCAGGGCAGGTTGTTGAGCGGGAAGGGACAGGCGGGATCGTTGGCGGCCTCGATCCAGGACGACAGCAGCGGCATGGCGACTCCTTTGTCAGCTTGCGTCGGGCTGCGCCTCGGGCGCGGCCGCGGCGAAGGCGGGAAGGTCGAGGCAGGCCCCCTCGACCGCGGAAATGTTCGGCCAGGGGGTCAGATCCAGCCCCCATCGGCGTGCATTGTACACCTGCGGGATCAGGCAGCAATCCGCAAGCCCCGGCCCCGCGTCGGAGAGCGCGTAGCGGGTGCCGGGCAGGCGCGGCTCAATCGCGTCGAAGCCGAGGCGCATCCAGTGCTGCATCCAGTCGCGCCTGGCCGCGGCATCGGCGCCGAAGCGCGCGCCCAGCGCGCCGAGCACGCGCAGGTTGTTGACCGGGTGGATGTCCATGGCGATCACATGCGCGATCTCCAGCACCCGGGCGCGGGACAGCGGGTCGGCGGGCAGCAGCGGCGGGCGGGGATGCGCGGCCTCCAGCCAGTCGAGGATCGCCAGCGACTGGCTGAGGACGCTGCCGTCGTCGAACTCCAGCGCCGGCAAGAGGCCCTGCGGGTTCAGCGCCAGGTAGCCCGGCTGCGCCTGCTCGCCCGCGATCAGCGAGACGAAGACCTGCTCGCACTCGAGCCCCTTGAGGTTGAGCGCGATGCGCACGCGATAGGCCGCCGAGGACCGCCAGTAGGTGTGAAGTTTCATGTCGCCTCCGTCCCGTCCCCGTCCCGTCCCGGCGCGCCCGGCCGCGCGAAACTGCGTCCCGCAGGATAGTCCGCAGGGCCGGGGGCGCAAGGCCCGCCCCCGCTGGTCGTAGAGCCGGCGGCCTTGAAAGTCGCGCGCGCGCCGCCAGATCAAGGCGGCAACCCCGTCAGCCCGGACTGCGCATGCCAGCACCCTTTCCGCAACCGCCAGAGGAGCGCGGCCCGCCGCGCGCCGATGCGGACCCGACCGGGGACGCGCGCGGGAAGCTGTCGCGTGTCGTCGCGCAGATCGGCGAACTTGCGCAGGAGCGGGCGGAGGACGGGGAGGTGACGCTGGCGGCGCTGGTCGAGCGGCTGGGGCGGGATTCGTTCTTCGCGCTCTTGCTCTTCCCGGCGCTGATCCTGGTCTCGCCGCTCAGCGCGCTTCCGGGGATGACCTCGCTGATGGGGATCTTCATCGCGCTGGTCGCGGTGCAGATCCTGGCCGGGCGGCGCACGCTCTGGCTGCCGCGCTGGATGGGCGATCGACGCATCGCGGCGAAACGGCTGGCCGCGGCCTCGGCGTATCTGTCCGGCCCGGTGGCGCGCGCCGACCGCTGGTTCCGCCCACGCCTGCGCGCGCTGGCCGAGGGGCCGCTGGCCACCCTGCCGCTGGGCATGGTGCTGGTCATCGCGCTCTGCATGCCGTTGATGGAATTCGTGCCGATGAGCGGCTCGCTCGCCGGGCTGGCGATCTCGTTCCTGGCAGCGGGGCTGCTGATGCGCGACGGGCTGCTGCTGACGCTGGGCGGCGCGGTCAGCCTGGGCCTGCCGACGCTGGCCTGGGCGGCGCTGAGCTGAACGCGCGTTCAGCGCCGGGCGGCGGCAATCAGCCAGACACCCGCCAGCGCGAAGGAGGCCGCCGCGTTCCAACTGGCCATCGACAGGCCCAGCATTTCCCACGGCACCTCGTCGCAGCGCACGACCTGGAAGGACTGCTCGAAGTTCAGAAGATCGTCGATGGACTGTCCCGTCACCCCGCCCCCGCCCGAACAGGCGGAGGGGCCGTCGAACCAGCCGCGCTCCACCCCCGTGTGGTAGACGCCGATCCCGCCCGAGGTGGCCGCAGCCGCCGCCCCCGCCAGCAGCACCGGCAGCGCAGGCGCGGCCAGCGCCAGCCCGCCCAGCACCACCGCCGCCAGATGCGGCCAGCGCTGCCAGATGCAAAGCGCGCAGGGCGCCATGCCGAAGCCGTACTGGAAGACCAGCGCCGCGATCAGCAGGAAGGCGGAACCAAGCGCCGCGGCAAGGGCCAGGGTGGTGCGGGTCACAGGTACCTCAGGACGTAGAAACCGCCGATCAGCAATACGACGAAGAGCGTGAACATCAAGCCGAGCCGCTTTTCGATGAAGTCACGAATCGGTGCGCCGAACTTCCACAGCAGTGCTGCGACGATGAAGAAGCGCAGCCCGCGCGCGATGATCGAGGTGACGACGAAGGTCATCAGCGGCAGGCCGGTCCAGCCCGACATGATGGTGATGACCTTGTAGGGAAAGGGCGTGAGTCCCGCGATCAGCACCGACCAGAAGCCGAAGTCGTTGAAGCGGGTGTTGAACGCCTCGACCGCCGGGCCCTTGCCCAAAGCCGACAGCGCCGGGTAGCCCACCGTCTCGAAGGCGAAGGCGCCGATGGCGTAGCCCAGCATTCCGCCTGCGACCGAGGCCACCATGGCGACCCCGGCGATGAGAAACGCGCGCGTGGGCGTGGCAATGATCATGGCGATCATCAGCACATCGGGCGGGATGGGAAAGACCGAGGATTCGATGAAGGCGACGAAGGCCAGCGCCCAGAGCGCGCGGGGATGGGCGGCCAGCGACAACGTCCAATCGTAAAGCGCCCGGATCACGCGAAACTCCTGACAATCAGGCCCCGGCTAGACGGCGGCCGATGCAGCGTCAAGCGTTATGCGCGTGTGCTTAACGGATGGTGACGGCGTGTCGGCGGGCGCGGCGCGCGTCGGCCCGCCGGAAAGGCGTAACCCACCCCGGCAGGATGCGGGGCGGGCTGAACCGGCACGACAGGTGACTGGCAAGGCAGCAGGAACGGACCTCTCAGGCGGCCTTGCGGCGGCGGTGCATCGCCGCCACCCCCCCGAAGGCGGCGATCAAGAGCCACCCCGTCGCGGGCAGCGGGATCGGCACGGTCGGGTCGGTTGGCTCCGACCCGGCGGTCGTTACCGAATAGCGGATCTTGTCGATGCCAACGCCCCAGCGATCGACGTCGCCAGTGAATAGCAGTTCGATCCCGGTTGGCGATGAGACCGATCCGAACGAAAAGAGTCACCATCATCTCGCTCGGATCGTCGAAATGGTAGCCGATCAACTGGCGCGAGGCGTCGGTGCCCGCCGACACCTGCCCGAAGGTCGGCAACGGCGCACCGGCACGCGCCAGCTGCGCCGCGAAATCGCTGACGATACGCTTCTTCGGTTCACGGTCCGGTCTCATCGCCATCCCCCTGCAAGGCCGGCCGAGTGTTCGCAGGCTTTCGCTACAAGGCAAGTGCTATCTGCGCGCGGGCCGGGACGCGCCGTCGCCGGTGCCGGCGACCCGGCAAGGCAGACACGGCGGCGCCGTGATTTCCAGAAGCGTCCGACAGAGCTGTATTCCGAGGACGCTCGAGGGGTCGTGACAGCCCCCGCGGACTGTGCCATATCTGCGCCTACCCTCCCGCGGGCGTGGCGGAACGGTAGACGCGAAGGTCTCAAACACCTTTGTCCAAAAGACGTGTGGGTTCGAGTCCCACCGCCCGCACCAAGCCGCCCGCGCGGCCCTGTCCCTCCGGCACTTCAGGCTTTCGTCCCTCCCCGGGGGATGCCGGCGCTCGGCTGGAGGGCGGATGGTGTCCGGCGGGCTAGTGTAGCGACGCTGCCCAACCAGGAAGAGCCGCTAACAAACGGCCAGGCCGGGCAACCCAACGCCAGGAAAGCCGGTCGCACGGGGTCACCTTGATCGCCCTTCGTCAGGTTCAACCACAAGCCGTTGACCACGCCCAACGAATTGGCGTTCAACGCGTAAGGTGGAAGATTGGTGCGGTCGAGAAGACTCGAACTTCCACGGGAGTTACCCCACAGCGACCTCAACGCTGCGCGTCTACCAATTCCGCCACGACCGCACTCGAATTGGTGGCCTGCTCATAGACGTTCACCCGGGGCTTGTGAAGGGGAAAAAGCACCGCGGTCGCGTGCCGGGTTGCCACCGCGCGGCGGCACCTCCGCGCAGGCGCCCGGTGACCGCGGGGGGGGGCGCGTCGCGTTGCGGTGCAAGCGGCGGTTGCCCGGTGGACATGTCCCCCCGGCGCGGGTTTACTCGGCCGCGGTCCAGTGGAGGTTTCGCGATGCGCAGCGAGAGGATCGAATTCGCCGGAGCCGGCGGCACGATGCTGGCCGCCCGGCTCGACCGGCCGGAGGGGGCGGTGCGCGCCGCCGCTCTCTTCGCGCATTGCTTCACCTGTTCCAAGGACATCGCCGCCGCGCGCCGCATCGCCGGCGCCCTGGCCGCGCGCAGCATCGCCACGATGCGCTTCGACTTTACCGGGCTCGGCCATTCCGGGGGCGAGTTCGCCAACACCGATTTCTCGTCGAACATCGCCGATCTCGGGGCGGCGGCGGCCTGGATGGCCGAGAACGGCCTGGCCCCGCAACTGCTGATCGGCCATTCGCTGGGCGGCGCGGCGGTGCTGGCGGCGGCGCCGGGCATCGCCGGCGTGCGCGCGGTGGCGACGCTGAACGCGCCCGCCGACCCGGCGCATGTTCTGGGCAACTTCGGCGCCGCGCTCGACACCATCGCCGAGACCGGCGAAGCGACGGTCAGCCTGGCCGGGCGCGACTTCACCATCCGCCGCGACTTCGTCGAGGACGTGCGCGAAGCGAAGCTGACCGAGGCGCTGGGCCGGCTGAAGGCCGCGCTTCTGGTGCTGCACGCGCCGCGCGACGCGATCGTCGGGATCGACAACGCGCGACGGATCTTCGCGGCGGCGAAACACCCCAAGAGCTTCGTCGCCCTCGACGCCGCCGACCACCTGATCACCGCCGAGCGTGACGCCGACTACGCCGCCGGGGTGATCGCCGCCTGGTCGACGCACTACCTGGACCTCGCCGATCCACCCGCCCCCGCCGACGCCCCCGAAGGCGTGGTGCGCGTGGCCGAGGCCGAGGGCGGCGGCTTCCGCCAGGACATCAGCGTCGAGGGCCGGCATGCGCTGGTCGCCGACGAGCCAGCCGCGATGGGCGGCACCGACCGCGGACCCAGCCCCTACCAGTACCTCGCCGCGGCGCTGGGGGCCTGCACCACCATGACGCTGCGGATCTACGCGAGGCGCAAGGAACTGGCACTGGCGCATGTCGCCTGCGACGTCTCGCACGACAGGCGCCACGCCGAGGATTGTGCCGATTGCGAAAACCCCGGCGCCCGGATCGACGTCTTCACCCGCCGCATCCGGCTCGAAGGCGATCTCTCCGCCGAGGACCGTGCCGACCTGCTGCGCATCGCCGACAGATGCCCGGTCCACCGCACGCTGGAAGCCCAGGCGCGGATCGAGACCGAACTGGCCGGCTGAGGCGGGACCGTGACCTTCCCCGCCGGCCCCTGCCCGCGCCGGTGCGGCGCGCGGGACACGCCGCGACGGCACAGACCGTAGCGGAGCCCTTCCGACCCCATAGCGGCCGCCCGTCCGCGACACCCTCGCCACGCTCTGCCTTGTGCCAAGACTTGCGAGCTCGCCAAGGCTTGCCGGCGGCAGGGCTTGCGACGCGATCAACTGGACCACAACCCCGCTGGTCGTCCGAGAATGCCGATACCAGCGGCTGCGCTGCGCGCTGTCCACGGGTCGCGATCGATCCCCCATCCGCTTCCTGCGGCGGCCTGAGACCGACCACGCCCTCCGGGAATTCCCGCCCCAACGCACCGATCGACGCCGCCGCAGACCGGCCCTGCGCCCAAGGCGACGGGAGTTCTCCCGCCCCTCGTCAAGCTGCACGCTGCGCGTGCAACCTTCCTCGCGTTGGGCCGGGCGCCGCACGCTTCGCGCGCGGCGAAAAGAGGCCATGCCGTAAAGGGTGGTCTGGCCCTTCCTGCCTCGGACTTTTCCTGTCCGAAAGTATCCCGGGGGGTGAATTGGCGCAGCCAAAAGGGGGGCAGCGCCCCCCTTTCTGCGCTTCACCCAAAGCCCGAACACCTTGGGCTCATGCGTTACCAAAACCCTGCCGCAGCGTTCGGAACTGCCATACGCTTGCCATACGCTTGCCAGCCCCTTGCCATACGCTTTCCGGCAGCGCTGTCCGCGGGATTTCCGCGCCCTCAGACGCGCTCGATCGCAATCGCCGTGCCCTCGCCGCCACCGATGCAGATCGCCGCCACGCCGCGCCGCAGCCCGCGCTTTTCCAGCGCGTTCAGCAGCGTCACCATGATCCGCGCCCCCGAGGCCCCGATGGGATGGCCCAGCGCGCAGGCCCCGCCGTTCACGTTCATCTTCTCGCGCGCGATCCCCATCTCGTGCATGAAGGCCATGGGGACCACCGCGAAGGCCTCGTTGACCTCCCAGAGGTCCACGTCCGAGACCGACCAGCCTAGCGAATCCAGCAGCTTGCGGGCAGCGGGCACGGGGGCGGTGGTGAACCAGCCCGGCGCCTGCGCGTGGCTTGCATGCCCCCGGATCACCGCCCGGATCGGCGCGCCCGCGGCCTCGGCGGCGGCGCGCGAGGCCAGCACCAGCGCCGCCGCCCCGTCCGAGATCGACGAGGCATTGGCGGCCGTCACCGTGCCGTCCTTGCGAAAGGCGGGCTTCAGCGTCGGGATCTTCTCGGGCCGCGCGCTTTGCGGCTGTTCGTCAACGGAAACAACGACTTCACCCTTGCGCCCCTTCACCGTCACCGGCGCGACCTCGTGCTCGAACGCGCCGCTTTCCGTCGCCTCCAGCGCGTTCGAGAGCGAACGCAGCGCGTAGTCGTCCTGCGCTTCGCGGGTGAACTGGAAGGCCTCGGCGCAATCCTCGGCGAAGGTGCCCATCAGGCGGCCCTTGTCATAGGCATCCTCCAGCCCGTCGAGGAACATGTGGTCGACCACCTGTTGATGCCCGATCCGTGCGCCGCCGCGCATCTCCGGCAGCAGATACGGCGCCTCGGTCATGCTTTCCATGCCGCCGGCGACCGCGATACCGACCCGGCCCAGCGCGATCTGGTCGGCGACCACCATCGCCGCCTTCATCCCCGAGCCGCACATCTTGTTGAGCGTCGTCGCCGGCACCCCCTCGCCCAGCCCGGCGATGAAGCCCGCCTGCCGCGCCGGCGCCTGTCCCTGCCCGGCAGGCAACACGCAGCCCATCACCAGTTCCTCGACCCGTTCGGCCGAAACCCCCGCGCCCTTCAGCGCCGCGGCAATCGCCTGGCCGCCCAGTTCTGCCGCCGGCACGCCCGCAAAAACACCCTGGAACCCGCCCATCGGGGTCCGCGCTGCGCCGATGATCACCACCTCTTGCATGCTGCCACCTTCCGTTCATGAACGATTTCGAAACGATCAGCCTCTAGGCTCACCACGAAACCGGACGGAATGCGAGGGGAAATCGTGGACATCTCCGCAACACTCAACCCCACGGGGCTGGTGATCCGCGTCAATGAGGCGCGCATCGACGCCGCCGTCGCCATCGAATTCAAGGAAGCCGTGCGCGCCGCGGTCGACGCGCCGGGCAATCCGATCATCCTCGATCTGTCGAAGGTCACCTTTCTGGACAGCAGCGGGTTGGGAGCCGTGGTGGCCGTCCTGAAACTGCTCGGCCCCGAGCGCCCGCTGCAACTGGCCGGGCTGACGCCGTCGGTGGCCAAGGTCTTCCGCCTGACGCGGATGGACAGCATCTTCACCATTCATGAAACCGTTCCCGGTGCGCTGAAGGCGGCAGGCTGAGACAATGGTCGCCCAGGGGTCCCCTGCGATGACGGATCGTGAACAGGCAGGCGCGGCCGGCCCCATCCGTCGCCGATTCACCTCGGGCGACAAGGCCACGCGCGAGACACTGGTCCACGTGACCGAGGCACTGGCCGCCGCGGGGCTGTCCGAGGACGACGTGGCCAACGCCGAACTGATCCTGGCCGAGGCGATGAACAACATCGTGGAGCATGCCTATGCCGGCACCGAAGGCCCGGTCGACCTGACCGTCACGATCGGACGCGACGGGCTGGATTGCATGCTGCGCGATCAGGGGCGCGAGGCCCCCATCGGCTATCCGCCCGATCCCCCGTTGCCGGAAATGGAGCCGCCGCTCGAGTTGCCGGAGGGCGGCTTCGGCTGGCACATCATCCGCTGCCTGACCACCGATCTGCGCTACCGGCGCGAGGGCGCCTGGAACGTGCTCAGTTGTCGGGTTCCCTTCTCGGGACTTGACTGAGCGCGCGGCGCAGGACGTCGTCGCTCTCGGCCAGCGCGCGGCGCGCGTCCGCGGGGCTCAGCCCTAACGCGACCAGCACCGCGGGCTTGACCCTCCTGCCGACGGTCTGCAACGCGGCCTCCGCCTGCGCGGCATCCACCCCCGACAGTTGCTGCACCATGGCATTCGCGCGGGTGCGCAGCTTGGCGTTGGCGGGGCGCATGTCGACCATCAGTCCGCCATGCACGCGCCCCAGCCGCATCATGACCTGCGTGGAGATCAGGTTGAGCGCGACCTTCTGCGCCGTCCCCGCCTTCATCCGCGTCGAGCCGGCCAGCACCTCGGGTCCAGTGCCAAGGCAGATCGCGTGCTCGGCGACCTCCAGCAGCGGGGCTTTCGCGGTCCCGGCAATGCCGACGGTCAGCGCACCGGCCGCGCGCGCTGCGCGCACCGCGGCGACGGTGAACGGCGTCCGGCCGCTGGCTGCAATCCCGATCACCGCATCCGGCGGTCCGATCGCCGCGCCGACGACCTGCGCCGCGGCATCCGTGGCGTCGTCTTCGGCACCCTCCACGGCTTCGCGCAGCGCGCCCTCCCCGCCGGCGATCAGATAGCCCGTGCGCGCCTCGGGCCAGTCGAAGGTCGGGCCCAGTTCGGTGCCGTCCTGCACCGCGATGCGGATGGAGGTCCCGGCACCGGCGTAGAACAACCGCCCCCCGCGGGCGAGCCGGTCGGCAATCGCGGCGACGCCGGCGGCGATATCCGGCAGGGCGGGACCGATCGCGGCGACCGCGGCCAACTGTCCCTCCCACATCGCGGCAAGCGCGGTCCGGTCGTCCCAGAGATCGAGGTCGCGGTAGCGCGGATCTGCGGCTTCGCTCATCGCGCGGTGCCCTTCCTGATTGCATCCGGTCAATGGCAGCGAACCGCGCCCGGCCAGTACTGTCAACGGGCTTTCCGGCCCGGTGCCGGCTTGCTATGGGTGCCGCGAAAGGGAACCGCATGAAAATCTTCCTCGGGCTGGATGGGGGTGGAACGGGATGTCGCGCGCGGGCGCGCCTGTCCGACGGGCGCACGACGGCGGAACATCGCGCCGGTCCCGCCAATGTCCATACCGACCCCGACGGCGCCATCGCCACGATCCGCGCCCTGGTCGCCGAGACCTTGGCCGAGGCGCAGGCAATGGCCGCAGGGCACGCCGAGGTACAGGCGGTCCTGGGCATCGCCGGCGCGGTCGAAATCGGGGCGGGCCCCCGCATCGTCGCGGCCCTCGACCTGCCAAGGGTGGCGGTCGTGGGCGACGTCGATCTGGCGCTCTCGGGCGCCTTCGAAGGCGACGACGGAATCATCGCCGCGCTTGGCACCGGCTCGGTCTTTGCGCGACAGCTGTCCGGTCAGATGCAGCGGGTGGGCGGCTACGGGTTCCAGCTGGGGGATGAGGCCAGCGGCGCCTGGATCGGGCGCGAAGCGATGCGCCGAGCGCTCTACGCGCGCGACGGTCTGGGACCCGCCGGCCCGCTGACCGCGGCACTCTGGGCGCGCTTCGCCGATCCGGGCGCGATGATGATCTTCGCCCGCGATTCCCGGCCCACCAATTTCGCCGCGATGGCCCCGCTGGTGATCGAAAACGCCGCCCAGGGCTGTCCCGTCGCCGCGGACGTGCTGGACACGGCAACCGCCTGGGTCATCCGCGCGATCGACCGCCTGCAACCCGAAGACCGCCTTCTGCCGGTCGCCCTGATGGGGGGGGTGGGTCCGGTCATCGCCGCGCGCCTCGGCCCGGCCGGCGGGCGCTGGCCGCTGGTCAGCCCGCGCGGTTCCATCCTCGATGGCGCGCTCTGGCGGGCCGAACGGCTGGGCGCGGCATGATCCGGGCCTTCCGCGCCGCCCGGCTGTTCGACGGCACGCACCTGAGCCGACACGCCACGCTGCTGGTCGAAGGCGAACGCGTCGCCGCGATCCTGCGCGCCGAAAACCCGCTGCCGGCGGGCGTGCAACTGGTGGACCTCGGCGAAGGCATCCTCGCACCCGGCCTGATCGACTTGCAGGTCAATGGCGGCGACGGGATCATGCTGGGCAAGGGCGCCGATGCCGACCGGATCGCCCGCATCTGCGCCGCGCATGCCCGCCTCGGCGCCACCGGCATCCTGCCGACGCTGATCACCGACACGCCCGCGGTCACCGCCCAGGTCGTCGCCGCCGCAATCGCCGCGCACCGCGCGCGCGTCCCGGGCTTCCTGGGCCTGCATCTGGAAGGGCCGCATCTGGACCCGCGCCGGGCCGGCGCGCACGATCCCGCTTTGATCCGGCCGATGGAAGACGCCGATCTGCACGCCCTCGAATCCGCGGCGCGCGCCCTGCCCGCGCTGCTGATCACCCTCGCGCCCGAGGCCGCGAGTCCCGACCAGATCGCCCGGCTTTGCCGCGCGGGGGCGGTGGTCAGCCTCGGTCACAGCGACTGCACGGCCGACGCCGCCGAGGCCGCGTTTGCCGCTGGCGCCCGTGCCGTGACCCACCTCTTCAACGCCATGAGCCAGCTTTCGGCCCGATCTCCGGGGCTTGTCGGGGCGGCGCTGGCGGCCCCGGTTTCGGCGGGCATCATCGCCGACGGCGTGCATGTCGCCGATGCCGCGCTGCGCACGGCGCTGGCCGCCAAGGGCCCGGATCGGCTGTTCCTCGTGTCAGACGCGATGGCCGTCGCCGGCACCGATCTGGCGGAATTCACCCTCGGGGACCGCCGGATCCGTCGCCTTCAGGGCCGGTTGACGCTTGCCGACGGCACGCTCGCCGGGGCCGACATCACGCTGCCGCAGGCGCTGGCGCATCTGCACCGCCTCGGCTGCCCGACGGATCGCGCGCTGGCCATGGCCACGCGTCTGCCCGCACAACTGATCGGCGCCGCGGACCGCGGCATCCTCGTCCCTGGGGCCCGGGCCGACTTCGTCCACCTGGCGCCGGACCTGGCGCTTCGCGCGGTCTGGCGGGACGGTCAGCCGGTCGCCTGATCGCCGCACCCCGCGAATTTCGCGGGATCTGGTAACCGGTCGCAAACCATCCCCCTCCTAGAGTGCGGCGGTATCTCGTTGGAGACTTTCCAGTGGCCGCAACCGGATGTAGCGCGTCTGACACCTCGCTGGCGGGGCTCGACCGTGGCTGAGTGCTTCCAGTTGAACCCGCCCCTGCCGATCGACACAGTCGCGGCGGTATTCCTGACGGGGCTTGCGGCGATCGCCGTGTGGCTCGGCTGGAACCGGCGTTTTCATGGCAAACCCTTCTTCATCGCCAGCCTGATCGGCGCCATTTTCTGGCTCGGCGCGGTGACGCTGGAACACCGCGTCATCGGCGAAGCGTGCAAGATCCGCTGGGCGCAGGTCGCCTGGCTGGGGATCGCATTCCTTCCCGTCGCGCTGTGCTTCTTCGTCGACGACTATGCGCGCGCGCGCAATCGCTGGCGCTCGCGCCGCCGTCGGCTGGCGCTTCTGGGCGGCCCCATCGTCATCGGCGCGATGGCCGCGACCAATGACTGGCACGGCGCCTTCTATGGGCCCGAGACCGGCATCGACCCTCGGGATCCGACCGGCCAGGTCCATTACGATCATGGGCCGCTTTTCATGCTGGCCGCGCTCTGGCTCTATGGCTTCATCGTTTCCGGCGTGGCGCTTCTGGTGCGCGGCCTGCTGCGCACGCATCCGGCGCATCGGCCGTTCTTCGCGGCCTGGCTCATCATCCTGATCACCCCGATCGCGGCAAACCTGGGCTACATCTTCGCGCGCTTCACAGTTTCCGGCATCGATCCCACCGCCTATGCCTATGCGCTGGCAATGATGATCTTCGCCTGGTTCGTCATCACCGACCGCATGCTCGACCTGCGCGCCGTGGCGACCGAGGTGCTCTTTCTCAACACGCCCGGCCCCATCCTGATCGTCACGCCCGACGGGGGCGTGGCCGGCGCAAACCCCGCCGCGCTGGCGCTTGCCACGGACGCCGGTGACGCCCGGCATCTGAAGGACTGGCCCGAACTGGCTCCGCATCTGAAGTCGCTCCTGCAGCCCGATACCCTGCCCATGCGGACCTTCGCCCTGGGCAACCGCCGCTACGACCTGCGCATCCTGCCGATGGAAAAGCCGCTGGACAGCCGGGCCGAGATGGGTCGCGTGCTGGTCTTCAACGACGTCACCGAGCGCGAAAGCCTCGAAGCGCGGCTCGCCGCCGAACGCGACTACCTGCAGCTTCTGATGCAGACCACGATGACCGCGATCATCGCCTTCGATGAGGGCGGCTGCGCGATCTTCGCCAATCCCGAGGCCGGCAAGCTGACCCGGATATCCGCGCGCGAACTTCTGGGCATGGACCATGCCGCGATCTTTCCGCCCGTCCCCCTCGACGACCAGCTGCCCGAGGGCGGCTTCGGCGAGATCCTCGCCGCCGGCACCCGCCTGCGCGGCGTGCAGCTCGCCTTTCGGCGCGCCGACGGGGCGGTGCGCATGCTCTCGGTCAATGTCGCTCGCATCGACCGGGACGGGGTCGGCACGCGCGTGGTTTGCGCGATGGCCGACATGACCGAGCAGCTGGAAACCGCACGCTCGCTCAAGGCCGCCCGCGACAGGGCCGAGGCCGCCAATCGCACCAAGTCCCAGTTTCTCGCCAACATGAGCCACGAAATCCGCACGCCACTCAACGGCGTCCTCGGCATGGCCGAGGTGCTGGAGGACGCGCTCGACGAACCCGGAACCCGCGCCATGGCGCGCACCATCCGCGACAGCGGCGCCACGCTCCTGAGCATTCTCAACGACATCCTCGACATGTCCAAGATCGAGGCCGGCAAGATGCAGATCGAATCTGTCGCCTTCGATCCTGCGCAGATCGCCACGCGGATCCGCGCGCTGCACGCGACCGCCGCCCGCGACAAGGGCCTCGCGTTCGAGGTGGCGGGCCCCGACCCCGCTTCCCCCGCGCGCCAGGGCGACCCGCATCGCATCCTTCAGGTCGTGCACAACATCGTCGGCAATGCGATCAAGTTCACCGAAACCGGCGGCGTCCATGTCCGCTTCGACGCAGCACGGGGCGCGCCCATCCGCATCGCGGTGCGCGACACCGGCATCGGCATGACCCCCGAACAGGCCGACAGGGTATTCACCGAGTTCGAACAGGGCGACGGCACGGTCGCGCGACGCTTCGGCGGCACCGGTCTGGGCATGACCATCACCAAGGCGCTGGTCGAGCAGATGAAGGGCGACATCGCCCTCGACACCGAACCCGTGCGCGGCACCTGCATCATCGTCACCCTGCCGCTGGACGAGGTGGAAGCCGCCCCAACGACCGCCCCGCATGACACCCCCCGCGCGTCGGCCTCGGACGATCCTGCCGCCCCGCTGGCCGGCCTGACGATCCTTGCCGCCGACGACAACGCGGTCAACCGCCGGGTCCTCGGGCTGATGCTCGAACGCGCCGGCGCCCGCGTGACCATGGTCGAGGGGGGCGAGGCCGCGCGCGCGCTCTGGGCGCCGGAGGAGTTCGCGCTCGTGCTTCTCGACATCTCGATGCCCGATCTCGACGGGTTCTCGACGCTCGCGGCCTTGCGGACGAAGGCGGCGGATCTGGGCGTGCCCGCGCCGGTCGCCCTGGCGATCACCGCCAACGTGATGACCCATCAGGTCGACGAATACTTCCGCGCAGGCTTTGCCGGCCATGTCGGCAAGCCCTTCCAGTCCACCCGGCTGATCGAGGAGATATCGCGCGTCACGCGACCGGCGGCCGCCGCCAGGCCAGGCGGGGTGCCCAGCGCGGCCGCACAATAAGGGTCGCCTGAAAAAAGTTCGCGTGCGCCTCGACAGTTGCCGCGCGATGCGGATGATGGCGCCATGAGTGCCGCCCCGCCACCCGCCTTCCTCGATCACGTCCCGCCGCTTGCCATCGCGCATCGCGGCGGTTCGCTCGAGGTCGAGGAGAACACCCTGCCCGCCTTCGCCCATGCCGAGGCGCTGGGCTACACCCACATCGAACTCGACGTGCACGCCACCCGCGACGGCGAGGTCGTCGTTCATCACGACCCGACCTTCGCGCGGATGACCGGCGACAGGCGCGCCGTGCGCACCCTCGACTGGACACAGGTCGCACAGTTGCGCACGCACGGCGGGGCGGGCATTCCGCGCCTTGCCGAGGTGCTCGCCGCCTTCCCCCGGCTCTGCTTCACGATCGAGGTGAAGACCGACAGGGTCATCGACCCCCTGGCCGAGGTCATTCGCCGATCGGGCGCGCTGGACCGCGTCTGCATCGGGTCCTTCAGCGCCGCCCCGACACGGCGGTTGCGCGCGCGCTTCGGCGCACGCCTGATCTGGTCGCCGGCCCATGCCGGGGTCGCCCGGTTGTGGCTGCGCGGCAGGGGGCTGCCGCTGCCGCCCGGCGATTTCGCGCTGGTGCAGGTGCCGGTCTCCTACCGCGGGGTTCCCATCGTCACGCCGCGATTCGTTCGCGCCGCCCATGACGCCGGCATCCGCGTTCAGGTCTGGACGGTGAACGACCGCGCCGAGATGACGCGGCTGCTCGACATGGGCGTCGACGGGATCATGACCGACCGGCCGACGCTGCTGAAAGAACTTCTGATCGGTCGCGGCGAATGGAGGCCTGCATGAGCGGCATGCTGGACGGATTGCGCATCATCGAGTTCGAGGGGCTGGGCCCCGGCCCCTTCGCCGCCATGTGGCTGGCCGATCAGGGCGCCGAGGTGATCTGCATCCAGCGACCCGGCGGCGCCGGGACCCCCGGCGTGCCCGACCGATCGATCCTCAACCGCGGCAAGAAAACCATCGCACTCGACCTCAAGGCGCCCGCCGACCGCCCGCTGATCGACGCGCTGCTGTCCTCGGCCGACGCCCTGGTCGAAGGGTTCCGGCCCGGCGTGATGGAACGCCTCGGCCTCGGCCCCGAGCAGATCCACAGGGTCAATCCGCGGCTGGTCTACGGGCGGATGACCGGCTGGGGCCAGGACGGGCCGCGCGCCGCGCAGGCCGGGCATGACCTGAACTACATCGCGGCCTCGGGCGCGCTCTGGTATGCCGGCCTGCCCGGGCAGCCGCCAGTCACGCCGGCCACGCTGGTCGGCGACATCGGCGGCGGCGCGATGTATCTGGTCGCGGGGCTGCTCGCCGGGCTTCTGCGCGCGCAGCGCACCGGCGAAGGCAGCGTGGTCGATGCCGCCATCGTCGACGGCTCGGCGCATATGCTGGCACTTCTGATGTCGATGGCACCCACCGGCATGCTGACCGAGGCGCGCGGCCAGAGCCTGCTCGACGGCCCGCACTGGTCGCGCAGCTACGCCTGCGCCGACGGCGGCTTCCTGTCGGTCCAGTGCCTCGAGGCGAAGTTCTACGCCGAATTCCTCGCCCGGCTCGGCCTGACCGACGATCCCGACTTCGCCCGCCAGTATGATCCGGCAGGCTGGCCGCGCGCCACCGAACGCCTGGCCACGATCTTCGCCGCACAACCGCGCGATCACTGGGCCGCGCTCTTCGCCGGCAGCGACGCCTGCGTCGCCCCGGTCCTCAGCCCGTGGGAGGCCGCGCACGACCCCCACATCGTCGCCCGCGCCGGCTGGATCGAACGCGACGGCACGCTGGAGCCCGCCCCCGCCCCGCGCTTCGCCAGCGCAGCACCCGCCCCCGGCCCGGTCCCCACGCGCGACGCCCACCGCGCCGAGGTCCTGGCCGACCTGCGCCAGCGCGGCCTCCTGCCCGGCTGACGCCGCGACCCGGCCGCCGCCCACAGTTGCGCCACGCCCGACAAGCTGTTATCACCGCAGCACCACTTACAACCTAAGACACTGATTTATGTGCGTCTTATCACGCCACCGGCCGCTTCCAGGGACCACCGCATGAGCATCCACCTGCACCGCAACGACCTGCCCGACGGGCTGGACCTGGGCCCGATCGTCGCCATCGACTGCGAGACGATGGGACTCAACCCGCACCGCGACCGGCTTTGCCTGGTGCAGTTGTCTGCCGGTGATGGCGACGCGCATCTGGTGCAGATCGCCCAGGGGGGGGCCTCCGCGCCGAACCTGTCGGCGCTTCTGGGCGATCCCGATGTCCTGAAGCTCTTTCACTTCGGGCGCTTCGACATCGCGGTTCTGCTCCAGCGGTTCGACGTGCTGACCGCGCCGGTCTGGTGCACCAAGATCGCCTCGAAGCTGACGCGCACCTATACCGACCGTCACGGCCTGAAATACCTCGTGTCGGAACTGGCCGGCGTCGACATCTCGAAGCAGCAGCAAAGCTCCGACTGGGGCGCGGCCGAGTTGAGCAGCGCGCAGATGGAATACGCCGCCTCGGACGTGCTGCACCTGCACCGGATCAAGGCCGCGCTGGAGGGAATGCTCGCGCGCGAGGGGCGCGTCGCCCTGGCCCAGGCCTGTTTCGACTTCCTGCCGGCGCGCGCGGCGCTCGACCTCGCGGGATGGCCGGAAACCGACATCTTCGCGCACTGATCGCCCCGATGGACGCGCCCGCCCGCTTCGATCGCCGCCACACGCGCCTGGTCTGGGTACTCAAGGTGACGCTCCCCCTGGTGGCCCTGGCGCTTCTGTCGATGGTCTTTCTTCTGGCCGAAACCGTGGACCCCAGCCGCGCCATCCCGCTGGCCGAGATCGACGTCGAGGAACGCGCGCGCGACCCGCGCGTTTCGGGCGCAAGCTTCGCGGGCGTGACCGACGGCGGCGCGGCGCTGCGCCTGACCGCCGAGACCGCGCGCACCGACCCCGATGCCGTCCTGCGGCTGGAGGTGTCGGGACTGACGCTGGCGCTGGAGGACCAATCGGGCGGCCAGGTCACCGCCCGCGCCGATTCGGGCGCCATCGACCGCGGCAGCGGCACCTTCGACATGCGCGGCGCGATCGAAATCACGGCGACGCCCGGCTACACGCTGGAAAGCGCCCTGATCGAGGGCGCGCTCGACCGGACCTGGCTGCACTCGCCCGGCCCGGTATCGGGCGAAGCGCCCGCGGGCAACCTGCGGGCGGGCGCGCTCCACGTCACCCAGGACCCCGCCGCCTCCAACAGCCAGCGTCTTGTCTTCTCGGGCGGCGTCAGGCTTCTATACCAGCCGCTGGATCAGGAGTGACCGATGCCGCGTGCAACCCGCAAGACCCTTGCTGCCCCCCTCGGCCGACTGCCGGCCGCGCTGGTGGCGCTTCTACTGGCCGCAGCGCCGGCGGTGGCGCAGGACACGCAGATCCGGCTGGGCCAGTCACTCCAACTCAGCGACGCCCCGCTGGAGATCAACTCGGACGAACTGGAGGTCGATCAGCCGACCGGCGCCAGCGTCTTTCGCGGCAACGTGCGGGTCGAGCAGGGTGAGATGGTCCTGACCGCCGACAGCCTGCGCCTGGAATACAGCCGCGAGGCCGAGGGCGGGCGCACGCGGATCAACCGCCTGATCGCCGGCGGCGGCGTCACCCTCGCCACCCCCGCCGAAGCGGTCGAGGCTGAGGAGGCCATCTATTCCCTCGCCGAGCAGACGCTGGAGATGCGCGGCGACGTCGTCTTCGTTCAGGGGCCGAACGTGCTGTCCGGACAGGTCTTTCGCGCCGATCTGGCGCGCGGCACGGGGGCGATGTCCGGCGGTGTGCGCACCATCATCCAGCTGGACTGAACGATGCAGGACGCCGCCCCCAACCGGACCGGGCTGACGGTCTCCGGCCTCGCCAAGGCATACGGCAGCCGGCTGGTGCTGCGCGGGGTCGAACTCACGCTCGATCGCGGCGAGGTGGTGGCGCTGCTGGGACCCAACGGCTCGGGCAAGACCACCTGCTTCTACTGCATCGCCGGGCTCGTCGCCTCGGACGCCGGCCGCGTCGGCATCGACGGCGTCGATGCGACGGGCCTGCCGATGTATCGCCGCGCGCGCCTCGGCATCGGCTACCTGCCGCAAGAGATGTCGATCTTTCGCGGCCTCACGGTCGCCGGCAACATCATGGCCATCCTCGAGATCGCCGAGCCCGACCGCCGCCGCCGCGCCGCCCGGCTGGAGGAGTTGCTGGGCGAGTTTTCCATCGACCATCTGCGCGACGCCCCGGCACTCGCGCTTTCGGGCGGCGAGCGGCGGCGCACCGAGATCGCGCGCTGCCTCGCCTCCAACCCGCGCTACGTGCTTCTCGACGAACCCTTCGCTGGCGTCGACCCGATCGCGGTCGCCGATATCCGGCATCTGGTCAGCGATCTGCGCGATCGCGGCATCGGGGTGCTGATCACCGACCACAACGTGCGCGAAACGCTTGAGATCGTGGACCGTGCCTATATCCTGCACGATGGAAGCGTACTGATGAGCGGTACGCCCGCGGAGGTCGTGCAGGATGAGAACGTACGCCGCGTCTATCTCGGCGACAGTTTCCGCTGACGGACGGCGCGGTCGATGAAGCAGACCCTCGGCCTTCGTCAGACCCAGCAGCTTGCGCTCACGCCGGTCGTGCGGATGTCGCTGTCGATCCTGCGCATGGCCCCGGGCGACCTGTCCGAGGAGATCGCGCGCGAAGCCGGGCGCAACCCCTTCCTGCGCCACGAGGCGCCGCGCAACCGCGGCACCGTCGGCGCCGCCCCCGCCGCCAGCCTGCCGGAACCCGAGGCACGCGAATCGTCCTTCCAGGAGGCCTTGCGCAGCCAGCTGTCGCAGATGGATCTCGCCCCCCCGGTCGAGGCGCTGGCGCTGCTTCTGGTCTCGGAACTGCGCGAGGACGGCATCCTCGATGTCACCCTGGACGAACTGGCCGAGGAAACCGGCGCCCCGCTTTCGGGCTTGCAGACCGCCCTGGCCGCGCTGCAATCCTGCGACCCCGTGGGCATCGGCGCGCGCGATCTGGCCGAATGCCTGAAGCTGCAGCTGATCGACCTCGGGCTGCCGCCCGCCGAGGCCGGGGCGACGGTCGCGGCGATGTCGCTTTTCGCCGCCCGCGACTGGGCGACGATCACACGGCGCCTGGGCATCGACCGCCCCGAGGCCGAGCGCCGCGCCGCGCTTCTGCGCCGGCTCAGCCCGCGCCCAGTGCGCGCCACCGACACCGCGACCCTGCTTTCGCACCCCGACCTGATCGTCACCCGCGACGCGTCGGGCGTCCTCGCGGTCAATGTCGGCGACCGCCACCTGCCCCGCATCGCGCTCGACCAGGCGCTGGTCGCGCGCGCCCGCAAGGACGGCTTCGCGCCCGAACTGCTGGAACGCGCGCGCGCGCTGATCGCGGCACTCGACCAGCGTGGCCGCACCCTGAAGCGAATCGGCGACTGGCTGATCACGCACCAGGCGGCCTTCTTCATCCGCGGCCCGCAGGCGATCAAGCCGGCCACCCGCGCCGAACTGGCGGGCGATCTGGGCCTGCACCCGGCCACCGTGGGGCGCGCCGTCGCCGGCAAGTCGGTCGATATCGACGGCCGGCTCTGGCCGCTCTCGCATTTCTTTTCCACGGCCTTGCCGGGCCCGGATGGCACGGTCTCGGCGCGGGCGGTTCAGCGCCGCATCCTGTCGCTGGTCGCCGCCGAACCCCCCGGCCGACCGCTCAGCGACGCCGCGCTGACCGAAGCGTTGCGCGCAGAAGGCGTTGACATCGCCCGGCGAACTGTCGCCAAATACCGCCAGGGGCTGCGCATTCCGGCGACCTCCACGCGGCGGCGACTGTCGACCGACCGGGTGGCGGGCTAGGAAGCTAACGACAGACCGAAATGCGGCGCCCGTTCACACTCGGCGGCGCCGCGACAACCGAGGAGAGGCCCATGCGGTACCAGATCAGCGGCAAACAGATCGACATCGGCGATGCCTTGCAGACCCGGGTCAAGGACGAGCTTGGCGCCGTGATGGAGAAGTACTCGCAACGCCCGACCGACGCCAACATCGTCTTCTCGCGCGATGCGTACAACCATGTCTGCGAAGCCACGGTGCACCTGTCCTCGGGCCTGACCGCGCAGGCGAAGGGCCAGGCGACCGAGATCTACGCCGCCTTCGACGCCTGCTGCGAGAAGATGGACAAGCAGCTGCGCCGCTACAAGCGCCGGCTGAAGGACCATCACCGCGAACGCCTGAGCCCGGTTGAATTCGCCGGTGCCCCCTCGTATATCCTCGCCTCCGACCAGACCGAGGCCGAGGAACCCGATTCGCTTCAACCGATCATCATCGCCGAAACGGAGATGCGGATTCCCGCACTGTCGGCAGGCGAGGCTGTCATGCAGATGGACCTGACGCATGCCAATGTGCTCGTTTTCCGCAACGAGCGTCATGGCGGGCTGAACGTCGTCTATCGCCGCGATGACGGCAACATCGGCTGGATCGACCCGCAATAGATCACAGGGGTGATGCATCCCCAGACCGGACGGCATCGCCGCACCTCGAAAGCAGGGTCGCGCGCAACGCCGGGTCTCTTGGAAATCGTATGGAGTAGCCTATGGAATTGGCGAATTTGCTGAAACCCGAGGCGATACGCGTCAACAGCGTCGTCAAGAGCAAGAAGCGACTGTTCCAGGACCTGGCCGAACTGGCCGCCAAGGTCCACGGCATCGCCCAGGACGAGGCCATCGACGCCCTGCAGGAGCGTGAAAGCCTGGGCCCGACCGGCGTCGGGCACGGCGTCGCGCTGCCCCATGCCCGGCTCGACAGTCTCGACAAGGTCGTCGGCGTTTTCATCCGGCTGGAAAAGCCGATGGATTACGGATCGGTCGACCGCGCGCCGGTCGACCTGGTCTTCGCCCTCTTCGCGCCGCGCGATGCCGGGGTCGAGCATCTGAAGGCGCTGGCGCTTGTCTCGCGCCGACTGCGCGACGACGCGCTGTGCAGCAAGCTGCGCGCCAACGACGCGCCGGACACGCTCTATGCCATCCTGACCTCGAACCCCGACACCAAGGCCGCCTGACCGGACCCCGCCTGCCGTCCGACCGCGCTGCAATCGCGCCCGGGCGAAAGTTTCATTGCGGTTAACGGCGCCGATTCGTCACGTTATATCAATGACATGGCAAAGCGTCCGCATGCGGACGCTGCCGCTCAGAACGGGGCCGGGGCGCGCAGCCGCAGCGGCGCACCGGTCTGCGGATGGGTCAGGCGCAATTCCTCGGCATGCAGCATCAGCCTCGGCCAGTCCGCCGCCTCCTCCTCGGCATAAAGCGGATCGCCGAGGATCGGATGCCCCAACGCCAGCATGTGGACCCGCAACTGGTGGCTGCGGCCGGTCAGCGGCGACAGCCGCAACCGGGTGTTCGCCCCCTCGGGTCGCAGCACGCGCCAGTCGGTCTGCGCGGGACGGCCGGTCTCGTGGCAGACCTTCTGGCGCGGCCGGTTCGGCCAGTCGACGATCAGCGGCAGGTCGACCCGCCCCTTCGCCTCGGCCGGCCGGCCGGACACCACCGCGACATAGCGCTTCTGCACGCGCCGGTTCTCGAACTGGCGCCCCAGATGCGCCTGCGCCTGCGGCGTCAACGCAAAGACGATCACCCCCGACGTGTCCAGATCCAGCCGATGCACCAGCAGCACCTGCGGAAACTCCGCCCGCAGCCGCGCGATCAGGCAATCCGCCCGATCCTCCCCCCGCCCCGGCACGCTCAGCAGCCCGGCGGGCTTGTCCACCACCAGCAGATCGTCATCGACATGCAGGATCGGCGCGTCGGCCTGCGGCGGGGAATAGATGAACTCGCTCATGCCGCCGGGATGGGCGAAAACGGCGCGCGGGGCAACCGTTCCCTCAATCCAGCGCGCGCAGCAGCTTCCGTTCCAGCGGCGACAGCACCGACCGCAGATCGCCGCCGCGCTTGAGCACCTGCCCGTTCTGCCCATGCAGCGCATAGAGCCCCTGCCGCTTGCGCAACTGCGGCGTCTTCTCCACCCGATAGAGGGGATTTTCGGCGGTCCGACGGAAGATCGCGAAGACCGCACGGTCGGACAGGCAGGAGATCGCGTAATCGCGCCACAAACCCGCCGCAACGAAACGACCATAGACCGAGAGGATCACCCCCAGTTCCAGTCGGTCGAAGCTCACGATCTCGGTCTGTGCGGAGCGCAGCGGGACCAGGGACTGCACATTCATCCCGCCAACCTGCCCGCTGCGCCGCGACAAATCAAGCCCGCTGATCCCGATCGCCGGTCAGGACCGCGCACGCGGCAGGCTGGACAGGGCGCGGACAAGGCAATATCACGCCCGCATGTCCAAGATGTCCGACCCCAACTACCGGATCGTCGCCGAAAACCGCCGCGCGCGGTACGACTACTTCATCGAGAGCGATCTCGAATGCGGGATCATGCTGCAGGGCTCCGAGGTGAAGTCGCTGCGCGAAGGCAAGGCGAACATCGCCGAAAGCTACGCCAGCGTCGAGAATGGCGAGCTGTGGCTGATCAACAGCTACATCGCCCCCTTCGCCCCGGCCAAGACCTGGGGCCACGACGAACGGCGCAAACGCAAGTTGCTGGTCGCCCGCAAGGAACTGGCGCGGCTCTGGTCGGCCACCGCCAAGGACGGCATGACGCTGGTGCCGCTGGTGATGTATTTCAACCATCGCGGGCTGGTGAAGCTGAAGATCGGCATCGCCAAGGGCAAGAAGAACGTCGACAAGCGCGCCACCCAGGCCAAGCGCGACTGGGACCGTCAGAAACGCCGGCTCCTGAAGGAACACGGCTGAACTCGGTCTCTGCCCGCCGCGAGATCGGGGTAAATATCGAGTTAACAAAAAATACGTTTGTCTTTCTTGTCAGGAACTTGGATAGGCTGCGCAAATTGCGCAGCCGGCCGTTCACTCCCACCAGCGGTCGATCGCCGCGATATCGTCGTCCGACCAGCCCAGGTGATGGGCCAGTTCGTGGACATAGATATGCGCCACCAGGTGGTCCAGCGCGACATCGCCCCGCTCGATCCACTCGTTCAGGATCGCCAGCCGGAACAGCCAGATGACATCGGGCCGGTCCGGGCTGTCGAAGGCCGATTTCTCGATCAGCGGCACCCCGTCGTAAAGCCCGGTCAACTCGAACGGATCCTCGATCTCCATCTCGTCCAGTATCGCGTCCGGCGCGAGGTCGACCACCTGCACCGCGACCCCGGCCGCCGCGTCCGCGAAGGGGGCCTCCAGCCGCGCCCGCGCCGCCTCGGCCAGCGCTGCGATGTCATCGAGGCTCGGCGCGTAAGGACCGTTCCAGTCAGCCATGACTCACCCCGTTCGGGGCATGGACAAAATCCGCCCCTTGTGAAAAAGAGCCGCGATCAGGAGTTCGCGCATGACCGTCACCCGTTTCGCCCCCTCACCCACCGGCTACTTGCATATCGGCAACCTGCGCACCGCGCTTTTCAACTACCTGATCGCGCGCAAGACCGGGGGCCAGTTCGTCCTGCGCCTAGATGACACCGATCGCGCCCGCTCGAAAGAGGAATATGTCGACGGGATCAAGGCCGATCTCGACTGGCTGGGCCTGCACTGGGACCGCGTCGAACGCCAGTCCGAACGCCTCGACCGCTACACCGAGATGGCGGACACGCTGCGCGCGGCCGGCCGCTTCTACGAATGCTTTGAGACGCCGACCGAACTGGACCTCAAGCGCAAGAAACAGCTCAACATGGGCAAGCCCCCGGTCTACGACCGCGCCGCGCTTGCGCTCGACGACGCCGCCCGCGAAAGACTGCGCGCCGAGGGGCGCGAGGGCTACTGGCGCTTCCGCCTCGACCAGGAACGCATCGAATGGACCGATGGCATCCTCGGCCCGGTCTCCATCGACGCGGCCTCCGTCTCCGACCCGGTGCTGATCCGCGCCGACGGGCAGGTGCTTTACACCTTCGCCTCCTCGGTCGACGACATGGACATGGGCATCACCCATATCGTGCGCGGCAACGACCACGTCACCAACACCGCTACGCAGATCCAGATCATCCGCGCGATGGGCGGCACACCGCCCGACTTCGCCCATCACAGCCTGCTCACCGGCCCGCAGGGCGAGGCGCTGTCGAAACGCCTCGGCACGCTTTCCCTGCGCGACCTGCGCGCGCAAGGCGTCGAACGCATGGCGCTCCTGTCGCTGATGGCACGGCTCGGGTCGTCGCAACCCGTGGAACTCGCCGCCGATCTCGACGAGATCGCGGCGGGCTTCGACCTCGCGCAGTTCGGCGCCGCCCCCACCAAGTTCGACGCCGAGGATCTGTGGCCACTGACCCGCGCCCATGTCCAGGCGCTGCCCTACGCGGCGGTGGGGGACCGCCTCGCCGAGATCGGCATCCCCGACGACCTGGCGCCGGCCTTCTGGGATGTCGCGCGCCAGAACATCACCCGGCTCGACGATCTCGGCGACTGGTGGCGGCTCTGCCGCGACGGCGCCGACCCCGCCATCGCCCCCGAGGATGCCGAGTTCGTCGCCCAGGCGCTGGCGCTGCTGCCGCCGCCGCCCTATGGCCCCACCGCTTGGGCCGACTGGACCGCCGCCGTGAAGGAGGCGACCGGGCGCAAGGGACGGGCGCTGTTCATGCCACTGCGCAAGGCGCTGACCGGCCGCGACGACGGCCCCGACATGGCCGCGCTGATGCCCCTCCTGCAGCGGGTTCCCGCCAAGGCGTAAACCCGCGACCTGCCGCGCCGTCACGCCCGCGCGAAAGTTTCGCTGCGGTTAACGCGCGATATTTGTCAAATCATATCCGATGGTTACTGGATTGCGCAAATTTGCGCACCGCCTTGTTGGTCAGCGCCACCAACCGACGCCCGCGATCGTGCGGCGGGCCGAAGGCCCGCTCGCCCGACCACCCCTCGACGGGGTGGAAGGGCGCCCCCCCTCACCCGTAGCGCCCGCCCTCAGGCAATCCGGCGAAAGGTCGAGACCGGACCGGAGTTGTCGAAGAACGGCACGCTTTCCGGCAGGCCGCGGCGCAGCACCTCCTCGGCCTCGGCCAGCACCACCTCGGTGATGAACGGCAGGTCCAGCCGCCGCGCCTCGGCGATCTCGATCCAGTGCAGATGGCTGAGTTCGTCGCAGGCGCGTCCGAAATCGTCCAGGTCGGCATCGATCGTCGCGGCATCGGCCAGAAAGAAGCGCGCATCGAACCGCCGCGGCCGTCCCGCGGGGGTGATCGCCCGGAAGATGTAGCGCAGCCCGCGCGGCGAGGGACGCATGCCCATCTCGGCAAAGGCACGCCAGTCCTGGGGCAGCGGCCCGTCCCATGCGCCGGGACGCGCCAGCATCAGCCCCGCCTCTTCCCAAAGCTCCCGGATCGCGGCGGCGACCATCGCCTCGGGTCGGGGCGCGGCGTCGGTTACCGGCATCGCGGCCAGTTGCCGGTGCATCGCCGGCTCTAGCGGATGGTCCAGCGTGATGCGGGAATCGTCGGGGTCCAGCGCGCCGCCGGGAAAGACGAACTTGTTGGGCATGAAGACCGCCCCCGCCCCGCGCTGGCCCATCAGCACCTTCGGATCGGATGTCTGCGCATCGCGCACCAGCACGATAGTCGCGGCATCGCGCAGCGCGGCCTTGTCGGGCGCCGGCGGAGCGTCGCTCATCCTGCCGGGCGAGCCACCGCGCGCTCGTCCCCTTCGAAGCCATGCATGCGCCGCGCCCACTGGAAGGCGACGATCGCCCCCTTCAGCCGTGGCAGCAGATACGCGATCATCCCCAGCGCGACCGACCAGGTCAGCAGGATCATCACCCAGGGCGCAAACTCGAAGGCAAGAAAGACGGTCATGTAGAAGGCCATCGACACCTTCGCGACGATCAGGATGGTCAGATAGGCCGGCCCGTCGTCCGCGCGTTGATGATGCAAGGCCTCACCGCACTCCGGGCAGGCCTCGCGCACCTTCAGGTAGCCGTGCATCATCGACGCTTCGCCGCACGCGGGGCAACGCCGGCGCCATCCGCGCGACAGGGCCATGCCCAGCGGGCGGTCGTCAACGGTCTGCGATGCGGCTTGGGACACGCGGGATCTCCATTCTTCGGGCTGGCGCGACTCTATGCCTACCACCCGGAAGGTCAAGCGCGACCCCGCGCGACGGAACGGCGCAACTCGCGCGTATCACAGTCATCGCAACCGCGGCGGACTCGCAACCGCCGCCGATCCAGGAGAAGAAGATGCGATTGATTACCCTCACCGCAGTGCTCGCACTGATCGCCGCGCCCGCCCTCGCCGCCTCGCACGCAACCGGAATGCGCGGCGCGTTGCCGTCGTTCGATTTCAACGCCGCCGATACCGACGGCGACGGCGCCCTGTCGCGCGCCGAGTTCACCGCCTACATGCAGGACCGGATGGCCGCAGCACGCGACGAAATGCGCGATCGCCGCGTCACCGCGATCATGGAAGCCGGCGATACCGATGGTGACGGGATGCTCACCGCCGAGGAACTGCGCACCGGACTTGAAGCCGTCGCCGAGGCGCGCAAGGAACGGCGTGCCGAATGGCGCGAACGCCGCAGCAGCTCCCGCGATGCCCAGCGGAGCGAAAACCGGGCTGAACGCCGCGGGCACCATGACGGCATGCGGCCGGGGCGGCATGGCCGCATGGACCGCGGATCGATGGAGCAAAGGCATGAGCGGATGTTCGACCGCATCGACGCCGACGGCGACGGCACGATCAGCGCCGAGGAATTCGCCGAGGCGCAGGCGCGCTGGCAGGAACGGTCCGAACGTGGCGGGGAGCGTCGCGCGGACTGAGCCGCCTTGCGTCGGCCGCGCCGGGGCGCTAGGTCCCGGCGCGGCTCTTCCGCCACTCGCCGCCGGACCGCCCTTGCCTCATGCGCGATGCCGCCAGCCCGACAGACGAGGCGCTCCTGCAGCGCTATGCCACCGGCGATCCCGAGGCGGCACGCATCCTGCTGGACCGCCTGGCGCCGAGGCTCTACCGTCTGGCCCAGCGCTTGCTGGCGGACCCCACCGAAGCCGAAGACGTGGTTCAGGAAGCGATGCTGAAGCTCTGGAAGATCGCCCCCGACTGGCAGTCCGGCGCCGCGCAGCCGGGAACATGGGTCTACCGCGTGGCGATGAACCTTGCCACGGACCGACTGCGCCGCCGGCGGAGCGTGGCGCTCGATTCAGTTCCCGAACCCGCCGACGGGGCACCGCCGCCGCTGCAGGCGATGCTCGATGCCGATCGCGGACGCGCGCTGAATGCCGCCCTGGCGCAACTGCCCGACCGTCAGCGGCAGGCTGTCGTCCTGCGCCACCTCGAAGGGCTGTCGAACCCCGAGATCGCCGCGCAGATGGACATCGGCGTCGAAGCGGTCGAAAGCCTGACGGCGCGCGGCAAGCGCCGGTTGGCCGAACTGCTTGCACCGCGGCGCACCGACCTAGGATATGACACATGACCAAGCGCTATTCTCGCCCCCCTGCCCTGCAGCCCGACGCGCTGGACGCGCTGCTCGCCCGCGAGGCCGCGCGCGCACCGGATCCGGTGTCCGACGCGCTCCGCGCGCGCCTGCTTTCGGACGCGCTGACGCGAATGCCGCCGCCCAGGCCTGGTGTCGCTCAGCCCCGCCGCGGCTTTCTGGTGCGGATCTGGCAGGCGATCGGCGGTGTGCCGGGCTTCGCGGGGATGGCGACGGCGGGGCTGGCCGGTGTCTGGATCGGGGCGGCGGACCCGGATTCCGTTTCCGGGCTCTCCACCGCGCTCTGGCAGGGTGCCGCGCTGGTCAACCCCGATCTGGCCGACTGGCAAGCGGACGCCCCCGACGGCTTTGAAATCGATCCGCTTCTGGCGCTTCTGCAAGAAAACTGAGGGAATAGCAAAATGCCGGAACCCGACCTTCAGCCTGCCCCCCCTCCCCGGTCGGGGCGCTTCCTGCGTCTCGCGCTGATCGCCTCGCTGGCGCTGAACCTGCTCTTTCTCGGCCTGATCGCCGGCAGCGCCTTCATGGGACCGCAGCACCGCGGCGCGCCCTCCGCCGGCCCGGATCTTCGCGCCCTCTGGCGGGCGCTCCCCGATAAAAGCCGCGAGGAGATGCGCGCGCAATTCCGCGAGGGTCGCGGCACGCAGCGCCCGGCCGACCGCGAGGCGTTTCACGCCGAGATGGCGGAACGCGAGGCCGAGATGCTGGCGCTGCTCCGCGCCGAGGAGTTCGACGCAACGGCTTTCGTGGACCTGCTGGACGCCCGGCGCAGGATGATGGATCTTCGCGCCGAAGACGCGCAGTCGGTCTTCGTTTCACTGCTGGCCACGCTCAACCCGGCCGAACGCGCCGCCGTCGCCGATCGCTACGAGGCCCGGCGCGAGCGCCGCTCACGCCACCGCTGAGCCGGCGCGCAAGCGCCCTCAGGCCGCGGTGGCCGAAATCGTGACCTGATTGCGCCCTTCGGTCTTTGCGGCGAAAAGCGCCTCGTCCGCACGCTCAATCAGTTGGCGCACGGTTTCGGTCCCGGATTGAGGGTCGTCGTTCCCCAGCGCCAGTCCGACCGATATCGTCACCAGCACATCCTGACCGTCCGGCAGAACCACGGGATCGGCCTGGACCGCGCGGCAAAGCCGCTCGGCCGCGATCCGGGCGGTCCCCAACGTGGTGTCCGGCAGCGCGACCAGGAACTCCTCGCCGCCGATCCGGGCGACCAGATCGGAAGGCCGCAGATTATCGCGCAACCGATGCGCTACCGTCTCCAGCACGCTATCACCGGCGGCGTGCCCGAAGGTGTCGTTGATCGTCTTGAACCGGTCGAGGTCGAGCACCATCACCGCGTAGCGGCGCCCCGTCTCGCGCGCGCGCTGCGCCACCCGCTCCAGATGCGCCAGTGCGTAGCGACGGTTGTAGAGCCCGGTCAACGGGTCGGCGACCGCCAGACGCAGACCATCCTGGACCTGCCGGCGCAACTGATCGGCCCGCTTCTTGCGCGCCGCATGCAGCTTCAGGCGCAGCGCCGTCTCCTCGGGATCCAGCGGCAACGGAAGCAGGTCGGTCGCGCCAAGGTCAAGCGCCATGGCCGCCGCCTCGCCCACGGCGTCGGGCAAGACCAGGCATATCGCCGAATGCCGGCTCTGCACCCGTGAGCGCAGGTCGGATACCAGCCGCAGCCCCGACCCTGCCGCCGACAGGTCCGCGGCCAGCACATAGACATCGGGCACCCGCTGACCATCGGCCTCGGCCAGCGCGTCGCTTGCCGTCAGAAGGTCGATCTTGCCGGAAAAGAACGGCGACAGCATAGCGCGCCACTGCATCCCCGTCGCCGGGTCCGGCGCGACAAGTCCCAGGTGATCCGGCATTTCGAACGTGCCGCCGGCCTCGGCAAAGCCCATCTCGCCGCAGGTCGCCGCCCGCAGACGCAACTCGTCCTCTGTCTCGCAGGCGCGCAACAGGCTGCGGATGCGCGCCAGCAGGATCATTTCGTTCAGCGGTTTCGTCAGAAACTCGTCCGCGCCGGCCTGAAGGGCCTCCAGACGGCGCGCACGGTCCGTCGAGGCCGTGATGATGACGATCGGAATATGGCTGGTCGCCGGATCCGCCCGCAAGCGACGGCACACCTCGATCCCCGAGATGTCGGGCAGCATCATGTCGAGCAGGATGAGCTTGGGCTGCTCGTTCCGCGCCATCCGCAGGGCGGATTCACCGTCGCCGGCCTGAATGCTGTCGTGGCAAGCTTCCTTGAGCTTGACCTTCAGCATGATCCGGTTGACCGACATGTCGTCGACGATCAATATCTTTTCAACCATGGTCATTTCCGAGATGGTCCATAGAATCGGGTCCGGACCTGTGACGACGGAGTGGCTGCACTTGCATCAGAACTTAGGCTGTTTCTCGGGGCGAATGGTTAACAATTTCTTTCTCTTGGTTAACGAGTGGCGAAATCCGGCCCATCGGAACGGCGTATTGTCGCCGATATCGGAACAGGCGGCCTCTGGAAGCAAAACGATTCACGAATGAGGGACGAATG
This sequence comes from Pararhodobacter sp. SW119, assembly GCF_017811755.1. Taxonomy (GTDB): domain Bacteria; phylum Pseudomonadota; class Alphaproteobacteria; order Rhodobacterales; family Rhodobacteraceae; genus Pararhodobacter. The sequence goes on along the minus strand of NZ_JADDJF010000016.1, from coordinate 13,083 downwards.
ACCCAGGCGCAAGCCGAACTTTTTGCCGCCCGGGTCCTCGGGTGGCTGGCCGAGGATCACGCGCGCATCGGCGCTTTCCTGACCACCACGGGAACCGCGCCGGGTGCCCTGCGTAACGTCCTGGACGATCCGGTTTTCCTTCTCGGCGTGCTCGACTTCCTAATGTCCGACGAGGCGCTCCTGATCGACTGCTGCACCGGGCTCGAAACCCCGGTCGAGACGCCCGCCGCGGCGCGGGCGGCCCTGCCCGGCGGCGCGGAGGTCCATTGGACATGAAGGGATTGCGTTGATGACGGCGCCGGTGTTCCTGGGCATTCGGGGGCTTCTGTTCGACAAGGACGGCACGCTTTTCGACTTTCAGGCCAGCTGGGGTGTCTGGGCGCGCGAGGTTCTGGACGAACTGGCCGGTCCCGATCGCGCACTCGCCGACAGGCTGGCGACGGTCTTGCGTTTCGATCAGGAGGCGGGGCGCTTTCACCGCGACAGCGCGGTGATCGCGGGTACCGGGGACGAAATCGCCGAAATGCTCGCTCCGCACCTGCCGCATCGGCCGGGCGGGGTTGCGGCGCTGGCAGACTGGCTGGCTGCCTGCGCCGCGCGCGCGCCGATGGTCGAGGCGACGCCACTGCGCCCGCTGCTGTCGCGTTTCCAATCGGCGGGGCTGCGCCTCGGATTGGCGACCAACGACTACGAATCGGTCGCGCGCGCGCATCTGACCTCCGCGTTGGATCATTTCGACTTCGTCGTAGGCGCCGATTCCGGTCATGGCGCCAAGCCGGGTCCCGGCATGCTTCTTGCCTTTGTCGCGCATACCGGGCTGCTTCCGCGTCAGGTGCTCATGGTCGGCGACAGCCGCCACGATCTGGAAGCAGGACGCGCCGCCGGGATGCCGACGCTGGCCGTTCTGACCGGCGTCGCCGAGGCCGCGGACCTCGCGCCCTATGCCGATGCGGTCTGCCAGGATATCAGCCATATCCCGTACCTTCTGGGCTTCGATCCCAGGCAATAGCCGCTTGGAGATTCTTTAACGCCTCTCACCTACCGTCCGGTCAGCCCCCCGGGGTTCCGCCGCGCTGCTGGGAGATTTGGCGACATGCATGGACTGGTCAATCGCGCTTTCCAGTGCTTCCTGACCGATTCCTTCGGTGCAGACCTGTGGGCCGCCGTGGCCGACGCCGCCGGTCTGGGAAACGGGTCGGGGCCGGCAACCTTCGAGGCGATGCGCGTCTACGACGATGCCGTGAGCGAGGCCCTGATCGCTGCCGCCTGCACCCGGCTGAACCGAAGCCGCGATTCGCTGCTCGAGGATCTAGGAACCTACCTGATCTGGAACCACCGCGTGGAACCCCTTCGCCGGCTTCTACGCTTCGGCGGCCGCAGCTTCACCGAGTTTCTCTATTCGCTCGAGGATCTGCCAGGGCGCACCCGGCTGGCCGTTGCGGAATTCATCCTGCCCGAACTCGAACTGGACGAGGTCGGCGACGGCCACTTCACGCTCCGCTGCCGCGCCTGCCCTCTCGGCTTCGGTCATGTCATGGTCGGCGTGCTGCGCGCGCTAGCGGACGATTACGGCGCGCTCGTCGTGCTCGAACACCTCGGACAGGTACCGCCGGTTCAGCGCGACAGCGACCGCCGGGCCGAAGGCGACCGAAGGGTGCAGGGACGCATGGACGAACTGCTGTCGATCACCGTGCACGACCCGGACTTTCACGCCGGTCGCCGCTTCGATCTGGCGGGCGCGGGGGCGCAATGATGGAGGGGGCGGCGACACCACTGTCCTTTCGCCTTGCCCCGGGGGCCCTCGGACATCTCATGCCGCTCTACCTCTGGCTGTCGGCTGACGGCATCATCCGCGGGGCCGGGCCGAGCCTTGTGAAGATCATGGGCGGCGGTTCCATCGGCAAGTCGCTGGAAAGCGTCTTCGACCTGCGCCGTCCCCGCCGCATCCGCGCGCCGGCCGAATTGACGCGCGCGCCAGCGCTGCGGCTGTCGCTGCGCATCCCGCCCTGTACCGCGCTGCGGGGCGTCGCCGTGCCGCTGGCCGGGGGGGACGGAGTCCTTCTCAATCTCTCCTTCGGGCATGCGGTGCGCGAAGCGGTGCGCGACCACGCGCTGTCGGACACCGATTTCGCGGCGACCGATCTGGCGATCGAACTGCTCTATTTGGCCGAGGCCAAGGCCGCGGTCATGGGCGAGCTGGAAAAGACCAATGACCGGCTGCACGGCGCCAAGCGCAACGCCGAGGAACTGGCGATCACCGACTCGCTGACCGGCCTGCGCAACCGGCGCGGCATGGATCACGCCCTCTCGAACCTGCTGGCCACGCGCGCCGACTTCGCGCTGATGCATCTGGACCTCGACCGCTTCAAGCAGGTCAACGACACGCTGGGGCATGCCGCGGGCGATCATGTGCTGACCGAATTCGCCCGCATGCTGCGCGACAGCGTCCGGGCCGGGGACATCGTCACGCGTGTCGGTGGCGACGAGTTCATCCTGCTCTTTCCCGGACTGGCCGACTACGCCCCGCTGGAGCGTGTCGCGGCGCGCATCCTGGAGCTTCTGCAACGACCCATCCTGTTCGACGGACAGCCCTGTTCGGTCGGCACCTCGATGGGCGCGGTCCTGTCTCGCCACTACGCCGCCCCGGAAGCGGACCGCATGCTCTCCGATGCCGACCGTGCGCTCTACGCCTCGAAGGCCGCGGGACGCGGGCGGCTGACGCTTACGGCCACCGACGGCGGGCTGGAAACGCGCGCGGCCTGATCCGTGCGGCATTGCCGGCGGCACGCGCCCCCGGTATCCTGCGGCAACACCCTGCCGGAGGTCCCATGTCACGCCCCCTGATTGCCGCCGTCCTGACGCTCGGACTGGGCGCCTGCGTCCTGCCAGAGGATCAGGCCCCCCGCGATACGGCCTGCCCCGTCATCGCCTCCGCCGACTGGACAGCCTTCGTCAACGCGATGCCCGGGCCGCAGGCGCGCCCCGAATTGATCGTCACCGGCACCGTCACCCTGCCATCCGCCGGCTATGCCGCCGAACTTCGGCCCGGGCCGACAGATCGCTCCGCCCGGCCGGTACAGACGGTCATGCTGGAGGTTACGCCACCCGACGGGCCCGCCGCGATGGTGCTGAGCGAGATCGACCTGCGCCTCTCCATGCCCGCCCTTTCCACGCAGCCCGGCGCTGAAAGCGCGTATCGCGGTGTGCGTGTTCTGTGCGAGGGCAGCGAACTGGCGTTCATCGCGCCGGTCGAGACAGCTTGGTAGCCGTCGCCGCAGCGCCCCCTCGCGTGTCGATGCTTGCACATCCGGCGCTGCGGTTGCTTCTGTCGCCGCTGTTTCTGGCGCAGGGGCTTGCCGTCCGCCATCGCGCCAGCCGCTTGCCGGAAGCCGAGGGCGCCCGCGCCGGGGTCGTCGGCGACGGGCCGGTGCTGCGACTGCTTGTCCTGGGCGATTCATCGGCCGCCGGGGTGGGCGTCGCGCATCAGGACGAGGCGCTGGCCGGGCAGCTGGGCCGGGCGCTTGCCGCGGATTTCACGGTGCAGTGGCAGCTTCACGCCCGCATCGGCGCGACCACCGCCAGCACCATCGAGAACCTGCGCCGGATCCAGCCATCCTCGTTCGACGCGGCGGTGGTGGCCCTGGGCGTGAACGATGTCGCGCGTCAGGTTCCGCTGGCGCGGTGGCGCAGCCGGCAAGAGGCGTTGACCGAACTGCTGCGCGCGCGTTTCGGGGTTCGCCGCATCTACCTTTCGGGCGTGCCGCCGATGGGGCGCTTTCCGCTGTTGCCGGACCCCCTGCGTACGATGCTCGGCGCGCGTGCCGAGGCTTTCGATGCGCAGCTCGCGGCGCATGTCCGCGGCCGGCTCTATCTGCGCCACTTGCCGTTCGACTCCAGCTTGCTCGATCCGGCGATGATGGCCGAAGACGGCTTCCACCCCGGGCCCGCGATCTACCGGCACTGGGGCGAAACGGTCGCCACCGCGATCCGTGCCGATTTCCGGCCCAGCGGGTCACGCCGATCCGAAGACACCGCGACCGGCAAGTGAACCGGCCCGAAACCCGCCAGGACTGCAGGAAGGACGACGCGCCGATGCCCGCCCCAAGGAACCGATCCCCGCAGGTCTACACCCTACTGGTCGAGGTCGGCCGCAAGGCGGGCGATGGCCTGCCGGACAAGGCGACCGGCGCGGGATTTCTGATCTATGCCGCCGGCATCGACGAGGCCGAGGCGGTGCGCGAAACCGTGGCGATCCTGAAGCAGGCCGATCTTGCACCGCTCGAAGTCACCGGCCACGGCACGCTGGATGAACGCCTCGCCGCGGGCGACGAGATCGACGCGGACGAGCGCGCGCTGATGCAGCGCGCGCTGGATGAGAACGCCGTGATCGTGGCGCAGATGACGCCCTTTACCGGCAAGTGATGCCGGACGGGAACCGGCCCCGCGTCAGCCCGTGCTTATCTTCACGCGCTTGCCGCTTTTCTCGGCGGGGGGCTTGCGCGGGATCGTGATGGTCAGCACGCCGTCCCGCAGATCGGCGGAAACGCCCGCCTCGTCGGAATCGGTCGGCACGCGGAAGCTGCGCTGGAAACTGCCGTACTGGCGTTCGCTGAAATACCAGGTGTCGCCCTTTTCCTCGCGCTCGGTCTTCTTCTCGCCGCGCACGGCGATGACGCCATTCTCGACGGTCAGGTGGATATCCTCCTCGGCGACGCCGGGAAGTTCCATCGTGATGCGGTAGGCATCATCGGCGGACGACGCCTCGGATGCGGGCGCGATCCATTCGGCCAGCTTGCCGCCGAACTGGCGGAAGGGTTCGTAAAGCTGCGGCCAGAAGGTGCCAATCGGGGATTTCTCGACCATGTTCTCCTCCATTCGAACGACGCTTCGAACGGGACGGATATAGGCGCGCGCGCTGCGCCGCGCATTGATCCGGGTCAAATTTTTCCACCCGGACCGCGCGGACGACGGCGCTGCACAATATTGTGCGCCCCGGCAAGTCCTTGGAAACAAGCAGATAATCCGGCCCGTTAACCGCAACGAAACTTCTGGCACCGGGTGTGGACAGGGCCGATTGCCCGGCCGGCCCTGCCTTCTTTCGTCCCAGAACCCTTTGCGGCATGACCTTCAGGAACCAATTGAGATCGGTTAACATTTTTTCGGGTTTCTTTTGTTTTCAATGGCTTCATCGTCGGTCCACGCGTGGACCGACGAATTCGCCCCGCCCACGCTCGGCCGGCCTCAATCGCGCAGAAGCTCGTTGATCGAGGTCTTGGAGCGGGTCTTCGCATCGACCCGCTTCACGATCACCGCGCAGTAAAGATGCACGCCCCCCGAAGACGGCATCGAGCCTGCCACGACCACCGATCCCGCCGGCACCTCGCCATACGTGACCTTGCCGGTCTCGCGATCGACGATCTTGGTCGACTGGCCGATGAAGACCCCCATGCCCAGCACCGACCCCTCGCGCACGATCACGCCCTCGACCACCTCGGACCGCGCGCCGATGAAGCAGTGATCCTCGATGATCGTGGGACCGGCCTGCATCGGCTCCAGCACGCCGCCGATGCCGACCCCGCCCGACAGATGCACGTTCTTGCCGATCTGCGCGCAGCTTCCGACCGTGGCCCATGTATCGACCATCGTCCCCTCGTCGACATGGGCGCCAAGGTTGACGAAGCAGGGCATCAGCACCACGCCCTTGGCGATATGCGCCGACCGGCGGACGATGCAGCTGGGCACGGCGCGAAAGCCCGCGGCCTTCCACTGGTCCGGGGTCCAGCCGCGGAATTTCGAGTCGACCTTGTCCCACCAGGTGCCGCCCTGCGGCCCGCCGGGATGCGGTTCCATGTTGTGCAGGCGAAAGCCCAGCAACACGGCCTTCTTGGCCCACTGGTTGACGTGCCAGTCGGCGCCGCGCTTCTCGGCCACCCGCAGCGTGCCGGTATCGAGCGCGTCCAGCGTTGCCTCGATCGCGTCACGCGTGTCGCCGCGGGTTTCCGGGCTGATCGTGTCGCGCACCTCCCAGGCGGCTTCGATGGCGGCTTCAAGGGCGTCATTCGTCATCTGGCGGCTCCTGCGGCTCTGGTCATGCGCTGCGGCAGGCTATAGCGTTGCTGCCCCGAGCACGCAATCCAGACAGGCCGATGAGATGAACGAAAAGGGCCGCTTCCGCCCCTTCCCCGATGCCGAGGACGACGTCCGCGCCTGGCACGGCATTCCCGACACGCCGCAGACCCGCAGCCCGGCCTATCGCCTTGCCTTCGACGATCCCGACTTCATCATGCGGCACGAATTGCGCCCGGTTCGGCTGCAGCTGGAACTGCTCAAGCCCGAGATGCTCATGACCGAACGCAAGATCGCCACGACGGTGGTGATGTTCGGCGGTGCGCGGATCCCGGCGCCGGGACTGGAGGGGGCGACGGCCGGCCTGACGGCGCTGGCGCCCTATTACGAGCAGGCCCGGGAATTCGCACGCCTGATCACCGAGCGCAGCGTGAAGACCGGCTGCCAGCAGCATGTGATCTGCACCGGCGGCGGCCCCGGCGTCATGGAGGCCGGCAACCGAGGCGCGCTCGAGGCGGGCGGTATCTCCATCGGACTGAACATCGTCCTGCCGCACGAACAGGCGCCCAACCGCTACGTCACCCCGGAACTGAGCCTGAACTTCCACTATTTCGCCATCCGCAAGATGCATTTCCTGATGCGAGCCGAGGCAATCACCGTCTTTCCCGGGGGCTTCGGCACGCTGGACGAAATGTTCGAGACGCTGACGCTGATCCAGACCGAGCGGATGGCGCGGATCCCGTTCCTGCTGTTCGGGCGCCCGTTCTGGGAGAAGATCCTGAACTGGCAGGCACTGGCCGATGCCGGCACGATCAGCCCGTCGGACCTGAACCTGTTTCGCTACGTCGAAACCGCCGAGGAGGCCCTGGCCGCGATGGATGACTGGCCCGTCGACCGGCCCGAACCGCCCGCCTGAGCGATCTTGCGGCCGGTCACGACCTTGCGCGTGGCCGGCAAAAGGGCGCCGAGCGCGCCGCGCAACCGATCAAGCTGCAGCGGCTTGGTCAGGCATTCGTCAAATCCCGCCTGCATGTAGCTTTCGACCTGATGGGCCATGGCATTGGCCGTGAAGGCCAGGATCGGCACCCGCCGCCCGCCGCGATCCTTCTCGCGCGCCCGTATCTCGTTCAGCACGGTGATGCCGTCGATATCGGGCATCGATATGTCGAGGATGACGGCATCGAATTCCTCGCGCTCGAACGAGTCAAGCGCCTGCATCCCACCATCGACCATGCGCGGCGAAATCCCCAATTGGCCCATCATCGCGCTGAGGATCATCCGGTTGGTCCGATTGTCGTCGGCGGCGAGGACACGGATGCCGGACAGGTCGATCTCCGGCAGGCTGCCGTCGTCCTTGGCGACCGGCAGAACCGTGGTGTTCGCATCGGGCAGCGCAAGGGGCAGCGAGATCAGGAAGCGGGTCCCTTCGCCGCGCGCCGAACTGAATTCGATCCTGCCGCCCATCATGTCGACCAGCCGCTTGACGATCGCCATGCCGAGGCCGGTTCCGCCGTACTTGCGCGCGATCGAGGTGTCGGCCTGGCCGAAGTCCTCGAAGACGTGGACCTGTTCCTCGGGCGTCATGCCGATGCCGGTGTCCGTGACCCTGAGCGACACCTGCTTGGCATCGGTGCAGTCGATCTCGACATGGACCGAGCCTTCCTCGGTGAACTTGATCGCGTTGCTGATGACGTTGTGCAATATCTGCAGAAGCCGGTGCGGATCGCCCAGCCTGGTCACGTGCTGCATCCCCTTGACGGTGACGCCGAAGGACAGATGCTTTTCCGACGCACGCAGGGTGTGCACCGCTTCCAGCCGATGCGCGAGGTCGAGGATGTCGAACGGCACGACCTCGATCGAGAGCTGGTCGGCCTCGATCTTCGACATGTCGAGCAGATCGTTGATGATGCTGAGCAGAAGCGAGCCGGAATCGTGCATCAACCGGATCATGCGCTTCTGATCGGGGTCCTGCACAAGGCGCCCCAGAACCTCGGCGATGCCCAGGACGCCGTTGAGCGGCGTGCGCATCTCGTGGCTCATCTTGGCGAGGAAATGCGACTTGGCGATGTTGGCCCGACGGGCCTCGTCCAGCGCGGCCTCGCGCGCGCGCTCGGCACGGACCTGTTCGGTGACGTCGATCACGGCGTAGACCACGCGCGCATGCTGGCGTTCGCTGGACGGCACGGGTGCCGCGTGAACCGAGCAATAGCGCACGCCGTCGGGGCAATTCAGGGCGAACCGCTGGTCGACGACGGGGGCGCCCGTGGCGATCACCTTCTCGAACGGGGTTTCGCCTCGCTGCAACTCGCTGCCGTCGATATGGGCATAGGCCCAGTTCTCGGGCAGGTGGCCGGCACCCAGCATCTTGTAGACCGGAACGCCCAGCACCCCTTCGGCGGCGTCGTTGGCAAAAAGGATGCTTCCCGTCTCGTCCAGCACCAGAATGCCCATGGCAGAGGTCGAGAGGATGCTGGCGAGAAAGGCGCGCTCGCCGGCAAGTTCCGACTGTGCGGCGCGCGCGGCACGATCGCTTTCGCGCCGCTGCAGGACCGAGCAGATCACGTCCGCCACCGATTGCAGCAGGTAAAGCTCGCCCGGCAGGAATTCGTGCGTGTGCTCGACCCCGTCGAAGCCCATCATCCCGTAGGTTTCGGTGCCCGAGCGCATCGGCACCAGCACCATTGAGCGGATGCCCTGCATCTCCAGCAGCTGGCGTGTCGGATCTTCCGGGTCGAGGACACTGACATCCGGCACCTGGAAGGGACGGCCGGCGAAAATATCGTCGAGCATGCTGCCGTAAAGCGACATCGGCAGGCCCTGCAGATGCTCTATCATTGGCTCGACATTGGGGCCGCACCATTCGTGCGTGTTGTGGCCGATCTCGCCGTCGCGCACGAAGACGTAGGAGCGGTCACGCTTGCAGTAGACGCCGATGCGCGCCATCGCCCGGTTGATCGCGTCGTCGATCTCGTCGATCGGCGCGCGCAACAGGTCGTTCAGGATCTCGACGACCAGCGCCTGAATCCGCGTCAGCCGCGTTTCGTTGGTGATCGTTTCACTCTGCATGCTGGTCATCGTCGACTCTGCCGCATTCCGGCGTCAGCCTTCTGGCCGGTGCCATTCCCGTTTTTTAGGACCGATTGCACTGTTATCGCCGGACTGTGTTAGCAAAGCCTTAACTCTTGGCTTCACTCTGGGCCCCGCGTTGCCGCTATAATTCCCAACACGGGCGAGCCAACTTGTCAACGATACAATCCACACGCGAAGAGGTCGCCGGCTTGCTGCCACCGGCATGGCGCGGTAGCAATTCCGCCACCTGTTGCTGTCGGAGCCATCATGCCGCACGAACCCCTCGACCCGGTCGACCTCACTGCCCGCCTGATCCGCTGCCCCTCGGTCACGCCGGAGGAAGGCGGGGCGCTGCAACTCCTCGAAACCGAACTGGCCGCGGCGGGGTTCACCTGCACGCGCGTCGACCGCGCGGGCGTGCCGAACCTTTTCGCGCACTGGGGCGAGAAGGGGGCGAACCGGGCGCTGGGGTTCAACGGGCATACCGATGTGGTCCCCGTCGGTGATCCGGCGGACTGGACGCGCGATCCGTTCGGCGGCGAGATCGAGGGCGGCCGCATCTGGGGTCGCGGCGCGTGCGACATGAAATCGGGCGTCGCAGCCTTCGTCGCGGCGGCTGTGGACTTCGTCCGCGAAACCCCGCCGCAGGGGGCGGTGATCCTGACCGTCACCGGGGACGAGGAAGGCACCTCGACCGACGGGACCGTCGCCGTGCTGGACTGGATGGAGGAGACCGGCGAGCGGATGACGCATTGCGTCGTAGGCGAGCCGACCTGCCCCGAGTTCATGGGGCAGATGATCAAGAACGGCCGCCGCGGCGCGATGAGCGCGACGATTGTCGCGCGCGGGGTCCAAGGGCATTCCGCCTACCCGCACCTTGCGAAGAACCCGCTGCACGGGCTGGTGGCCCTGCTCGACAAGCTGGCGACGCATGAACTTGACCGCGGGAGCGAAGGTTTCCACCCGACCACCCTGGCGCTGACCACGATCGACACGGGGAACCCGGCGTCGAACGTCATCCCCGCCACTGCGCGGGCCGTGCTCAACATCCGGTTCAACGACCACCACAGCGGCGCAAGCCTTGCCGACTGGCTGAAAGCCGAAGCCCAGGCCGCGAGCGCGGCGAGCGGCATCGACTTTCAGGTCGATACGCGCATCTCGGGCGAGCCTTTCGTCACCGAACCGGGGGAGTTCACCGATCTCGTCGCCGCGGCGGTCACGGCCGAATGCGGCGTCGATCCGATCCTGTCCACCTCGGGCGGGACGTCGGACGCCCGCTTCATCCGCCGCCACTGCGAGGTGGTCGAGTTCGGACTGGTCGGCAAGTCCATGCACCAGGTCGACGAATACGCCGAGGTCGCCGACATCCACAAACTCAAGGCGGTGTATCGGCGCCTGCTGCAGGATTATTTCGCCTGAACGTCGCCGCGTCAGAAAGCCGATGACGCCGCGCAGCAGAAGTGATAGCCGCAGCGCATGAGCCGCATACCGACAAAATCAGAGCTTCAGGACTGGCTGGCAGAGAACCCGGGAACGACGGGCCTGCGCGAAATCGGGCGGGCGTTCGGGCTGAAGGGGTCGGCGCGCACGGAACTCAAGCGCCTGCTGGCCGAGATGGAGGAGGAGGGCCTTGTCGAACGCCGGAAACGGCGGCGCGGATCGGATCGCCTGCCCCCCGTCGGCGTGCTGCGCATTCTGGGCCCCGACGCGGCCGGGGACCTGTTCGCAGAACCCCAGAACACGGATGAAAACGGCAAGGCGCCGCGCATTCTGATGACGACGCGCACCGAGGACCCGGCCCTTGGCGCCGGAGATCGCGTGCTGGCGAAACTGCTGCCCGTGCGGGGCGAGGATCACGACTATCAGGCGCGCCTGATCCGCAAGCTGGACGCGGGTCCGCGGCGCATCCTGGGCATCTACCGGCGCGGCTCGGACGGCGGGCGGATCGTGCCCATCGACCGCGGCGCCAATCTGGAATGGCGCGTCGCCGCCGCCGATGCGATGGACGCCAAGGACGGCGAGTTGATCGAGGCCGAGCAGACCGGCCCCGCCCGGCTGGGCCTGCCGCCGGCCCGGGTGGTCGCGGTCCTGGGTGATCCGTCCGCGCCAAGGGCCGTCTCGCTGATCGCCATTCACCAGCATGGCATTCCCGACGCGTTTCCCGAGGAGGTCCTGGCCGAAGCCGAGGCGATGGAGCCCGCCCCGCTGGACACGCGCGAGGATCTGCGCGACTTGACGCTGATCACCATCGACCCATCGGATGCGCGCGATCATGACGATGCGATCTTCGCGGCCCGCGACAAGGACCCGAAGAACCCCGGCGGTTTCGTCGTCTGGGTGGCGATCGCCGATGTCGCGCATTACGTCCGGCCGGGTTCCGAGCTGGACCGGGAGGCGCGAAAGCGCGGCAATTCCACCTACTTCCCCGACCGCGTGGTGCCGATGCTGCCCGAACGGCTGTCGGCCGACCTCTGCAGCCTTCACGAGGGCGTCGACCGGGCGGTGCTGGCCGTGCGGATGGTGCTGGACGCGCATGGCCACAAGATCGCGCATCGATTCACGCGCGGCATGATGCGCTCGCACGCGACGCTTCATTACGCGCAGGCGCAGGCCGCGTTCGAGGGGCGGCACGACGACGCGACCGGGCCGCTGGCAGAGATGCTGGCGGACCTTTATGCGGCGTGGAGATCCACCGTGGCGGCGCGCGAAAAACGCCAGCCGCTGGATCTGGACCTGCCGGAGCGCAAGATCGTCCTTTCCGAGGACGGCAAGGTCGCCTCGGTCGCGTTTCGCGACAGGCTGGATGCCCACCGGCTGATCGAGGAATTCATGATCGAGGCGAATGTCGCCGCGGCCGAGGAACTGATCGAGCGCCGTTCGGCGCTGCTGTTTCGGGTGCACGAGGAACCGAGCCCGGAAAAGATCGCGGCGTTGCGGGAGATTGCGGTCAACTCGGGCTTCACGCTGGCCAAGGGGCAGGTGCTGCACACGCGGCATCTGAACGCGCTGCTGGCGCAGGCCGAGGGCAGCCCGTTCGACGAGCTGATCAACATGTCGACCCTGCGCGCCATGACGCAGGCCTACTACAGCCCCGAAAACTATGGGCATTTCGGGTTGTCGCTGCGGAACTACGCGCATTTCACCTCGCCCATCCGGCGGTATTCGGACCTGATCGTGCATCGGGCGCTGATCAGCGCGCATCGCTGGCCGCAGGGGAAGCGCAAGGACGGGCTGAGTGCCTGGGACATCGAGCATCTGACTGAAACCGCTCAGATAATTTCCGAGACCGAGCGCCGATCGATGGCCGCGGAGCGGGAGACGACGGACCGCTACCTGGCGGCATTCCTGGCCGACCGGGTGGGGGCGACCTTCGCCGGCCGGATCGCCGGGGTGGCGCGGTTCGGGCTTTTCGTGAAGCTGGACGAAACCGGCGCCGACGGGCTGGTGCCGATCCGCACCCTGGGCGACGAGTACTTCCGCCATGACCCCGAAACGCAGACGCTGACCGGGGAAAAGTCCGGCCAGACCATGGGCTTGGGGCAACGCGTCCTGGTCAAGCTGGCCTCGGCCGAGCCGGTGACCGGGGGGCTGCTGCTGGAGCTTCTGGAGGTCGAGGACACGCCCGTTGCGCGGCCGAAACGCAGCGGAAAAGGCCGCAACACCCCGCGCAAACCAGGGGCGGCACGCGTCGGAAAGGCGAAGCTGCAGCGCAAGGAACGCCGCCGACGCTGAGGCGCGGAACGCCCGGCACGGCCCGCCGGCAGGGTGCCGGAAAGTGTATGGCAAGGGGCTGGCAAGCGTATGGCAAGCGTATGGCAGTTCCGAACGGTGCGGCAGGGATTTGGCAAGGTCTGCGCCCGCCGGTTTCGGGCTTTGGACGAGGCGGGTCAGGGGGGCGCTGCCCCCCTCTTGGCTGCGCCAATTCACCCCCCGGGATATTTTCGGACA
>NZ_JADDJF010000159.1 GCF_017811755.1 Pararhodobacter sp. SW119 | reverse complement strand
AAGAATATTGATATTCAAGGCAGAAGCCATGAATGCGCGCCGAGAAACTTCGCAACCAACCGGTCATCAGCGTATCACAGTAGTTTCCTCTGACAAGGCTCGCTGGCCGAGCTGGTCGCCAGCTATCGCGACACCGCGCCGAAGCTGGCCACATGGCTCGAGGAGAACGTGCCCGAAGGCCTCGCCGTCTTCACGCTGCCCGAGCACCATCGCCGCCGACTGCGCGCCTCGAAACCGATGGAGCGCGCGGTGCAACAGGAGCTGAAGCGCCGCACGGCCAAAATCAGGGTCTTTCCGAGCGAGGAATCCCTGCTGCGGCTCGTCAGCGCCATCCTCGTCGAGATCGACGAGAAATGGGCTTCTGACACAGAAGCCTACATCAAGTGGGAATGCCAGGACGCGTGACCCGCTCTCAGCAAAATTTCCAGACATCGGGTTGCTCAATACGAAGCCATGGCGGTCAAGGAGGGCGCGATGCTTCTCGGATGCGTATTGCGACCCATGTATTCGCTCAGAAGTTCGGCTGACTCCATGTCCTGGTCGAGCGCGCCGGCCTCCGCCTTCTCGATCCCTATCCGGATAAGGTTGCGAAACAAGTCATGGTGTCAATCGGCATTGAATCGGGCCCCCTCAAGCCCGGTTTGTCTGACAGCGCCCCGGGAAGGGTATTAATCCGGCCCTGTCGGCCGTAGCACCGCGCCCTGTTCAAGTGGCGTGACGAGGGCCTGATAGATCGCTAGCCAGCCTTTGCGTTCGCTTGGTATAAATGAGGTAAGGGTAGAAAACCGAACCTTTATCTCTGCCTCGGGCAGCAACAGATTGACCGCGCGATTGCCAAGATCGACTTCGATCGGATCTCCATCACGCACGATGGCAAGCAAGCCGCCTTCGGCAGCCTCGGGGCCGATCTGCCCGACCACAAAGCCATGATTGAGGCCTGAAAGCTGCCCGTCAGTAAGAACGGCGACAGCGGCACCGATGCCACTTCCCTGAAGCGCCGCGACGACCCAGGATGCCGAGGCGACGCCGGGACCGCCCCGTGGACCCAAG
>NZ_JADDJF010000158.1 GCF_017811755.1 Pararhodobacter sp. SW119 | reverse complement strand
TCAACTGCTGAGAGAGGAGCCACCCAATGACAGTTAAGACAGTCGGCCTGGATTTGGCCAAGGACGTTTTTCAGGTTCACGGGATTTCTGCGAATGGGCGCGTCATCTTCAACAAGACGATCAAGCGCGCGAAGCTTCTGCAATTCTTTGAGGCCCTGCCGCCCTGCGTCGTCGGTATGGAGGCGTGCGGGTCCGCCCATCACTGGGGTCGCGAATTGCGAAAGCTCGGTCACGACATCCGGCTGATGCCGGCGAGCTACGTGAAGCCCTATGTTAAACGAGGCAAGACCGACGCGATCGACGCCGAGGCGATCTGCGAGGCCGTGCGCCGCCCCACGATGCGGTTCGTCGAACTGAAAACGGAGGATCAGCAGGCGATCCTGACGATCCACCGCACCCGCGATCTCGTGGTCCGGCAGCGAACCCAGGTCGTGAACATGGTCCGCAGCATCTTGCGCGAGTTCGGCCATGTCCTGCCGACCGGGGTCGAAGCTGTCCTCGCCTTCGCCAAACGCCATCTCGACGGGGACCGGCCCGAAATGCCTGAGCTGGCTAACGGCATTCTCGGGACGCTTTGCCACCAACTGATGGGCCTCAACATGCGTGTCGTCGGCTACACCAAGATGATCGAGCAGCATGCCACGATGAATGCAGACGCCCGGAGGCTGATGCGCATGCCCGGGATCGGTCCGATCACCGCCTCCGCCATCATCGCCACGATCGGCGACGCAAAACAGTTCCGGACCGGGCGCGATCTGGCTGCCTGGCTGGGGCTGACGCCCTTGAACAAATCCAGCGGCGGCAAGGAGCGGCTCGGAAAGATCACCAAGAAGGGCGACCGCTACATCAGAAAGCTGCTGATCGTCGGCATGACGTCGCGCGCGTTGATGGGCAAGAAGCATCCCGAACGCGTCGATCTCTGGACGGCGAAAATTCTGACCGCGAAGCCGTTCCGGCTGGCCACCGTCGCAATGGCCAACAAGGCCGCCCGGATCGTCTGGGCCATGCTGACGAAACAACAGGACTACCGCCTGCCGAGCACCTGACAGCACGGCCGGCACGA
>NZ_JADDJF010000157.1 GCF_017811755.1 Pararhodobacter sp. SW119 | reverse complement strand
CCCACGTGACTGGCGCCGTGCACATCCCGCTGGCTGCACTCGAAGCTCGGGTGGGCGAAATTCCTGCCGGCAAGACACCCGTGACCATCTGCGGCAAGGGCGGCGGCCGCTCCACCGAAGGCGCCGGCATGCTGAAAAAGCTTGGCCACCCGGCTCGCACAGGGCGGCGCACGGGTCACCGGCCTCGATGCCTCGGCAGACATGATCGGCCACTGCGGGCCGCCGGGCGAAGGCGCCTCTACGGGTCGCAGGATGGCGGAAAATGCCCACGGCATGTGCCGTGCCGCCAGACCTGCTGCGCAACGCACGAATGGCTGTTTCAGGGAAGTTGCATCGCAGCGTCTGGCAGCGTACGAATGGCAGGTGAGGGCCGAACGTGATGCCGCACCTGCGAAAGGGCCTCCCATGCTGCGGCGTGCTTGAATGTCGCTGATGGGCTCCGAGCGGTCGTCGGCCAGACTGCAACATTTACTGCAAAGGTGAAGGTTTTCTGATGCGGGTCGCGTCGGAACGCTGCGCAATCGCGCGACGACGACCCGCGTTGGAGAACCTTCCAAGGAGGAAGCCGCGGGGGTCTTGGATCATCCTATGGGGAAAGTGCGCAGAGGGCTGGAGCAACGGCTTCATCAGGGGTGCGGCTGAAGGTGCGCATGCTGCTTGAGGCGGGCGCAAACTGGTTCGATGATTCCGACAAAGCTGCTCGTTCTGGCGTGATTGCTGGCGTTTGTCGCGCTGAAGATGGACAGGCACAGCCTGTTCGGGCCGCACTTGCTGGGGGCAAGCGGTGGCGTTGACTGGCATCTGACAGGCGGTATGTCATGCGGCGGCTTGCCCCCTCGGAGGTGCGCGCGACATCGGTTTTTGCCCGCGCCGGAAGATCTCGATCATGCGCCTTGCGCCGCCGCAACAGGGGCATGGTTCGCGTAGGGTGAGTGGGATGATCTCGGCTTGCGGACACCCCCAAAAATTATATCGCAACAGGTCGGGGCCGAGCCTGAACAAGGCAGTAGCAGCCCTCTCGACTTGATCCCGTGCGCCTTGGAAGACGCTGGACTTTCGGAGGCGGGCGCGCGGCGTCAGTCGATCAGATAGATACCATCCAGAACACTAGA
>NZ_JADDJF010000156.1 GCF_017811755.1 Pararhodobacter sp. SW119 | reverse complement strand
AGTTCCGGGCATTCATGGCGGCACAGCCCGCCTGTCTGGTGGTGTTCGAGGCCTGCCCCAGCGCGAGCTATTGGGCGCGGGAGATGACGGCACTCGGGCACGAGGTGCGGCTGATTGCACCGCAATACGTTCGGCCCTTTGTAAAGCGGCAGAAGAACGATGCCGCCGATGCCGAGGCGATCGTGATCGCGGCGCGCCAGCCCGAGATGCGCTTCGTCGAGCCGAAGACGGCAGAGCAGCAGGCCAGGGCGGTACTGTTCCGCGGTCGCGAACGGCTGGTCCACCAGCGCACAGAACTCGTGAACGCGCTGCGGGCCGTGCTCTACGAATATGGTCATGTGTTCCCCATCGGCCTCTGCCACGTGAAGCGCATCGCGGCGGTCGTGGAGGATCCCGACTGCGATTTGCCCGCCCTTGTCACCGCGGAGTGCCAGGACCTGCTGGTGCAGATTGCAGAGAAAACGGAGAGGATAGAGGCGAAGACCAAGGCCTTGAAGGCGCTCGCGGCCGAGACTGACACAGCGCGACGCCTGCAGACGATGCCCGGTGTCGGCCCCCTGACCGCGCTGGCGGTTGAGGCCTTCGCCCCCGACATGGTAGAGTTCAAGAGTGGCCGGGACTTTGCGGCCTGGCTGGGGCTTGTGCCACGCCAGCACTCGACCGGCGGCAAGGCACGGCTCGGGCGGATATCGAAGGCGGGCCAAGCCGACATCCGGCGGCTCCTGATCATCGGCGCGATGTCGCGGATCACAGGCCGCGCGCGCCACAAGGTCCCGGCCGAGAGCTGGATCGGACGGAAGCTAGCGCGCAAGCCGAAGATGCTGGTCGGGATCGCGCTGGCCAACCGGATGGCGCGGCAGATCTGGGCGATGCTGACCAAGAACGAGGATTACCGAGATCCGGCGCTGGTGGCTGCATGATCTACATGTCGTAAGCAACCAATGTCGGTACCAAGGGGGTGTGAGAAGTCGACGACCTGAATGGGCGCATTGATCGAACAGATCTGGATTGGGAAAACCATGGTCGAACTCAGAGCGAAAAGCTCGGCCCGAAGATTTGGACCCGATCCGCAGATCACCATATTGGCCAGCGGCTTCTGGAAATGCCGCATAATGTAGGCCTGAAAGAAGTGCGCACTCGATCACACGCCAATAGGGTCACAGGCCTCTTGCATCACGGGCGGCAACCAAAGAAG
>NZ_JADDJF010000155.1 GCF_017811755.1 Pararhodobacter sp. SW119 | reverse complement strand
TCTCCTGCTTGCGGCCATACCACGCGGACACGGTGATCCTGCGCCAGGGCGTGGCCGGGTTGGAGAGCAGCGTCCTCAGCTTGGGCAAGGGCGATCCCTTCTGTGCCGGTCGCCCGATGGAGTGCGCATGGCGCTTCGGAGGGGGTGCGAAGAGATTGGCGTCGAGCCGCAGCCGGCTGATGAGGGTCGCCCGGCCGGCGATGACGTAGGCCAGTTCATGGAAGGCGAAGCTGCTGTCGCCCACGAAGACGATGTCGCGCGCCGGCAACCAGCGGCAGAGCTGGAGCGCCCCCTGCCGAGCCCAGTCGGTGAGCAGCTTGTGCCGGCGGCCGCGCTGGTGGTCGGAGCGCGCCGACGGAGCGAGCAGGGTCAACACCGGCAAGGCCTTCACGACGCCCGCCCACGGGACCGGCGTCAGCACCATGAAGCTCAGCCAGCGCAAGCCGCTCGCTTTGACGAAATGGCCATGGCTGGAGCGGACGGGATCGCGATAGATGCCGCGCGCGGTGATCCGCCGTCCCCACCGGGGTTCGATGGTATCGTCCATTCCGATGACCACCGGCCCCTCCGGCACGAGGCGATCGATGATCATGACCAGCAGGCGGCGTGCCATCGCGCGACCATCCCAGCGGGCGCGGTTGAGGAGTTGATGGTAGCTTGCGAAATTGTTTGCCGCGGCGCGCCCGGTCATCCGCAGGCAGGCGCTGACGATACGCTTGCCCGGTGCCAGCACTGCCCCCATCACCAGGACGAGCACATGCTACCAACTGGGGGCCGTGAAGCACGCGCGCAGCGGGTGCAGCCAATTGCGCAGGGTCGGGGGAACCGGATCGCCCGGCGGTGGCGGGAAACCACGATGATATTGCATCCCATGTTTCGAACCCCTCGCCGCTGAGCGCGCAAGTCAGGCGGCCTGCGGCAAAGTGAATCATCCGCCCTGATGTGCCCCCGTGTATGATCGGCGCATGCCGCATGACGAAATCGCCGCTCGCATCGAAGCCTTCGACGACGCCAATGGCGGTGGCGTCGGCTACTACAAGGACAAGGACGCCTACCATCTCTACCTGTTGGAGACGGAGGCACCTATTGCCCGGCAGAAGCCGAGGGGAAACGGAGACGGGGTCCGGCTCGGATACTGGTCACACAGGCGCAAATGGGAGGATATCGATGATATGGGCGGCGTCGTCATGCCCCTCTC
>NZ_JADDJF010000154.1 GCF_017811755.1 Pararhodobacter sp. SW119 | reverse complement strand
TGATCTTGCCCCCGTTTCACCGGACAGTCAGGCGGTTGCGATTTGAGCTGCGATGAACTCGCGGGGCGAGCGCATCTTCAGCCCTGAGTGCGGATGGTTGTCATTGTAGTCCTCGATCCACTTGGCGATCAATCCGAGTACGGTTTCGGCTTCGGGAAGCGGCGAGACGTGCACGTAGTCGCGTTTCAGCGTGTTGACGAAGGCCTCCGAGATTCCATTGCTTTGCGGGCTCTGCACCGGGGTAAAGCAGGGCTTCAGCCCGAGCTGTCGCGCGAAGATCCTTGTCTCCCTGGCGGTGTAGGGCGCGCCGTTGTCCGACAGGATCTCGACGGCAGCGGGCGCGCGGAACGTGCCGAAGCGCTTCTCGACCGCCTCCAGCATCATGTCGCGCACGTCCGATCCGCTGATCCCGGCATTGACCACCGCCCGCCAGGCGATCACCTCGCGGTCGCAGGCATCGATGATGAAGGCGCCGCGGATGATGTCGCCGTTCCAGCAGGTGAACTCGAAGCCGTCACTGCACCAGCGCAGGTTCGAGCGTAGGACGACAACCTTGCCGTCATGGGTGTGCTCGGGCCGCTCGGTATATTTGCGGGCGAGCAGGAGGTTGTTGGCCTTCATGATGCGGTAAACCCTCTTGTGATTGGCCGGGGCAAGGCCCTTGCTGCGCAGCTGACGGTTGAGAACCGCCGTGATGCGGCGGTAGCCGTAGGTCGGGCGCTCCGCGACCAGCTGTTCGATCAATGGCAGCAGCGCCGCGTCTTGCGCTTTATGGTAGCGCCGACGCGGCTTGGTCTTCCCGCTCACCCGGTCATGCAGGTTCGAGCGCGACACGCCCAGGGTTTCGGCCACGGCGCTCATCGGGAACCGTCCCGAAGCGGCGACTGCGCAAGCAAGGTCGGTTTTTTTGACCTTGCCTTGTCCAACGCCTCCTTCAGGATTTCCACCTCCAGCGTCTTGCGCCCAAGCTGGCGCTCAAGTTCCCGGACGCGGTCTTCCAGTTGCCGAACGGTCCGGTTGCTGGTCACATCGTCATCGCCCGCCACCGCGACGCTCCC
This sequence comes from Pararhodobacter sp. SW119, assembly GCF_017811755.1. Classification (GTDB taxonomy): domain Bacteria; phylum Pseudomonadota; class Alphaproteobacteria; order Rhodobacterales; family Rhodobacteraceae; genus Pararhodobacter. The sequence continues at coordinate 251 of NZ_JADDJF010000154.1, read as the reverse complement.
TCCTTCCAGCATCAGGCGGCGCCAACGATACAAGAGATTGGGCGCAACGCCATTGCGGCGGGCGACCACGGAAATGCTCTCCCGGCCGTCCAGCGTTTCCTCGACGATCCGGAGCTTTTCGGAAGACAACCAGCGGCGCCGGCGGCCGCCATCGGTGATGATTTCAATGTCAGACATAAGCACGTGCTCAGGCATAGGCCTAAGCCTCCATGTTCATGCCTGACTGTCCGGTCGAAATGGGGGCCAGTTCA
>NZ_JADDJF010000153.1 GCF_017811755.1 Pararhodobacter sp. SW119 | reverse complement strand
GCCCCGGGTTTCCGAGAGGCTTGTTTGTTCAAAACTTACGCGGCTTTTTCAAGGGCGTTCATGCTTGCATAGAATGCTTCCTCCGCTTCTTCGGGCGGCCGGTGGCCGATGGCGCTGTGTAGCCGCTCGGTGTTGTACCAACTCACCCACGTCAGGGTTTCCCATTCGACCTGGCCCATGGATTTCCACGGGCCAAGGAAGTTGATGACCTCGGTCTTGAACAGGCCGATGATGCTTTCAGCCAGCGCGTTGTCGTAGCTGTCTCCGACGCTGCCGACCGAGGTATCGATGCCTGCGTCGGCCAGCCGCTCAGTGTAACGGATGGACAAGTACTGGCTGCCGCGATCGGAGTGATGGATCAACCCACTCGCCTCAGTGGGACAGCGCTGGCAGATGGCCTGGTTCAGGGCATCCAGCACGAAGCTCGTGGTCATTGAGGTCGAGACGCGCCAGCCAACGATCTTGCGGGCGAAGACATCGATGATGAAGGCGACGTAGACCATCCCCATCCATGTCGACACATAGGTGAAGTCGGACACCCAGAGCTGGTTGGGAGCGTCAGCCTTGAACTCCCGGTTGACTTTGTCATCCGGGCAGGGCTGCGACGGATCGGGGATCGTGGTCTTCTTCATGCCGCGTGTAACACCTTGTAATCCATGTTCTCGCATGAGCCGCTCCACGGTGCAGCGTGCGATATCGTGCTTGTTTCGGCGAAGCTGATGCCAGTTTTTGCGCGCCCCGTAGCGGCCCTTGCTCTTGTCGTGGACCTCCTTGACCTTCTCGAAATCCTGCGCGTCCTGCCTGGCGCGATCAGAGGCCAGGTCGGGGTTGCGGGCAATGGCGGCATGCCTGTGGAAGGTAGCCGGGGCGATCGGCTGAACGCGGCAGATCGGCTCGACCCCGAAGACCTTGCGATGCTCTTCGATGAAGGCGATCATTTGCGAAACGGGCGGTCGAGCTCCGCCTGGGCAAAATACGCTGACGCCTTCTTCAGGATCTCGTTGGCGGTGCGAAGCTCCTTGACCTCGCGCTCCAACTCCTTGATCCGCGCCCTCTCAGCACTGCTCAAGCCACTGCACTCGCCGGCGTCACGCGATGCCTGAATACACCAGGCGCGAAGCGTGTCGTGGGAACAGCCAAGCTTCGACGCGATCGCGCGGTAGGCCGCGTTGTCGCTGGTGTAATCGGGACGCTGCTCGCGATACAGCCGAACGCCGCGCTCGCGGAACTCGGCCGTGTACTTCGGGGTGGGCTTCTTCTGATTCATGGGGCTCATCCTTTGAGACTTTTACTCTCTCGGAAACCCGGGGCGGTTCA
>NZ_JADDJF010000152.1 GCF_017811755.1 Pararhodobacter sp. SW119 | reverse complement strand
CCCGGAAACTGCCCCACCGGACAATAGCACGGCAGACAAGGCCGGGGAATCCTCAACCATGCAGAGGTCTTAAGGGGTTGAGTTCCGCGACGGGCTCCGCCAGCTGCAAACGGCCGCCTGATAAAGCGGCACCAACTTCTGCGCATATCTCCGGCAAATGGGCGACGACGGAGTTCCGATGAAGCGCTCGCGCACCACCGGGTTGAGCCGTGTAGTGCGCTCTCCGGTAAATCCGAGGAACTTCCAACGCGTAAATGCGCGCCTGCTTCGCAAAAAAACAGCCTGCGCTAGTCGCGAGACCCTCTGGACCTCTCGCTGCCACGTTGGTATGAAGCGCACGATTCCGGCGTAGCTCAGCGGTAGAGCAGTTGACTGTTAATCAATTGGTCGTAGGTTCGATCCCTACCGCCGGAGCCAACTCACAAGAAAACCCAACAAGATCAACGCACTAAGGAGCTCGCGCGACGCAGTTCCGTGCGTGTCTGTCCTCTGCGTCCACGGGTGTCGCACATTGCTGCGCCCAGAGATTCGGAGCAGAGGGTATGGGCAGAGCGGCTTTCCTGACAAAGCGAGGCAATTGCTACTGGTTTCGTGGCCGCATTCCGGTCGTTGCGCCTTGCGATATGCACGGTATCGCTTACAGCCTAGGCGTGAGCAGGACGACGCCGAAGCGCGCTGACCTCGGGCATATCACCCTGAGTCTCAGAACATCCTGCCCTCGCGAGGCCCGGCGCCGCGCGATCCGTCTCGCCGCGCTCTTCGAGCATGCCTGGACCCTGTTCGAAGACGCCGCGCAGAGAGACAAGAAGATGGAAGAGCCAGAAAGCCGCCGCAAAATAGCTCGCGCCCTGTTGCAGATTATGCAGGACAACACCGCAATAGCTCGGAGGGTCTCGGATAACTTCCTTCCATCATCGGAAGAATCCCGTTCACTCGAAAGGGCCGATGCGCATAGTCGTGTGCGGATCCAGTCTCTCTTTCCTCCAGAGGAAGCGCCGGTCGCGCAGGCAGGGGCTACGCCCCGCATAAGCGATAACCCTTTGGACGACCCGGAGTTCATTGCGGCACTTGAGGACCAAATCGATCCAGACGTGTCCGAAGAGGATCTGTTCTTCCAGTTCGACGCTCAGCTCGGCTGGCTCACGCATCTGCTTTCCGTCTACATCCAGCACTGCGCGGTACTGTACCCTGATGTCTGGAAATTCGCTTTGGGTTGGGGCCATGAGCCCCTGCTGGGGCATGCCCCAGCAGGGGCTGCCCATTCTGGTATTCCATGGAGTTTGCTGAACGACCATGGAGAAGCGCGAATGGACAGGCGGAAAGATACGGCGTTTGAGG
>NZ_JADDJF010000151.1 GCF_017811755.1 Pararhodobacter sp. SW119 | reverse complement strand
CCAAGCCATATATTGGCGGAATTTCAGGAGCGGAAGCAAAATTATGGTTTGAGAGCCATTTTATTTGTCGCTGTAAGGCATTCGTAAGGATCGTAGGGCCTTGCAGCCATATAGATACTCTCTCGCATCCTCGCGAGGATCAAGGGCGAGATGCTCACTCACCGGCCAACTCCTGATGGCCGCAGAAGAGGAAATGTGTCCTACAGCACGGAATGGCTCCCCGGGGGCCCAGCCCTTTGCATTTCGTGTTGCAGCTTAACGTCGAGCTGCTTGCTGGCATGCTGTCACCTCTTGTAACGGCTCGCGAGGAAATCATCGGGAGACTTTGACCCTGAGATCAGCTTTGCGATCGAAGCGGGCCCTTGACGCACAGCGCAGGTGCATCCGCTCCATCCGCGTGACAATGCCGGAGCCTGCCCTTCGCACGTGACTACGGCAGCACGATGCCGAAAAGTTGCCTGACGCGATCCACGAAAAGCCCGAAGGGCCGGGCCAGTAGGATCATGAAAACAATCGCAGAGAGGATTGCGACGGCTGCTTGTTGCAGGCTGGCGCCGGCGAGTATCAAGGTCGCGCCATAGACCGGAACCTGGGAAGACACGAACGCGGCGATGTCGGTCAGCGCGGCACCAGATCGCCGGTTCGGTCGTATCTGACGATGAAGCCAGTCCCGCCAACCCGTGTAGGGACGTCCGGTCACGATCATGATCGGCACCATCACGAGTCGCGTCGTCAGAACCTCAGCCGGGTTCATGCCGGCAATCACGAGTTCGCTGAAGGTCGCGACGATGGTGAAGAACACCACCGTGGAGAGGGTGTCGATGATGAACAGGCGCATGGATGGGGCTATAGCACCGAACCAAAGTGCCCGCTATCGACAGGATCGCGCCCGCGTCGGCGGAACCCCACCTGCAACACGAAATGCAAGGGGCTGGCCCGGTGGCCCAGCCCTTGGCAGTAAATGACGCAGCCTTGCAGTGAGTCGATCGTGCTGGCTGAGTCCGCTTGGAGCCCAAACTCACGCTGGCTCGCCGGCACCGTTTCGCGCACGCAGCGATCCGCGCCTCGTCGCGGACGGACCTTCGCTGACGTTCGGTCCCGGCGAGGGACGCTGCATTGTGGCCCGGGGTAGCTGCCATTCGTCACGGTTGCGAACGCCGGCCGCGGTCAGAAGTTCGCCGAAGCGGCACGACTGCGTCCACCGGAACGGGTTCGACAGTGAGGGGACCCGGCATGTCGACATCACACCGCAGTATCTCCGGGATATGGGGAGCATTTTCGAGGGGAAGGCGTCGGCTCTCGAAGACGCGATCATGGATGCCCGAGCGGGGCGCCATTTCGATGCCGGGTCATGA
>NZ_JADDJF010000150.1 GCF_017811755.1 Pararhodobacter sp. SW119 | reverse complement strand
CGCGCCGGATCCTGAGACACCAATTTGCGTCAATGCGACCAGCGGGATTGTGTCCATCAGGTCGCGTCGGAACTAGGCGCGTCAAGGATCAGCCGCTGCGGTAAAAACCGGGTGCTTACGCGCAAAGTTGTAGGCTGCGAGGAAGTCGGCGAGGTGCATACGCAGTTGATCGTGGGTTACGTATCTGCGCCGATTGCTGGTCGTCGGCGCCACCTCGGTGACAAGGCGCGCCGGAACGACCAATACCCGGACCGGCGCCTGGGTCAGATCCCTGCTCGAACGCAAACCAACGCGGCTCGTGGCCGTGGCCATCGCCAACAAGACCGCCCGTACGGCATGGGCACTGCTCGTGAAGGGAGAGAACTACAAGGCCGCACCGGCCATTTGACGAAAGAGAGCTACAAGCGTCGCCGCAACGGCGTCGCGACGAGATGCAAGGGCAGAAGTGAGTGATGATGATCGAACACGACCGCTACCGGGACACCCCGAGGTATTGTCATGGCGTGACAGCTCGTTCCTCTGATAGGGACCCGGCAAGCGGACTTCATCAAGGCCAGCGGTCACTAGCACCGCACACACAGGCCGGACAAATGACCGCAACCTGCTTCGATACACGTCGCTCAAGAAACCCCTTGCAAAACAGGAGCCAATGGTATGGACCCCGCCGCCTTCGCGGGGTGAACTCGACCTTGACCTGCAAAAGGAGGGTATCATGCAGATCGTTCGGATTGGATTGGACCTGGCCAAATATGTGTTCGAGGTTCACGGCGTCGACGCACGCGAGAAAACCGTCTTGCGCAAGACGCTTCGGCGAGAGGCGGTGGCGCAGTTCTTTTCGGAACTTCCGCCCTGCGTCGTGGGCATGGAAGCATCAAACGGGGCGCATTACTGGGCGCGGATGCTTGCCGAGTTCGGCCATGAGGTGCGCCTGATCAGCCCGCAGTTCGTGACGCCCTACGTCAAGTCGAACAAGAACGACCGCAACGATGCGGAAGCGATCTGTGAAGCCATCGGTCGGCCATCGATGCGTTTCGTGCCGCCGAAATCTTCCGAACAGCTTGCCATTCAGGCGGTTCATCGGATCCGTCAGCGGCTGGTGTCGGATCGGACCAGGCTTGTGAACCAGATCCGCGGTCTTCTTGCCGAGCATGGCGTTGTGATCGCCCGCGACATCAGCCGGCTCCGGCACGCGCTCGCGCGGATGGCAAAGGGAGCCGAGGCCGAGATCGACGACATGCTCCGGGACCTTGTGCGGGACGTTCACGAGGAACTCGCTGAACTCGATCGGCGCATTGCCGCGTACAACCGCCGGATCCGGGCCCTCTTCAGCAGCAACCCGGCGTGTCAGCGCATCGGAAAGATCGAGGGGATCGGTCCGATCAC